>NZ_BAAGYY010000024.1:117220-966075 GCF_054779015.1 Flindersiella endophytica
TGGAGTCGGACTCCTCGGCAGCGCGGCTCGTGGTCTCGGTGTCTTCGGTCGCCTCCGCGGTCTCGTCGGCCGTGCGGTCACCGCGCGTACGGGCGCGGCGGCGCCGGCTCGACTTGGGCGCCTGCTCGTCGTCGTCTGTGCCGGCCGGCGCGGCCTCGGTGGCGCGCGCGGCGGCCGCGGCCTCGGCGGCCAGGTCAGGCGCCTGGAAGAGGACGCTCGGCGGCTGGAACGTGACGGATGCCGCCGCCTGCCGGGTGGCCGACGCGGCGGAGTCGCCGGACCCTGCGGAGGTGCTGGGCGCGGCGGAAGCCTTGGCGTCGGTCACGGGGACGGCCTCGGCGGCAACCTCGGTGGCCGCCACAGGCTCGGGGGCCGCGGCCGTCTTGGCGCTCTTGCGGGTCCGCTTCCGGGCAGGCTTCTCGGCCGGCTGGTCGCTGCCGGCACCGGCCTCGGGCGCTGCGGAGGTGTCGGCGCCGGTCTCGGCGGACGCCTCCGGCGGTGCGGCGGCTACCGCCGCGGCCCGCTTCCGGGTACGGCGGGCCGGCTTGGCCGGAGCGTCGTCGGATGGCTGGACGTCGGAGGCCTCAGCGGCCGCGGCGTCGTCAAGTGTGGGCTGGACAGTCGACTCAGGTGGAGCGTCGGCCTTCTTGGTCGTACGACGTCTGGTTCTGGTCGTTGTCTTCTTGGGGGTCTCGGCACCCGGTTCGGCGCCTTGCTCGTTGTCGAGCATGCAGTCTGTCTCCTGTCGGTCCTCGGGCACGAAGCCACACGAGGACGTGTGTTCAACGTCGGCCCCAGGCCAGTACGGGCCTGGTCGCCGGCGTAAGTCCGGTTTGGGCACGCTCGCGGGCGATGGGGTTCGCTCGCGGAGCCCTCGACGGCGCCACGCCTCCCGCACCGCTAGGCGTGAACCCCAACGCGGGCCCCTCCGCGGTGAACGACCGCGCCACAGCCGGCTGTCACACGGATGTGACAGCGGCGTCGCGGTCGGGCGCCAGCGGGTCGCCTACGGTGCCGGACTCCTCGTCCCAGAGGCCTTGCGCCAGTCTGGTCGCTCGAGGAGGGACCGAAAGCACGAGGCCTGCTACCAGGCGAAGCCCGGCGAGGACGTCGTCGGGTCGTACGGCGGGCGTCTCGTGCCGTACCACCAGCTGAAGTATCGCACACGATTCTGTGGACCCAACGTTTCCGCCGGTCGTGGCGAGTCTTCGCACGGCGCCACGGATGTCGAAAACCCGTCGTCCGTTCTTTGTGAGCCGCTCGACCTCGATGCTCTCGCGAGCCAGAAACTCCGTGGTCGCACGGTCGAGCTCGGCGGTTTCGACCCCCGGCAGCTCGATCCGCCAGGACGATGCCTGGAGGCGCTCCGCGAGGTTTCCGGAACCGGCCGTCACGACGTCCAGAACGTCCAGCCCGTCCGGCAGTGCCTCGTCCAGCGCCTGCCGGATGTCGTGCGGCTCACAATGTTCAACAACGGCGATCTCTACGTATTCCGCCTCGCTCGCCGTGCCGGTCGGCGCGGCGCCGGCGTACGAGATCTTCGGGTGCGGGCTGAACCCCGCGGAGTAGGCAATCGGGATGCCGGCCCGGCGGACCGCCCGTTCGAGCGCCCGCTGGAAGTCGCGGTGGCTGCTGAACCGCAGCCGGCCGCGACGGGCGTACCGCAGCCGGAGCCGCTGCACGGCCGGGGGTGTGTGCCGCTCGGGAGGGGCGTTGCGAGGACTCATCAAGCGTGACTCTAGCTGTGGGTCGGCGCACAGAACATCGTGCGGGTCGTCGGCGGCATGCGGGTGGAGGGGCTTCCTGCGTGCGGTCGGCGCCTCTAGGCAATGATCTCCTGCGATGCTCACGCTCCCACCCCGCTGGAAGTCGGCTTTGCGGTACGCCGCGCCGGCTCTGGCCGGGTACGTGGCGGTACGGGTGTTTTGCGTCCTTCTGTTCGCGGGGTGGGCATGGCTGGCCGGCGAGGACCCGTACACGCTGCTGTCCGGACGCTGGGACGCGGTCTGGTACGGCCGGATCGCGGCCGATGGCTATGGCTTCGTCGCGCGGGTGCCGCCGGACATCGTGCACCCGGACTACGCGTTCTTCCCGCTGTTCCCGTGGCTGATGCGGCTGGTGGCGGCCGTGACGCCGCTGTCGCTGCAGGCGTCGGGGCTGGTGCTGTCGTGGCTGGCGTCGGTGGCGGCGGCCTGGGGCCTGTTCGCGGTCGGGGCGCACGTGGCGGGGCGGCGAGCCGGGATCGTCCTGGCGATCCTGTGGGGCGCGCTGCCGATCGCGATCGTCGAGTCGATGGCGTACACGGAGACGCTGTTCACGGCGCTTTCGGCGTGGGCGCTGTACGCCGTGCTGACGCGGAGGTGGCTGGTCGCGGGGCTGCTGACCCTCGTGGCCGGGCTGACCCGGCCGGCGGCGGTCGCCCTGATCGCGGCGGTGGGGCTGACGGCGCTGATCTCGATCGTGCGCTCGTTGCGGGCGGGCTCGTGGCGTGAGTGCGTGCGGCCGTTCCTGGGGGCGGCGCTGTCGCCGCTGGGCTTCCTGGCGTACGTCGGCTGGGTGGGGGCGCGGGTCGGCAGCGTGACGGGGTACTTCGAGGTGCAGGCGCAGTGGAACAAGTCGCTGGACCTGGGCCAGGCCGCCGCCCGCCAGATCTGGACGATGCTGAGCGGGCCGCTGCCGTGGGTGGGCGTGCTGGTGCTGCTGGCGTATGTGCTGGTCCTGGCGTTGTTCGCCTGGTCGGCGGTGCGGTTCCCGGTGGCGGCGCTGGTGGCGTACACCGCGGGCAACGTCTACCTGGCGCTGTTCGGCACGGGCTACTTCAACTCACGCCCGCGCCTGCTGGTGCCGGCGTTCGCGCTGTTGCTGCCGTTCGCGGTGGCGCTGGCCCGTTCACGGCGCGGGGTGGCGGTGGGCGTGCTCGTGGGGTTGACGCTGGTGTCCGCGGTCTACGGCGGCTACATGCTGGTCGTCGGCCAGGCGCCACCGTAGAAGTCCTGGTGGCGCTCTGTCATGCAGTCCCGGCGTAGCTTCCGTTCGCAGGCAGCGAGGTAGCGGATCTCGATGAACGCCATGTGCGTCGATGCCGGTCACGGGCGTCGATGTCGGTCACGGGCACAGCCTGCCAGGCCGTGCCCGTGGCGTCAGCTGACCGAGGCGATCGGCAGGAGCTTGGCGCCCGTCGGGCCGATCTGGATTTCGGTGCCCATCTGCGGGCAGACACCGCAGTCGAAGCAGGGGGTCCAGCGGCAGTCTTCGACCTCGGCCGCGCCGGCCGGGTCGATGGCTTCCTGCCAGTCCTGCCACAGCCACTCGCGGTCGAGGCCGGCGTCGAGGTGGTCCCACGGGAGCACCTCGTGCTCTTCGCGCTCTCGCGTGGTGTACCACTCCAGCGACACCGGCTCGTCAGCGAAGACCGACGAGCACGCCGAGACCCAGGCGTCGTAGGAGAAGTGCTCGCTCCAGCCGTCGAAGCGGGCGCCGTTCTCCCAGACCGTACGGATCACGCGCCCCACCCGGCGGTCGCCGCGGGACAACAGGCCCTCGACGATCGACGGCTGGCCGTCGTGGTAGCGGATGCCGATCGCCTTGCCGTACTCGCGATCGGACCGGATCGCCTGCTTCAGCTTCGTGAGCCGATCGTCGACCGTCTCCCACGCGCACTGCGCCGCCCACTGGAACGGCGTGTGCGGCTTCGGCACGAAGCCGCCAATGGAAACGGTGCAACGGATGTCGCGCCGTCCGGACGCCGCGCGCCCGGCTGCGATCACCTTGCGCGCCAGGTCGGCGATCTCCAGCACGTCCTCGTCGGTCTCGGTCGGGAGGCCGCACATGAAGTAGAGCTTCACCTGCCGCCAGCCGTTGGCGTACGCCGTCTCGACCGTACGGATCAGGTCGTTCTCGGAGACCATCTTGTTGATGACCTTGCGCATCCGCTCCGAGCCACCCTCGGGAGCGAACGTGAGCCCCGACCGCCGTCCGTTGCGCGACAGCTCGTTGGCCAGCGTGATGTTGAACGCGTCGACGCGCGTCGACGGCAGCGACAGCGAGACGTTGCTGCCTTCGTAGCGGTCCGCGAGTCCCTTGGCGACGTCGCCGATCTCCGAGTGGTCGGCCGACGACAGCGACAGCAGCCCGACCTCCTCGAAGCCGGACGACTGGATGCCGTTCTGCACCATGTCGCCGATCGTGGTGATCGAACGCTCGCGTACGGGCCGCGTGATCATGCCGGCCTGGCAGAACCGGCAGCCGCGCGTGCAGCCGCGGAAGATCTCGACCGAGAACCGCTCGTGCACCGTTTCGGCCAATGGCACAAGGGGTTTCTTCGGATACGGCCACTCGTCGAGGTCCATCAGCGTGTGCTTGACGACGCGCCACGGGATGCCGTTGCGGTTGGGTACGACACGCTTGATCCGCCCGTCCGGCAGATACTCGACGTCGAAGAACCGCGGCACGTAGACCGCACCCGACGCCGCCAGCCGCCGCAGCAGCTCGTCGCGGCCGCCCGGCGAACCCTCGGACTTCCACTCCCGGATCACCTCGCTGATCGCCAGCACGACCTCTTCACCGTCGCCGAGCACGGCGGCGTCGAGGAAGTCGGCGATCGGCTCGGGGTTGAACGCGGAGTGGCCGCCGGCGAGCACGATCGGGTGCTCGTCGGTACGGTCGCGCGACTCCAGCGGGATCCCGGCGAGGTCGAGAGCCGTCAGCAGGTTGGTGTAGCCCAGCTCGGTGGCGAACGAGACGCCGAGCACGTCGAACGCCCCCACCGGCCGGTGCCCGTCGACAGTGAACTGGGAGACGCCGTGCTCGCGCATCAGCTTCTCGAGGTCCGGCCAGACGGCGTAGGTACGCTCCGCGAGGATCCAGTCACGCTCGTTGAGCACCTCGTAGAGGATCTGGACTCCCTGGTTGGGCAGACCCACTTCGTACGCGTCGGGGTACATCAGCGCCCACCGCACCGTCGCGGCGTCCCAGTCCTTGACGGTCGAGTTGAGCTCACCGCCGACGTACTGGATCGGCTTCTGCACCAGCGCGAGCAGTGGCTCCAGACGCGGAAACAGCGATTCCACGGCCATGGTCGTTGGTCAGCCTCCGTCGGGGTTCCGGACAAAAGGACAGCGTAACCTGCTCCCTCGTGACCGTCATCGACAACGCCGTCTACGTCGACGGCCAACGGATCGAGCCGGAGTCGCTGGAGCAGACGTACGAGCTGCTCCGCGAGCAGCGGGGCATCGGGTGGATCGGCCTGGTTCGCCCGGACGAGGCCGAGCTGGCCTCGGTGGCGCAGGAGTTCGGGCTGCACGAGCTGGCCGTGGAGGATGCCCTGCACGCGCACCAGCGGCCCAAGCTGGAACGCTACGGCGACACGCTGTTCGTCGTCCTGCGGCCGGCGCGTTACGTCGACTCCAACGAGGTCGTGGAGATCGGTGAGCTGCACGTCTTCCTCGGCGCGGACTTCGTGGTGACGATCCGGCACAGCGACTATCCCAACCTGGCTCCGGTGCGCCGCAAGTTCGAGACCAACCCGGAACTGCTGCTGCTCGGGCCCGAGGGCGTTCTGTACGAGATCCTCGACGAGGTGGTCGACGGCTACCTCCCCGTGCTGGCCGGAGTCCACAACGACATCGACGAGATCGAGACCGTTACGTTCGCCGACGAGACCGATGTCTCGCGCCGCGTCTACGAGCTGACCCGCGAGGTGATCGAGTTCCAGCGGGCCTGCGCTCCTCTGCTCGACGTACTGCACTCGCTGGCGGCCGGGTTCACCAAATACGGTGTGGACGTCGAGCTGCAGCGCCTGCTGCGCGATATCGAGGACCACACCGTGCGCGTCGTCGAACGGGTGCAGAGCCAGCGCGACCTGCTGCAGAACCTGCTCAACCTGAACGCCACGCTGATCGCCCAGCGGCAGAACGAGGAGATGAAGCGGCTCTCCGAGATCAGCATCGCGCAGGGCGAGGAGGTCAAACGCCTGTCGTCGTGGGCGGCGATCCTGTTCACGCCGACCGTGATCGGCGGTGTCTACGGCATGAACTTCGACCGCATTCCCGAGCTGCACTGGGCGTTCGGCTATCCGTTCGCGCTCGGGCTGATGCTGCTGTCGGGCGTGGTGCTGTGGGTGTTCTTCAAGCTCCGCGGCTGGCTGTGATCCGCGCTCCTCGAATCGGGGAGAAGTCGTGAGGAATACCCGATGACAAACGTAGGCGGGTCACAAAGCCTGAGGGCATGAGATATCGCCTCGCACTCGGTTTTGTCCTCGTTGTGCTCCTCGCGGCTCCGGCGGCCGCCGTTCAGCCGAGCTGGTCGGTCGTCCCCAGTCCCAACCAGAATCCGGCCGAGAACCGGCTGCTGGATGTCACCGCCGTCGCCTCGAGCGACGCCTGGGCGGCGGGTTTCGGCATACCGGCGAACCAGTCGGACCAGGTGAGCATCCTGCTGCACTGGAACGGGCAGCAATGGAGCCTGACCGACCACCCTCGGCCGGTGGCCAACAACCGGCTGAACGCGGTCGATGCCCTGACAGGCAACGATGTCTGGGCCGTCGGCTCGGCCGGCGGGTTCCCGTTCACGACGCACTGGAACGGGGCGCGGTGGACCACTGCGGCGAGCCCGCGGCCGGGTATCGCCAGCAGCCTGAGCGGCGTCCGGACGTTCAGCGGCAACCGTGCCTGGGCGGTGGGCGGAACCAACCTCGGCAACTTCGACGGATCGTTACTCACGATGCGCTGGAACGGGACGAGCTGGACGGAAATACCCACCCCGGCACCAATCGCCGACATCAGCAATCTCTACGACGTGGACGGCGTTTCGCCGGATAACGTGTGGGCGGTGGGGCTGCAGCTCGACAGCGTGTTCCCGATCGGCTCGTACCATCCGGTCGTCCTGCACTGGACCGGCCAGGCCTGGACCCTCGAACAGCTGCCGGCGATCGCCCCGAGCGCCCGGCTCGAGGGTGTCGTCGCGCTCGCGGCGAACGACGTGTGGGCGGTCGGCTCCAAGGCGAGCAGCGCGGGCGGGCCGTGGGCGCCGCTGCTCCTGCACTGGGACGGCGCCGGCTGGCAGCAGGCCGCCGCGCCGGTAACGGCCGGTGAGCTGCGCGGCGTCACAGCGACCTCGCCGCAGTCGGTGGACGCGGTCGGATTCAGCGGCATCAACAACCGGCAGGCACTCGCCCTGCACTGGGACGGAACGACCTGGACCTCGGCACCCGTACCCACCCTGCCCGGCAACGTCGAGCTCGAAGGCACCGACGCCGCCGGCCCCGACGCCCTGTGGGCCGTAGGCAACCAGCAGACGACAACCCGCGCCACGCTGACCCTCCGCGGCTCACCCTGAGGAGGGAGGCGCTTCCACCCCACGCGGGACGCGGGACCCGGTGCGGTTCGCGCAGGCTCGGGGCATGACGACGACGCTTGCTCCTCCCCTCCAGCGGCAGCGGCTCCCACTGCGCCGGACCGCCTGGCTGCCGTACGCCGTGCTGGTCTGGGCGCTCGCCTACGGGAGCCTGCGGCTCTGGTGGGCGCTCGGCGGCCAGCCCGACATCCCGCCGATGGGGTACGACCTGCTGGGCATCACCGGCTGGCCGGTGGTCGTGCTGTGCGCGCTGGCTGCCGGCCTCGCACCGGCGCTGGCCCGGCAGCCGCGGTCCAAGCCGCTCGGCTGGACGCTGACCGGGCTGGCCGGCGTGGTCAGCGCCGGGCTCGTCGCCGGCGCCGGGCTGATCCTGCTCGACGTGGTGGGCACGCTGTTCGGCGGACTCGGCATGTTCCACTCGCTCACGGGCGCCGCGAGCCGTGCCGGTTGCCTGGCCGGCGGGCTGCTGCTCGCCAGGCTCGCCGTGACCTACCAGCGCACACTGCGCGGCGGGTGCCTGACCTGCGGTCGCACCGACGCCTCCCCGACGCCGGCCCGCACGCCGCGCTGGGCGTACGCCGCTGCCTACGCCGCGGTGCTGGCCTACCTCACCCGGATCGGGGCGCAGTACGCGGTCGGCTTCGGCGAGCAGGCAGCACCGATCCGCGGCGAGGGCGACCTGGCCGCCACCATCTCCGAGTGGGCCTTCCTGATCGGCACGGCGCTGGCCGGCATCCTGCTCCCGCTCGCGCTGGTCCACCGCTTCGGGCGGATCTGGCCGCGCTGGACGCTGTTCCTGTCCGGCAGGAAGGTTCCGCGCTGGCTGGTACTCGGCCCGGCGTTCGCGCTGTCGGCCGGTCTCGTGGCGTACTTCGGCACCGGCATGATCCAGATGATCATCGACCCGTTCGAGAGCACGGACGCGCTGCCTGGCTGGTTCTTCTGGGTGGCCGTTCCGGCGTACGTCGCCTGGGGCGCCGGCCTGGGCATCGCGGCGTTCGCCTATCGCGCCATGACCCGGCCCGCATGCGGCGGCTGCGGGGCCCCGGATGTCAGAGAGCAGCCGGACCCATCACGAACGTCTCGTCGATCTGCTTGGTGAGGTCCGCGCCGGAACGCTCGTTGGCCCACGCCAGGGCGTTCCGGCGGTGGAACTCCGCGGCCTGCTGCTGGAACATCGCCCAGTCCTTGGGTGTCTGGTCGACCAGATCGACCATCGCGGCCAGCGTCTTGAGGTTGTCGGGTTCGAGCTCGCCGATCGGCCGGACGTCGCCACGCTCGGCGGCGCGCACCAGCGACGAGCGCCCGATCCAGGCGTAGAGGTCCGCACCCAGCTGGTCGCGCAGGAACGCCAGGTCGTCGGCGTCGGCGATCTTGTTGCCGATCACCGCGATCCGGACGCCGAACTCCTTGGCGTAGTCCTGGTATTGCCGGAACACCCCGATCGAGCGCAACGTCGGCTCGCAGACCAGGAACGTCACGTCGAACCGCGTGAACAGCCCCGAGGCGAACGAGTCGGCTCCGGCCGTCATGTCGACGACGACGTATTCGTCCGGGAAGTCGACCAGGTGGTTGAGGATCAGCTCGACCGCGCCGACCTTGGAGTGGTAGCACGCCACGCCGAGGTCGGCCTCGGTGAACGGCCCGGTGACGGCGAGCCGCACTCCCCCAGCTGTGCGAACGCACGCGTCCCAGATCGGGTTCGGCTCGGCGACCCGCAGCAGCCGCGACCCCGAGCCGGCCGGCGTGGTCTTCGTCATCGCGGCTTCGTCGCGGATACGCGGATTGTCGCCGCGGAGGTGGCGCTTGATCAGCCCGAGGTGCTCGCCGAGCGTGGGCAGCGACTCCGGGTCGACCGCCGGGTCGAGCGCCTGGACCAGGTGCTGGTTGATGTCGGCGTCGACCGCGAGCAGCGGCCGGCCGAGGTCGGCGAGATATCTGACCAGCAGCGAGCTCAACGTCGTCTTGCCGCTGCCGCCTTTGCCAACGAACGCGATCTTCATGATGCTTTCAACCCTCGGATGACTTTGGTACCGGTTTTCAGTTTCAGAGCGTAGCCCATCGTGCCGACACCATCGCGTCAGGCCACCGGCACGAGCCGGTCGCCCTCGACGCGCAGCACGCGGTGGGCCAGCTCCCGCAAGCGGCGCTCGTCATGGCTGGCGACGACCAGAGCGACTCCACGCGCGGCCAGCGCGACCAGCGCGCGAGCGACCTCGGCGCCGACCGACGGATCGAGTGCGGCGGTCGGCTCGTCGGCGACCACCAGCCGGGCCTGTCCGGCCAGCGCCCGGGCGACGGCCACCCGCTGCCGCTGGCCGCCCGAGAGCTCCCGCGGACGAGTGTCCGGGTCGACCTCGCGCAGGCCGAGATTCGCGAGCACCTCGACCGCCGGCTCACGGTCGGCAGGGGTGATCCGGCGGTTCCCGGCCGCGGCTTCGGCGACCGTACGCCAGATCGGCCAGCGGGGGTCGAGGCTCGCAGCCGAGTCCTGGAACACCGGCATCACGAAGCCCGGCCGCGGGTCGAGCACGATCCGGCCGCTCACCGGCGCCACCTGGCCGGTGAACGCTCGCAGCAACGTCGTCTTGCCCGAGCCCGAACGTCCGAGCAGGCCGACGATCTCCCCGGCCCGAACCGTCAGATCGACGTCCCGCAGCACGGGCCCGCGGCGGCCGGAACGCCGGTAGGCCAGCGTCACCTGCTCCAACGCAGCGATCACGGGCGCATCGTCCGGGAGCACGGGCGGCGCGAGCAGAGCCCCGGGCCGCGTTGGGCTCTCGTCGACGCAACCACCCGCCCGCCCGGAGTCCCGCAGCACCAGCACCTGGTCGGCGTACCGGCTCACCAGCTCGACGTCGTGACTCACGATCAGCAGCGAACGCGACGACCCGACCAGCGCCTCCATCGCCGACTCCGCGAGCTCCGCGTCCAGCGCCGACGTCGGCTCGTCGGCGAGTACGAGCGGCGGGTCGTGCGCGGTGGCCGCGACCAGATCGGCCCGCTGCAGCATGCCGCCCGACCACGCAGCGGGCCGGTTCCTCAAGCGGGCAACGGCGTGCGAGATACCGAGCGAGGTCAGCCGTCCGGCGATCTCGCCCCGCCCAGGCCGGCGGCGAACCGCGCGCCACGCCTCCGCGACGTGGTGCCCGACGCTCCACGACGGATCGGCCGCGGCGTACGGGTCCTGGCCGACATAGCCGACGTCGACGCCCAGCCGGCGACCGGTCAGCACCTCGCCGCTCACCTCGGCGTCTCGCGGCAACACGCCGAGCAACGCACGCAACAACGTGCTCTTGCCCGACCCGGACTCCCCCACGACCGCGACCACCTGCCCCGGCTCGACCGCGAGCGACACGCCCTGCAACGCGAGCCGGCCGGAGCCATATCGGACGCTGAGATCCCTTACCAGCAGTGTCATCCGCGATCACCCCGGACGGAGTCCGCCAGCAGGGCGGCACACGCCACGGCGACGACGATCGCGCAGCCCGGCGCGACCACGAGCCACGGCGCCTGCCCGGCATAAGTACGCGAGTCCGCCACCAGCCGTCCCCACTCGGCCGTCGGCGGCGCGACTCCCAACCCGAGGAACGACAACGCCGACAGGCTCAGCACGATCTCGCCCAGCCCGAGCGTCGCGATCGCGAGCAACTGCAGGCCGGACGTCGGCACGACGTGCCGCACAACCGCACGCCACCGCGACACGCCCGCCAGCCGAGTGGCCAGCACGTACGGCTGACCGAGCTGCTCCCGGCCGAACCGCCGCGCATACCGGGCCATCGGCGCCCACCCGGCCAGCGCCATCGCCAGCACGAGGTTGGCCAGTCCCGGCCCGAGCACACCCACGATCGCCAGCGCCAGCACGACGTGCGGGACGGCGAGCGTCACGTCGGTCAGCCGGGCGATCGTCGCGTCGAGCAGTCCGCCGGCCGTCGCCGCCAGCAAGCCGATCAGCAGCCCGGCCACGAAGCCCAGAACGCCGACCAGCAAGGCCGTCCCGAGCGAGATCCGTGCGCCTGCAGCCAGCCGGGACAGCACGTCCCGTCCGGCCTCGTCGGTCCCGAGCGGGTGCGCGAGGCTCGGCGGCAGCAGCTTGGCGGCGTAGTCCGTCGCGTTCGGATCGGCGGTCAGCAGCGGTACGACCGCGGTCAGCGCCAGTAGCACAAGCAGCAGGAACAGCCCCACCGCCAACGACGGCCTACGCATCGGCGGACCTCGGCTCGATCAGGTCGGCCACGGCGTCCGCGAGCGTGCTCACCACGACGTACGCGAGCACGCCGAACAACACGATCCCTTGCACGACAGGCACATCGCGGGCCTGGATCGCGGCGACCAGCTGCCGTCCGATGCCCGGCCAGGTGAACACCGTCTCGACGACCGCCGCACCCGCGAGCAGCATCCCGACGGTCATGCCCGCGGCGGTCAGCAACGCGGGCACGGCACCTGGCAACACGTGCACCAGCAGCCGCCGCAGCGCCGAGGCTCCCCTGGCCCGGGCGACCGAGACGTACGAGGCGCCCGCCCGACCCAGCATCACGGTACGCAGCACGCGCGCCCACACCGCGGCCGCGCCGACCGCGAGCGGGACCGCTGGTAGCACAGCCGCACTCCACGTTCCGTCCGCGAGGACAGTGCCCCACCCGAGCCGCAGCACCACGAACTCGAGCACCACCGTGGCCACGACGAAGCTCGGCACCGCGGCGCCCACGAACATCACGCCACGAGCCACCAGGTCGACCAAGCCGCCGCGGCCCGCGACGGCGACCAGGGCGAGCGGAACGGCGATCAGCAGCGCGAGGCCCAGTGCGACGACGGCGAGCCTTACGGTGGCAGGCAGCCGTTCGCCGATTTCCGACGCCACCGGCCGGCTGGTTGCCCACGACGTGCCGAGGTCACCGTGCACCAGACCCAGTAGCCACCGCCCGAATCGCAGCGGCGCCGGCTCGTCCAACCCGAGTGCCGAACGCGTGGCCGCGACCTGTTCCGGCGTCGGCCGGTCGAATCCCCTGGCGATCAGGACTTCCCGCGCCGGATCGCCCGGCGCCAGCAGCTGCAGCGACCAGACCAGGACAGCCGCGCCGGCTATGGTGGCGATCCCCTGGCCCAGCCTGGCGAGCAGCCGCCTCATCCCGCTTTGGTGTTCGCGTCCAGATGGTGCAGGACCGACGACGGGCGATACCCGGCGAACCCCTCCCCGACCACGGCCGGCGAAGCTCGCTGGGCGACGATCACGGTGTAGACGTTCGCCGCGATCCGCTGCTGCACCGCGGCGAGCAGGTCGTTCCGCGTTCCGTCGTCGCCGGTGGCCTGCAGCCTCGCGACCGCCTGGTCGAGCGCCGGGTCGGCAACGCCACCGAAGTTGTGCGCGCCCTTGCTGGTAAGGAAGTCCCGGAGCGGCGCGATCGGGTCGTAGGTGTAGCCGAGCGTGCCGTCGAACGACAGGCCGACGTCCCAGGTGGTGGGTTTGGCCATCGCGTCGTAGTTGTTGGGCACCTCGTCGATGTGGACGTCGAAGCCGGCCTGCTTCAGCTGGGCCTGCATGGCGACCGCGATTGTGCCGGTGTCGGGCTGCTGGGGATAGGTCAGCACCCGGATCGCGAGTTTCGTCTTGCCCTTCTGCCGGATTCCGTCCTTGCCCGGGCGCCAGCCGGCCCGGTCGAGCAGCCGGCCGGCGGCCGCGAGGTCGGTGTGCTGAGTCGGTTCGGCGTACGGCACGGCGTCCGGGAAGAGCCCGGTAGGCGTGGTGTAGATGCCGTCGAGCACCTGCTTCGCGATCTGCTCGCAGTCGAGCGTGGCGGCGAACGCACGCCGCACCGCGACGTCGTTCATCGGTGCTTTACGCAGGTTGAGGAACGCACGCAGCTGCTGCAGCGGCTGGGCCGCGACCTCCGCACGCGGCCAGGATCGCCCGCTGCGCAAGGGCCGCAGCGACTCGGTCGGCGGATAGAGCGCGACGTCGGCCTCACCGCTGCGTACGGCCAGCACGCGCGCCTGCCCGTCGGGAACGAACCGCACCTCGGCACCTTCGAGCGCGACGTCGCCGCCCCAGTAGTCGTCGTTGCGCTTCAGCACCATGTGGTCGGCATCGAGCTCGGTGACGTCGAACGGCCCGGTGTAGATCCCCTTGTCGAGCAGGTCTTCCGGCTTGCCGTCCGCCTCGTCGACGGCCTTGGGATCGAAGACCGAGATGAGCTGCTCGTCCGCGAGCAGGTTCGGCAGGTTCGCCATCGCGGCGGACGTGGTCAACCGCAGCGACCGATCGTCGATGACATCGACCTTGGTGCCGGGGAGCTTGGCGGCGACGGCCGGGTTGTCCTTGACGTGCCGGTCGAAGACAACCTTCAGCGTCGCGGCGTCCAGCGGGTCGCCGTTGGCGAACGTGACGTCCGGACGCAGCGTGAGCCGCCAGCGGGTGGCTGCCTCACGGTCGAGGCTCTGCAGCAGCCAGGGCTCGACGGTGCCCATCTCGGTCGCACGCATCAGCAGCTCGCCGTATCCCCACTCCGGGGCCCAGAGCCCTTGCTGGATCGGGTCGAGGCTCTTCACCTGGAACGGCGTGACGAAGCGGATGACCTTCGCCGCCAGGCCCTGCCCGTCGTCCCCACGATCGAAGCCCTCACCACAGCCCACACCGCCAACCGCCAGGGTGGCGACACACACGATCGCGGCAAGCACGCGCCGCACGACACCGATCATTGACCCTCCTCGGCGAAGATGATACTCATGTTCAACTCGCCGCGTCATACGCCTCGGCCAGCCAGTCGCACAGTTGCTCGTCGACCTGGCTGGGCTCGGTCAACCGCATCAGGTGCCAGACCCGATCACTGCCCCCTCCGTACGTGCGGGTGATGCGCGGGTCGCGGACCGTCCGCGGCAGGACGAACGCCACCGACAACGCGCGGGCCATCGGACGGATTTCCGCGAGCTTCCGCTCGGCCTTCAGGAACACCCCGACGCTCACGATGTCGAGATGCAGCGGTCCGAGCGAGTCGAGGAAGCTCGCGATCGCGTCGTAGATCTCCCGTTGCACCGGCGGCCGGCCGGCGAACGTCTCGTCGAGAGTGCAGCCGGGCACGCAGACATGCGACTGGTGCATGCGGTCGAACTCTCGGTCACAGGCGGGACACACCCAACGGCTCACAGGCACCATCATGGCGGGTTTCGATCGTGTTGTCGGCACGGCATTCATCTCAGGAAAAGGTGCGGGCTCTGGACGCGGGCGCCGATGATTATGTGACCAAACCGTTCGGAATGGATGAATTACTGGCGCGATTGAGAGCCGCTCGCCGGCGGGCCCAGCCGGGCGGGGCGGAGGAATGGCACCTGCTCGAGGTGCTTGCACGTTCGCCCGGGCAACTAGTTCCGCAAAAACAACTCCTCCAGGAGGTGTGGGGGCCGACGTACTCCACCGAGACGAATTATCCGCAGGTCGACCTCGCCGGTCCGCGCCGCGAGCTCGAACCCGATCCGGCCCATCCGAGGCCTCATCACAGAACCCGGCATGGGCTACCGATTCGAACCCCGACTCGCCATGGCAGAATGCTTACATGGCCGCTTTCCTTCTGCTTCCCACTGGGACAGACCTGACTTTGGGCGACATCGAGGCTTGGGTACACCGCGCCCGTGCGCTCGGCGCCACCGAGGAGTCACCTGTCCAACTCGGCGAAGCTCCACCCGCCGCTCGCCAATCCGGAACCACGCTTAGCGTTCCGGTGAACGTGACGCGAACCGTGCTGCCGACCGCGGGATAGCGGCGAACCCTCCCTTCGTAAGCGAAGTTTGTTTACGCTATTTCCAGCGTGAGGTTCTCTTCGGCGACTATCACCATGCCCTCAAACGCCGCGCCAGCACGAGCGGCCGATATTTCGCGGTTGTTTCCGGGCAGGAAATGCGTGAGCAGGAGCTTTTTCGCGGCCGCGGCCGTGGCGAACTCACCGGCCTCCTGGGCGGTCAGTAGATAACGTTCCAAGCCCAGGTCGAGTTCCGGATTCGGCTCTCCGTCGAACGACGAGTCCATGATGAACAGGTCGGCGTCCCTTCCGAGTTCGGCCAGCGCCTCCGTCGGGCCGGTGTCGCCGGTATAGGCGATCGTCAGGCCCGGTGCGGTAATACGAATTCCGGCGTTCGGAACGAAGTGCGGTAACAACGTTCCCGTGATCGTGAACGGCCCGATCTCGTACGTGCCGGGCAGCTCACCGATCTCGAACACGTCCTCCAGAACGCCGTTGGGCTCCAGCGGCTCGACCCGCTCGACCACACCCGGCGTGCAGAGCAACGGAATTCGCCGCTGGTTCCGATCGGCGGGCGGACTGCCGTCGAACTCACCGTAGTAGCGCACGCGGTAGAGCGCGTTCAGGTCGACGCAGTGGTCGGAATGCTCGTGGGTGATGACGACGGCGTCGACGTCGCCGAGCGGGCAGTGCTCGAGCAGCCGCGGCAGCGTCGCGAACCCCAGGTCGAGCACGACTCGCAGGCCTTCGTACTCCAGCAGGAATCCGGCCGTCGCCCGGCCGGCTTCGGGTCGCGCGCCACAACTTCCTAAAACGGTGAGCCTCGCCATCCGGAAAGGCTCTCACAATTGGGACCGCTGAGGTGTCCGGTGGCGGACACCGTCTTGACGCGTTACCCACAAGGTGGTTAAACGTATAACGTGTCGATCCGGCGTAACGCAACGTCGCGAGATGTCGCCGCTATGGCAGGCGTGTCCGTCGCGACGGTGTCGTACGTCGTGAACGGCCGGCTCAACCGGGTGAGCGCCGAGACGCGCGAGCGCGTGCTCGAAGCGGCCCGGCACCTTGGATATGCGCCGAACACCTCGGCTCGCGGGCTTCGGCAGCGCCGTACCGAACGCGTCTGCCTGGTCGTGAGCGAGATCGGCGTGCCGACGTTCGACCAGCTGACGCGCGACCTGCACGCGGCGGCCGACGCCGCGGGCTACGGCGTGATCACGATGGTCGTCGACTCGCCGCTGCGAGCGGGGAAAACCCTCGAGCTCCTGCGGCAGCGGATCGCCGACGGCGCGATCGTGGCGGCTCCGGCCGAGTACATCGACGGACAGCAGCTCGCCGAGCTGGCCCGCGCCGGACTGCCGCTGGTGGCGATGGCGAACTCCCTCGCACCGCAGGGATTCGACGTCGTTCGCACACCCGAACGCGAAACCTGTGGCGTGGCGTTCGACCACCTGTTCGGCACCGGCAGGCGGCGGGTCGCGTTCCTCGGCCGGCACGCCGAGGTCGAGGCGGAGTCGTCCGAACGGCTCGATGCCTACCTCGACGCGTTGCGGCGGCACGGCGTCGAACGCGACGACGAGCTGATCGTGACCGGTGCGGACGATCGCGTGAGCGGCTACCGCGCCACGGCACGCCTGCTGGAGCTGGCCGAGCCGCCCGACGCCATCTTCGCCGCGACCGATCGCGCCGCGATCAGCGCGATCTGGGCGATCCGCGACTCCGGCCGCGACGTACCGGGTGACGTCGCGGTCGTCGGCGTGGGCAACCTCGAGGAAGGACTCATCACCAAGCCGGCGCTGACGACCGTCGGGCAACCCCGGCTTGACTTCACCAAGGTTGCCGAGCTGCTGTTCGACCGCCTGGGAACAACCGAATCAGAGCTTGGCGGCCGGGAACACCTGCTGCCCTGGAGCTTCATCCAGCGCGACTCGGCCTGACCCGGCACCTCAACGGGCCCTTGTCGAGCCGCCTACAATTCCTATTCAACCGATGGACTAAGCAGGAGTAAGGAATGTCCAACCAGATAACGCGTCGCAGCCTCCTCGGACTCGCCGGATCGGCGGCCGTTCTCCCCGTGCTCGCCGCGTGTGGAGCGGGTGCACCGAAGGAGCCCGCGCCCGGCGACGATGCCGGCTCTGAAGACAAGGGCGACGGCGGCACGTTCACGGTCTACTGGAACGCCGGGCACGGCTACGCGGCGTACCAGAAGGTCATCGACGAGTTCGAGAAGGCGCACGGCGTGAAGGTGCAGCTGCAGAAGTTCCAGTGGCCCGACATGCGCACGCGGATCCTCGCCGACTTCGCCAGCGGCAACGTCCCGGACGTGTGCGAGGAGCCGGGCGGCTGGGTGCAGGAGTTCGCGCTGACCGGCGACGTGCTGTCGCTGCAGAAGTACGTCGACGCGGACGGCTCCGCCATGGGCTTCCCGTCCGACTGGCAGCCGAACACCGTCACGCGAAACTCCTACCAGGACAAGGTTTACGGCATTCAGCTGCACCTGACCTGCATGCTGCTGTTCTACAACCAGGAGATGCTCGATGCGGCCGGTGTCCAGCCGCCCACCACCTGGGACGACCTGTTGTCGGCGGCCAAGGAGCTCACGAAGGACGGTGTGCACGGCATCGCGCTCAACCAGGATCCGGGCTACACCTGGCCGTGGCTGCTGCAGAACGGCGTCCGCGACTACGACCCGAAGACCAAGCAGGTGCTGACACCCCAGGACGCCGCCATCGAGGCCCTGCAGTTCCAGGCCGACCTGGTGCACAAGCACAAGGTGTCGCCCGTTCCGACGCCCGGAACGGACTTCTCCGGACCACAGAAGCTGCTGTCGGCCAAGCGGGCGGCGATGATCGTGACCGGCCCCTGGGACCTGCAGCCGATCGCGCAGACCAGCCCCGACCTGAAGCTCGGCATCACGGCTCCGCTGCGCCACAAGGAGAAGATCACGAGCGCGGCGGGCACCAGCGTGTTCGTTCCGGCCAAGGCGAAGCGGCCCGATCTCTCGTGGGACTTCATCAAGCGCATCACCGCGCTGAAGGTCGAGCTCGCCGCGACCAAGGAAGCCGGGATGCTGATGCCTCGCAAGTCGTGGGTGCGGGACGCGTCCGTCCAGTCCGACGAGAAGTTCAAGCCGTTCGCGGACGCACTCGGAACGGCTGTGGACACCAGCGAACGGCTCCGACTGACCGGCAAGAGCGGTGAGCTCACCGAGGCGTTCAAGACGATGTACCAGGGAATCGTGATGCAGAACCAGCCCGCTGCGAAGGCGGTTCAGCAGTACGCCGACGCCGCGGCGAAGGTCCTGGGCGGCTGATGGCCGGCTCGGTGACGCGCCGGCGGGAGGCCCGGACCGCGTATCTGTTCCTCCTGCCCGCGCTGGTGTTCTTCGGCGTCTTCTTCTACGGTCCGATCGCGAACATCCTGACGACGAGCATGTACTCCGGGCCGCGGGCCGACGTGTTCAGCGGCCTCGGCAACTACGCCGACGCGTTCGGTGATCCGGCCGCGCGCAACTCGTTCGTGGTCACGTTGCTGTTCGCGGTGGGGACCACGCTGGGGTCGATCGCGATCGGGCTGGGCCTGGCATTGCTCGTCAACCAGCCATTCCGCGGACGCGTGGTGTTCCGGGTCGCGTTGCTGGTGCCGTACCTCACCTCGATCGCGATCGTCGGCCTGCTGTGGCGCAACATTCTCGACCCGCAGCTGGGCATCCTCAACCGGGTGCTGCTCTCGCTCGGCCTGCCTGCCCAGTCGTGGCTCAACACGCATCCGCTGGCCACGATCATCGCGGTCAGCCTGTGGCAGAGCGTGGGGTACACGATGGTGCTGTTCCTGGCCGGCCTGCAGGGCATTCCGGAGGAGTACTACGAGGCGTCCCACGTCGACGGTGCGACCAAACGGCAGCAGTTCTGGCACATCACGCTGCCGCTGCTCGCGCCGACGACGTTGTTCGTCTCGGTGATGGCGGTGATCAGCGGGTTGCAGGCGTTCGGGCAGGCCTACATCATCACCGGCGGTGGACCGGCCGGGAAGACCGACCTGTACGTCTACCACGTCTTCATCACGGCGTTCAACGCGCGCGACTTCGGCTTCTCCTCAGCACTCTCGGTGCTGCTGTTGATCGTGATCGTGGTGTTCACGCTGGTGCAGTTGCGCGCCGGACGGCGTGGGGAGGTGCAGTACTGATGCCCGCCGCCAACACCTCGACGGCCGGTACCTCGGCCGTGATCTCGCCCGTACGCAAGGCCGTGACGTACGTCGTGCTCGGGCTGGCCTGCGCGCTCACGATCGTTCCGCTGCTCTACATGGTCTCGCTGTCGCTGCAGACCGAGGGCGAAACGCTGTCCGGCGATCCGGTGCTGTGGCCCTCGGTCGCGCAGTGGGGCAACTACGCCGAGCTGTTCGCGAAGGCGCCGTTCGGGCACTTCATCGTCAACAGCCTGGTGGTGGCGGGCGGGATCACCGTGGCGCACCTGGTGTTCGACCCGCTGGTCGGCTACGTGTTCGCGAAGTTCCGGTTCCCGTTCAAGAACACGCTGTTCATCCTGCTGCTGGCGACGCTGATGGTGCCGTTCTTCGTCCGGATGATTCCGCTGTACGTGATGATGTCCAATCTCGGCTGGCTGAACTCCTACCAGGCGCTGATCACACCGTTCCTGATGGACGCGTTCGGCATCTTCCTGATGCGCCAGTTCATCCAGCCGATCCCGGACGACCTGATCCAGGCCGCGCGGATCGATGGTGCGTCGGAGCTCGGCATCTACTGGCGGATCATCCTGCCCCAGGCGCGGCCGGCGCTGGCCGTGCTCGGCCTGTTCACGTTCGTGCACCAGTGGAACGAGTTCCTCTGGCCGCTGGTGGCGACGACGACCGAGGAGATGCGGACGATCCCGGTCGGACTGACGTTGTTCAACCAGGAGTACTTCACCCTGTGGCACCTGACCGCGGCGGGCTCGGTGATCCTGTTCGTACCGACGGCGTTGTTGTTCGTGTTCAGCCAGCGCTACTTCGTCCGCGGGATCACGCTCAGCGGCCTCAAGTAACAGACCGACAGTACCCAACAGCAAAGGTGGAAGATGCCCAAGCGGCCAAACGTCATCGTCGTGTTCACCGACCAGCAGAGATGGGACACCACGGGGGCACACGGTAACCCGCTCGATCTCACGCCGAACTTCGACCGGATGGCCCGGACCGGGACGCATGCGGTGCAGGCGTTCACGTCCAACCCGGTGTGCGGGCCGGCGCGGTCGGCGTTGCAGACCGGACGCTGGCCGACGTCGACCGGTTGCTTCACCAACAGCCGGCCGCTGCCGTCGGACGTGCGGACGCTGGCCCAGTACTTCGGCTCGGCAGGCTATGCCACCGGCTACATCGGCAAGTGGCACCTGGCCGCGTCCGAGCCGGTGCCCCCGGACCAGCGGGGTGGGTACGACTACTGGCTGGCCTCGAACACGCTCGAGTTCACGTCGGATCCGTACCGCACGGTGATGTACGACGGCGACGGGAAGCCGGTGCTGCTGCCCGGCTATCGTTCCGACGCCTGCTTCGACGCGGCGATCCGGTTCGTGACCTCACCGCGCGAGGAGCCCTTCTATCTGTTCCTCTCGCTGATCGAGCCGCACCACCAGAACGAGACCGACAGCTACCCCGCGCCCGAAGGTTATGAGCAGCGCTATCAGGGCCGGTGGATGCCGCCGGACCTCGCGGCGCTGTCGACGCAGGGCGGAACGGCGCACCGGCACATGGGCGGCTATCTCGGGCAGATCCGCCGAGTCGACGAAGGGCTCGGGCGGTTGTTCGACGCGCTGCGCAGCTCAGGGTTGCACGACGACACGATCGTCGCGTACACCTCGGATCACGGGAGCCACTTCAAGACGCGGAACGCGGAGTACAAGCGGTCCTGCCACGACGGGTCGATCCGCGTGCCGCTGGCGTTGCGCGGGCCCGGCTTCCACGGCGGACGCTACCTCGACCAGCCGGTCAGCACGATCGACCTGCCACCGACCCTGCTCGACGCCGCCGGCCTGGACGTACCGGACGACATGCAGGGCCGCTCGTTCCTGCCGCTGGTAAGGGATCCGGGCGCCGCCTGGCCGGACGATGTGTTCGTTCAGGTCAGTGAGTCCGAGTGCGGGCGGACGTTGCGGACGTCGCGATGGAAGTACCACGTCGTCGACCCGGCAGCCGACGGCTGGGCCGACGCCTCCGGACACCGATACGTCGAGTCGGCGTTGTACGACCTGGCCAACGATCCCTACGAGCTCGACAACCTGGTGGGGTTCGTCTCGCACCAGGAAGTGGCGACGGCGTTGCGCGAGCGGCTGATCCAGCGGATCGTCGAGGCGGGAGAGGCGGAGCCTGCCATCGAACCCGCGCTGGAACGGCCCAGCGGGCAGCGCCGGGTCGACCCGAACGGTCTCACCCTGCGGGTCTGAGCGCCCGACGACCTCGTCCGGAACCCGCCAGCGCAGGCAGGCTCGGCGCGCTTGGATCGCGTCATGTCTGCCTTCTCTGCTCTTCGGTATGCCGACTTTCGCCGGCTCTGGCTGGGCTCGAGCCTGTCCGCGCTCGGTGACGGGATGACGTGGACCGCGTTCGCGTGGATCGTGCTCACCCGGGCCGGCAGCCCGGGCGCGCTCGGCTGGCTCGCGATCTGTTACACCGCGCCCGTCCTGCTCGGTGGGGCGGCGCTCGGGCCGCTGCTCGACCGGTTTCCCAAGCGGACGTTGCTGCTGGCGGACAGCCTCGTGCGTGCGGTTGTCATCGGATCGATCCCGCTGCTCGCGTTCGCCGGCAGGACTCCGCTGGGCCTGGTGTACGTCGCGGCCGGTGTCTATGGGCTGCTGAAGATGCTGCCGCTGGCCGGCGTACCGGCGGCGATTCCCGATCTGCTGCCCGAGCGTGAGCTGTCGGCCGCCAACGGGCTCGAGACGTTCGGATACGGCGTCGCCGGCCTCGCCGGCCCGGCGATCGCCGGGCTGCTGATCCCGTTGGCCGGCGCGGAGAACGTGCTCGCGGTCGACGCGGCGAGCTATCTCGTGTTCGCGTTCTTCCTGCTGCGCATGGGCTCTGCGCTGCCTCCGCCCGCCGCCCGGCCCGGCGGCAGTGGCGATGGCACTGATGGCAGTGGTGGCGCGGGCTGGGCGCCGTCGATCCGGTCGATCCGCACGGACCGGACGATCCTGGCCACGACGGTCGCGTTCATGGCGTTCAACGTTGCCGAAGGGATGCTGCTCGTCGCGCTGCCCTGGCTTGCGAAGGAGCACTGGGACGGTGGGGCTACCAGCCTCGGCACGCTCCTCACCGCGATCGCCGTCGGTGAGCTGGCCGGGTCGATCGGAGCCACTCGTGTACACACGACGTCGAACCTGTTGCGGTACGTCGCTCTCGCGCAACTGGTCGCCGCTGGTGGGTTCCTGGCGGTGCTCCTGCCCGCCGTCCCACTCGCGGCCGGGCTGCTCGTGGTCCTCGGTGTCGCCAGCGCGCCGATGACCGTGTGGGCACAGAGCATCCGGATGCTTCGGCTCCCGGCCGAACAGCGCGGCCGGATCTTCACGATCCTGCGTACGTGCATGCAGTTCACTCCACCACTCGGCGCCGCACTCGCCGCTCCCCTGCTCGCTCGCGACGCCCTGGGACTGACCGCCGCCGTCATGGTCACGCTGGCAGCGCTTCCCGGCGCAGGCCTGCTGCTGGCCGCCGTCAGTCGCCGGCCGACGCGCGCAGGTGGATGTTCTGCAACAGACCGACCGCGAGCAGACACGCCATCATCGACGAACCCCCGTAGGAGATGAACGGCAACGGCACACCTGTCACCGGCGCCAAGCCGAGCGACATCCCGACGTTCTCGAACGTCTGCACCGCGAACCAGCAGACGACGCCCGCCGCCACCAGGCGCCCGAACAGGTCCGGTGCCCGGCCCGCGATCTGCATGCCGCGCCACAGCACGAAGCCGATCAGCAGGAGCACTGCTGCGGCGCCCGCGAAGCCCCATTCCTCGCCGGCCACGGTGAAGACGAAGTCGGTGTGCTGCTCGGGTACGAACCCGCCGCCCGTCCGCACGCCGTGGAACAGCCCCTGTCCCAGCAGGCCGCCACCCGCGATCGCGAGCCGGGCCTGCGCGACGTTGTAGCCCGCGCCCTGCGGATCGAGGTCCGGGCTGGCGAAGGCCGTCAGCCGGTCGAGCTGGTAGTCGGCCACCAGCCCGAACCACACGGCCGCGGCCGCGGCCGCGGCTCCGGCCAGGACCAGCGAGCCCAGCCACCACAGCCGTACGCCGCCGAGCGCGAGCACGGCGAACGTCATCGCACCGAGCACCATCACCGTGCCGATGTCGGGCTGCAGCGCCACCAGCCCGATCGGTATCACGGCCACCAGGAGCATCCAGCCCACATCGGCCACACCGGGTCGCGGCCGCAACGGATCGGCGTCGCGGCGTTCGGTCAGGGCGACGGCCATCCCGATCACCAGCGCCACCTTGGCGAACTCGCCTGGCTGCAGCGAAAACCCACCCGGCAAGGCGATCCAGGCCTGCGAGCCGTTGATCCGGACTCCGAGGAACAGGACCGCGGCCAGACCGGCCACGACCGCGACGTAGCCGACCGGCGCGAACGCGCGCAGCTGCCGGTGCCGGACGAACACCAACGGCACCGCGAGCGCGACACCGGCCACGATGCTCACCAGGTGGCGGGCGAGGTAGCCGGTCGAGTCCGCTGCCAGGACGTCGGGCCGCTCAGCGGTGGCCGACCACACCAGCAGCGTTCCGAGCATCGCCAGCGCCAGCACGGCCACCAGCAGCGACCAGTCGAGTGATCGCAGCGACCACGGCTTCACCGCCGATCCCCCAAGCCGTAAAGGGCCTCCCAGATCCGGCGCACCGACGGCCCCGACGTCCCCGAGCCGGTGCCGCCCTGCGTGACCATCATGACGACGACGTATCGCTTGTCGTAGGACGCGAACCACGACGTGGTCTGCCGGCCCGCGACCTCCGCGGTCCCGGTCTTGGACGCCACCTGGATCCGGTCCAGCGGAAACCCCGCGAACGGCGCGGCGCCGGTGCCGGTTCTGGTCGTCTCCCGCAACGCCTTGCCCAGCAGGGAGATCTCTGTCCTGGTGAGCGGGATCCGCCCGGTCTGCTGTGGCTCTGTCCTTCGGTCGACCGATCCGTCCGGACGCCGGACCTCCAGGCCCACGCTCGGTTTCCAGAGCTTCCCGCCGTTGGCCAGCGCGGCGTAGGCCGAGGCCAGCTGCAGGGGCGTGACCGTGAGGTCGGCCTGGCCGATCGCGCCCAGTGCCGCGTTGCCGGCATACGGCGCGCGATCGGGCAGCCGGCCGTTGCCCTCGCCCGGCAGGTCGATGCCCGTCCGCCGGCCGAGCCCGAACTCCGCTGCCGTGTCGGCGACCGCCGAGGCCGAGGAGCCGCCGCGCTTCCACAGGTCGACGCCGATGCGGTAGAAGAACGTGTCGCACGAGACGGCGAGCGCCTTCGCGAACGACGCCTGGCCGTAGGCCTTCGAGCCGTAGTTGCGAAACGTCCGGCCGCCGATCCGCATCGTCCCCGGGCACGGCAGCGTCGTCGACGGCGGATAGCCCTGATCCAGCGCCGCGACCGTCGTGATCGGCTTGAACGTCGACCCGGGCGCGTACTCGCCCTGGGTCGCCCGCGACAGCAGTGGGGAGCCGGAATCCTCGCCGAACAAGGCTTTGCGCTCACGCGCGGACAGCCCGCCCGTCCAGACCCCGAGGTCGTACGTCGGCTCGCTGGCCAGCGCGACCACCCGGCCGGTGCGAGCCTCCAGTACGACGGCTGCGCCGGTGTCGGCCTCGTACGGCCGCTTGGTCACCCGGTCGACGGTGCCGCGTGCCCGCCGCATCGCGGCCCGCAGCTCGCGTTCGGTGGTCGCCTGCACGCGGGCGTCCAAGCTGGTAACGAGATCCGAGCCGCGCAAGGCGGCCTGCTCTCCCTGGACACCGATCACCCGGCCGGCAGCGTTCACCTTCAGCGTGCGCCGCCCCGGCTTGCCGCGCAGGTCGGCGTCGTAGGCCTGCTCCAGGCCGGCCCGCCCGCCGAGCTCCTGCCCGTCGACACCGAGGTAGCCGATCACCTGCGCCGCGTTCGCGCCGTACGGCTTGGGCGCGTACCTCGTCGGCCGCAGCTCGACCGCGATGCCGGGGTACAGCTCCTGCCGTTCGGAGACCTCCATCGAGACGTTCGGGTCGACGTCGTAGACCAGCGGCACCGGCAGCAGGGACGGGCCCACCTTGTCGGACAGCTCCACCGGATCGACGCGCAGCAGCTTGCCGAGCCTCGCGTAGACGGCCTCGCGTGCGGGTTTGTCCAGCCGGCGCAGCGTGTTGTAGTCGGCGGTCAGCACCACCCGGCTGCTGTTGGCGGCCAGCGGCGTGCCGGCGCGGTCGAGGATCCGGCCGCGAACAGCGGGCAGGCTCACCTGCCGGATCGTTCCCCGGTCCGCGGCCGCACGTTGCTGGGGCGCCCCGCCGTCCGCGAGCTGCAGGTGCCACAGCTGGCCGAGCAGGACGGCCACCAACCCGAACACGACCGCCTGCATCGTACGAAGCCGGCGTCTCAGCTCCATCGGCGGAACGCTCCAGCCAGCAACGGAACGGCGAGGAGCCCGAGCAGCAGTGTCGACGCCGCCGCCGTAGCCGACACCGTGACGGTCGGGAGCACCAGCCTGCGCTCGTCGAGGACGGCGACCAGCCCTCCGAACGCACCGAACGCCACCAGCGTCGCCGACACCAGCACGACCGGGAACCAGAGCCGCCGGCGCTCGTTCTTGTCGGCCTCGTTGACGATTCCGGCGACGTAGCCCGCCAGTGCGTGCGCCAGCGCGCCGGCGCCGACGGCGTACACGGACCCGGGCGCGAGGTCGACCAGCAGCCCACAGGCGAACCCGGTCACCGCTCCGGCCGTCGGCCCACGCACGATCGCGACCGCGACCACCAACAGCAGCTGGAGATCCGGCGAGACCACGCTGAACGCGCGCACGCTGGTCTGCAGGACGAAGGCCAGACAGCAAACGGCCGCCAGCAGCGCCGGGAACGCGACCTGCCGGAGCGCTTTGCCTTCCTGGCCGGCGCTCAACGCACCACGTCCAGGGCATCGAGCGTGGTGAAGTCGACCAGGGGCTTGACGTCCGCGACGGGTGTCAGACCGTCGGCGGCGGTGTGCACGGCGGTCACGACACCGATCGGCACGTCCGGCAGATACGGCCGGCCGTGCGGCGAGCCCCAGCTGACCAGGCGATCGCCGACCTGGACGTCAGCGGTTGTGTCGAGCAGCCGGAACGTCAACCGGCCCTTGCCGGTGGCGTCACCACGTCCGGTCAGCAGGCCCAGCTCGCGGTTGCCCTCGACCCGGGCACCCACGGTGGACTCGGCGTCGCAGATCAGCAGCACCGTGCTCGTGTGCCGGCCGACGGCGACGACCCGGCCGACCAGACCTTCGGCAGACAAGACCGTCGCGTCGCGCTGAACGCCGTCGCCGCTGCCGGCGTCGAGCGCGATCGTACGGGCGTACGCCTGTGCCGGGCCGTATCCGATCACCCTGGCCTGCTGCCGCCGGCCAGGGTCGAGGCCTGCTTGCAGCCTGGTGTTCTCCCAGCGCAGTCGCTGGTTCTCCGTACGCAGCCGGTGGGCCTCGGTGTCGGGCCGGCTCACCGACGTGCCGAGCGCCTGCAGCTCGCCGAGCACCGACGAGGTGGCCGAGCGCAGCACGCCGGGTCCCGCGTCCACCGTCATCAACGTCAGGGAGACGAGGACCAGCAGTGCGAGCACGACCCCAGGCCGGCCCCGGCGTTTGACCGGCTTCATCGCCGCCGCGGCTCCGACACCAGGACGCGCCGCAGCGTCTCGAACTCCTCGACACACATGCCGGCGCCGACCGCGACGGAGTTGAGCGGGTCGTCGGTGACCTGGATGGGTACGCCGGTTTCTTCCTGCAGGCGCCGGGAAAGTCCGCTCAGCAACGCGCCGCCACCGGTCAGCACGATGCCGCGGTCCATCACGTCGCCGACGAGCTCCGGCGGGCAGCCGTCGAGGGTGTCGCGTACGGCGTCGAGGATCTGCGCGACCGGCTCCTCCAGCGCGTCGCGGATCTCGGCCGCGTCGATGCGAACGGTCTTGGGCAGGCCGCTCACCAGGTCGCGGCCGCGGATCTCGGCCTTCGGCAGCTCCGGCATCGGATAGGCCGAGCCGACCGTCATCTTGATGTCCTCGGCCGTCCGCTCGCCGACCAGAAGCGTGTGTTGCTTCTTCATGTAGGCGACGATCGCCTCGTCGAGCTCGTCACCGCCGACCCGGATCGAGCGGCTCACGACGATGCCGCCGAGCGAGATGACCGCGACCTCGGTGGTGCCGCCACCTATGTCGACGACCATCGCGCCGGCCGGCTCGTGGACCGGCAGCCCGGCGCCGATCGCGGCGGCCATCGGCTCCTCGATGATGTAGACGGCTCGGGCGCCGGCTTGGTAGCCGGCGTCGCGGACCGCGCGCTGCTCGACCGGTGTGATGCCGGAGGGAACGCAGACGACCAGGCGTGGCTTGGCGAAGTAGCGACGGCGGTGGACCCGCTGGATGAAGTAGCGCAGCATCTTCTCCGCGCCGTCGAAGTCGGCGATCACGCCGTCCTTCAGCGGCCGGACCGCGGTGATCGTGCCCGGCGTGCGGCCGATCATCTGCTTGGCCTTGGTACCGACGGCGACAACCGAACCGGTGGAGGTCTCCGTCGCCACGACGGAGGGCTCGTTGAGCACCACGCCCCGCCCGCGAACGTAGACGAGCGTGTTGGCCGTGCCGAGGTCGACCGCCATGTCGCGGCCGATGAAGTTGCTGGCCATCCCCGCCTGTGATCCCACCTAGTCGCCGAAACAGTACGGTGGGTAGCTTCCCATGCTCAGTACGTGATCGACGCCGGTGACACGCCGACGCGACCAGGGGACTTGACGACCTCGGGGCTACTGAGCCGGAGCCCTGCTCGGCTGCTGCCGCCGGCGCAGGCGGCGGTCGAGGACCAGGCAGTAGAACCACAACGCGCCGAACGCGGCGCCCAGCACGAACATCAGCGGCACGACGAAGCCCAGCGCGAACGTCACGACCTGCAGGACCGAGCCGATCGTGTAGCCAATCGGGGATCGCAGCAGGCCGGCCGCCACCAGGCAGCAGACCGCGACCACGCCGCCGACGGTGCCGGCGACCGCTCCGGAGACGCCGTTCAACGTGATCGCCACCGGGATCGCGAGGCCCACCACGACCGCCTCGAAGACGAGGACCGCGGAATGCACCGCCCGCATCGTCTTGCGCTGGGCGGCCCGAGCCGTCTGGGCCGACCGGGCGGTCTGAGCCGACTCGGCTGCCTGAGCCGATTGGAGCGGCTGAGCTGCCTGCACGGCCTCGCCCGCTTGCTCCGGCTGATCCGCTTGCTCCGCTTGCTCCGGCTGATCCGGCTCGGCTGCCGCGCCCGCTTGCTGCGGTTCGCCCGTAGCTTCCGGCCGGCCCTCGCTCATCGGTTCCCCAGCAGCACGCGCGCCTCGCCCGCCGTGATGACGGATCCGGTGACGACGACGCCGCCAGCGCCGACCGCCGACTCCTCTTCCTCGACCTGCCGGACCGCTTCCTCGATCGCCTCGTCGAGCCGTGGGCGTACGATCACGCGGTCCTCGCCGAAGACGTCGATCGCGATCTCGGCGAGCTCGGCCGCCGGCATCGCGCGCATCGTGGAGTTCTGCGTCACCACCACGCGGTCCATCACCGGCTCGAACGCCTCCAGCAACCCTTCGACGTCCTTGTCGGACATCGACCCGATCACACCGATCAGCGGCTCGAACGTGAACGCCTCGGTCAGCGCTTCGGCCGTGGCGGCGGCGCCGTGCGGGTTGTGCGCCGCGTCGAGCAGGACCGTCGGGCTGCGGCGTACGACTTCGAGCCGGGCGGGCGAGGTCACCGCGGCGAAGCCCTGCCGGACGATCTCGGCGTCCAGCCCTTCGCCCTCGGTCGCGCCACCGGCCAGGAACGCCTCGACCGCGGCCAGCGCCACCGACGCGTTGTGCGCCTGGTGCATGCCGTGCAGCGGGACGTAGACCTCTTCGTAGACGCCGGAAAGTCCTTGCAGCGTGAGCATCTGGCCGCCGACGGCGAGCTCGCGGTTGAGCACGCCGAACTCGATGCCCTCACGCGCGACCGTCGCACCGACCTCGGCGACCCGCCGCATCAGCACCTCGGCGACGTCGAGGTCCTGCTGCGACAGCACCGCGATCGAGCCGGGCTTGATGATTCCGGCCTTCTCCACGGCGATCTCCGCCGGCGTCGAGCCGAGGAAGCGTACGTGGTCGACCGCGATGGGCGTCACCACCGCCACCTTGCCGTCGGCGACGTTCGTCGAGTCGTGGGTACCGCCCATCCCGACCTCGAGGATCGAGACGTCGACCGGCGCGTCGGAGAACGCCGCGAACGTCATCGCCGTGGTGATCTCGAACAGCGACAGCGCCCGGTCGCCCTCGGCAACGGCCTGCTGGTCGGCGAGATCGACGTACGGCATGACCTCCTGGTAGACCTCGACGAACCGCTCCTTGCCGATCGGCTCGCCGGACAGGCAGATCCGCTCCCGGATCTCCGACAGGTGCGGGCTGGTGTGCCGCCCGGTACGCAAGCCGAACGCGACGAGGAGCGCGTCGACCAGGCGTGTGGTGGACGTCTTGCCGTTGGTGCCGGCGATGTGGACGACCGGTGCGGAGTGCTGCGGCTGGCCCATCAGGTCGACGAGCCGGCGCATCCGCCCGAGGTTGGGGCTCGCGACCGACTTGTGTTCGGGCAGCCGTGCGTACAGCGCCTTCTCCACATCGGCGTAGAGCGCTTCGCCCCCGCCGTCGTGGCTTGTCATCTATGAGTCCTCCCGCTGCGCGGACAAACGATCAAGGTGTCCTCGCAGCCGCTCGATGTCCGCCGTCGCGGAGGTGAGCTGACCGCGCACCTTCTCGACGACCTGCTCCGGCGCCTTCGCCAGGAACTCCGGATTGTCCAACTTACGTCGTGCCTGGTCGGCGAGCTTGGTCGCGGCCGCCAGATCCTTGTCGAGCCGCTTGAGCTCGGCGGCCAGGTCGATGGTTCCGGCCGTGTCGAGCTCGACGGTCACGCCCTCCACCGGCAGCGAGGCCGTCCGGCCGAAGCCGTCGCCGGGCTCGTCCAGGCGCAGCAGCGAACGGATCGCCGGCTCGTGACTCGCCAGCGCCGTCGCCTCGATGCCGGCCAGCCGGGCAGGCACCTTCTGGGTCGGCTTCACGCCCTGGTCCGAACGGAACCGCCGGACCTCGGTGACCAGCCGCTGCAGCGACTCGATCTCGTGCTCGGCGGACGCGTCGACGTACGACAGCTGGGCGGCCGGCCAGTCGGAGACCACCAGCGACTCGCCGTCGGTCACCGAGAGCCAGAGCTGCTCGGTGACGAACGGCATGACCGGGTGCAGCAGGCGCAGCAGCCGGTCGAGTACGTGCCCGAGCACGGCGCGGCACGCCGCGGCCGCCGCGCCGCCGGCCTGGAGCTCAGGCTTGGAGAGCTCGACGTACCAGTCGCAGAACTCGCTCCACGCGAACTGCTGGATCGACTCGCAGACCTTGGCGAACTCGTAGGCCTCGTAGTAGCCGTCGACCTCCGCGATCAGGCGGTGCAGCCGCGACAGGATCCAGCGGTCGGCGGTCGTGAGCGCGTCCGCCGGAGGAACTTCGGCCGCCGCGTTCGCGCCGTTGAGCAACGCGAACCGCGTGGCGTTCCACAGCTTGGTGCCGAAGTTGCGCGCGCCCTGTGCCCAGTCCTCGCTTACCGGGACGTCCGTGCCGGGGTTGGCGCCACGAGCCAGCGTGAAGCGCGTCGCGTCGGCGCCGTAGCGGTCGATCCAGTCGAGCGGGTCGACGACGTTGCCGAACGACTTCGACATCTTCTTGCCGTGCTCGTCGCGCACCATGCCGTGCAGCACGATCTCCTGGAACGGCACGCTGGCCTCCGGCCCGCGGTCGGCCATGGCGTACAGGCCGAACATCGCCATCCGCGCGACCCAGAAGAACAGGATGTCGTAGCCGGTCACCAGCACCGACGTGGGATAGAAGCGTTCCAGGTCAGGGGTTTCGTCCGGCCAGCCGAGCGTCGAGAACGGCCACAGGCCCGAGGAGAACCAGGTGTCGAGGACGTCGGGGTCCTGGGTCCAGCCCTCGCCGGCCGGCGGCTCCTCTCCCGGCCCGACGCAGACCGTCTCGCCGTCCGGGCCGTACCAGACGGGGATCCGGTGACCCCACCACAGCTGGCGCGAGATGCACCAGTCGTGCATGTTGTCGACCCACGAGAAGTAGCGCTTGGCCATCTCCTGCGGGTGGACCTTGATCCGGCCGTCGCGTACGGCGTCACCGGCGGCCTTGGCCAGCGGGCCGACCTGCACGAACCACTGCAGCGACACGCGCGGCTCGACGACGGTCGAGCAGCGCTGGCAGTGGCCGACCGCGTGCTTGTAAGGCCTGGTCTCCTTGACGATCCGGCCTTCGGCGCGCATCGCTGCGACGACGGCCGGCCGGGCCTCGAACCGGTCGAGCCCCTGGAACGGTCCGTGTGCGGTGACCGTGCCGTGCTCGTCCATGATCGTGAGATTCGGCAGGCTGTGCCGCTGGCCGATCTCGAAGTCGTTGGGGTCGTGCGCGGGCGTGACCTTCACCGCTCCGGTGCCGAACTCCGGATCGACGTGGGAGTCGGCGACCACCGGGATCCGCCGGCCGGTGAGCGGCAGTGTGATCTCGCGGCCCACGAGGTGCTGGTAACGCTCGTCGTCCGGATGGACGGCGACCGCCGTGTCGCCGAGCATCGTCTCCGCCCGGGTCGTGGCGACGACGATCGCGTCGTCACCGTCGCCGTAGCGCATGTAGACCAGCTCGCCGTCGTCGTCGGAGTGCTCGACCTCGATGTCGGACAGCGCGGTGAGGCAGCGCGGGCACCAGTTGATGATCCGCTCGGCGCGGTAGATCAGCCCGTCGTCGTAGAGGCGCTTGAACATCGTCAGGACGGCGCGGGACAGGCCCTCGTCCATCGTGAAGCGCTCACGGCTCCAGTCGACCGAGTCGCCGAGTCGGCGCATCTGGGCCAGGATCTGGCCGCCGGACTGTGCTTTCCAGTCCCACACGCGCTTCACGAACGCGTCGCGGCCGAGGTCGTGGCGGGACTGGCCGTCCTTGGCGAGCTCACGTTCGACGACGTTCTGGGTCGCGATGCCGGCGTGGTCCATGCCCGGCAGCCAGAGCGCGTCGTAGCCCTGCATCCGGCGGCGGCGGATCAGGATGTCCTGGATGGTGTGGTCGAGCGCGTGGCCGACGTGCAGCGAGCCGGTGACGTTCGGCGGCGGGATCACGATGCAGTACGGCTTGGCGTCCGCCTTGCCGGTGGTTCCGTAGTAACCACGCTCCGCCCAGCGCTCGTACAACGGCCCTTCGATCTCGGCGGGCACGAACGTCTGCGGCAGGTCCGACGCTGGCTGGCTCGGCTGGCTCATAGCGGTGAAGTCTAGGAGCGGACGTCCCGGTGCCCGCACGCGACCGGTCCTGCTCGCCGTTGTCTATGCCTATTGACACTAGACACTTCGTCTACCACAGTAGACACATGACATTGGACGAGGAACTGCTGGACCAGGCCAGACAGGCCCGGGAGAAGCTGCTCAACCTGCAGCACGACTCCGACCTGGCCAAGGCCGACTACCACCACACGATTCGCCGGCTGCACTTCGCGGGCGGGTCCATGCGCGAGATCGCCGAGGCGCTCGACCTCAGCCACCAGCGCGTTCATCAGATCGTCGACACCACAGGCGACTCCCCTGCCGGCTCCGCGGGCTCTGCCGGCCCCGCCGGCACCGAGCGGGAACGGGAGCGGCGCGAACGCCGGTCCGAGCGGGCGGAGCGGGTCGAACGCGACCGCCACGAAGGCCGTGGCGAGCGCCGGGGTGAGCGGCGCGGCGAACGCCGTGGTGAGCGCCGTGGTGAACGCCGCGACGGGATCGGACGCGGGCGGCGCGACCGCGACCGCGACCGCGACGAGATCCTCGAACCCGCCAAGCTCGGCGAGTTCTTCCCCGACTCCCGCCAGGCGATGGTCTACGCCGAGGAGGAAGCCCGGGAGCTGCAGCACGACTTCGTCGGCACCGAGCACATCCTGCTCGGCCTGCTGCGTGTCGAGCCTGGGCTGGCGGCACGACTGCTGAAGAGCAAGGAGGTCGAGCTCGGCCGGGCGCGTGCCGAGGTCCTGCAGATCATCGACCGCGGCGCCGAGCCCGTACCCGACGGGCCGATCGCGCTGGTCCCGCGGACCAAGAAGGTGCTCGACCTGGCGGTTCGGGAGGCGAAGCGCGACCACGCGTCGCACGTTCGCACCGAGCACCTGCTGCTCGCACTGCTTCGTGAGGGGCAGGGCGTGGCGGCGCAGGTGCTGGCCAAGCTGGGCGTGAGCCGCTACGACGACGTGTATCGATGGTTGGGGCAGTCACGCCTGCAGTGCTCGTTCTGCGAACGTACGGGCCTGGACGTCGGGCGCCTGATCGCCGGCCCGACGGTCTACATCTGCGACGACTGCGTACAGCTCGCCTCCGACGCCGAGCACATCGACGGCACCTGCAGCTTCTGCGGCAAGCACAGCGACCAGCTCTACGCCAGCCCCGACTCCGCACCCACCGACGCCGCGATCTGCGACTCGTGCGTCGACATGTGCGAGGAGATCCTGGCCGAGGAAGCCAGGGCCTGACTGTGCGCGTGGCGATGGCGACCAGGCCCGGCACCGCCGGGCGGGAGAACGAGGACTTCGTGGCCGCCCTACCCGGTGCCGTCGTCCTGCTCGACGGCGCCGGTATCCGCGGTGCGGAGGCGCTCTGCCGGCACGGCACGGCGTGGTACACCCACCGGCTCGGCGGCGCGTTGGTCGGCCGGCTGTCCCGTGGCGACGGCCTGCCATTGGCCGACCTGCTGGCCGGAGCCATCTCCGAGGTGACCGACGCCCATCGCGACACCTGCGACGTGGAAGACCCCAGCAGCCCGCAAGCGACGGTCGCGCTGTTCCGGATCGACGGCGAACGAGCGGACTATCTCGTGCTGTCTGACTCGTTCGTCGTCTTCGAGCCGACCGGCGCCGCTCCGGAAGTCGTCACCGATCACCGCGAGGTCGACCTGCGCCGACGCGTCCAGACCCTCCCGAGGCCCGAGGCCATCAAGGTGTTCCGCGCGAACCGCAACCGTCCGGGCGGCTACTTCATCGCGAAAGACGACCCGCGCGTAGCAGCCGAAGCGGTCACCGGTAGCCGGCCGCTCGAGGGCCTGGCGGCCGTGGCGTTGCTCAGCAACGGCGTCGCCAACAGCGCCACCGACTGGCCCGGCCTGCTGGTGCTGCTCGACGAGGTGGGGCCTGCCGAAGTGATCCGCCGGTTTCAGGCGGACGACGACGCGACGATCGCCTACTGCTCCGAGGTGGCCGGCTGAGCTGCTCGGGTGCGGCGCAACCAGAGCAGGCCCACGATCGGGAGCACGAGCGGCACGAAGCCGTACCCGATGCCGTAGGTCGACCACACCGTCGCGTCCGGGAACTCCGCGGGCCAGACCAGGCTCAGCGTCCCGATCAGCAGGACGCCCGCCAGTTCGATGCTGACCGTTACCAGTGCGAGCCGGCGGGCGTTCCGCGCGAACGCGATCGTCGCGACGATGTAGACGGCCGCCGAGAACGCCGACAGCAGGTACGCCACCGGCGCTTCGTGGAACTGCGTCGCGAGCTGGAAGCCGGCCCGCGCGCTGGCGGCCAGCGCGAACACGCCGTAGACGAGTACGACGACGCGGCCGGGGCCTGTGCTCGTGGAGCGTTCAGCCACCGACCAGTCCCCAGGTGTCGAACAGCCGGTAGGTCACGACCACCTGCACGAGGTAGGCGATCCCGAGCACGACCGCGCCCCACTTCGTACGTTCGGCGATCATCCAGAACACGGCGAGCGGTAGGATCAGCACGGACGTGATCAGGTAGCCGACGAACGTGCCCGGCTCGGCCGCCTGCGCGGGTCCGGCCAGCTTGACGATCCCGATCACCAGCTGTACGAGCAGCCCGACCTCGGCGAGAAGCGCGAGGTAGAAGTTGATGGTGCCGGGCGCGCGCTGGGCGACGGCCGTACCGAACGCGAACAGCGCGAACGCCAAGCACGCCAGGATCAGGCCGGTTGCCAGTGCTGCGATCACTCGGGCAGCTTAATGCCGGTCTCGAACAGCGCCACCGCGACGTCCACGAGGTCGGGCCGCCGGTCGGCGAGCTGTTGGATGCGCGCGAGGACCAGCCGGGTGTGCAGGTGATCGAGGGCCTGGTCGATCGCCGCGACGTCGGCATCGCTCAGGTGCGGACTTCGGCGTATCAACCGGCTCAGCTCCGCCTCGATGATCCGTCGGCCCTGCCCCTTGACTCTCGCCATCGCCAACGCGGCTGACCCAGCCGAGCCCGCAACCATCAGCCCTCCAGCTTCGCCTACTACGACAAGTAGAAATACTACGTGAAGTAGTACACCTTGCCCAGCTTGTCGGTCAAGGCCCTTGGGGGGTACTTGGACGCACGCGATAAGCCACGGTTCCGGCCGGGTTCTCGCCATAGTCCGTAACGATCGAGACGGTCGCTTCGTGGCCACCCGCCATGAGATCGAGGCACCACTCCGGGTCTCCTGTGGCCAGCTCCGTCCTCCGGCCACAGCAGGCGACGACGAAGCCGCGGGCGTACGGATGCGTTGTGCCGAACGTCAGCGCGGGCGCCTCGCGCGTGCCGGTGACGCTGACCCAGGTGTCGGACAGCCTGGGGTACGCGTCCTCGGGCTTGGCGACCAGCCGGTCGGTGCCGAGCAGGAAGCGCTCCTGGAAGATCGGGCTGAACGGACCGCCCATCCAGTTGGCACCGGTCGTCGAGATCGCAGCGAAGTACGTCCACCAGAACTCGCTCGCCTGCTCGCTCAGCGGATCGGCCAGACAGACCAACTCCGGCCGCCGGCCGCCTGCCGAGAAGATTCCGTGGAGCTCGTGTGTGCTGAGCGGGCGGCCGGCTTCAGCGCGCCAGTAGGCCCCGTTCTGCCCGTCGAGCAGCACCCAGGAGTCGAGGTCGTCGATCCAGGCTTCCGCAACCGAGTGCGCCCGCCCGACGCCGAAGTAGTGGTCGCGCTGGAACAGGCCGACGCGGCGGGCCGGAATGCCGAGTGCGTTCAGGCCCTGCGCGAGAACGACGGCGTACTCGTCGCAGGCGAACCGCGAGCCGCCGTCGACGCGATCCAGGATCTCCAGCGCGTCTGGAGCCACGTGGTCGTTCGCGTGCTTCCACCGCTGCGCGACCCATCGCAACAGGTCGCGAGCCGTCTCCCAGGCGCCCGGCCCGGGCTCAGGCAGGCGTTTCCGCAACTCCGCTTCGCGAACCGGCCCACCGTCGATCCGACAGAGCTCGACCTGGAGGGACGGAGGTGGCGCCGGCCAGGCCAGCAGCTCGATCGGCGGTGGTGGGACGTTCGCCCGCATCCGTTCCAGCAGCGCCGGCCAGTCGGCGTGGGTGTCGAAGCTGCGTTCCAGGTCGCCTTCGAAGAACTCGGGCTGGCTGAAGCCGGCGTCGATCGCCTCGCGCAGGAAGCGGATCGCATCCGGCTGTCCGGCCCGGTGCGCAGCGATCGCCGCGGCGGGAGCCCACACATGCGGCCACTGCTGTGTGTCCTCCCGCAGCTCTGGCACGAGGTCGAGCAGGCCGCGGGCGTAGTCGTCGTTCAGCAGTCGTTCGGCCCGCAGCCGCAGCCCGGTCAGCTCCTCCATCCGGATGTCCTCTCAACGCGCGACGTAGGTGATCCGGCCCGCGTCGTACTCGCCGTAGTTCGTGACCAGCTTGATCTCCGCGACCTGCTCGCCCGGCGTGAGGTCGACCGGCCACTGAGCCTCGGTGCGCGGCAGCACGGTGCGCTGCCCCCTGCATTCGACCTCGAATCCCTTGGCGTACGGGTGAATCGTGTCCAGCGTGACCGCGGGCGCCTCCGGCGTACCGGCGAAGCCGATCGAGACCTGGCCGAGCTCGGGGTAGGCCTGCGCGTCGTCGCGGAGGAGGCGGTCGGTCGTCATCAGCAGGGCGTTCTCGAAGTGGGGTACGAAGGTCCGGTCCGCGACCAGGACGCCGGTCGGCGCGATGCCGGCGAAGTACGACCACCACTCGTCCATGTCGTCCTCGCCGAACTCCTTGGCCGAACCGACCAGCCGCGGCCGCGGCTCTCCGGCGAGAAACCGCTGGTGCAGCTCGCGTACCCCCAGGGCTTCGTCGGTGTTGCCGTCGGTCCAGATCGCGCCGTTCTGGCCGTCGAGCAGTACCCAGCGGCCGAGCTCGTCGATCCACGCCTCGGAGACGCGGTGCCCCTTGCCGATGCCGACGTGGTGGTGGGCGCCGTAGAGGCTCACACCGCGCGCCGGGATGCCCGCCGCGTTGAGCGCGTGGGACAGCACGATGGTGAACTCCACGCACGCGAAGCGCTCGCCGCTCCCCACCCGGTCGAGGATCTCGACCGCGTCGGCCTGGTAGGCGTGGTTGCCTCCGGTGTGCTCCCAGCTGCCCTGCGCCCAGTGCAGCAGGCCGACCGCCGTCTCCCAGGCTGTGGACTTCGGCTCGGGCAGGCGCTCGCGGAGCAGAGCCTCTCGCTCGGGCGCGGCGCGCATCAGCTTCGGCGACAGGCTCGGCACCGGGTCCGGCCAGTCGAGCAGCTCGAGCTTCGGCGGCGGAACGCTGTCGCGCATCAGCTTCAGCAGGCCCGGCCAGCGCGGGTCGGAGCCGAACCAGCGTTCCAGCCGGAACGACTCGGGCTGGTGGAACCCGTCGGCCGCCGCAGCCTGAAGCACCTCCCACGCAACGTCGGCCTGACCGCTGCGGAGGTAGGCGAGTGCCAGCGCCGGCGCCCAGGCGGGCGCCCACCAGAACGTGTCGCGTTCGAGCCGCGGCCGCAGCTCGATCAGCTCCTTGTCACCGTCGGCCTCGAGCCGGGCCAGATCGATCGCGCGGACCCGCAGCTCGTTGACATCGCCGTCCTCCATCGACTTCCCCTTGTCTGGAACGATATACAAGAAACGTTATACATCTATACTGAATTGCGATGTCAAGCCCCAAGAAGCGTTACGTCACCGACCCGGCAGCGCTGAAGGCACTCGCTCACCCGCTGCGGATGCGGCTCTACCACGTCCTGACCGTCGACGGTCCGGCGACGGCTTCGCTGCTGTCCAAGCGGCTGGAGGAGCCGGTCGGGCTGCTGTCGTACCACCTCACCCAGCTGGCCCGGTTCGACTTCATCGTCGAGGTGCCGGAGCTCGCCAAGGACGGGCGCGAGCGCTGGTGGCAGGCGACCGGCTCGTTCTCCTGGCGGCGCGCCGACTTCGCCGGCGATCCGGCGGGTCTGGCCGCGGCGGAGGCAGCTTCCGATGTCTTCCTCGGCCAGCTCGTCGACCGCATGCAGAACTTCCGGGCGGAGCGGGACAGCCTGCCCGAGGAGTGGGCCGATGCCGCACTGGCCAGCAACAACTGGTTCAAGCTCACCCCCGGCGAGCTGCGCGAGCTGACAGCGGACCTCAACCGCGTCTTCGGCAAGTGGAAGCTCCGCGCAGCTCCCGACGACGGGCGCGAGCGCGGCGACGTCTTCGCGTTCTTCTGGGCCGGGCCCAGCCGGCCCTGATCGCAAGCCGGTGGCGCGGCGCCGCGGGATTGGCCTATCATCGTCGCGATGACTACCTACGGTTTGGGCTGCGCAGGCAGCGCGCGGGCACGAGTACCCGCGCGCCTTTGAGCGCTCTCCGCCCCTGACCGTGTCCTTTTCGCGTACACCCGGCTGAACCGAGCCGTGTGCGCTCGTCACCACCTACAGGTGAGTCATCATGATCGATATCCCTGACAAGCCGAGCCTGGACGGGCTCGAGGAACGCTGGTCGCGCCGCTGGGAAGAGCGCGGCACCTACCGGTTCGACCGCACGGCGACCCGCGACCAGGTGTTCTCCATCGACACTCCCCCACCCACCGCGTCCGGCAACCTGCATGTCGGGAGCGTGTTCTCCTACACCCACACCGACCTCGTCGCGCGGTTCCGGCGGATGCGTGGACACGAGGTCTTCTATCCGATGGGGTGGGACGACAACGGTCTACCCACCGAGCGGCGCGTGCAGAACTACTACGGCGTGCGCTGCGACCCGTCGGTGCCGTACGACCCGGCGTTCCAGCCGCCGGACAGGCCTGGAAAACAACAGATTCCGATCTCGCGGCGCAACTTCACAGAGCTGTGCGAGCAGCTGACAGCAGAGGACGAGAAGTCTTTCGAGGAGCTCTGGCGCCGGCTCGGGCTCTCCGTCGACTGGTCGCTGCTGTACACGACGATCGGCGAGGTCTCACGAGCGGTGTCGCAGCGGGCGTTCCTGCGCAACCTCGCGCGCGGCGAGGCCTACCAGGCCGAGGCGCCGACGATGTGGGACGTCACGTTCCAGACGGCGGTCGCGCAAGCCGAGATGGAGGATCACGAACGGCCAGGTGCGTACTACCGGTTGGCGTTCCACGTCGGCGCCGATGATCTGTCCATCGACACGACGCGGCCGGAGCTGCTGCCGGCGTGCGTGGCGCTGGTGGCGCACCCGGACGACTCGCGCTACCAGGCGTTGGTCGGCAAGACCGCGCGGACACCCCTGTTCGGGGTGGAGATCCCGATCCTCGCGCACCAGCTCGCCGATCCCGGCAAGGGCAGCGGCATCGCGATGATCTGTACGTTCGGCGACATCACCGACGTGACGTGGTGGCGAGAGCTCGCCCTGCCCACCCGTACCGTCATCGGCCGTGACGGGCGGTTCCTGCTCGAGCCACCGGCCGGCGTGCCCGAGTCGGCGTACGACGAGCTCGCCGGACTGACCGTCAAGCAGGCGCGGCGGCGGGTGGAAGAGCTGTTGCGGGCGTCCGGCGAACTGCTCGGTGAGCCGCGGGAAATCACGCATCCGGTGAAGTTCTACGAGAAGGGCGACCTGCCGCTCGAGATCGTGTCCAGCCGGCAGTGGTACATTCGCAACGGCGGCCGGGACGCTGACTTGCGGCAGGGGCTGCTCGCCCGCGGCCGCGACATCACGTGGGTGCCGGAGTTCATGCGGCATCGTTACGAGCACTGGGCCAACGGCCTCACCGGCGACTGGCTGATCAGCCGGCAGCGCTACTTCGGCGTGCCCTTCCCGGTGTGGTATCCCCTGTCCGCGTCGGGCGAGCCCGACCACTCGCGCCCGCTGCTGCCGTCCGAGGACGAGTTGCCGATCGACCCTGCGTCCGACGTGCCTTCCGGGTACACCGAGGACCAGCGCGGCAAGCCGGACGGCTTCATCGGCGACCCGGACATCATGGACACGTGGGCCACGTCATCGCTCACGCCCCAGATCGCCTGCGGCTGGGAACGCGACCCGGATCTGTTCGCACGGACGTTCCCGATGGACATGCAGGCACAAGCACACGACATCATCCGCACCTGGTTGTTCACCAGGGTGCTGCGCGCACACTACGAACACGACAGCCTGCCCTGGCGGGTGTGCGCGATCTCCGGTTTCGTGGTGGATCCGGACCGGAAGAAGATGGGCAAGTCGACCGGCAACGCGACGACGCCGATGGCCGTGCTCTCCCAGTTCGGGTCCGACGCGGTGCGCTGGCGCGCGGCAGGTGCGCGGCCGGGGATGGACTCCCCGTTCGACGAAACCCAGATGAAGATCGGCCGGCGGCTGGCGATCAAGATCCTGAACGCCAGCAAGTTCGCCCTGTCGTTCGGCGGCGCCGACCTGTCCGCTGCCGACGTGACCGAACCACTCGACCTGTCCCTGCTCGCGCAGCTGTCGTCGGTGATCACGCAGGCAACGTCGTCGTTCGAGGCATTCGACTACACGAGCGCGCTGGAGGCGACGGAGAAACTCTTCTGGTCCTTCTGCGACGACTATCTCGAGCTGGTGAAGGATCGCGCCTACGCAGGATCCTCGTCCGCCAAGGCGACGTTGACGGTGGCCCTGTCCGCGTTGCTGCGGCTGTTTGCGCCGATCATGCCGTACGTGACGGAAGAGGTCTGGTCCTGGTGGCACGACGACTCCATCCACCGTGCGCCCTGGCCAACGGCGGACGAGCTCCCTTCCGGCGGGGACCCTGAGATCCTGTCAACCGTGAGCGCGGCGCTGTCGTCCATCCGCGGCGCCAAGTCCGACCGCAAACTCTCCATGCGCGCCGAGCTGGAACGCGTGGAAATCAGCGGCCCCGAGGCCGAGATCGCCCAACTGGAGCAGGCCAAAGCCGACCTCTCCGCCGCCGGCCGGATCGCGGAGTTCGTCCTGCGCTCGGATCCCGCGCAGGAGTCCCTCACCATCGTCGTCGCCTGATCGAACGTGGGTGAGCTGCACCCTCCAGCCTGCAGCTCACCCACCATCCGGGTGCCACCCGCCGAGCCGGCAACCCACCCAAGTCCCTGTTTCGCCGGATAGAGGTGACGCAGTTGTGCGAGGGTGGGGGTACGAGGCGAGCGAGGCCGGCAGGCCTCGGAGGATGGGTATGGATCAGGACCTGGCACCGCGATTGGCGGGGTTCAGCGAGGCAGCTCCCTTTACGGGCGACACTGTGAGTTCAGCTCCGGCTGCTCCAGGTGTACACGTTGTGATCGACGGCGAAGGTGAACTGGTATATGTCGGACAGACCAGTCAGCTGCGCCAACGCCTTCGCCAGCATCTGAGCGGAGACCGGCTGGCTTCCGTCCTGCACCAGCAGGTTGGCGAGCAACTCGACACCGCCGGCCACGTGGCCACCGCGGAGGAGATCCGGGCCTGGCTGGCCGCCTGCACCGTGCGCTGGCAGACGACCGACGATCCACCGGCGCTGAAGGCGCAACTCGTAGCCATCCTCCGGCCGAGGTTCAACCGAGCCGTCGAGCAACCGCCCACCGGAGTCTGGTGGGTGAATCAAGGGAAGTCGTTTGCCGAGGAAAGCGCTACCGGGGTCGTTTTCGCAGGCAGCGCCGGTGCCCAAGTGGCCCACCACACGAACGTGGCACGGATGACGCCCGGCGACGTCGTACTGCACTACCGCCACGGAGTGATCCTTGCCTTGGGCGAGGTGGTCTCCGGTGGTTCCCCGGGCGACGTCGAACGGACCTATGGTCCAGCCTCCGAACGCGACAGAGGCTGGTTGACGAGGGTCGAATACTTCCCGCTCGACGACGGAATCCCGCTGGTCGAGTTGCCGCCCCGCGATGGCGGCGAAGGGCCGTTCAACCTCCACGGCAAGCCGAAGATGGGCTACCTGTTCCCGATCGACACGGGCTACGCGGCGCAGGTACGCGAGCGCTTCGCCGACCGCTGGCCGGCCGGCTCGCCTTGGGCCGCGGGCGAGCGACGGTACTGGATGTTCCAGTGCAACCCGAAGCAGTACGACCTCTTCGAGCACCTGCCGCAGCTGCCGCCAGGCACGAACGACAGTTGGGTGGTCACCCGGTATCGCGACGAGATGCGCCCAGGTGACGGCGTCGTTCTCTGGCAGTCCGGCGCCCGCGCCGGCATCTATGCGTTGGCACGCCTCACCGGCACGCCCCGCTTGGCGCCGACCGCCGACTTCCGCCCGGAGACGGTAGGCGCGGAGGAGCATCGGGTCGACCTGCGGATCGAGCGGCATGTTCTGCCGCCGATCACCCGAGACCAGGCGCGAACAGATCCCGTTCTGGCTGGATTGGACGTCCTGCTCCGGCCCTGGCATGGAACGGACTTCGCGGTCACCCGGGACCAATGGCGTGCGATCCTGTCCATCGCACCGCTGGAGCCTGAGCCGGCCCGCACCGGCCGATGGGACGACCTCGTCCGTTGGGCGCGGCGGTTCGCCGAGTCGATCGACTTCGATGCCGAGGAACGCCAGTACAAGCTTCGGATCGCCGAGAAGGTCACGGCGGCCGCCAATTCCGTACGTTCGAACGAGCCGGAGTGGCCCCAGCTTCTGCGGCAAGCGTTCGGCTCGCCCAACAACCTCACGACGTTCTACGCCCACGGCCCGCTGCTCAACTGGGTGGACGCGAACCAGGAGGACGCACGGCAGGCTCTCCTCGCGTTGTGGGACGAACAGCGGGAAGCCGCCGACGCCGTCGCAGCCTTCTGTGCGGCCCTTCCGGCTGAGGTGTCCGGGGCTGGCACGCAGACCAACCTGGCGTCCTATCTCGCCGTGGCCCGGGGTGCGGAGCACCATCCCATCTATCGCGCGACACCGTTCGCGAAGGCGTACCAGCTCGCCGAATGGCCGCAGGGTTCGAATCCGAGCCCTGGTGAGAGATACGGCGAAGCCCTGGAGTTCCTCGACGCCTTCGCGGCCGCTTGCCGGGCAGGCGGGGTCGAGCGGATGCGCGACCGGCTGGACGCGCAGGGCGTGTTGTGGCGGCTGATGTCGGGTGCAGCACCCGACGGCTGGTCCCCACGCGAGATCGAGATGTACGAGCGGTTCATGAGAGGGCAGGAAGTGGACCAGCTGGCTGACCTGGTTGAGGCGTTCCGCAAAGAGGTCGACTATCCCGTTAACGGCAGGGAGGAACGCGCTCGCGAGCGGGCCGAACTGGCTGCCGCGCTGACGCTCACGGCACTCGACGAACCAGCCCTTCCTCTACTGCGCAGGCTCGCCGGACCTGCCTACGGTTCGCCAGGTTCCCAGCCAGGGTTCAACCGATTGCTTCAGTCCGAGGAGACAACCGCGCGGCTGATGTCGACGTTGCGACACCTTCTCCACGGCCCGGGCGAGGTCGAGCAGCGGCTCGACGACTGTCTCGGCGGTGACTACAAGTTGCCTGGCGTGGGCGAGGCGATGCTCGTCAAGGCGCTCGCTGTGGCCGACCCCCAACGGTGGATTCCTTGCTACGTGACAGCCGGCAAGGTCGGCAAGCTGCAGATCCTCGAGCTGCTCGGTGAGGAGCCGCCGACCGGTCTCACCCCGGGCGGGCTGGCTGCCGCCTGCAACGACCAGATCCGTTCGCGTCTCGAGCCGTATCTGCCCGATGACCCATGGGGCGTCCAAGAGTTCACCTGGTGGCGGCTGCGCCGGCGCGTTCCGGAAGCCACTCTGAAGACACTTGCGGAAGAGCTCTATCTCACGGAGGACTTCCTCAACCAGACTCTTCGACTGCTCGACGACAAGGGCCAGGTCGTCTTCTACGGCCCGCCAGGCACCGGCAAGACCTACGTCGCGCGCAAGTTGGCCGGCCACATCGCGCGCGGAGGCGGCACGGTCGAGAAGGTCCAGTTCCATCCGTCCTACGCCTATGAGGACTTCGTCGAGGGCTACCGCCCGAGGCTTGCCGAGGAGAGCGGCCAGGTGACCTACGAAGTCGTCGACGGCCCGCTCAAGCGGATCGCGGCGACGGCACAGGAGCGGCCGGACGTCACCCACGTCTTGTTGATCGACGAGCTGAACCGCGCGAACGTGGCGAAGGTTCTCGGCGAGCTGCTCTTCCTGATGGAGTACCGCGACGAGGAGATCCGTCTGCAGTACTCCGATGTCTCGTTCGCGCTCCCGAAGAACCTGCGAATCATCGCCACCATGAACACGGCGGACAGATCCATCGCGCTCGTCGACACCGCCCTGCGGCGCCGCTTCCACTTCGTCGAGTTCTTCCCCGACAAGCCGCCCATCAACGACGTGCTCCGGCGCTGGCTCGCCGATCATCACCGGGACCTGCAGTGGGTCGCGGACGTAGTGGATCGCGCAAACAAGGAGCTCGACGACCGGCATGTGGCCATCGGCCCGAGCCACTTCATGAAACCGGCGCTGGACGAAGACTCCGTGGCGATGGCCTGGAACCACTCGGTCATGCCGTTTCTCGAGGAACACTTCTTCTCCAACCCGGACGAGCTCGACCGGTTCAAGCTCGATGTGCTTCGCAAGCCTTCAGCCCAGCCGGCGGCCGTCGAAGAGACGGACCCTTCCGAGTCATGACCCGCGAACTCGTGCTCACGGAGTACGTGCCGTCCGAGCCGTTTCCGCTCACGACCGTCGAGCGCGACGTCTTGCGAGATCTGGTGCCCGACCTGACAGTGCAGCCGTGCCCGTCGAGCACCGACACGTACACCCTGACGAGCGGTTCGAGCGTCGGCGTCGTCAGTGTGGGCGATCTGACCGTCGAGCTACGGCCGAAGGTCGGCATCGCGCCCGTGCTCTTCCTGGTCTCGTACGCACTGGATCCTCGTGGTTGGCGTCCGTCGAGTGCGCAGGTCGAGCAGGCCGCCGGCCTTGCCGAGGCGATCGTTCCGCTCTTCGCGACAACGGTGGAGGTGGCCTTACGCCGCGGGCTCCTCCACGACTACCGCAACTTCGCCGACACCTTGCCCACGGTGCGAGGGCGGATTCGGATCGCCGACCAGATGCGCGCTCGGACTGGGCTCGCGCTGCCGGTCGAGGTCGCCTACGACGACTTCACACCCGACATCCTCGAGAACCAGCTGCTGCGGTCCGCTGTCGACACCCTCGGCCGGCTGCGCCTTCGCCACCCGAGTTCGCGTGCTCGGCTGGCCGGCCTGCACCAGCAGCTGAACGGCATCAGCACCGTCGTGCCGGACGGGCGCGACGTGCCGGAGCCACGATGGACGCGCCTGAACGAGCACTACCGGCCCGCCGTCTCCTTGGCCCGGATGATCCTTGCCGGCATCGGTGTCGAGGCACGCTCGGGCAGCCAAGCCGCGAGTGCGTTTCTCATCGACATGAACGACGTCTTCGAACAGTTCGTCCGCACTGCGCTCCGGGAACAGCTTCGGCTCGATCAAAGCGCCTTCCCCTCGGGTAAGTCGGTACGTCGAACCTGGCTGGACGTCGAACGGACCGTACGCCTCGAGCCGGACCTGTCATGGTGGGCCGGGAGGCGCTGCCTGTTCGTCGGCGACTGCAAGTACAAGCGCATGAACACAAGCGCCCCCAACGACGACATCTATCAGCTGCTCGCCTACATGACGGCACTCGACATGTCCGACGGAATGTTGTTGTACGCCTCGGCACTGGGCACACCGCCTGTCGTCACCATCGGCCGAACCGGGCAGCGGATCCACCTGCGGGTCGTCGACGTCACACAAGCACCCGCCGACGTCCTGGCCCACGTAGGTGCGATCGCCGAACACGTCCAGCTGATGGCCAGGCGCCATCAGCGTGAGCTACTTCAGCTGGAGCACTCCCCAGTGTGAGGTGTCGACGAAGGAACGGCCGGTGCCGTCGTACCAGGTCCGGGCGGCTGTGCGGGTGCCAGCCGTTGCGTCGTTGACTTGGAGGTCGAAGCCGAGCAGGGAGTTGCGCGGCTTCGGGGTTTCGAACGCGATCGACGCCTCGACGATGTAGCCCGTCGGCGTGGTGCGGGTCGCGCTCACCAGGTTGTCGGCGATCAGGGGCTGGGTGAAACGGTTGCCGGTGATCGTCTGGTGGTTGGTGAACGAGATCCGGTACTGGCCGTCGTCGTCGATGTAGCCGGAGTCCTTGGTGTTGTCCGGGTCGAGGAAGATTTCGATCGAGTCCTGTTCGTAGGTGTTCGGGCTGGACTCGTCCAGCACTGGGTCGGTCACCTCCGCCAGGACGTACAGGTGGTCCGAGTCCCAGAGGAGGCGGGCGGTGGCCGTTGCTCCGCCGTTGCCCGACACCTGCACACCGGTTGCCACGCGCGGCGCACGGGCCCAGGCCGGCTCGGCGACGCCGTCGACGACCGGTGTGGCGCGCGAGGCGTCCGTACGGGCGACCGGGTTCGCGAGCTGCACCGAGCTCCAGTTACCATCCGCCACCACACCACTCCCAGCACCGTCGCGGAAGCGGATGTCGAACGGCAGAACGCGATCCACCGCCCCAGTCGACGCCAACGGGATTGCCGCCTCGACGCGATAGCCGCTCGCGAGCGACGACGTACGCGCCCGTACGCCCGACGTGCACGTGCCGGATCGGCCGATCCGATACGGAGTTCCGTCGACGACGACCTCCAAAGCATCCGAGGCGTTCCGGACCGGATCACGTACGTCCGCGAGGACGTAGAGCCACCGCGAATCCCAACGCAGCTTGAAGGTTCCGGACACCACGCCCGGCGAGTACACCGACGCCCCCGGCAGCAGGTCCCACTCCAGCTCCGGACGCCCGTCGACAACAGGCGAGCCCTTCGGCACGGACATCCGAAGATCCAGCGCAGGCAGGTGCGCCGGATCGACCACGCCCCAGTACGCGGGTTTCGCCTGCAGGTCCTCGTCGAACAGCAGCGGCCAGTCCAGCCGCGGGAACGGGAAGCTCCGCAACCACGTCCCGCCGTCCGACATCCCCCAGATCGTCACCGTCGTCAGCGCCGAGCGATACCGCCGGAACAGGTCGAACAGGTCTCGATAGCGATATCCCTGCTCCGCAAGCGTTTCGGCCGACACCGCAGGCGAAGACTCCACGAAGTTCGTGTACGCGCTGATGTCCAGCTCCGTCACCTGTTGCTCCACCCCCAGCGAGGCAAACAAGCGGAACGTCGCCTCGACCTCGGCCACACTCTGCCGGTCGCTGTTGATGTGCAGCTGGTGTCCCACGCCATCGATCGGCACGCCCGCGGCACGCAGCCGCGCGACCACCGAATACAGCGCCTGTCGTTTACGCGGAGCCTCGGTGCCGTAGTCGTTGATGTACAACTTGGCGCCGGGTGCGACCTCCCGCGCGACCCGGAACGCCGTACGCAGGTAGTCGTCCCCGGCGATCTCGTACCACCGGCTGCGGCGCAACCCGTCCGGCTGCGACTCGTCGATCACCTCGTTCGCGACGTCCCACGCGTAGATCTGGCCGGCATACCGGCCGGCGACCGCACGAACGTGGTTCTCCACCCGCGCCAGCAGCAACGCCTTGTCCGCGGGGCTGTTGGTGAGCTCGCGGCCCGACGCGTCCTGGAAGACCCACGCCGGTGTCTGGCTGTGCCAGATCAACGTGTGCCCGCGCAACGCAAGACCGTTGGATGCAGCGAACGACGCCACCTGATCCGCGTCGGTGAACCGGAACTCCCCCTCGGCCGGCTCGGTCGCGTCCCACTTCATCGCGTTGCCGGGCGTGACGGAGTTGAAGTGCTTGACGGCCAGCTCGCTCGCCACACCAACCGTGTCGCTCGGTGAGATCGCCGTGCCGATCCGGAAGTCGTCGGCGAAAACGTCTCTCAGCGAAGGGATGTCGGTCTGGATCGGCTTCGGCCGGATGTACTCACGCGTGAAGTCGTCCAGGTAGAACGACGCCGTGCCGCTCGCGGTCTCGACGTAGACGGCGAAGAAGTCCACGTCGACCGCGAGCGTGTACGTCGCGGTCAGCCGTACCCAGGCGGCGTCGGTCACGCCGGGCGCGGACGCGAGCGTCTGGTAGCTCGGCGTTCCGGCCGTACGACGTTCCAGGCTCAGCCGGAGGTCGGCCGGCGCCTCGCCGGGCGCGAGCTTCACCCATGCCGTGAACGCGTACTTCTTGCCCTTCGTCGTACGCCCGAGCAGGTTCAGCGTCGGACCGGCGTACGGCTGGGTGCGGTTCGTCGTCAGCAGGCTCGCCTGCCCGCTGTGCGCGTCGGCCGTGGTGACGGTCAGCGTCTCGGAGCTGATCCGCGGCGCCCAGCCCTGCAGGCTGCCGGACTCGAAGTCGCCGGAGATCGGCGCCTCGTCCGGCGGGCCCTCGGGCGGGTTCGCGGTGAGCGTGACCGTCACGTCGTCGAGGTCGTACGCAGCGGTGGCGCTCTCGCTCTCGACGTACAGCTGGAGCTCGGTCGACTCGCTCGGCACGACGTACTCGCCGAACAGCCTGGTCCAGCCGCCGGCGGTCGCCGACCCGGAGGCTATGCGGTCGAACGCGGTCGTACCGCCGGCCGGCGTGCGCTGCATGGTGAGGAAGACGGGCGTGTCGGCCTCGCCGGCGCCGAGCCGGACGTAGGCCTCGACGGTGTAGGTCGCGCGGGTCACCAGCCGGTCGGCGAGCTGGACGCCCGGGCCCTGCCAGGTGTCCGCTCGGCCGGTGGTTCGGAGGCCGTGCGTACCGCTGCGGGCCGCGTCCGGGCTGGCCGCGACCGTCGCGGCACCGCGGGCGAACCAGCCCTGTGCGGTGCCGTCGTCGAACGAGTAGCCGGCGACGGCCTCGGGTGGAGCGGCCTGTCCGGCCGCGATCGGTATGAACAACGAAACGGCGACGAGGCCGAACAAGGCGACGACGGCGGCGGCGGCGAACCGGAAGCGACGGCGGAAGCGCATGGTCTTCTTCCCAGACGACAGAAGCGGAACGGACCTCCGTCGAGTGATCCGCCCATCGCTCGCGGGAGCGCTCCCATCATGGCCGAACGCGAGCCCACTTGTCAGCGAGATCGCGGAGTTCGGCCTTGTGTGGGCTGGCTAGACCGTCAGCCGTCCGGACGCGACCGGAACCACTTGCCCGGCAACAGTGGTGCGCACGACCGCACCGGCCGCGGTCGTCACCGTGCAGCTCAGCACCGACGGCCGACCCATCTCGGCGCCCTGTGAGATGACGTACGGCGTCTCGGCGTCGGCAGGCACCTGACCGCTCGCGGCGAGCCAGACACCCAGCCCGACCGCCGCCGAGCCCGTCGCCGGGTCCTCGAGCACGCCCACGCCTGGCCCGAACAACCGGCCGTGCACCTTGCCGGTCGCGGCGTTCCAGGAGAAGACGTAGACCTTGTCGATGCCGTGCGCCCGCGCGGCCGCGAGGTCGAGGCTGGCCCGGCCGACCGCCTCGTCGGAGACCGGCAGGAACGTGTGGTCGAGCCCGGCACCGGCCGTCCGCGCGGGCAGCCCGACCAGATCCGCCTCGCTGAGGCCGGCCGTGGCGAGCAGAGCCTTGGGATCCAGCTCCTCGCCGACCGTGGGCACCCCACCGGTCAGCGTCGCCAGGTCACCGTCGATCGTGATCGGCAGCAGCCCGGCACCACACTCCTGAACGACATCGCCCTGCCCGATCCGCCCGAGCCGCGCCAGCGTGACAGCGGTGCCCACGCTCGGATGCCCGGCGAACGGCAGCTCGCGCGCGGGCGTGAAGATACGTACGCGATAGTCGGCATCGCTCGTGGGCGGCAGCACGAACGCGGTCTCGGAAAGATTGAACTCCCTCGCGATCGCCGCGAGCTGCGCATCCCCCAACCCTTCAGCCTCGAGCACGACCGCCAGCGGATTGCCGGCGAAGGCCCGGTCGGTGAACACGTCAACGATCTCGTACGCGTACGTCGCCATGCCCCCGACCATATCCGCCAGTCACCCCGAATCCAGCCGGGACAACGCTTCGGCGCAACGACCCGCTCGCTCGGTCAGCTCCATCGCTGCGTACTGGCTTAGCGCGTTGCGGTAGGCCTCCCGGGCCGCGCCCGATGCGCCCATCTCCTCGGCTAGCTGGGCCCAGCCGAACCAGGCATGGGCCTGTCCGAACAAGTCACCGGCCTCCTCGTACAGGACGATCGCAGATCGATATTCCTCCGCCGCCTCGGCCAAGCCGCCCAACGAACGATGGAACTCGGCCAATCCTTCGAACGTGTTCGCCTTGCCACGGGAGTCTCCGACCTCCTCGTAGAGGTCCTGCGCCTTTCGATACCGCTCGGCGGACGCCGCGTAGTCTCCGGTGCACTGGGCGATGCCGGCCCGTCCCCGCAGGATGTCGGCCTCGCCGAGGCGTTCGCCGATCTCGCCGTAGAGCCTCTCCGAGCGGTCGTACAGTTCGGTGGCCTGCTGAAGCCGGCCACTCGCTCTGGCTATCTCGGCGGATCCTCGCAAGGCGTTCGCTTCGCCGAAGCGGTCGCCGGCAGACGCGAACAAGGCCGCCGATTCCGCGAACATCTCGGCCGCCGCCTCGTGCCGTTCCCGGCACCGGTCGACTTCGGCCTGCCCGCGCAGTGCTCTCGCGATGCTCTGCGGATCATCGATCTCGACGGCCAGGTCGTAGGATCGCCTGAACAGGTCGATCGCCGCGGAGAATCGGCCCAGGACTCTCAGCACCTCCGCCTGTCCCCACAGCGCGTACGCGTGTGCAAGCTTGTCCTGCCGCCTCTCCGAGACCCGCTCTATCGTGGCCAGAACCGCTTGCGCTGCGGGGAGCCGGCCGTTCAGCCAAAGCCAGTAGGCCGATTCCTTGGCGAAGGTGAAAGCGTCGGACCAGGCCGACTCGATCGCGGCCTTGGCGACCGCCTCCAGCTCCGACGCCGCGGCCTCCAGCCAAGCGACGGCTGCTTTCGAACCACCGAAGATGTGAGCCGAACGGAACGCGGGCGCGTCACCTCCGAGGATTCCGCGTTCTTCCCTCGCCGCCCAGAGCCGTTCGTTCAGACTGCGAAACAGCCGCTCCATGACCCCGGCGCGAACGGCAGCGTCATGCCGCGCGGCGAGGTCGCGGAGGTATGCCAGCAGCAGGTCGTGGAACTCGAACCGTTCGCCGGCTGTGCGGAGCAGGAGGTTGGCTGTCGTCAGGCGAGTCAGCTCGACCATCGCGAATGCCGGCGGAACGTCCCACAGTGCGGCTGCCGAGGCGGCGTCGAAATCCGGACCGGGATGGATCGCGAGCCACCGCAGCCGCTGCCGCGACGTATTCCCCAGGGCCTCATAGGAAACGGTGAGGGCGGCGTGTACGGCACGTTCCACCTCGTCCAAATGTTCAAGCGGGTTCGCGGCCGAACGCATCACCTGGACCAGATCGCTCGGGGTCATGCTGTTCAGCAGCGGGCCGATCGCGCGCAACGCGAGTGGCAGCCAGCCGCAGATGCGCGCTATCTCGGCCAGCTCCACCTCGTCGGTACGACCGGAAAGCTTCTGGAGCAGGGCCACCGAGTCCGCTTCGGAGAGCAGGTCGAGTCGCAGCCTGTGGTCGACCTCCAACTCAGGCAGGGATTCACGGCTGGTGACCAGGACGAGACAGCCGGGCGCCTCGCCCGGAAGCAGCGGCGCCACCTGCCCTGCGGATCGGGCGTTGTCGATGACCAGCAGCACCGAATGCGACGCGAGCCATCCCCTCCAACGTTCGCTCTTTCCCGTCAGGCTGGACGGAATCGACGTGGCAGGGAAGCCGGCAAGCCGCAGCAGGTCGGCAAGTGCGTCGTCCGGTCGCCGAGGCTCCTGGCCGGGAGTGAAGCCATGGAGGTCGATCTCGTACGTCGCGTCGCGGAACCGCTTTCGCACACTGGCTGCGAACCTTCGAGCCAATGCTGTCTTCCCTACTCCACCCATTCCGTGGACGGCGGTGACCAGAAGCGTGCTCGCCACGTCGGCGATCGCGAGCAACTGGCGAAGCTCGTGATCGCGGCCGACCATCGTTCGGGGCGGTCGCTCGAGCGTGTTCTGCACGGCACTGGATCCTGCCTCCGCCCGCTGCGTGACCTCGGCGAGGAGCAGCTTCTCCGGGAGGCTCGCCCGCTCGACGGCCACCGTACGGACCGCTCGCTCGAAGCCCGCGACGACCAGTGCGACGAGGACGTCGAAGTCGAGTCCGAGCTGATCGAGCAACTCGCCGGCGGTCTCTCGTGAGCGGTCCGGGCGATCGAAAACGAAGTCTCGCAGCGGCAGGAGCTGAGCCTCGAACGCGATCCGCAGCTCGCCGCCGTGATCCAGCTGGCCTTGAAGCTGGTCCTTGATCGCTTCGGTCAGCCGATCGCCGCGCCATCCGGGTGGGAACTCGGACCGGATCTCGATTGTCGCCGCCGTGAGGATGTACTCCGAGTCGCTCGCCTTGAGCGCGTCCGTGCCGCGATCGAGCAGCTTGCCGATGGCCCAGCCGATAAAGATGTCCGCGACCATGCTCGCTCCTGCGGCTCACGTCCCGGACAACCAGCCTACGCAACGCGGACGACGCTCGCTCCGGGCACCGTGATGGCGGGAGCGAGCGTCGCAAGCTGCGGGGGCTATGCCGGAACGGCGCTCATGTCCATGTAGACGACCTCCCACAGGTGGCCGTCGAGGTCGTTGAAGCTGCGGCCGTACATGAAGCCCTGGTCGTTGGCCTCGTTGGCCTCCGACCCGCCCGACGCCAGCGCCGCGTCGGCGATTTCGTCGACGCGCGCGCGGGTCTCGACGCCGAGGGCGACGATCGCCTCGGTGGTCTTGGTCGCGTCCGCGACCTCCTTCTTGGTGAACGTCTTGAAGAACGGCTCGGCCAGAAGCATCACGACGATGTCCTCTCCCACAACCATGCTGGCAGCGTTCTCGTCGCTGAAGGTGGCGTCGAAGCCGAAGCCCAGCTTGGTGAAGAAGTCGACGGAAGCGTTGAGGTCCTTGACCGGCAGGTTCACAAAGATCTTGGTGGACATCAGTGATGCCTTTCAGCTCATCAGTTTGTCGAGGTCGCCAGTTAGACAGCTGACCGAGGCAAAACTCATCGCCGGCGGCAGGTAAAAAGTCATCAGGACGGCGTGATGAACCCCGACTCGTACGCCGCGATCACCGCTTGGGTGCGATCGCGCGCCGACAGCTTCGCCAGCACGTTGCCCACGTGGGTCTTCACGGTCTCGAGCGAGACGACCAGGTGGCTCGCGATCTCCGCGTTCGACAGGCCGCGCGCCATCAGGCGGAGCACCTCGGCCTCGCGCTCGGTGAGCCGGCGCGCGAGGTCCTCGCGCACAGGCGACCGAAAGCGGTCCGGCGAGGCTGAGCGGCGCGCCGCCAGGTCCCGGATCGCGGCCGGGAACAGCAGCGAGTCGCCCCGGGCGACGACGCGGATCGCGTGCACCAGCGTGTCCGGCGACGCCCGCTTCAGCAGGAAGCCGCTCGCGCCCGAACGCAGGGCCTCGTAGACGTAGTCGTCGTTCTCGAACGTCGTCAGCACGACGATCTTCGGTGCCGGGCCGTCAGACTCGAGTACGCGCCGCGTGGCCTGCAGGCCGTCGAGCGCCGGCATCCGTACGTCCATCAGCACCACGTCGGGTACGAGCGAACGGATCGTCGTGACCGCGGCCGCGCCGTCGGACGCCTCGCCGACGACCGACAGGTCCGGCTCGGCGTCGATGATCGCGCGGAGGCCGGCGCGAATCAGGTCCTCGTCGTCGACCAGGACGACCCTGGTCTGCGCGCAGTTCACAGGCGTACCGCCGACGCACGCAACGGCAGGCTGACGTGCAGCCGCCAGCTGTCGGTGCCGGCCTCCGCCGGGCCCGCGTCCAGCTCACCACGCAGCATGCGGACCCGCTCGGCCATCCCGCGCAGCCCGCGCCCGCCACCGGGCCGGGAAGACGACGGCGACGGCGACCGACCGCCGCCGCCCGAGCCGTCCAGACTGCTTACGGAGTTCGACATCTCCACCTCCAGACGGTCGTCGGCGACCGCCAACCGAAGATTGACGACGACCCTGGCGCCGGCCACGCCGCCCGCGACCGGCCCGCCGTGCCGCAGCGCGTTGGTCAGGCCTTCCTGGATGATCCGGTACGCCTCGCGGGACACGGTACGCGGCACGTGCGCGATCTCGCCGTCGACGACATACTCCACGTCGAGTCCGGTCGACTCCACCAGCTCCGGCAGCGCCGCCAGCGTGAGCTCCGGGCTGTCTGCCGGAAGAATGTCCTCGCGCAGCAGGCCGAGTACGTAGTCGAGGTCCTCCAGCGCGCCCCGGGCCGACTCCTCGATCGCGCCGAGCGCGCGGCGGGCGAAGGCCGGGTCGGCGTCCAGCACGCGTCCCGCCGCCGCGGCCTGCACGGTGACGACCGAGAGCGCGTGGCCCACGGAGTCGTGCAGCTCGCGGGCGAGCCGGTTGCGTTCGGCGAGCTCGGCCGACCGGCGTTCGGCCGCCGCGAGCCGGTCGCCAGGCGTCGGCCCGAGCAGGGCCGACGCGAGGTAGCCGAGCAGCGCCCCGGTGCCGGCGGCGACGTAGGCCAGCGCGGGCAGGATCGCGAGCCCGATCGGGATCGTCCACACCAGCGACCAGCCCGGCGCACCCGGCGGCCGGTCGGGGTTCAGCCAGTCGCCGGTGAACGGATAGCTGCACAGCCAGGCCGCGAACGGCGCCATCGCCAGCGTGAGCCCGCTGACGATACCGCCGACACCGAGGAACGCGGTGAACCACAGCGCCGTCCGCCAGCGCTGCGGCCACGTACGGGCGTCGGACTCAGAAGCCTCCAGCCGGACGCCGAGCAGCGCGCGCGACAGGCTGATGGCGACCACGCGGATCGGCAGCACCAGCCCGGTGAGCGCGATGACCGGCAACACGGCGAGGAACACCGCCGGGTCGATCACCACCAGCAGGCCGCTCCCGTTCGCGTCCTGCCAGCTGCGAAAGACCAGCTCGCCGGCCATCATGTACGGCATCAGCAGCGCACCGCCGACGATGAGCCCCGCCCACCGCCGGTAGGTGAGCCGGGCCCGCAGCGGGCTCAGCAGCCGGGCAACCCAACGAACAACCACAGCACCGATCCTGACAGCTCGCCCCGGTGTGGACCTCCCACCCAGGGGTGAACTACCCCGAACCGGGAGTGCGCGCCCTCGCCTGGGCGATCAGACGCCGAGGTTGGACTGCGGGCCGGCGTACGTACGCAGCAGGTCGGGCACCGCGCTGGCCGGGTCGAGGGTGTAGGAGTAGTAGCTCGACGGGTTGAAGGCGCTGCCCTTCTGCCGCACCTTGCCGTCGCGCCAGCTGCTGTTGACGACGACGTTGCCGCGCTGCACGAGTTCGCCGGCCTCGACGTAGTACGGGTCGCGCACGGTGTCGTAGTAGCTGTTCTCGATGACGGCCTTGGTCAGGCCGCGCACGTAGTTTCCGTACCCCGTGATGTTCTGCAGGTAGTTGTTGTACATGTGGCACAGCGCGATGTTGTCCGCGCTCGGGTTGCGCGAGTTGGTGTTCTGGAACCAGTTGTGGTGCAGGGTCATCCGCGCGGTCACGTTGCTCGTCCAGCCGATGCCGAACGTCTTGTTGTTCTCGACCAGGTGGTTCCACGAGACGGTGAGGTACGTCGTGTCCTTGCGGCTGTCGATCAGGCCGTCGTTCATCCGCTGCAGGCGGTTGTGGTCGATCCAGATGTGGTCGGCCGTGTCGAGCTGGATCGCGTCGTAGTCGTACGCGTCGTCGCCCGGGTCGTCGTCGGGCATGCGGGTGTCGCAGATCGTCAGGTTGCGGATGATCACGTTGTGCACGCCGACGTTGAGGAAGAAGCCGCCGCCCACGATCTGGCCGCTGGTGCCGACGCCGACGATCGTCTTGTCGGACGCGACGCGCAACTCTGTGCCCTTCGGGCTGATGTTGATCGTGCCGGCGATGCGGATGATGTAGGGCGCGGACGCGGTGACGTACTGGTTGAGCTGGGCCTGGGTGGTGACCGTGACGGTCTGTCCACCCGCGCCGCCGGTCGTGGGGCCGCGGCCCAGGCCGGACTGGGCCGCGAAGCCGTCGGGCGTGTTGGGCCAGGTCCGCAGTGGGGTGACGGCGTCCTGTGACGTGGTGGCGGGTGCGGCGTTGCTGGCCGCCGGTGTCGCGAGCAGAGCGGTCGCGGCCAGCAGGGCGGACGCGGCTGCCATGGCGGCGGCCCGGCGGGTGCGGGTGCAGGTGCTGGTGCTGGTGCTGGTGCTGCGTACGAGCGGGACCGATCTCATCGACCTTGCTCCTCTCGGTAGCTACCGGCCGGCACCTCGTTTCGGGACTCTAGGTAGCCGAGCGATTAGAGTCAATGGCTTTCCCTAATTCGACTACGCTTTGGGCATGGCGGCTGTGCTGCGGCTTCTGGGACGGGAGGTGGCCCGGTACGTCTGGGCGCCCTCGCTGCCGGTGGCCAGCGCGCCTCGGCCGTACCTCCATCCCGTACGCACGCTCGCCGGCCACGTCGTCACCGACGCGCGGCCGGACTCGCACCAGCACCAGCTCGGGATCAGCATCGCGCTGCCCGACGTCGGCGGGTACAACTTCTGGGGCGGCCGGACCTACGTCGCCGGTCACGGGCCGGCCTGGCTCGACAACCACGGGATCCAGCGGCACGAGCGCTGGCTGTCCTCGTCCGAGACTGGTTGCGAGCACGCACTCAGCTGGGTCGGCGCGCATGACGGCGTTGAGCTGCTGCGGGAACGGCGTTCGATCAGCGCGCGGCTGGTGGCCGGTGCGGAGGCGTGGATACTCGACCTCTCGACGTCGCTGACCAACGCGACCGGGCAGGCGCTGGCCTTGCGTACACCGGCGGCGTCGGGACGGGCGGGCGCCGGGTACGGCGGCTACTTCTGGCGCGGCCCAGCCATCTCCGGCAACGTCCGGCTGCTCAGCCCGCAGGGGACATCGGTGGGTGCGGTGCATGGTGTGGCGGCGCCGTGGCTCGCGGTGTCGCCCGGCACGGGCGAGTGGACGATGCTGCTCGTACCCGGCGACTCGGCGACCGCACAGGACCGTTGGTTCGTCCGGGCGCGGGACTACCTCGGCGTCGGGCTCTCGCCGTGCTGGGACCGCCCGCTCGTACTCGCGCCGGCCGAGACGCTTTCGCGAAGACTGCTCGCCATCGTCGCCGACGGCGCGCTCCCGGCCGCAGCCGCCGAAAAGCTCGCGGCGGAGGCGACGCCATGAACCCACTCGCGGAGACTGCTGATCGTCGTCGCCGACGGGTTGTCGGCCGCAGCCGCCGAAGCGTTCGCAGCCGCAGCGCCACGAACCCACCGAGCCACCCAGCGACCCGCGCAGGCTGCCCGCCGCGGCCGAAGAGGTCGCGGTGAGGGTGCCATGAACCCACCGATCCGGCCGAGCCGACCCCGCGAGCCCGCCGAGCCAGCGCGGCAGCAGAGCCTGCGGGCCCGCAACCTCGAGCTGGTCTTCGGGCACATCCTGGCTGCCGGTCAGCCGATCTCGCGTACAGAGCTGGTCGCGGCCACCGGCCTGACCCGGCCGACGATCACGCGGATCGTCGAGGAGTTGCTGGCGGGGCGCCTGGTCGGCGAGGCCGGGCTGACGCATGACGGGCGGGCCGGGCGGCCGCGGGTTGGGCTGACGCTGTCTCGTACCGGACCGGCCGGGCTCGGCCTCGACATCCGCGCCGACGGGCTGGCCGCGTGCGTCGTCGACCTCACTGGCGCGGTCCGGCATCTGGCGTTCGCGCCGTACGCGGACCTGGACGACGCGGCGGGTGTACTGGCCGCCGTGGCGCGAATGGCCCATGCGGCGGTCGCCGTCGGCAGCGACGAAGGGCTCGGCGTGGTCACCGCGACGCTCGCCGTCCCCGGACCGGTCGACGGTGGTGTGGTCCGGTCGGCGCCGGCCCTCGGCTGGCACGACGTCGACGCTGGCAGCCTCCTGCGCGAGCACCTCGCCCGGCCCGTCGCGGTCGGCAACGAGGCCGGCCTCGCGGCGCTCGGCGAGCTGTACGCCAGCGACAACACACTGGACAGCTTCGTCTACGTCTCCGGCGGGTTGGGCATCGGTGCCGGCATCGTCTTGTCCGGGCAGCTCCTACGTGGCCAACGCGGCTGGAGCGGCGAGCTCGGCCACGTCCCCGTCTCTCCCGGCGACGGCCGGCCGTGCGACTGCGGCGCCCGCGGCTGCCTGCAGGCCTACGCCGGCCTCCCCGCGATCCTCGGCGACCAGCCGTCGCCGGCCGGCACCACACCGGAGGCCGCCATCAGCGCCCGCGCCGAATCCGGCGACCCGGCGACGCTCGCAGCCTTGGAGACGGCCGGCACCGCGCTGGGGATCGCGCTGGCGGGCGCGCTGAATGTACTCGACGTCGGCACGGTGCTGCTGGGTGGCAGCTTCGCGCTGCTGTCGTCGTGGCTCCTCCCCCACCTGACCCCCGAGATCGAACGACGTGTGCTCACGGCCTGCTGGGCGCCGGTGACCGTCCGCCCGGCCATGCTCGGCCCCGACGCGGCAGTGATCGGCGCCGCCCTCACCTCGATCGACCAGATCCGCCGGCACCCCGCCACCTGGCTGGCCGCCACCGACACCACCGACACCACCGACCCGGCGGCCAGCAACGCCCGACCGCCTTAAGGGGCGACGCTGTCGCTGACCTTGTGACCGGCTCAGCTCATGGCGCGGCGGCAGCGATCGGTGCTGCGCTCACGTCGATCGACCAGATCCGGCGACGGCCGGCCTCCTGGCCCGCGCGCGCCGCATCCGGCGGGGCCGGACCAGCCGGCCGCTGACGCCCGCGCAGCTACTTCGCCACGCCAATAGGTGCTTCGCCACGTCCCGGGGCGTGGTTAACCCGCCAAAAGCGTGGTTAACGTGGTCATTCGCGCAGCCCAAAACAGGTGGGTGGCAGGGCGGTTGGCCGCCCGCCTACGGAGGCGGAGCGGAAGGTTAGGCGGACTTTTCGCGGCGTTGGGTGTTGCTGCTGCGCCGGCTGCGCGTCGCCTGTTCGCGAGGGATCAGGGTCGGGTTGACGTTGTCGAGGACGACTTCGCGCGTCACGACCACTCGGGCCACGTCGTCGCGGCTGGGGACCTCGAACATGACGTTCAGCAGCACTTCTTCGATGATCGCGCGGTTGCCTCGGGCGCCGGTGCCACGGAGTAACGCCTGTTCGGCGATCGCCTCGATGGCGTCTTCGCTGAACTCCAGCTCCACGCCGTCGATCTCGATCAGACGTTGGTACTGCCGCACCAAAGCGTTGCGCGGCTCGGTCAGGATCTTCATCAGCGCCGTGCGATCCAGCGGCTGGACCGTCGCGATCACGGGGAGGCGGCCGACGAACTCCGGGATCAGCCCGAACTTCAGCAGGTCTTCCGGCATCACCGCACCGAACGGGTCTTCCTTCTCCCGTTCCTCCTTGGTACGGATCGTGGCGCCGAAGCCCACGCCCTTCTTGCCGACGCGCTGCTCGATGATCCGCTCCAGGCCGGCGAACGCGCCACCCACGATGAACAGCACGTTGGTGGTGTCGATCTGGATGAACTCCTGATGCGGGTGCTTGCGTCCGCCCTGCGGCGGCACCGACGCCGTCGTGCCCTCGAGGATCTTCAGCAGCGCCTGCTGCACACCCTCGCCGGAGACGTCGCGCGTGATCGAGGGGTTCTCGCTCTTACGCGCGATCTTGTCGACCTCATCGATGTAGATGATGCCGGTCTCGGCCTTCTTGACGTCGTAGTCGGCGGCCTGGATCAGCTTCAGCAGGATGTTCTCGACATCCTCACCGACGTAGCCGGCCTCCGTCAGCGCGGTCGCGTCGGCGATGGCGAACGGGACGTTCAGCATCTTCGCCAGCGTCTGCGCGAGGTAGGTCTTGCCGGAACCGGTCGGCCCGATCAGCAGGATGTTGGACTTGGCCAGCTCGACCGGCTCGTCCTTGGCGTGCCGGCCACCAGTGGTGAGGCCGGACTGCACCCGCTTGTAGTGGTTGTAGACCGCCACCGACAGCGCCTTCTTCGCACTGTCCTGGCCGACGACGTACTGATCGAGAAAGTCGTAGATTTCCCGCGGCTTGGGAAGCTCCTGGAGACCCAGCTCCGAGTTGTCGCTGAGCTCCTCTTCGATTATCTCGTTACAGAGGTCGATGCACTCGTCACAGATATAGACGCCCGGACCCGCGATGAGCTTCTTCACCTGTTTCTGGCTTTTCGCACAGAACGAGCACTTCAGCAGGTCGCCGCCGTCACCGATGCGTGCCACTACGGAACGTCTCCTCGTCGATCGTCAACCGTCCGCCGCTCCTGGCGACCGATCTTCCGGGGGTCTCTGACACCTGACCTCTGTCACCTGGCCGGGCTCGTTCCAAGCTCGTTTCAAGCCGGTCACGTCCGACGCTACTCCGTTCCGCGCGTTGACGTCCGATTTCGTTAGCGCGTCGTTGTACGCCGGGGGCGAACCGAGGAACCCTTGACAACGGTCGTGAGTTGATGCACGACCACCGTCTCCGGCCAGGTGACCCCAAGTCTAGGCATAGATCAGGCGTCGATGAGGCTCTTCTTGCGCGTCGTCAGCACCTCGTCGATCAGGCCGTACTCAACTGCCTGCTCCGCGCTGAGGAACTTGTCGCGCTCGATGTCGCGCGCGACCTCCTCCACCGACTTGCCGGTGTTCTCCGCGATCATCTGCTCCAGCATGTTGCGCATCCGCAGGATCTCGTTGGCCTGGATCTCGATGTCGCTGGCCTGGCCGTAGCTGCCCTCGGAGAGGTACGGCTGGTGGATCACGATCCGGCTGTTGGGCAGCGCGGACCGCTTGCCCGGCGAACCCGCCGCCAGCAGCGCCGCCGCGGCGGAGGCCGCCTGCCCGAGGCACACGGTGTAGACATCCGGTGTGATGTAACGCATCGTGTCGTAGATCGCGGAGAGTGCGGTCATGGAGCCGCCCGGGCTGTTGATGTAAAGCGTGACCGGACGGTCGGGATCCATCGACTCCAGACAGAGCAACTGCGCCATCACCGCGTTGGCGATGTCGTCGCTGACCGGCGTGCCGAGGAAGATGATCCGGTCCTCGAACAGTTTGGCGTACGGGTCGATCTGCCGGTAGCCGTAAGGAGTGCGCTCTTCCCAGCGCGGGATGAAATAGTCGTTCCGCGGCTGCAAAGCCGGGTTGGTCGCCAGGTTCGGCAGGTTTGGCATGCTCGCCATCTCAGTTCGTCCTCTCACACTGCCTGGTCAGGAAACGGGTCCGTCGGAGCTGACCTGACCGGCCGATTGCACAACGCGGTCGATGAAGCCGTATTCCAATGCCTCGTCGGCGGTGAACCAGCGGTCGCGGTCTGCGTCGGCTTCGATTCGCTCCACTGCCTGCCCGGTGTGCAGCGCCGTGAGCTCGAACAGCTGCTTCTTCAGGTGCAGGCTCTGCTGTGCCTGAATCTTGATGTCGGAGGCGGTTCCGCCCATGCCGCCCGACAGCTGGTGCATCATGATCCGCGCGTGGGGAAGCGCGAACCGCTTGCCCTTCGCGCCGGCCGCGAGCAGGAACTGGCCCATCGACGCCGCCAGCCCCATGGCGATCGTGGCGACGTCGTTGGAGATGTACTGCATGGTGTCGTAGATCGCCAGTCCGGCGTCGACCGAACCACCTGGCGAGTTGATGTAGAGCCAGATGTCCTTGTTGGGGTCTTCGGCGTTGAGCAGGAGCATCTGCGCACAGATCGCGTTGGCGTTGGTGTCGCGCACCTCGGAACCGAGGAAGATGATCCTCTCCTTGAGGAGCCGCTGGTAGATGTGTTCGTCCAGCCCCGCCTGGGCGTTGTCGCCTTGTGCCACGGGTGTGAATCCCTTCATGTCCTCCACCTACGTCGGCTCGCTTGCCGCTTGCAAAGAAACCTGTGCACGACCCTAGCCAACGCCTTCCGGAACGAACGAGGCAGAACGCCCCTGTTCGCTGACGGCGCAGCCGGGGCCTGCCGCCGTCCGGTTTGTCCAGATTCCGGCCCCACGAGCATCCGGGCTGACGGCGCATCGGCCGTGCCGATCCAACGCGGCCCACTTCGCGGCCACGAGGATCGCAAAGAATCGTTCGCAAAGATTTGTTTGCAAACAACCGTTTGCGGTTCTAGCATGGCAGGCATGACGACCGAGAAACCGCTTCCGCCGGACTTCGATCCGGAGCACGAGGTCCTGCTCAACGAGCGGTCGCTGCGCGCGCTCGCCCACCCCGTACGCGTCAAGCTGCTCGGCCTCCTCCGCATCGAGGGCCCGGCCACCGCGACCGGCCTAGCCGAGCACCTCGGCCTCAACTCCGGCGCGACCAGCTACCACCTGCGCCAGCTCGCCGGCGCCGGCTTCATCGTCGAGGACGCCGAACGAGGCACCGGCCGCGACCGCTGGTGGCGGGCGGCGCACCGGTCGACCTGGTACGTGCCGCAGGCCGCCGAGAGCGACGACCCGGCCGCCGGCCACGCCTACCTCCGCGCGGTCGGCATGATCGCGATCGAGCAGCTCCAGGCCTCTCTCGACCAGTCGCCGACCCTGCCACTGCGCTGGCAGGACGCCGAGACGATGAGCGACTACGCCCTCCGGCTCACCCCCGACGAGCTGGACGAGCTGAACGAACGCGTCAGCACGCTGATCCGCTCCTACCGCCGGTACGACCCGGAGGACAGCCTGGGCGCGCCGCCGGACGCCGCTCCGGTGCAGGTCCAGATCCAGGCGTTCGTCCGGCCCGGCGCGCTGGACGTCGAGCCATGAGCGGGCGGTCCCGCCGCGGGCTGATCGGCGTGCTGGCCGCGCAGGCGGTTTCCCTGTCCGGCACCCGGCTGTCGGCGATCGCGCTGCCCTGGTTCGTGCTGGTCAGCACCGGCAGCGCGACCAAGACCGGGCTGGTCGCGTTCTGCGAGCTCGGCCCGTACGTCGTGGCCAAGACGCTGGCCGGCCCGATCACCGACCGCGTGGGCGCACGCCGGGTGAGCGTCCTGACCGACCTGGTCAGCACGGTCCTGGTCGGCGCCGTCCCGCTCCTCCACGTTCTCGGCCGGCTGCACTTCGGCGTCCTGCTGGTGCTGGTCGCGCTGCTCGGCGTGGTACGCGGCCCGGGCGACTCCGCCAAGTCAGTGCTGATCCCGCAGGTCGTCGAGGAGGCCAAGGTTCCGCTCGAACGTGCCACCGGCTTGTCCGGAACGATCGAGCGCCTGGCCTCGACGGTGGGTGCCGCGGGTGCGGGCGCGGTCGTCGCCGTGCTCGGGCCGGCTGTCGCGCTGGCCTTCGACGCGCTCTCGTTCCTCGGCGCGGCGGCGATCATCGCCGCCACCGTACGAGCTCGGGCGGCCGCGCAGCACGACGGGCCCAGCGAGGAGGGCTACTTCCAGCAGCTCAGGGCGGGGTTCGCGTTCCTCTGGCGCGACCGGCTGCTGCGCTCGATCTCCGGCATGGTGGGCGTGACCAACCTGCTCGACGCGGCCTGGACCGCGGTCCTGCTGCCGGTCTGGGCGCTCCGGTCCGGGAACGGGCCGGCCGCGGTCGGGCTGGTGCTCGGCACGCTGAGCGGCTTCTCGATCGTCGCGAGCCTGGTCGCGGCCGCGCTGGCGCATCGCCTGCCGCGGCGGATCACGTACCTGCTCGGGTTCTTCATCGCCGGCGCGCCGCGCTTCCTGGTGCTGGCGTTCGGCGCTCCACTCTGGCTCGTGATCGCCGTGCACGCGATCGGCGGCCTGGGCTCCGGCTTCCTCAACCCGATCATCGGCGCGGTGATCCTGGAGCGGATCCCCAAGGAGCTGCTTGCCCGGGTCAGCAGCCTCACGACCGCGGTCGCGTGGGCGGGCATGCCGTTCGGCGGCCTGATCGGCGGCGCGCTGATCGTGGGCGTCGGGCTCGGGCCGGCGTTGCTGGTCTGCGGCGCTGTCTACTTCCTGGCGACCACGCTGCCGGGCCTGCAGCCTGAGTGGAAGGGGATGGACGAACGGAGATCTGAGAAAGTACTGGTCCATGACTGACCCGCGCGCACTCCGGATCGCCGAGCACTACCTCCGCGTCGCCGACCGGATGCTGCCGGGCCGCATCACGGCCTTCTACCTCGTCGGTTCCACGGCGCTCGGAGCGTTCCGGTACGGCCACAGCGACCTCGACTTCGTGGCCGTCGTCGACGGCTTGCTGTCGACCGACGAGCTGCGCCGGCTGCGGGTCGCGCACCTGGCCGCGAACCTGCCGCAAGCAGTACGCGCGATCGGGCGCGGGCAGTTCGCGCTGCCGGGCACGGCCAACGGCATGTACGTCTCGAAGGACGACCTCACGACGCCCGTCACGCGGATCCGGCCGCTCGCCGCGCACAACGGCGCGCGGTTCTTCGTGGGCAGGGGCGGCGACCTCAACCCCGTCCAGTGGAAGGTGCTGGCCGAACGCGGGGTCGCGCTGCGCGGACCGGACGCCGGAGACCTCGGGCTCGATCCGGAGCCGTCGCGGCTGCGGGAGTGGAACCTCGACAACCTGCGCAGCTACTGGCAGCCGTGGGCCGACCGCGTGCTCGCGGGTGAGCTCGCGCCCAGGTGGCCGATGCCGAAGCGGTGGCTGGCGGCCTGGGGCGTGCTGGGCGCGCCCCGGCTGCACTGCACGATCGCGACCGGCGAGGTGGTCTCCAAGGAGGCGGCCGGGGAGTACGCCCTGGAGATGTTCGAACCCCGCTGGCACCCGATCGTCCGGGACGGGCTGTCGTATCTACGGGACGAGCCGGTCGACGCGCGGTTCACCGACCGCGGCGCGGCCAGCCGGGAGGCGGCGGCGTTCGTGCTCCACGTCGCCGCCGACGCGGAGCGGTTGCCGGAATAGACGCGACAAGCAGGCCCCTGCCGTGGCCCGCTCAGCCTCCTAGACGATCTATTCCAAGGGGTCGCCTGACGCGCGACGCCTGGCATCCACGCTGGCTGCGTTGTCGTCGATCGCCGGAGGCCCCTCCTGGCTCCTCCTCCGCCTTGCCAGCGCGGCGCCATGCGCCGCGCGCTTGACCGGCGACCCCTTGGAACAGATCGTCTAGTCCCCGGCCACCAGCGCGCTGATCTCCTCCGACCGGAGCGGTGTCGGCGTCCCGTCGGTGACGAGCTTGGCGAAACCGCCGTCGTCGGCCATCACGGTGATGGTCATGAGCTTGCCGGTCTCGCTGGTGTTGACGATCCGGTGCTCGGAGCCCGGTTGCAGCACGAGCACGTCACCCGCCGAGAGGTCGACCGTGTGCTCGTCGCTGTGGGCGCGGGCCGTGCCGGCCAGCACGATGAAGATCTCGGCGGAGTCCTCGTGCGAGTTCACCGGCTGGGCGCCGCCGGGCTCCCAGATCTCCAGGAAGACGCTCGCACTCGACCCCTGCTTCGGACCGGCGAGCTCGGCCAGCCGGACCGTGTCGTCCGGCGAGATGAGATAGGCCGGCAACTCCGCCAGCTTGCGGACGACGGGTGGCAGACCACTCATGCTCCACTCCCGAACTCGAACCGTGCGGCTTCCTCGATCGCGGCCGCCGTACCGGCGACCGCTCCCTCGAAATGTGCCTTGCCAACTTCTGCGCTGGCCCCGGTCGGGTCGCCGATGTGGCCGGCCGGACCGAAGTCGTCCGACAGCCAGCCGAAGCTCACCGGCTTGCCGAAGCCGATCTTGCGGTACGCGGTCAGGTGCTCCGGCACCGCCGGCGACGCCAGCTCCAGGTGTACGAGCTCCGGCCGCAGGTGCAGCATCATCGACGTCTCGTGGAAGCCGCCGTGGATGCCCATGCCGAGCTCCGACAGCTCGCTCGTCGCGCCTCCGTGGTCGACGGGCACGGACGGATGCCCGAAGAACGTCAGCAGGCCGAACTCCCGCCGCAGCTCGCGGCACGCGACCTGGCCCAGCGCGGAGTTTCCCCCGTGCCCGTTGAGAAAGAACAGCCGCCGGATCGGAGACTTCGCGATCGACCGGCCGATGTCGACCAACGTGCGCATCAGCGTGTCCCAGGACAGCCAGATCGTGCCGGGCGCCCAGGCGTGCTCGTCGGACTTCGTGTACGCGAGCGGCGGCAGCAACAGGACCGGTGCCGTACCGGCCGACGCGACGGCGGCGACCGAGGCCTCCGCCACCGACGAGGCGATCACGTGATCGGTCGACACCGGCAGGTGGGGCCCGTGCTGCTCGATCGAGCCCAGCGGCAGCACCGCGACCGTCTCGGCGGGCAGCTCCGCGATCTGCCGGAACGTGAGGTCGGCGAACATCGGTGCGTTCATAGCGAGCTCCCCTCCAGGTTGAGCTTTCCGGGGTTCAGCAAACCCTTCGGGTCCGTCCGGGGCACGGTCTCCAGGATCTGCGCGAGGTGCCTGTCGACGTTCCACTGGTGCGGCGAGTGGATGCCGATCCCGAGCGCCTCCAGCTCGGCGAAGCCGGCCAGCACCTGCTCCTCGCTCTCGTAGTCGGCGGTCAGCATGCCGACCGGACCGTTCGAGCCGAGTTCGAGATGGATCATCGAGTTCGGATAGACCGCCTTCACCGCGTCCGGATCGTTCCAGAGCGGCAGGCCGCCCACCTCGAGGTGGAAGCACGGATAGCCCGACTGTTGCAGGAAGAAGATCGGGTGGTTGTACGACATCGTGCTCAGCCGATCGGTCTGGCCGTACCCCTCCAGCACCGCGACGACCGTACCGCCGGCGGCACGCACCGCCCGCGAAACCTCTGCCACCGTTGACGGTTCGAGGATGATCCGCAGGCTCACCTTGGCCGGGTCGAGGTCCACCGGAGCCGGCAGGTTGGCCACCAGCGGAGGCTCGTCGGCCGACGCCAGACGAGGCAGCACCGGCAGTGCCGGCAGGGCTCGATGCACCTCGACGGCCGCCTGGTAGGTGTCGAACTCCGCGTAGAACGCCACCCACTCGCGCGCCGGTGTCGTTCGTACCGTGAGCTCGGTGATGATGCCGGTCACGCCGTACGCGTGGATGTAGGCGAGCGCTTCGGCACCGGACACGCGGAACGTCGTCCCGCTGCCGTCGCACGGCGCGATCTCCAGCGACTCGACCCAGCCGTCGGCGGTCGTACCGTGCTCGATCGTCCCGGTGCCGGCACTGCCACCGCCGACGAACCCGCCGAGCGACGAGCCCTTCGTCGACGGGAACATCCACAGGTCGGCGCCCGCGGACCGCACCTCCCGGTCCACCAGCGTGAGCCGGGCGCCCGGCAGTGTCGTCACCGAGGCGGCGTCGACCGAGACCACCTGATCGAGCCCGCGCAGATCCAGCAGCACACCGCCGGAGAACGGCGTCGCCTGGCCGTAGTTACCCGTACCGGCACCGCGCGGCGTCACCGGAACGTCGTGCTCGTACGCCAGCGCCAGCACCGCCGGCACCTGCTCCGGCGAGGCCGGGCGCACCGCCACGTCGGCCAGGAACCTGCCCGGCGGGATCTTCTCCATCAGGATCGGCGACAGCCGCGCCCAGTCGGAGGAGACCCGCCGGATCGTTCGCGGGTCCGTGGAGACCAGCGACGTTCCGAACTCCCGCTTCAGCAGCTCGGCGAACTCCGCTACCTGGCCGGCTGGAATCGTCGTCGTCATGCGGCTCCTCAGCTCTGCTTGATCGACTTGTCGACGAACTCGTTGGTCGCCAGGTCCGCCGGGGTCAGTCCGGACTTGATCTCGGCGCCGCCCTGCTTCAGGATCGGCTCGAACGTGTCGATGATCTCCTGCACGCGCTTCTCGTCGAACCCGCCGAGGCTGCCTGTCGCGGGATCGTTGGCGATGATCTCGTACTTCTTCATCGACTCGGCCGCGTACGTCGCAACGCCCTCGGAGTAGGTCCAGCCGGTGTTGTACTTCCGCACCAGCTCGACGATGAGCTTGTTCACCGGCTCCGGGTTCTTCAGGTAGTCGAGCTGGGCCTGCTGCAGGATCGGCACCAGCTTTTTCAGGCAGGCGGCCTGTTTCGTCACGTCCTCGGTACGCACCGACAGTGCCTCCGGGTAGATGTCGTAGCCGATGTCGGCCAGCAGCTGGCTGCCGATCGGCTGCTTCCAGGCACTGACCTCGTGCTCGTAGATGTACGGCTCGGCGCTGATGAAACCCTGCTGCAGGATCTTCGGGTCTCCGACGAACCGGGCCGGCGTGCCCTCGTACCCCGTGTCGATCTGAGGCTTCTTGATGAGTCCCTTCGACATCAGCAGCTTCGGGATGATGTCGCCGGCGGTCACCACGACCGCGCCGGTCTTGGTGACGTCGGCGATCGTCTTGGCCTGTGGGTAGGTCTTCGGGTCCCACATCAGGATCTGCGGGCTCTTGTTGAGCGGCGCGACCACGGCCGTCGTCGGCTGTTTCACCGAGCCGGCGATCGCGCCGTCCGAGCTCACCGCTCCGACCAGGATGCTCTTGTCGAGGTACATCAACGCCGGCACGGGCTGGAAGCCCACCGACGGCCCGCCGGCCCGGACCTCGACGTCGACGCCGGTGTCCTGGCCGCCGGACACGAGCGGACCGGTGACGCGCTTCTTGCCGACGTCGATCTGGTAGCCGGCGCCCACCAGCTGGTACATCGCGGAGTGCTCGGCCTCCGGCTGCCAGTCCTGCTGCATCACGACGGTCTTGGGGCACACGCCCGACAGGTCCTTGGCGGAGTCGGCCCTGGCCGTACTGGTGTTCTGCTGGCCGGCCTGCGTCGTGGTGTCGGCACCGCTGCTGCCACAGCCGGCCAGGCCGAACGCGAGTACGGCAACGCTCGCGAGAGCGGTGGTGATCCTACGGTTCATGAGCGTTTCCTATCTGCGGACGACGCCGTACCAGCGGCCGACGACGACTCGGTCGAGAGTGGCGAAAACGGTGAAGAACACGACGCCGAACATCGACGCCAGACCGATCGCGGTGAACAGGTCCTCGGTCTGCAACCGCGCGGTGTAGATGTCGAGCAGGCCGCCGATGCCCACCAGGCCCTGCCGGAAGAACGTGTCGCCGACGATGGCGCCGATGACCGAGAGTCCGGCCGAGATCCGCAGGCCGCCGAAGATGGCGGGAACTGCGGCGGGCAGCTGCAGCTTGAGCAGCCGCTGCCACCGGGTTGCCCGGTTCAACGTGAACAGGTCATGGGCGGCGGCCGTCGGCGACTGCAGTCCGAACAACGTGTTGGAGATCATCGGGAACAGCGAGATGATGACGCAGACCACGACCCGGCTGCTGAAGCCGTAGCCGAACCAGATGCCGAGCAGCGGCACCAGCGCGAGGATCGGAACGGTCTGCAGGATGACGGCGTACGGGTACAGCGCCTTCTCCAGCCAGCTCGCCTGCACCATGACGACGGCCTGGACGACGCCGAACACGACCGCGATCAGCAGCCCCACGATCGCGACCCGGACCGAGAGCCACAGCGCGTCGAGCATCGGGTCGAGGTGCGCCGGGTCGAGCAACGACGTCTTGACGACCTGGTGCGGCGGCGGCAGCATGAACTGCCGGTCCGGGCTGAGCACGAAGTAGCTCACGAGATACCACAGCCCCGTGGCCATCGCCAGCGCGCCGACCATCGGCCCGGCAGTGATGAGGACCTTGACGTACCACGGCCGTTCCTTCATGAGTGATCTCCTCCCAGGGCCGCCGAGACCGCGCCGGTGAGCGTGGTGAACTCGGGCTCGTACCGCAGCTCCGGCGGTCGCGGGTAGTCCCACTTCACCGGGAGGTCCGCGACGATCCGGCCCGGCCGGCCGCTCATCACCAGCACGCGGTTGCTGAGGTAGACCGCCTCGGGAATCGAGTGCGTGATGAACAGTCCGGCGAACGCCTTGAGCTGGAAGAGCCGCTGCAACTCCGTCTGCATCCGCAGGCGGGTGATCTCGTCGAGCGCGCCGAACGGCTCGTCGAACAAGGCGAGTTGCGGCTCGGCGACCAGCGACCGCGCGATCGACACGCGCATCCGCATGCCACCCGACAGCTGGCGCGGGAACTGTTTCTCGAAGCCGGTGAGGCCGACCAGCTCCAGGGCCTCCTGCGCCCGGCGGCGACGCTCGGCCCTGGGCTGGTTCCGCAGCTCGCCGACCAGCTCGACGTTCGCCAGCGCGGAACGCCATTCCAGCAACGCCGGCTCCTGGAACACGTAGCTCGTACTGCCGGCGTTCACCTGGATCGTGCCGCTGGTCGCGTCCTCCAGTCCGGCGGCGAGCCTCAGCAACGTCGACTTGCCGCAGCCCGACGGGCCGACGACCGAGACGAAGTCGCCCGGCGCGACCGCGAGATCGACGCCGGTGAGCGCGACCGTGCCGGTGGCGAACGTCTTGGAGACTTCTTCCAGCACAAGGGTCTTCGTCATAGTGAGAGCTCCCTGTCCACCCTGGTGATAGCCACGACCCGGCCGCCGTGCACGACGACGCGGGTCTCGTCCCAGCCGGCGAGCACCTCGCCGAGATCGTTGTCCGGTACGAGGATCAGGTCGGCCGCGCAGCCGGGCTCGATGCCGGCCGGCGGCAGGCCGAGCACCGTACGGGCGCCGGTCGTCACGGCGGCCAGCGCCTCGGACGGCCGTAGGTGCCCGGCCGTGATGAGCAGCGCCGTGGTCTCGAACGGATCCGCGCGGCCGACGGGATTGAACGGGTCGCGCAGGTTGTCGCCGCCGGCGGCCAACGGGATGCCGGCGTCGAGGATCGCGCGGACGGCAGTCAGCCCGCGGGGTGTCAGGTGGCTCGCGTTCCGCCCTTGCAGGTAGAGGTTCGTGAGCGGAAGGGTGACGATGCCGATGCCCGCCTCGCGGACCAGCTCCAGCACCGGGCCAAGGCGCTCGGGCGGCAGCGAGCCGAGCCGTACACAGTGGCTCGCGGTCACCCGCTGGGTGAGGCCACGGGCGAGCACCTGCTTGGCGAGGTCCTCGAGGTCGAGCTCGGGGGCGGGGACCTGCTCGTCGGCATGCAGGTCGACGGGCACGCCCGTACGTTCGGCGATGTCCAGCAGCCGGGTGGTCTCGGCGGTGGGTATCGGCGCGAGGTGCGGACAACCGCCGAGGATTTCGACGCCGCGGGCGAGTGCCTCCTCGATGACGGCGTCCGGCGTCAGGTGGCCGGCGAGCGCGACGAGTTGGAGCGTCACCCGGTCGCGGAGGTCGGCACGCAGTCGCAGCAGCGCGTCGACGCCGGGCATCGCGCCCGAGCCGGGTAGGTCGACGTGGCTGCGGATGGTCGTGATGCCGTTGGCCACATAGCGTTCGACGGCCCGCCGCGCGCGGTCGTAGGTGTCCTGCTCGTCGAGGCCGGCGGCGAGCGCGCGCCACTGGGCGATCGCGGTGGGCAGGTCGTTCTGCTCGCAGTCCACTCGGTGGGCGGTCAGGGCCTTGTCCAGGTGGGCGTGCGGCTCGGCAGCTGCCGGAAGTACGCGCCAGCCGCCGGGCTGCGTGACAGGCTCGACCGCGGCGATCCGCGTTCCCTCGATGGTGACGTCGACCAGGTCGCCGGCCTGCGTGCGTACGCCGGGCAGCGTACGGATGACGGTGCCGGGCTTCATGCGGCTACCTCCGCCGGAGTGAGGATGACGACGCCGCCGACCTCGTGGCGGTTGACGGGGTTGCCGAGCAGGTCGGTGGCTCCGACAGGGACCGATTCGCCCTGCAGGACGGCGTTCGCGGCGCGCGCGACCTCGGCCGCGTACCGGCCGGGCAGCTCCGCCAGCAGGTTGTGGGAGACGAGGACGCGGGCCGGTGCGAGCCCTGCGAGTCGTGCGGTCGAGGCCGCGAACGCGCTCACGTCGGCGCCCGGGCCGTGCAGCCAGTGCGCGGCCGCGAGCAACGTGTCGCCGGCCAGCAGGGTGCCGGTCGCCGCCTCGTACAGGCAGAGCGCGTCGGGCGCGTGGCCGGGCGTGAAGAGCACCCGCAGCTCGCGGCCGCCCAGGTCGAGAACCTCGCCGTCGGCCAGCGCCCGGGTCGGTCGCAGCGCGGGGACGTTCCAGCTCGACAGGTCAGGGACTTCGCGCATGCGCGGCAATCGCGCGCCGACGAAGAAGTTCCGCGCGTCCAGCTCGAGGTAGCGCAGGTAGTCGGCGTGGACGGCACGCATCGCCTGCTCGTAGACGCGCGGGAACTCGGGGCGCCGGACGCCTCGTGCCGGCCCGCGGGGTGGGCGGCGATGTCGAGCGCTTCGTGTACGAGGCCGGCGTTGCCGCCGCGATGGTCGAGATGGTCGTGGGAGTTCACCACGAGCAGCGGCAGGCCGGTGAGCTCGCGTACGACCGGGCCGATCGGCGCGATGCCCGTACCGGTGTCGAAGAGCAGCGCCGTGTGGGCGCCGGTCACCAGGAAGCTGTTGGCATGGCCCGGCTCGGCGATGAGCCAGCTGCCCTCGCCCAGATCGCGTACGTCGAACCAGTCCGTCAACTTGCCCGCCCAGGATGTTGATGTGAGTAACATTTGGCAGCGTACGGGCGGACAATTTCAGGCACGTAACGTCTCGAGGTGCACTTTCATGAACCAGCGCGAGATCGACGCCCGGCTCGGAGCGGCGATCCGTTCGCTCCGGCACGCCCGGGAGCACACGCTGGTCGAGATCGCCGAGGCGACCGGGCTGTCGCATCCGTTCCTCAGCCAGATCGAACGCGGCCGCGCGCGCCCGTCGATGCGCTCGCTGTTCCTGATCGCCGAGGCACTCGGGACGACTCAGCAGGCGCTGCTTTCGGCGGTGTCGCCGCCGGCGGGCGGGCCGCCGCGGCTCGGCGAGGGCACGCGGCTGCTCCTGCACGAAGGCGGCGTCGATGTCACGGAGTTCGCCGAGATCAGCCCGGAGTTCGAGGAGTTCTTCACCCATGCCAGGCCGGAGTTCCTGTACGTCGTGACCGGGACGCTGGAGGTGGAGACCCGCGAGGCCGAGACTTCCGAGAGCAGGTTCACCACGCTCCACGCGCGCGAGTCGGTGAGCTATTCCGGCGGGACGTTCCACCGGTTCCGGCGGACGAGCGCCGAGCCGTGCGTGGTGCTGATGGTGCACGGTGATCCGCACGACCCGCACGTTCCACCTGGCCTACATGACGCGCAGGTTTCGCGTTCGTAAGCATCTCGGTCGGGATGTTCACCAGATCAACATCGGCGCCTACGCTCGACCCGATGACCGACGACCTGCTGCGCGCGTTCATGCGTTACGAGCGCGCCCTCCTGGCCAACGACGCATCCGAGCTCGACGCGCTGTTCGCTCCCGGTGAGGCGACGCTGCGAGCCGACGGCGGGAGCGCGCTCGTCGGGCACGAGCACATCGCCGAGTTCCGCGCCGGGCGGCCGCCGGTGCCCCTGCGTTGGCTGCAACGCGTGCACCTGCGGGAGGTCACGCCGGACGCTTACGTGGTGGTGGCGGAGACCTCGCGCACGGACGGTGGGACCGGCGTACAGACCCAGCTGTGGCAGCGATCCGAGGGCTCGGCCGCGGGCTGGGTGGTCACGGTCGCGCACGTCTCGAACGTGCCGGCAGCTCTCGCCGCTCCCGTTGCCGAGGATCCGGCGGCCTGGCGGGTCGCACCTGGAGCGGAGCCGTTGGTACGCGGGGCTTCCACTGGTCCGTTGCGGGGCATGCGGGTCGCGGTGAAGGACCTGTTCGCCGTCGCCGGGCAACGAATCGGTGCCGGCAACCCGGCCTGGCTGGCGCAGGCGCCGGTCGAGTCCTCGCACGCCGGTGCGGTCGCGGCCCTGCTCGCCGCGGGCGCGGACGTCGCCGGCATCGCGCAGACCGACGAGCTCGCGTTCTCCTTGGCGGGGACGAACGTCCACTACGGCACACCGTCGAACCCCGCCGCGTCCGGGCGGATCACCGGCGGGTCGAGCAGCGGACCGGCTGCGGCGGTGGCGGGCGGGTGGGCCGACATCGGGCTCGGGACCGACACCGCGGGCTCGATCCGGGTGCCGGCTTCGTACTGCGGTGTCTACGGTCTGCGCACCACGCACGATGCGGTGGACCGGTCGGGGCTGGTCGCGCTGGCGCCCTCGTTCGACACGGTGGGTGTGCTGGCGCGGACGCCGTCGGTGCTGGCCGCCGGCGCCGGGGCGCTCCTGCCTGTGGCAGAGGTTGAGCCTGTCCGCGAACTGCTGGTGGCGCCCGTGCTGATGGAGCTCGCGGCGCCGGATACGCGGCTCGCGGTCGAGGCTGCCCTACGGGCGCTGGCCTTGCGGCTGGACGTTCCCGTGCGTTCCGCCGAGCTGGACGCCGAGGCGTTGGAGGCCTGGTTCGCCGCGTTCCGGACCGTGCAGACGGCCGAGGCGTGGCGTACCCACGGCGCGTTCGTCGCGGCTCGTCCGGGCGCGTTCGAGCCGGCCGTCGAGGAGCGTTTCCATGCCGGTGCGAAGGTCGACGGCTCGCAGGAGCAGGCGGCGGTTGCGGTGCTGGCGGACGCGCGGGCCGAGCTGCGCGCGTTGCTGCCGCCGGGCGTCGTTCTCGCGATGCCGTCGGCGTCCAGCGCCGCGCCGCCGGTGGACGCCGACCCGGCCGCGATCGGCGTCGTACGCGGCGCGACGTTGCGGCTGACCTGCCTCGCCTCGCTGGCCGGGCTGCCCGCGCTGAGCCTGCCGACCGCGCGGGTCGGAGCGCTGCCCGCGGGCCTGTGCCTGGTCGGTGGACCGCACGCCGATCGTTCGCTGCTCGCGCTGATCACCGAGGAGACGGCATGACCGCCACCGGACCGCTCGCACCCGTCCACCGGAACGCGTGGACGCTGAGCTCGGACACCGCCGACCTGCGCCGGCCAGTGCCGATGGCCCGTCCCGTCACGTTCGACGCCGTTCCGCAGCGACTCACGATCGACCTGGCCCGGACCGCCGTCCTGGTCGTCGACATGCAGAACGACTTCTGCCACACCGACGGCTGGCTCGCCGGCATCGGCGTCGACATCTCCGGCGCGCAGGCGCCGATCTCGTTCCTGGCCGCACTCCTGCCACGGCTGCGGTCGCACGGCGTCCCGGTCGTGTGGGTGAACTGGGGCAACCGGCCCGACCAGGCGAACCTGCCGCCCGGCGTACGACACGTCTACGACCCGTCCGGCGAAGGAGCCGGCATCGGGTCGACCAGCGGGCCGTCGGGCTCGCCGGTGCTGGAGGCCGGCTCCTGGGCGGCCTCGATCGTGTCGGATCTCCCCGTGGCCGACGGCGACGTCTGCGTCGACAAGTACCGCATGAGCGGGTTCGTCGACACCCCACTCGACTCGATCCTGCGAAACCTCCGGGTTGACACCCTCCTCTTCGGCGGCGTCAACGCCGACCAGTGTGTGTTCGCCACGCTGATGGACGCCGCCAACCGCGGCTACGACGTGGTGCTCCTGGAAGACGCGGTGGGCACCACGTCACCCGCGTTCTGCATGGACGCCACGGTCTACAACGTGCGCCAGTGCTTCGGCTTCACGACCACCAGCGCCGCCTTGACCACGGCGCTGGGAGCTGTCGACCCCGGCTAGCCGTGCCAACCGACGACCGCGGCGACCAGCTCACGGGTGTCGCGCAGGCGCTGCCCCGGGTCGTCGTAAGTCGACGCGCCGCTGTCGCCGGTGCGGATGCGTAGCGCCTCGGTGAGGATCGGATGCCACCGCGGCTCGAACGTCTCCAGCGCGTAGCGGCCGGCGCTGCCCTTGGAGTGCAGGCGACCGGTGGCCAGCAGCGCGTGCAGGCGTACGACACCGAGCGCGCACCACTCGACGAACCAGGGGTCGCCGGCGCGTTCCGGCAGTTTTGTGGGTAGCCGGTCGAGGGCACCGATCCAGCCACGCCAGTAGGTCTGCAGGTTGGTGCGCGTGTGGTCGAGCAGAGCCTCGCGGTCGGTCCAGAGGCCGAGCTCGGCCAGGTCCGGGCCACGGAGGCGCTTGCCGTGCTCGGCGAGCTCGTGCCAGGTGACCGGGCTGAGCTTTTGCCGTCCACTCGGTGTGAAGGTGGCTTCCAGACAGCTCGGCACGTCCGGGCACTGCTCCGGCCCGGCGGCGAGATCGGCCCTGGTGAGGTAGGTGCCGTCGAAGTACGGTCGTGGGTGGAGCCGGGCCAGCTCCTGGTGCACGCCTGCCAGCCGGCCGGTCTCGGCTTTGGTAGGTGGCTGTCGTACGAGCGCCACGAAGTCGATATCGCTCCGATCCGGCCGGAAGTCGCCGAGCGCGACCGAGCCGTCGAAGTAGAGGCCTTCGACCAACCCCGGCGCCGCGTCATCGACGAGCCGCAGGTACGCCGTCGCCACGTCCTGGACCAACGGCGGCAACGACATGACGAGGCAGCCTATGGGACGGATCGATGGCTATCGTGCCGTGATGGTCGAGATTCCGGAGGACTTCGCCCGCGGCATCGTCGATCGCGAGGGCGAGGACGGCCGGGCTTGGGTCGCGGGACTGCCTGGGTTGGCGGACGAGCTGCTACGGCGGTGGGGTTGCACCCCGGCCGCGGCGATCCGGTTCGGGCAGGTCGGCGTCATCCTGCCCGTCCAGCGGCGCGACGGCTTGCCGGCGGTGCTGAAGATCTCGTTCACGCATCCTGGCAATCGGTACGAGGCGCAGGCGTTCGCGGTCTGGGGCGGGCGCGGCGCGGTGCGGTTGTACGAGCGGGACGACGCCAAGTTCGCGATGCTCCTGGAGCAGGCCGAGTGGCAGACGCTCGACGACCTCGGCGACATCGACCAGGCGACGGCCGTTCTCGGGCGGCTTGCTCGCCGGCTGGCCGTACCGGCGCCGCCCGAGCTGCCGCGACTGTCCGATCGCGCCGGGTCGTGGGAGCAGGAGCTGCTCGACGGCGCCGCCCGGCCCGGCAGCCGGTTGACGCGGAAGGCGCTGGAGGCGGCGCTGGCGACCGTCGAGGATCTCGCCCGGAAGCAGCCCGAGACGATGGTCCACGGCGACCTCCACTTCGGAAACGTCGTCCGTTCCCACCGCGAACCCTGGCTCGTCGTCGACCCGAAAGGCCTGGCCGGCGACCTCGCCTCCGACGCGTTCCGGGTCCTCGTCCGCGGCGCCGACAGCCTCTTCCAAGCGGCCGACCTCGGCGCCGAGCTCCGCCGCCGCCTCGCCATCTTCGCCGACGCCGCCCAGACAGACCGCGACCGCGCCTACCGCTGGCTCCAACTCGACGCCGCGATCGCCGCCACCCATGACGAGGAGCCGGCGTGGGTCAGCACGTTCCTCGCTCGGGTAGCCGACCTGATGGCGTAACACCACACAGCAATTGGTAGCGGAATCACGCCGCGTGCCACCCGCGCTACTAACGAGCGCCATCGCGCAGTTCGGCTGACAGCCGGACACAAAACGGAGCGGGTGACCGGGATCGAACCGGCACCACTAGCTTGGAAGGCTAGGGCTCTACCATTGAGCTACACCCGCACGGACCTACGCCCAAACGGCGGCGGCCACAGAATGCATCTTAGAGGCCCCGAGCCGCAGCCGCATCCCGGGCCCTGGCGCAACGGGTCGCGCGCGGACCGACGCCTAATGACATGCACTGAGACACCGTCGACTAGACTCCCCGAGGCACCGTCGGCAAGCGTACCTGCCTCGCCAACCCACGGTGCTGCCGGGAAGTGGCGCAGCTTGGCAGCGCGTCGGCTTTGGGTGCCGAAGGCCGCGGGTTCAAATCCCGCCTTCCCGACCACGGTGGGTAGACTTCCCGAGTTCCAGGGGCGTATACCGCCGAATCCATCCATCCGTCCTCGTAGGGAGAACCACCATCGTGAAGAGCACCGTCGAGCCCCTGAGCCCTACCCGGGTCCGGCTGACCGTCGAGGTGCCCTTCGAGGAGCTCAAGCCGAACCTCGACGAGGCTTACCGCTCGATCGCCAAGCAGATCAGCATCCCTGGCTTCCGTAAGGGCAAGGTCCCGGCCGCGATCATCGATCAGCGGGTCGGCCGCCAGGCGGTCGTGGCGCAGGCGGTCAACGACGCGATCCCACAGCTTTACGTCAGCGCGCTGCAGGAGAACAAGGTGCAGCCGCTCTCCCAGCCCGAAGTCGACGTCAAGGACGAGATCGTCGACGGCGAAGACTTGACGTTCACCGCCGAGCTCGACGTCGTGCCCGAGATCACCGTCCCCGACTACTCCGGCTTCGAGGTGTCGGTCGACAACGCCGACGTCACCGACCAGGACGTCGAGGAGGAGCTGCAGGCGCTCCGCGAGCGGTTCGGCTCCCTCGAGACCGTCGAGCGGGCGGCCGAGGACGGCGACTACCTCACGATCGACCTGGCCGCCAGCAAGGACGGCGAGCCGATCGAGGACGCCAACTCCAGCGGCGTGAGCTACAAGGTCGGCAGCGGCTCCATGCTCGAAGGTCTCGACGACGCCGTACGCGGCAAGAGCGCCGGCGAGGAGGCGACCTTCGTCGGGCCGCTTGCCTCCGGTGAGTACGCCGGGCAGGACGTCGACATCACCGTCACCGTCACCGCCGTCAAGGAGCAGAGGCTCCCAGACCTCGACGACGACTTCGCGCAGCTGGCCAGCGAGTTCGACACGCTCGACGAGCTCACCGCCGACCTGCGTGAGCGGCAGGAACGCCGCAAGCGCGTGGAGCAGGTCGAGTCGGCGCGCGGCAAGGTGATCGAGAAGCTGATCGAGGCCACCGAGGCGCCCGTCCCCGACAGCCTGATCGACGAGCAGGTGCAGGCCCGGCGCAACTCCATCCGGCAGCAGCTCGCTCAGTTCGGCATGTCGGAGGAGCAGTACCTCGCCTCCGAGGGCCAGACCGACGAGGAGTTCAACACCGAGCTCCGCAACAGCATCGTCGAGCAGACCAAGACCGGGTTCATCCTCGACGCGATCGCGGAGCAGGAAGAGTTCCCGATCGCCGAGGACGAGTTCACGCAGCACCTGCTGATGCGCGCCCAGCAGGCTCGCGTCGACCCCAACGAGTTCATCCAGCACGCCGTCGAGCACGGCCACCTGCAGGAATACATGGGCGAGCTGCGCCGCCAGAAGGCGCTGACCATGGTCGTCGAGTCGACGAAGGTCACCGACGAGGCCGGCCGCACGATCGACGTGCAGCGCGTCCGCGGCGACGGCACGATCGCCGACGACGATGACGACGCCGGCACCGAGGCGCCCGCCGAGGCCGAGGCTGCGTCCGCATCCGAGTCCGGCGACGCCGAGGCCAAGAGCGACGACTGAGCTCCCGAGCTGGGCTCGCAGGAGACATGCACAGGGTTGACGTCGGCGGCGGCGTCGGGATCGCTTACCGGTTGGCAGGCGATCCCGGCTCGCCGCCGATGCTTTTGCTGCACGGCCTCACCTCCGACGGTTCGTCGTGGGACGCCGTGGTCGACGCCTTCGCCGAACGCTGGCGGGTCTACGTACCCGACCTGCGCGGCCACGGTCGCAGCGACTGGCCCGGCACGTACTCCTTCGAGCTCCTCCGCGACGACCTGCTGGGCTTCCTGCGCGCCCTCGACCTGACCGACGTCGTCCTGGTCGGCCACTCCATGGGCGGGGTCGCGGCCTACCTGCTGGCGCTCGACCATCCCGAACGGCTGCGCGCGCTGGTCCTGGAGGAGACGCCGCCGCCGTTCCGGCAGAACCGGCCGGTGCCCGAGCGCCCGGTTGGTGAGCTGCCGTACGACTGGGACGCGCGGATCGGCTTCCTGCGCCAGGTGAACGAGCCCGATCCGACGTGGTGGACGCGGCTGACCGAGCTCGCCGTACCAACTCTGGTGATCGCCGGTGGACCTGAGAGTCCATTCCTTCAGGATCAGCTGGCCGCGGTGGCCGATCGCATCCCCGGCGCGCGGCTCCTCAGCCTGCCCGCCGGCCACGGCGTCCATCGGGCCCTGCCCGAGGAGTTCGTGGCAGCCGTGATCGGATTCACGGAGGCAGGCACCGCCTGACTCGCCCGCCGCCAGAGAATTAGGTTAGCCTTACCTCTCATGACTTCTCTGGTAAGGCGACGCGCGCTGCTCGTGGGTGGCCTGGGTGCGGCCGTCGCCGCTGTGGCTGCCGGCTGTGGCAGTGCAGAAGAGCCGGCGAGCTCCAGCAGTACGACCTCCGCGTCGGCGAAGGACGGCAGCGACGACGCCGGCCCGATCACGTTGAAGCACCAGTTCGGGTCCACGAAGATCCCGGGACGGCCACAGCGGGTGGTCACGATGACGGGAAGCTGGACGGACGCGCTGATCGCGCTCGGCGTGCCGATCACCGGCGAGTACGTCACGCGCGGCTACAACGGCCCGGGCAACACGTTCGAGTGGACGCCGGCGCACAAGTCCGAGATCGTCGAGATGACGGACACGACGGAGGTCAGCCTCGAACGGCTCGCGAGGTTCCGCCCCGACCTGATCCTCGCCGGCTACGTGCCGGGCAAGGAGATCTACGCCAAGTTCTCCCAGGTCGCGCCGACCATTCCCGTCATGGCCACCAAGGCCGTGCTCGATCCCTGGCAGGACGTGACGACGACCGCCGGCAAGATCTTCGGCCTGGAGGCGAAGGCCGCCGAGCTCGTCGGCACAACCGAACGCCAGGTCGACGACTTCCGCGCCGGCTTCCCCGCGGCTGCCGGCAAGACGTTCGTGTTCGGCCAGCTCACCCAGGACGGCCAGTTCGGTCTGGTCGCCGACGAGAACGACCCGGCGACCAAGCTGATCACCGCCGCGACCGGCCTCGAGCTGCACCCGGCGATCAAGACCGTCGCCAAGGGCGGCACGCGGGTCCTCGTCTCCGCCGAACGCATCGACCTGCTCGGCGCCGACGTCGTGCTGATGTGGCCGCTGGCCGGCGGTCCCGAGCAGTTCGGCAAGGTGGCCGGCTGGAACTCGCTGCCGGCGGTCAAGAAGCAGACCACGATCTTCCTCACCAACGACAACGCGTCGGCGTTCGGCAACCCGACCATCTACTCCGTGCCGTACACGCTCGACCTGTTCCGCCCCGCGATGCGAAGGCTGGTGGGCTGAGCGATGCCAGGGATCAGGCACCACCTCCGCGAGCTCGCCCGCCGCAACCAGGCCTTCACAGTTCCCGTACGTGTCGACGCGGTCGAGCGCGTGTCGGCCGGGTTCGTCCGGGTCACCGTGAGCGGCGAGGAGCTCTCACGGTACGAGGAGCGGCATCCGGCCGACGCGTTCAAGGTGTTCTTCCCACCCGAAGGCGCCCGCCGGATCGACTACCCGCAACGCGGCCCGAACGGCCTGCCGTACTGGCCCGACGGTACGACCCAGCCGGTGCTGCGCGCGTTCACCGTTCGCGACTACTCCCCTGTAAAGCAGGCGCTGACGTTCGACATCGCCGACCACGCGGACGGGCACGCGATGAGCTGGCTGCGGTCCGACCCCACCGGCACGGCCATCGCATTGTCCGGGATGCGCCGCGACTTCGCCGCCGATCCCGAGGCGACCGACTACGTCTTCGTCGGCGACCGCAGCGCACTGCCCGCGATCGCCGCGTGCGTGCGGGCGCTGCCACCCGGCGCCCGGATCAACGTGCACCTGCCCGAGCTGGACGCTTCCGATCGCGCGCTGCTCCCCCAGCACGACAGGCTGGTCGCGCACTGGGTACGCGACGACCTGGCGGCCGCGGTCACCCGGCAGCCCGCTCCGCCCGCCGAACGCGCCCAGGTCTGGATCGCCGGCGAGGCGAGCATCGTCCGCGCGATCCGGCGGCACGTCCTCGAGCAGTGGCACGTGTCCCGCGACGACCTGCACGCCACCGCGTACTGGAAAGCCCACCACGACAACACCCAGTTCGACGCCGGCAACCTCATCCGTTATCAGGAAGCCGCTGCCAAGGGCCTTGACATCGTCGACCCCGACGTACGCGAGGACATCGAGCTCAGCGCCTGAAACGCCGCAGCCACTCGTCGCGCCGGGCCTGCTTGGCAGGCAGCAGGTTCTCCCACTCGTTGGGGTACGACACGCCGAACGCGTGCAGCACCACCACGTCGTCGACCACCAGGTGGTGCTGCCCGTGGGTCCGCAGCACGCGCGTCATCAGCTCGAACGTGTCGAGGTAGTCCCGCTTGCCACTGCCCCACAACAGCTCCGCGCACGACAACCCCAGCTCGGCGACAGCCGTACGGAGCAGCGGCGTGTTGCGTACGAGCGCACAGCACGGATGCAGCCGCGCCTCATAGAGCGCGGGATTCGCGAGCTGCTGATCGAGCAGCTCGGGCGTCAGCGGCTCGCCGTCCCACGACATCCGCGGTCCCGCGCCGAACGCCGCGGGATCCGCTGCCAGTGCGGCGGCCAGCCGTTCGACGGTGTGCGGCTGGGTGAAGCACATGTCCGCGTCCAGGAACAGGAAGTACTCGCAGCCGGCGTTCACCGGATCGAGGACGAACCGGCTCAGCACCTCACCGTGGGAGTTGCCGGGCAGGTCGGTGGTGAAGCCCGACTCGACGACCGGAACGCCGAGCTCCGCGGCGGCCGCGCGCAACGACTGCAGGTCGGCGTCGTCGGTGGAGGCGTTGTCGAAGATGGTCAGCGCGACATCGAGATCGGGATGCTGCGCGTACAGGGATCGGGCGGCGAGCTCGGTCCACGCGGAAGTGGAGTGGTTGACGACGACCGCGCGGATCGCGGGGTCAGTCGACCGCACGGGCGAACGCGTCGAAGTCGTCGGCTAACCGCGACATGATCTTCTCGGTCGGCTCGTCGGCGTCGAGCTCCTCGGCGAGGTCGTAGTCGGCCCACCAGACCGACCCTTCGTCGCTGCCGCCGACCTTGAGGCAGAGCCCACCGCCGCCGCCGTCACCGACGACGAGGTAGTCGTGCGGCACGACCTCGTTGAAGCCTTGTCGTTGCAGGTAGATCAGTTGGTCGAGGCCGAAGACGCGGGTCAGGATCGCGCTGCCGGCCGAGCCGGGGACGATCACGTTGTCGCCGAGCGAGCCGCCACCGGTTTCGAGGAGGACACGCCGGAACGCTTTCGGCAGCCTGTGGCCCAGCTTGTGCTCGGCTTCGACGATCTCCGAGTCGGACAGGGCACCATTCGGCGGCTCGAACGTGATCACCAGACGTCACTCCTCGTGCGCGATGCTCGTTCTCGAAACCCTGATACCTCCCCAGTGTCGCACGAGCGCGTGCAGATCTGAATCAACGAGGACCATCGTCCTGCCGTCCTCCTTGTGGTGCCACGTGAGGCCGGGCGGATCGGAGCGCCAGCCGAAGACCGCGTTCGCGTTCTTGTTGTCGGAGTAGCGGTCGGGCCGGCCGTTGTCCTTCGGCGGCGCGAAGCCGGCTTCGAGGCGGACGGTCTTCACCGCGTACCGGTCGAAGATCGGAAAGCCTTCGTAGGAGAACGTCACGCCGTGCGGAAACCGCTTCCGGACCGGTTCTGGAAGAGCGTCCAGATACGTCTGTCCGGCGTACCGCGCGTTGGACCAGTTGACCTTGCCGACCACCTGCGCGCCTCGCTCGCGCCCTTCGCGGATCCGGGCCTGCCGGAACGCCGGCCCGTGCGAGGGTTCCGGCCAGGACTGCTCCGGGTCGGCGAGCGCCGGCCCGGCCTGACCCTGACGGCGCGGCGGAGTGGCCGGGCCGGCCGGCGCGCGAACGTAGACGACCTCGTCCCGGACACCGAGATCACCCGGGTCGACCGGCGGGTCGCCCGCGCGCCATTCCCTGTGTACGCGCGGGCGGCGCGGGTCGAGTGGAGTGTTGGCCAGACCCTCCACGGGAACCGCGGGAGCCGTCAACCTCCGCCTGCTCTGGTCAAGGCCGGCCGTCTCCGGACTCGCCGACCGCTGGCTGGGTATCGTCGGCGTCGCTTCGCCGGCAGCGGATTCCTCCTTACACATGCAGCCGCCTCCTCGGCCAGCTCACGAGTGAAGTTCGAGTATCACTCGCCGTAGCAACTCGGTATCGGCTCGGCGACAAAATTCCGATGGCCGCCACATGAATGCCCTACGGCCGGCAAGTCCTGACCGGGATAAAGTCTCCGGCTGTGCTGGAACGTTCCCACCTCGCCACGCAACTGCGCCTTGCCCTGGAGACGTCCTGCCCAGGTTCGCGCACCGAGCTTCGCGGTTCGCTGGGAGAAGGACGTGCGGACGAGTACAGCGACATCGACCTCGCATGGTCCGTGCCCGACAACGCGTTCGAAGCCGCCGTCGCCGCTCTTCCGGACGTCCTGGGTGGCGTTCGGCCCGTCGCCTCGCTCCGCTCCGACCCCGACTTCCAGCGGTCGGCGGCGCGCCGGCTGATCTTCGTCCGCTTCGACGGTGTTCCGTTGTTCTGGCGGCTCGATCTCGCGGTCTGGAAGGAGTCCGCGGCGTTCGACGAGAGCATCGACGTCGACAACCCAGAAGCGCGCGGCGACGACTGGTCGCTGCCGGAAAGCGCGCTGATGAACGCGCTCGGCACGATCAAGTGGGTCCGCCGCGGCCGGCCGCGGATCGCCGCCGAGTCGTTGCGGAGGGGATGGGAGCGGATCGGAGTTCCGCCTGCCCCGGAAGGCTCCTGGGCCGATCAGATCGCCTATCTGACCAGGCTGTGCGCGGCCCAGGAACCCCGGTTGACCGGTTTCGCGGACGATCTCGAACGGCTCGCCCGCGAACTGCTGGTCACGCGCTAGAAGGCCCGCGTGACGGTGATGGTGACGTTGGAGCAGGAGTTGGCGTAGTTGGTCAGTGTGGTCTTCTCCGCGCTGTTGACCGTGAGCCGCCAGCGCAGCTTCACCGCGACCCACTCGTTGATGTAGCGGCACCGCGCACTGGAGTACGACGGCATCCACTCGGCCGGATCCTTGTCGCCCTTGGCCTGGTTCACGTCGTCGGTGACGGCGACCAGCGTCCGGGAGTCGCCGAGGTCGTTGGCGAACGACTGCCGGCGCGAGGTCGTCCAGTTGCGCGCGCCGGAGTCCCAGGCCTCGGCCAGCGGTACGAAGTGGTCGATGTCGAGGTCGGACGGCGCTGTCCAGTAGACGTTGTCGTAGTAGGAGTACCAGCGGCCGCCGGACAGTGTGCAGCCCGAGCCGACGCTGGGCGCCGTGACGGCCTCGGCGATCAGCACCTCGTAGCGCGTGTTGCAGCCGTCTCCGTCGGCGTCGATCCAGTGCGGGAACAGGTCGCGGCTGTAGCCGGTCCGTACTTCGGTGGCGACCGGCAGGCTCGCGACGGCATCTCGAAGCGGGGCGGAGTACGTCTCGGCCCAGGCAGGTGGAGCGAACAGGGGCGTTGCGACAGCGACCACGGCCGCGACGCCAAGCCAGCGCAGGACACCTTTCATGTTGCCCTCCATGACCGTATGGAAAATGCGGCGATTCCCCCGGTTTCGATATAGCCACCGCGTTCACACGGGTACAAGACGTCAACAGGCGAACGGCTCCTTGCTGCCAACCCTCCGGTTGGCCAACAACGGACACGGCTCCATCCGCAAACAGGACGGCCGCGCAGGCGGCCCAAACGAGAAGGGTGTCGAGGACATCTCCGACCTGATGCGTACACGGCGGTCGGCCTCGCTGGACGACCCGGAGCTGGAGGGGATCTCCCCGTCGCTGCGGTACGACGACTTCGTCTGCTCGGTCGTCGACGGGGCCTGCCGTCGGTCGATGCCTGGGTGGCGGCGCGGCACACTCCGCCGGGCGTCATCGCCCACTAATCGGCGATGCAGGGTGGAGTTCCCAACGTCGGGAACGCCCGCCTAGAGCTCCTTGAGCAGGTAGGTCAACTGCTCGACGATGCGGTGCTGGGTGCCGCTGTCGTCGACGTGGAGGTAACTGCCTTCGTAATGGAGGCCCGGTTGGTAACCAAGCCGGGTGTACAGCTTTGCGGCCCTCGGATTGTCGTCGTCGACGGCAAGACCGATGCGTGGGCAGCCCCGCCTGCGCGCCCGCTCCTCGGCCTCGCGGACGAGCGCCGTGCCGATCCCCTTGCCCTGGTGCGGACCGAACACCGTGAGCCCGTTGATCTCGGGACAGCCGGGATAGGTCTCGCGCACTTCCGGGCTGCCGATCCATTGCAGCTCGCAGAAGCCGAGGATCTCGTCGCCCTCGAAGGCGAGCAGATAGGCGCTGCGCCCGGCCTTGTGGTTGCCGTACTTCCGCGCGTGCCGCCGGTTGGCGCCGGTGGGCCCGACGCGCTCCAGCACCTCGACGTCCTCGGCTCGGCAGTCGCGGATCAGCATCCGGCCACGCTAGACGCGTGCTGGCTGCGGTCGCTACAGGTTTAGCGCGCGCTGGATCGCCTCGGCCCTGGCCGCCAGCTCTTGCGGCGAGAGCAGGACCGATCCCTCGTCAGGATCGATTGGGCGGGACGGTGCGGGATCGCCGTAGTAACGCGGCTTGAGATGGCAGTGCAGGTGCGGCACGGCGTTGCCGAGGATCTCGAAGTTGAGCTTCGCCGGACCGAAGACGGTCTCCAGCGCCTGGCCGGCGCGCATCACGTCGTCGAAGAACGCGTTCCGCTCGGTGACGTCCAGCTCGTACGGCTCGACGACGTGCTCCCGATAGATCAGCACGCAGTAGCCCTTGACGAACTGGTTGGGCACCAGCCGGAGCAGGCTCACCGACAGCCAGCCGACCGTGTGGCCGTACGGATCGACGATCTCGTCGGACGCGACCTTCGCGCACAGCGGGCAGTCCTCGCCGCGTTTCAGCGCGTTCCACTTGTCCTCTGGCATCCATCCCATGCCAGGAGACTGCCACAATTCAGCGGTGGCGAAGGGAAAGCTCAAGGGACGTTCGGCGAAGGTCGGGGCGTTCGCGCTGGTCACGGATGGCGAACGGCTGCTGCTCGTCAAGCAGGCGTACGGCAAGCGGCTGTGGGCGTTGCCCGGCGGGCTGTCCGAACCGGGTGAGGAACTGGCCGAGACCGCGCGGCGCGAGGTGGTGGAGGAGACCGGGTTGGACGTGGCGGTCGGTGACCTGGTCGCGGTCGCCGATCGGGGGTTCATCGTGTTGTTCGTGTTCGCGGCTTCGTATCCGGGCGGCGAGCCGGCGCCGCAGGACGCCGAGATCGAGGCGCTGGGCTGGTTCACCGCCGAGGAACTGGAGGGGCTCACGGACCAGGCGTACGGACTGGCGCGGGAGCTGGGCCTGGCCTGGCTCCGAGGAGGTGCCGGCAAGCCCGGCCTGCGGGGCGGCCCGATCGCCGGGCCGGACGGGCGGTATCCGCTGCTGCGCGTCTGAGCCCGGAAACGAGTGGCACCGGTCGGGCGCGGCTTGGGATGCTGAGCCCCATGCCGAAATCGGGCGACCTCGACTTCCGCCGGTCCCAGGTCTGGGACGACGACCTCGGGCGGTGGCAGCCGCTCTGGCTCCGCCCTGGCACCGTCCTGCACGCCGTCCGGAGACTGTTCGGCCTGCCCGCGCACGCCCTCGACTACCTCGGCAACGGTTTCATGAACCGCTCCTGGCTCGTCACGACCGACGACGGCGAGCGCTACGTGGTGCGGGTCAGCCGGGCGGAGCTCAGCCGCGAGCAGATCGAGTACGAGCACGCGCTGGCGGCCGCGTGGCACGAGTGGGTCGAGCCGGTCGTGGCGCCGCTGCCGGGAGTCGACGGCCGCACGGTGCAGGTCGAGGACGGCTGGCGGCTGTCGCTGTTCCCCTTCGTCGAGGGGGTCGTGGGTACGAAGGTCGACCAGGAGGTACGCACCCAGGAGTCGGCCGTCACGCTGGCCAGGTTGCACCGCGTCGCCGTCGACGAGCTGGACTTCGGCCAGCGACCGGAGTTCCACGCCGTACACGAGTCGCCGCGCTGGCTGTGGCACGAGGTCAGGCCCGTACTGGAGCAGAAGCTCCACTCCGATCCGGAGTACCGGAGGCTGGCCGGCGCGATCGACCGTGAGGTGGCCGCGCTCGACCCCTGGCTGGACCGGCTCACCACGGAGGGCAGCCTTGGGCCGGTCGCGCCGGTCCACGGCGACTTCAACCCGCGCAACCTGCTGTTCCGGGACAACCGCCTGGCCGGCATCGTCGACTTCGACGCCTGCCACCTGGACGCGATCGTCGCGGAGGTCGCGGGCGTCGGCTTCGGCGACCCGGACCTCGACCCGCCGGCGTTCTTCCGCGCCTACCTGGACGCCGGCGGACCGCTCGACGCCGGCGCGTTCGGCCTGCTCGGCGGCTTCGCCCGGATCGGCTGCCTGTCGGAGGTGCAATGGTCGGTGGACGACGGCGCCGTCCACCCCGAAGTGCACCGGCAGCTGACCGCGGTCGTCGACGGGCTGACCTGGCTCCGGGACCGCGAGCGCGACCTGTGCGGCCGAACCGACGGAGCCGGCTGAGCCCGCAGAGCCCGCAGAGCCACCTGAGCCTGCCGACCCGCCTCAGCCCGCGATGTCGCGGGCAGCGATCACCTTCGTGATCCGGGCGCGTACGAGCAGCTCCCCCGGCACGGCGTTGCGCTCACCGAACGCCTCCGCCTGCTCCGCGCCCATGTATCGCCCGCCCAGCGCGGTCGCCCACCTGCGCAGCTCCGCCAGGTCCTCACTGATCGTCGCCTCCGCGGTGATCAGGACGTGGGAGTACGGCGGCGTCTGGTCGTCGACACACATGGAGATCCGCGGGTTCTTGCGCAGGACACGCCCCTTGAGCGAGGTCTCTCCCGTGGTGAACACCACATCGGGCCCGTCCAGCACGAACCAGATCGGCGTGACGTGCGGACTCCCGTCGGCGCGTGTGACGCCCACCTTGCCGGTACGCGTGCCCTCCGAGACGTACGCCCGCCACTCGGCCTCAGTCATCTTCTCCATGCGCCATTGCTACCCCATCGCCGCCGCGCCTCCCACCGTCGGCAAGCGCAGTCTCGAGGATCATCGACTACGCTCGCCCACATGTCTGAGGGGCAGGCACCAAGGGAAACCCACGTGCTCAAGGACGACGCGGAACGCAAGGTGGTACGTCAGGGTGACACCGTGCGGCGGCCGACCTATCCCTGGACCCCGGCGGTGCACGCCTTACTCCAGCACCTGGAGTCAGTCGGCTTCCCGTACGCGCCACGGCTCGTCGGCGTCGACGACGGGCACGAGATCCTCACGTTCATCGAAGGCGAGTCCGGCCTGCACAGCTGGGCCAAGGTCGTCGACGAGCGTGGGCTGTGGGCGATGGGCCGCCTGTTGCGGATGTACCACCAGGCCGTGTGGGAGTGGCAGCCCGACGAGAGCCTGCTGTGGGCCGCCGGAACGATGAACACCGGTGACCCCAGCGAGTTGATCTGCCACGGCGACTTCGGCCCCTGGAACATCGTCTGGGACGGTCACCGGCCGGTCGGCATCATCGACTGGGACTTCGCGCACCCCGCGCCCGCGACCAAGGACATCACCTACGCCATGGAGTACGTCGTCCCGCTGCGTGACGACCGCGAGGCGATGAAGCACTTCGGTCACCCCGCGCCGCCGGACCGGCGACGGCGGATGGAGACCTTCCTGCGGGCATACGGCCTGCGCTCGGCCGAGGGCCTGGTCGACGAGGTGATCACGACCCAGCGGGCGTCGCTCGACACCACCCGCATGCTCGCCGACGGCGGCATCGAGCCGCAGGCCACCTGGGCGCGCGAGGGCAAGCTGACCGAACTGGAGCAACGCCTCCAGTGGCTCGAGTCCCAGCGCGACGAACTCTCCTGACACCACCCGCCCGCCGGCCCTCCCGCCCGCGAATGACCACGTTAACCACGTAGTTGGCGGGTTAACCACGCCCCGGGGCGTGGCGAAGCACCTGCTGGCGTGGCTAACGTGGTCATTCGCGCCAGATCAGAGCTCAGACGTCCAGCGGAAGCTGCAAGGGCTGGCCTGTCTTCGCCGACTTGTACGCCCCCATCGCGATCTCCGTCGCGCGGTAGCCGTCCCACCCGTCCGGACGCGACGGGCGACCTTCGCGGATCGAGGTGATGAACTCCTCGAGCATCCCCGCGTCGGCGTTGGCGCCCCACGGGAGCCAGCGACCCTCGCGTACGCCGTCGCGGTTGTCGCCGTCGGAGTAGGCCGAGATGGTCTGCTTGAACGCGTCCACCGACGCCAGCCCGGCGTCGCCGATGACGTCGAGGCGGACGGTGCCCCAGGTCGGGTAGGAGTACGGCCGGCTCCAGCTGCAGTCGATCGTCGCCACCGTGCCGTCGGCGAACGTCACCGCGACCAGGCCGGCGGTCTCCACCGGCAGGTCGGGATAGAGCAGGCTGTTGACCTGGGCGTAGACCTCGGTCGCCTCGACCCCGAGCATCCAGCGCAGCAGGTCGGCCACGTGCACCGTGTGGTCCATGACCGCGCCGCCACCGGCCAGCTTCGGGTCGACGAACCACGGGTTGGAGCGGCCCGGCATCGTGCCGAAGTTGACGCCCTCGACGCCGTGGATCTTCCCGAGCGCACCGGAGCGCAACGCCTTCTCGAGACTCGCGATCGGCGCGGAGAACCGCACCGGGAACGCCGTCATCAGGTTGACGCCGGCCTTCTCACAGATCTCGATCATCGCGCGCCCGTCGGCGAGCGTGGTGGCCAGCGGCTTCTCGCACAGGACGTGCGCGCCGGCCTGCGCCGCCAGCTCCACCAGCGCCCGGTGCCCGGCGTTCTCCGAGCAGACGATCGCGGCGTCGGGACCCCAGTCGAGCAGGTCGGCGTACGACTCCATCTGCGGTACGCCGAGCTGGTCCGCCCACCGCTTTCCACGTTCGTGGTTCTCGTCGGCGATCCGCAGCTCCACATCCGGGCGCTTGCGGAGTACGGAGGCGTAGCCCACACCATGCTGGTGCGCGAACGACAGGATGCCGATCTTCAGTCGCTTGTTCACGGGCTGGTTCATGCGCGGACTACCTGACCTACGTCGGGGTTGGCGGAGTTGGAGCTGCTGGCGGCCAGGTCGATCGCGCGGCCGGTCTCGGCGGACTCGACGGCGGCGAGTGCGATCTCGAGCGCCGCGCGACCGTCGGCCGCGGACACCCGGGCGGGTACGTCGTCGTGCAGCGCCGACAGGAACTCGCGCAGCTCCCGCGCCCACGGGCTGTCGCCCGGAAGCCACTCGCCGGCGGGCAGCAGCCTGGGCGGTGCCGTCCGGGTCGCGGCGCGCTCGTCCGTCGCGTACTCCAGCAGGCCGGTCGAGCCGGCGATGTCGAAGCTGGTACGGAAGCCGACGCCCTCGCGTGCCCACGATGCCGTGAGGTGGCTGATGGCGCCGCTGGCGTGGGTGAGGATGGCGTGGGCGTGGGTGACGGCGTTGTCCTCGCCGACCCGGCGCAGCTGCCGCCCGAACACGCGCACGACGTCGCCGGCGACCCACCGCGCGAAGTCGATGTCGTGAATCATGACATCGCAGATGATTCCGCCCGAACGCGTCGAATCCAGGAACCAGGCCCTGCCCGCCGGCAATCCCCCCTCCCGGGTCAGGCGAATTACGGCGGGTTCGCCGATTTGCCCCGAAACCACCGCGTTCTTCGCGGCGGTGTATTCGGGGAAATATCGCACCACGTGCGCCACGTGCAACTGTACCCCCGCCACGCTGGCGGCGGCGAGGAGCTGGTCGGCTTCGGCGAGGGTACGGGTGATCGGTTTCTCCACGATGACGTGCTTGCCGGCGTCGATCGCGGCGAGCGCGACCTCTGCGTGCACGTCGGTCGGCGTGCACACGTCGACGACATCCACCGCGTCGAGAAGTGACTCAAGACTCTGATGTCCGGTAATGCCGAGCTCGTCAGCCTTTGCCCGTACGTCGGCCACGTCGTCAAAGGCGTGAACCTCCGTGACATGCGTGCCCTCGGCGGCGAGACCACGTAGCAAAGAAGCGTGCATGGATCCCATGCCACCGAGTCCGACAACTCCCAGTCGGGAACCCTTCACGGATTGCACCATCCCTTGGTAGGTTCTGGTTCAGACCATTTATCTATCTGGTTCAAAAGGATTCTGGGAAACGCTATCCACGGTACGGACAGGGACACTACGGACGCTTCCTCCCAGAACACGCGAGGTGAACGCAGATGACGCCGGACAGCAGCGGACTCGCACTGCATGGCGGGAAGCCTGTCCGCAACCGGCCATTCCCGGAATGGCCGACATCCGATGACACCGCGGCCAAGGCCGTATTCGAGGTGCTCACCACTGGTGAGCCGAGCAGTACTCATGGCGATGTAGTTACCCGTTTCGAGGCCGAGTTTGCCGCATACCAGGATGCCAACTACTGCACCTGCATCTGCAACGGGACGCTCGCCCTGGCCGCCGGCCTGCGTGCGGTGGGCGTCGACGTAGGCAGCGAGGTCATCCTGCCGTCGTACGCCTTCGTCGCGACCGCGGCCGCGGTGATCTTCGCCGGCGGCATTCCTGTCTTCGCCGACATCGACCCGTGTACGCACCTGCTGGACGCCGGCGCGGCGGAGGCCGCGATCACCAAACGAACCAAGGCGATCCTGCCGGTGCACGTCGCGGGCCGGCCGTGCGACCTGGACGCGTTCACGGCACTGGGCGAACGCCACGGCGTCGCGATCGTCGAGGAGGCCGGCCAGGCGCACGGTGCCGAGTGGCGCGGCCGCAAGGTCGGCGCGATCGGCGACGTCGGGGTGTTCGGCTTCCAGACCGGCAGCCACATCGGCGCCGGCGACGGCGGCGCGGTCGTCACCGACGACGAGCAGCTCGCGGCCCGGCTGCGGGCCCTGACCAGCGCGAGCATGGGCGACTTCTCGACGTGCGACTCGCCGCTGCGGGCGGACGAGAGCCTCCGCCTCACACCGTTCCAGGCGGCGATCCTGCGGATCCAGCTCTCGCGGCAGGCCTGGCACCGGGCGGCGCGCTCGGCCAACGCGGACCGGCTGACCCAGGCCCTGCGCTCGGTCGACGGCGTCCGGCTGCCGCCGGACGAGCCGGCCGTCACGGCACATGGACACCATGGGTTCCTCTTCAGGCTCACGAAGATCGGTGGTCCCGACCGGCGTGACGACTTTGTCCAAGCGCTGGTCGCCGAGGGCATCCCGGGTGTGGCGGGGTATGGCGGGCTGCACCTCAACATCGCCCTCCGGGAAGAGATCGGACGGCTTGCCGACCGGCTCAATATTCCATACCCCGAGCCGAAGCTCGTCGCCACTGAGAAGGTCGTCGCTGACACCGTCTGGTTGCCTGGACGTGCGCTGGCCGGCACCGAAGACGATATCCGGGACATTGTTACGGCGGTGCAAAAAGTCCTGGCCGCCTTCCGCCACTCCTGAGGAGCGGCGGAAGGCGGGGAGACGTCACGGGGTGGTCAGTGCCTCGGCCACGGTCACGCGCGAGCCGTCGCGTTCCGCTGAGAGGACGCCGGCCCTGAGTACGGCCAGCAGCTCGAGCGTCTCCGCCGGCGAGATCGGCGGCGTGCCCGTCCGCGCCATCTCCACCGCGGCGGCGAGCTGACGGGTGTAGAACGAGCCGAAGTCGGCGATTCGGACCGCGTGCAGGCCGTCCTTGCCGTAGACGGTCAGGTGGAACGTGTAGGCCGCGTCCCGCAGGGTCTCCACCACGGCCGTCGGACCGTCGGCGTACGACAGCACCGCCACGTCGCGATCCGGGAAGACCGTCCGTTGCACCCACTCGACTCCACCACCGGCGACGGCGTAGAGCTGCTCGACCGCGTGGACGCCGTAGTAGTACCACTCGCCCGGTCCGACCGAGACGATCGACGACAGCTGGCCGACCGCCTGCAGCTCCGCGCGGTTCTCCTCGATCTCCCGCGCGAACCGCAGCGCCGACGAGCTCGTCACCGCCGTGCCCGAGGAGGCGGCCACCTCGAAGAGGCTCCGCGCCTCGCCGACGTCGACGGACATCGGCTTGTCGACGAACGTGGCCACGCCGGCCTTCACGAACGGGCGCGCGAGCGGAACGTGGTTGGCGCCGCCGCCGGTGTCGTCGACGACCAGCACGAGGTCGGTCTCGCCGAGGAACTCGGTGGGCTCGCCCGCGACCTTACCGATGTCGAACTTCTCCGCCAGCGTCGCCGTGTCGGGCTGGTCCTCGCGGAGGTGACCACCCCAGACCCACTCGAGATGAGCACCCGGAATCGCCTTGTTCTCGTTGAGAATCCGCGCGTACGCACTCGCGTGCGAGGTGTTCACCCCCAGCAGACCGACTCGCAGTGTGCTTCCGGCGCTGTCGCTCATGCACTCCCCAACCCCTGGGACGTTACTGTCATATCCGATGTGGACTTTCGGTCCTGACCGTAGAGCTGGCACTCTTACGATGTCAATGGCCGCCTACCACGCTACGTCAGCGGTAGGCACGTGCTTGCACACGGAACAGGTCGGCGTACCGCCCGTCCAGCGCCAGCAGGTCGGAGTGCGTGCCGATCTCGGCCACCCGGCCGTCTGCCAGCACGACGATCAGGTCCGCCATCCGGACCGTCGAGAATCGGTGCGACACCAAAAGCGTCACGCCACCTGTACGCGAGACCGCCGCCCGCGACGCCTCCGTGATCCGCGAGAACAGCGCGTGCTCCGCCTCCGGATCCAGCGCCGCCGTCGGTTCGTCGAGCAGCAACAGCAGCGGCTCGTCCCGCATGAACGCGCGTGCCAGCGCGAGCCGCTGCCACTGCCCACCGGACAGCTCCCGCCCGTCCGCGAACCTCGTACCGAGCTGGGTCGCCAGCCCGGCCGGCAGCCGGTCGACCACGTCGTCCGCGTCCCCACGCGAGACGGCCGCCAGCACCGCCGGCTCGTCATCCAGGCGCTCGAGATCGCCGACGCCGACGGTCTCCCGCGCCAGGAACTCGTACTTCATGAAGTCCTGGAAGCCCGCCGCCAGCCTCGCCCGCCAAGCCGAGACCGGCAGCGAGCGCAGGTCCACGCCGTCGACCAGAACCGCGCCGCCCGACGGGTCGTAGAGCCGCGACAGCAGCTTCACCAACGTCGTCTTGCCGGCCCCGTTCTCCCCCACCAGCGCGACGGTCGATCCCGCCGGCAGGAAGAGGTTGACGCCCGCCAACGCCGCCCGATCAGCACCTGGGTAGCGGAACGAGACGTCCCGCAGCTCGATCCCCGATCGGAGCCGGTCCGGCACCGCTACGGTTCCTTCGGCCCATGTGCTCGAACGGGCGTAGTCGCGCAGCTCGACGTACCGCCCGAAGTGCTCCACGATCTCGCCCACCCGGCGGACGTTCATCGCCACCCGGCCGGCCACGCCCTCCACCTGCGGCACGAGCATGACGACCAGCGCGATATCGCCGATCGTCGACCGCCCGTTCCGCGCCAGCCAGATCGTCCACAGCACGGCCAGCCCGAACGCGAGTCCGAGCGCGACTCGGACGGGGAGCTCGAGCCGGAGCATTCGCCGCCCCGCCTTCATGTGCTCGCCGTACCGGAACTGGGAGAGCTGGTCGATCCGGTCCAGCAAGACCTGCTTCAGGCCGAACGTCCTTGTCTCCAACGCGTTTCGCGACGAGACCGTGATGTCCTGCAGCTCCCGGACCAGGCGATCCGCCGGTGCGACCCGCTCCCGTACGCCCGCGACCATGCGAATGACCGCCGCCGAGGCCCACATCCTGGCGAGGCCGAGCGCGGGAAGCAACACCAGCAACGGATGGACGGACGCCAGCAGAACAGCCACAGACGCCGCCTGGAACACGTTCAAGATCGTCATCAGCAGGTAGCCGCCGCTCTGCGCCATCTCCTTCGAGTGCTCGCCGATCAGTGCGATCCGGTCGGCTTGCTTCGGGTCTTCATGGTGCGCGACACCCGGTATGCCCGTGACGATGCCGAGCAGGTCGCGTTGCAGGACGACATCGGTCTTGTCGTGCAGGGACGTCTGCAGGTTGAAGCCGACCGCCACGTTCACCAGCAGCATCGCCAGCCCGGCACCGGCCAGAGCGATGCCGCGCGCGAGGGTGCCCGACGCCGGGTCGGCCAGCCCGTCGACCATCAGCTTCACGCCCAGGGCCTGCAGGGGCATCGCCACCGCGGACAGCGCTGTCAGGCAGGCGTCGACAGCGAACAGCAACGGTGCCGCCCGGAACACCGTGCGCACCCACAGCCACAGCGCCCGCATCGCCTTACGCATGGACGCTCCCCTCGCCGTAACGCTCGGCCTGCAGCCGGAACATCGTGGCGTAGCGGCCGCCGGCCTCGATCAGCTCCACGTGATCGCCGGACTCGACGATCCGGCCCTGCTCCAGTACGCAGATCCGGTCCGCCTCGCGGACGACCGAGAACCGGTGGGAGATGATCAGCGACATCACGCCGGACGTCAGCTCCAGATAGCGATCCACCAAGCGGGCTTCGGCCCGCACGTCCAGCGCGGCCGCCGGTTCGTCGAGCACGAGCACGCCCGCACCGGCGCGGACGGCGAACAACGCACGGGCCAGCGCGATCCGCTGCCACTCGCCGCCGGACAGGTCGACGCCGCCCTCGTACTTCTTGTCCAGCACGGTCTCCCAGCCGTCCGGCAGGCGCTCGATCAGGTCCTCGATGCCGGCCTCGGCGGCAACCGCTCGCAGTGCCCCCGCGTCGGAGCCACGTTCGATCGCGCCGAGCACCACATTGTCGGTCGCCGGCAGCGGGAACCGCGCGAAGTCCTGCACGATCGGGGCGATCCTGCGCTGCCAGCGTTCCAGCGCCACCGGGTCGAGCGACACCAGGTCCACCCCGCCGACCGTGATCCGCCCACTGGTCGGTGCGTAGACGCCGGCCAGCAGCTTCACCAGTGTCGACTTCCCTGCCCCGTTGACGCCGACCAGTGCCAGCGCCTCACCGGGACGGATCTCGAGGTCCAGGTCGCGCAGCACGGTCCGGTCGCCACCCGGATAGCGGAAGCACACTCGCTCGAACCGAATCGCTCCCACTGGAACCGGCGCCGGTCCGGACGCCTCGGGCTCAGCGGCCGGCTCGGGATGGCGTTCGGCGATCAGCGCCGGTAGGTCCCGCATGGCTCGCAGTGCGACGAGTCCTCGGCGCATCGTCGCCACGGCCTGGCCGTCCTGCGCGATCGCCATCCGCAGCACCGTCGGTACGAGTGTCGCCGTGGCGGCGAGCGACAGCGATCCGGCCAGGGCCGCCTGCCCGACCAGCGCCAGTGCGCCTGCCGCGACGACGGCGTGCAGCCCGAACGCCAGCAAGGCACCGATCCCCGCTCGCCTGCGGGCCTTCCACAGCGGCCGCAGTGCGTCCAGCCAGTGCCCGTGATGCCTGCGGACCAGCCAGCCGGACAGCCCGAAGACCCGCAGCTCGGCAGCGGCCGGTCCCATGCCGAGCTCGAAGAGGTACTCCGACCGGCGGCGGTCGTCGGTCTTGGTGAAGAACGAGTCGAACTCCTTGCCGATCGCCCAGGCGCACGCCTGCCCGAGTAACGCGACGGAGACCAGCAGACCCAGTCCGACCCACCACGAGAACAGCACGCCCACCACGGTCGCCAGGCCGATCGCTGTCAGCCGGGACGAGATCGCGTAGTACAGGTTGCTCAGGCCGAACTCGACGTTGAACGTGTTGGTGCCGCGGGCGCGTTCGACGTGGTTCTGCACCTCCGGATCGTCCAGGTGCGTCGAGCGGACCGGCTGGAGCACCGCGGTCGCGACCCGGCGCGCGACCGCACGATGCGACTGGAAGATGAGCCCGAGGATGACGGGCTCGTGCAGCAACGGCACGGCGCTGCTGCCCGTGAAGACCACGACCAGCGCCCCGAACAGGAGCGCGAACGAGGTGGAGGAATCGCCGCGGACGGCCGCCGGCAGGGAGCCGACGACCTGTCCGATCAGCGTCGTGAGGACAACGGAAAGACCTGCTGAAGCGATCGCCAACGACACCAGGGCGATCGTGAGTCCTCTGTGCAGGCCGAAGGCATACCGAACCAATGCGAGCACTACTCCCCCTCCCAGAAACTCCTGTGACTCAGAACCGCAACGGCTGCAGGCCTTTCAGCACGTCCGGAAGGTCGCCCTCGTACACGATGCCGAGGCGACGGGTCGCGCGGGTGAGCGCGACGTAGAGATCCGACAGGCCGCGCTCAGACTCGGCGACGATGCCCGCGGGGTCGACGACGATGACGGCGTCGAACTCCAGGCCCTTTGTCTGCTTGGAGGTCAGCACGGCCACCGGTGCGTCGAGCAGCCTGGCGGTCGAGCCGGACGCCGAGCCGGGAACGGCACGCTCGATCAGCGCGACCAGTTCGTCCGCCCGGGGATCCGGCACGATGATCGCCAGCCGGCCCTCGCCGATCGCCGTCAGCTCGTTGCCGACGTACGCCGGCAGGTCGACCTCCAGGCTGTCGGTCTCGACCCGCATCGCCCACGGCTGGTCGGGCGTCTCGCGTACGGACGTGGGCGGCTCGAGCGCCGGGTCGGTCGCGGCGAGCACCTCGTCGGCCACCGCCATGATCTGCTTCGGTGTGCGGTAGTTGACGCTGAGCCGCGCGGTGTGCCACCGCCCGACGGCGAACGGGTCGAGCACCTGCGCCCACGACGTCGCGCCGTCGGGCGCACCGGTCTGGGCGAGGTCGCCGACGACCGTCATCGACCGGGCCGGGCAGCGCCGCATCAGCACGCGCCAGACCATCGCCGACAGCTCCTGCGCCTCGTCGACGATCACGTGGCCGTAGGTCCACTCACGGTCGGCCAGCGCACGCTCGGCGAGCGTTCCCCGCGGACCGGACTCGTCGTAGTGACCGACGATGTGGTTGGCGAAGACCTCCACGTCCTCGTCCAACATGTTGGGCAGCTCGCCGTCCTCGCGGAGCTTCTCGATGACCTGCGTGGCGAACAGGTGGGAGTCCTCGAGCTGCGCCTTGCGCTGGGCGCCGGCGTTGGCCGCGGTGTAGAGCGTGGCGTCCACCGGCCCGATCAGCTCGGCCGCCTCGTCGAGCAGGGGCACGTCGGCGGCCGTCCACGGTGAGCCCGCGGGCCGGTGCAGCGCGGCGCGTTCGGCGCCGGTCAGCTCGGGTGCGGCGGCCGCCAGGCGTTCCCGGCTCACGAACAGCTCCGTCAGCAGGCGCTGTGGCGACAGCTCCGGCCACAACGCGTCGAGCGCGGAGTAGACCCCCGGGTCGGAGGCGAACAGCTTGCGGATGTCTTCGATGTTCTCGGGCTCCAGCAGCTCGGGGCCGCCGAGTCGCTCGACCTCCTGCCGGGTGAGCTCGTCGAGGATCGCCTGCACGAACACCCGACGCGCCCGGTTGTGCACCTCGGGCCCGCCGTTGAAGTCGTCGCGCAGCCGCCTGGCGTCCGCGCGCGCCCGCGCGCAGACCCCCCGGGTCAGGCGGTACGTATCGCCGTCGACCACGACGTCCAGGTGGTCGTCGGGGACCCATTGCCGGTCCTTGACGGCGTTCCGTACAACGTCGACCATCCGCAGGTCGCCCTTGACGATCGCGGTGTCCGGCGTCTCGACGGCCGTGACCGTGACACCCGGGAACAGCGAGCCCACGGTCGCCAGCACGACCTCGGTCTCGCCGAGCGACGGCAGCACCTGGTCGATATAGCGGACAAACGTGGAGTTCGGGCCGATCACGAGAATTCCGCGTTTGGCCAGCCTTTCGCGATAGGTGTAGAGCAGATATGCCGCGCGGTGCAGCGCGACGACGGTCTTTCCCGTGCCAGGCCCCCCTTCGACGACGACCACGCCCTTGAGATCGGAACGGATGATCGCGTCCTGTTCGGCCTGAATCGTCGCGACGATATCCGACATCCGGCCGGTACGTCCGGCCGAAAGCGAAGCGAGCAGCGCGGCCTCACCGGTGAGATGCGGGCGCTCCGAGTCGCCGACCGCTGCGAAGTCGAGCACGTCGTCGTCGATTCCGACGACCGTACGGCCTTTGGTACGCAGGTGCCTGCGCAGCACGACGCCGTGCCGTTCGACCGGAGTCGCGCGATAGAACGGCTTCGCCGCCGGTGCGCGCCAGTCGATCAGGAGCGGCTCGTACTCCTCGTCGGACAGGCCGATTCGCCCTATGTACAGGCGTTCGTCGCTCTCGAGGTCGAGCCGCCCGAAGCACAGGCCGCGCTCGACGGCGGTCAGCTGGGCCAGCTTGCCGACGTACATGTCGCTCATGGTCTGACGCTCGGACGCGGCCTGGTTGTTTTCGGCGGTCCGGCCGGTATAGGTGACTCCGAGCCGGTTGGCGGTTTGTGCGCGCACGGCATCCAGGCGTGCGTAGAGCATCGATACGTACGCCTGTTCCTGCTCGAGCTCGCCGTTTTCCGGGTTTTCCGGCGAATGGTTTGACAGCTTCGCCGGGTCGGTGTATTCTTTGTTACGTAGCATTCCACCAGCCCTAAATCTCGCGGAAACACACAGCCTTCCGAGAGTAACAGGGCTGGTTTCTTTTGTATAGAGCTAATTTCTTTTCCGCTCACTCAAGGTCGCTCACGTCAGGTTGAGCAGCACAATTCCCGTCGCGACCACGACCGTCGCCACTGTGCGCCAGCGCCCGAACGGCTCCTTGAAGAACACCGCGCCGATGATCGCGCCGACGATCACGCTGGTCTCGCGCAGTGCCGCCACCGTCGCCAGCGCTCCCTGCGCCTGCGCCCACAGCACCAGTGCGTACGCCAGCACCGAGCACACGCCGGCGGTGGCGCCGAGCTTCCAGAGCGACGCCATCGAGCGCGCCAGGCCGGATCCCCTGCGCAGGAACGCGAAACCGACCACGGTCAGGCCGTGCAGGAGGAACAGGCAGGCGGCGTACCCGAGCGGCGAGCCCGACTGCCGGACGCCGACCCCGTCGATCACGGTGTACGTCGCGATCATCAGGCCGGTCAGGGTCGCCGCGAGGATCGCCGGAACCTCCTGCTTGTGCGGCCGTCCCACAGCCCCCTCCCAACCACCCTGATATCGACCTTTCGGGCTGCCTTTTGCCAGCACGAGCAGGCCGAGGCCGATCGAGACCACCACCACGCCGACGGTCTGCACGGCCGACAGTGGCTCACCGATCACCGTGACCGCGACGATCGCCACCACCCACGGCGACATGCCACGGGCCAGCGGATAGACCTGGTTGAACGCGCCGAGGCGGTACGACTGCAGCAACGCCAGCATGTAGAGGAAATGCACGACGACCGAGCCGAGGAGGTACGGCCAGGCCGGTGCGGCGGGCATCCCGACGAACGGCAGGGCGACCAGACCGCAGACCACGAACGCCGTGCTGACCAGGGCGCCGGACACCACCTTGTCGGAGACGAAGTGGGCGAGCGCGTTCCAGATGGCGTGCAGGACGGCCGCGCAGAGCACCGCGATGGTCAACGTCAAGCTGGGCTCCCCACCCGTACAAACGCCGTTGACCGCTCCCTTGCGGCTCAGCCAACCTATCAACATGACAAGCATCGAGATCCGCCGGACGATCGGCGGTTGGGACACGGTCGCCGACCTGGTCGCCATCGCGTTCGGCGGCGAGTTCACCGATCGTGAGCTGGTCGCACCGCTGCACGAGGCCGAGCGGAGCATCGGCGCCTACCACAAGGACGAGCTGGTCGGTCACACCGCGATCTGGTCGCTCGACCTGCGGGTTCCGGGCCGGACGGTGCCGGTTGCCGGCGTCACGATGGTCTCCGTACGACCCACGCACCGGCGCAGGGGCATCCTCAGCCGGCTGATGAAGCAGCAGCTGCACGAGCTGCACGAGCAGGGCCTGGAGCCGGTCGCCGCGCTGTCGGCGAGCGAGCCGGCGATCTACGGCCGGTTCGGCTACGGCCTGACCGGTGACCAGATCTCCGTCGAGATCGACAGGCACGCCCGCGAGCTGCGGCCGGTCGCAGGCGTCGACGAGGTGGAGCTGCGGTACGCCGATCCGGTCAAGACCCGCGAGCTCTGCGCGAGCCTCCACGACGCGGCGCTGGCCGACCGTCCGGGCTCGTTCGTGTGGACCGAGCCATGGCAGAACCGGCTGACGGCCGACCCGGAGTCCCAGCGGCACGGCGCGTCCACGCTGAAGTGCGTGCTGGCCGAGCGGAACGGCGATGTGACCGGGTTCGCCTACTTCCGTACCCAGCAGAACTGGGGCGACGGCGGGCCGGACGGCACCGTCGACGTCCGGCGGGTGCACGCGACGGACCTGGCGTCGCACATCGCACTGTGGCGGTTCCTGCTCGACCAGGACCTGATGCGCACGACTCGGGCCGAGCTGGCCCCCGACGACCCGATCCTCTCGCTGCTCGTAGACCCGCGACGGGCCACAGGCCGCGTCGGCGACGGGCTCTGGGCGCGCGTGGTCGACGTCGACCGCGCGCTGGCCGACCGGCGGTACGCCTTCGACGTCGAGCTGGTCTTCGAGGTACGCGACGACCTGTGTCCGTGGAACGCCGGGCGCTGGAAGCTTTCCGGCGGACCGGACGGCGCCGAGTGCTCGCGGGTGACCGACTCGCCCGACCTGATGCTCGACGTCCGCGAGCTGGGAGCGACCTACCTGGGCGGCGGGCGCTCGTTCAGCGCGCTGACCGCCGCGGGCCTGGTCACCGAGGAGACGAGCGGCTCGGCCGCGGTGGCCAGCCGGGCCTTCGCGTCCGACGTCCTGCCCTGGCGCGACACCATGTTCTAGGTCGTGTCTCCCAAAGAGGGCCGGTTAAGCTCGCGGCGCATCCGCGCCACGCTGCCGGTGCCGCGGGCCGAAGATCGTGTCGGGCATACGGGCGAGGCTCACGGTGCCGGCAGCGTGGATGCGGGGCGTCGCGAGTCAGGCGATATTTGGGAGGCGCGGCCTGATGCATTACTGCGAACGCTGTCCGGAGCCGGAGCTGATGACGCCGGCTCCGGGCGATCTGGCGGTCTGTCCCGTCTGCGGCTTCTCCGAGCCGGCGCGGCGGCTGCCGCTGTTCGTGGTCACCGGGGCGGCCGGTTCGGGCAAGACCGCGCTCCGGCAGCCGCTGATCGACGCGCTGCCGGAGTGCGCGGTGTTCGACGTCAACTGGCTCCTGGACTCGACCCGGCGGATGTCGTTGCCGGACTCCATCGACTGGACGAGCTTTCGCGACGCCTGGCTCGCGGTGGCGCACGGCGTGGCGCAGGGTCGCCGGGCGACCGTGCTGATCTGCACGTTCCTGCCGGGCGAGATGGCGGCGCTGCCGGCACGGAGGTGGATCGGCGACATCCACTTCGCCGGCCTCGACTGCGCCGACGAGGTGCGGTCGGCCCGGCTGGCGCAACGGTCGGCCTGGCGCCGTCGCGACCCGGCCGAGGAACTGGCGTTCGCCGCACGCGTGCGGTCGGAGGTCGAGCTGGTCGTGCGTACCGACACGCAGTCACCCGACGCGGTGGCGGCGGAGCTGGCGGCCTGGGTCCGGGGCCGGTCGGCAGCACTGCCAGACTTGCCTCATGCGGGTGCACCTGGGATCTGATCACGCGGGTTTCGACCTCAAGGAACATCTGGTCGCCGAGCTGAAGGCGGCCGGGCACGAGGTCATCGACCACGGGCCGGAGAAGTTCGACCCGGAGGACGACTACCCCGCGTACTGCCTGCGCACCGGCCTCGGCGTCGTCGGCGACCCGGGCAGTCTCGGCGTGGTGGTCGGCGGCTCCGGCAACGGTGAGCAGATCGCGGCCAACAAGGTCGCGGGCGTCCGAGCTGCGCTGGCCTGGAGCGAGCAGACCGCTCAGCTCGCCCGCCAGCACAACGACGCCAACGTCCTGGCGATCGGCGGCCGCATGCACTCCCTCGACGAGGCAACGGCGTTCGTGCTGATCTTCCTCGCCACACCGTTCTCCGGCGAGGAACGGCATGCGCGGCGGATCGCCCAGCTGGCCGACTACGAGCAGGACGGTACGCTCCCGCCGACCGTCTAGGAGGTGTGTACGGGGAACGTCTCGTCGCGCAGGAGATCGAGGGCGATCAGGACGGCACCGCGCACCACTGGATTCCCGTCGACCGTGGTGGCGACCACAGTCGTCGGCAGCGGAGTGAGCTTGGCGAGCCGGTCGGCCACCCGATCCGCCAACGCCGCACCCCCCGCACGGCCGGCCGCGCCGGCCAGCACGACGAAGCCCGGATCGACGACGGCGCACAGGCCCTGCACACCTAGTGCGACCCGGTCCGCGATCTCGTCCAGACACGGCGACTCCCCCGACGCCGCAGCCGTGATCAGCTCATCCAACCGGTCGGTCGTGAAGCCATGCCGACGTCCGATCTCGAGCAGCGCCGGACCGCCGGCGTAGGCCTGAAAAGTGCGTCCGTCGCCCAGCCCGAGGTAGGACAGCTCGCCCGCGCCACCGGACGCCCCACGGTAGAGCCGCCCGTGGAGCACGATCGCCACGCCGATGCCGTCGCCGAGCGAGAGCAGCGCGAACGTCTCCTGCCCACGAGCCGCACCCAGCCGGTGCTCGGCGAGCCCGACCAGGTTGACCTCGTTCTCCAGCAGCACGGGTACGCCCAGGCGCTCGCGCAAACCTGACAGCAGGTTCGAGTGCCAGGTCGGCAGGCTCGCGACGTAGCTGACGTCGCCGGAGGAAGGGTCGACCAGCCCCGGCGTGCCGACGACGACAGCCCGCAGCTCTCCGGATTCCAGCGACGCTGCCGTCAATGCAGCGGAGATCACGTCGTGGAGCAGCTGGTCGGGCGGCCGGGTGCGGTCCATCGCCTGTTCCGCGGCGCCGACCGGGCGGCCCAGCAGGTCGGTCACCACTGCGATCACCGATGCCGGCCGGACCTCGACACCCGCCACGTACGCCCTCGACGCGACGATGCCGTAGAGCCGGGCGTTCGGCCCGCGGCGCTCGCTGCCCGACTCGCCGACCGGCGCGATCACACCGGACTCCTCGAGCCGTTGCACCAGCTCGGACACAGTAGGGCCGGACAGTCCGGTCAGCTCGCGCAGTCGCCCGCGGGTCAGTGGACCGTGCTCGAGCAGCAGCTCGTACGCGACCCGGTCGTTGATCAGCCGGGCGGTACGCGAGGAGGCGGGCACGGGTCTCATTCTGCTGATTCTCGCCGAAGCCTATCTATTAGGGACCCTACCTGTTAATTTTCCTACCGTGCAGCCCAACCTCGTGCAGCTGAATGCCCTTCGAGTCTTCTTCTTCCTGTCCGGTGTGATGGTCGCCAACTGGACAGTGCGCATCCCGGCCGTCAAGGACCAGGTACACGCGTCCGCCACCCAGTTCGGCCTCGCGCTGCTCTGCCTGTCGATCGGCGGGCTGATCGCGATGGCCACCGGCGGACGGCTCTGCCTGCGGTTCGGCAGCCGGCGACTCGTGGTCGTGGGCGGGATCGCCACCGCCTTCACGTTGCCGCTGCCCGGCCTGGCCGGATCCGTGTACGTGCTCGGTGTGTTCCTCGCGATCTACGGCCTCATGTACGGCTCGTTCACGATCGCGCTGAACAGTGCCGCGGTCGAGGCCGAGGCGGCCGCCGGCCGGCCGATCATGTCCACGCTGCACGGGCTCTACTCGACGGGCTCGCTGGCCGGTGCGGTCATCGGCGGCGTCGCCGCGGAGTTCCTCACGCCGGCACCGCACCTCGGCCTGGTCGCCGCGACCGGCCTGCTGGTCGCGCTCGTGACCGGCCCGATCCTGCTACGCGACGGCGGCCGCCCGGCGCCGGCCACCGAAGCCGAGTCCGGGCCGGCCCTGGCCGGCCCGGAGCCCGGCGAGCCTGCCACGTCGGCCACGCCCTCCAAGGCCTCGAGCGCCATGGCCGGTGCGCACGGCATCATCTGGCTGTTCGGCGCGATCGCGTTCTGCACGGCGTTCATGGAGTTCGCCAACAACGACTGGGCCGTGCTCCACCTTCGCGAGGACGTCGGCGCCGCACCGTCGGTCGCGGCGTTCGGGTACGCGACGTACGAGTGCGCGATCGCCGTCACCCGGCTCGCCGGCGGCAGGCTGATCCGCAAGCTCGGCGACGCGGCCGTCCTGATCGGTGGCTGCCTGCTGGCGGCCTGCGGCATCGTGCTGGCCGGCTGGTCCGGCAGCCTGCCGGGCGACCTCGACCTGGGCTTCGCGTTCGCCGGCTACATCGCGGTCGGCATCGGCGTCGCCAACATCTACCCGATCGCGATCGCTCGCGCGGGCGCGCTCGGCGGTCCCCGGGGCGTCAGCCGGGTCGCGCCGCTCGGCAGCATCGGCATCCTGGTCGAGCGGCCGCTGATCGGCTTCCTGGCCGACCACCTCGGACTGCCGGGAGCCCTGTCCACAGTGGCGATTCTCGGCCTGCTGGCCGCCGGGGTCGGCATCGCGCTCAGGCCGTACTGCCGCCCGCCCGCGAGCCGCGCCGAAGATCTCGGAAGCCTAACGAAGACTACAGTGAGTTAAATTTTCTGGCTTTGTCGTGTCTTTACGTAACAAGTCCCCCGCGCCTTCGTTGAATGGAGCATGGACCGCACGAGGACACGCCATTGGCCCTCCTTCAGCACCGCCATGGGCGCTGTCGCAGTGGTCGCCGGCGTGAGCCTCCTCGGTGTGAGCGGCGCCCATGCCGACGAAGAGGAGGGCTCACCCAGCCCGTCCGGTGTCCGGCTCATCACTCCGCACCACAACGATCTCGACCGCGATCCCGCAACGGTTTCTCCGACCCAGCGCCAGCTGGCCCGGGTCGAGGCGCTCGAAGCGATCGCCACCTGGAACCGGTTCGGCACGCCCGCCTCCCTCAGCCCGGAGCCCGGCCGGCGGACCCAGCTCAGCGGCCGGCTCGGCGGCTCGCCCGAGCGGGCGGCGCGGGCGTTCGTCCGAACCGAGCGAACGCTGTTCCGGCTCAAGGCCGCCGACGTCGACCGGCTGGAGGTCATCCGTTCCGCGGCACTTCCCGGCACCGGCTCGCGCGCCCAGGTGGTCAGCTTCCGGCAGCGGTTCGCCTACGCCGGCCAGGAGCAGCGCGGCCGGTTGCAGGCCGCCGACGGCGGGCTGATCACGGTCGGGCTGGCCGGCTCCAAGGTCACCTACGTTTCCTCGTCCGCGTTCGGCTCCGCGTCGCGGCTGCCGGCCGCCCGCCTGTCGGCCGCGAAGGCCTGGCTGGCGGCAGCAAAACGACTCGGCCGCGACGTCGTACCGAGCGCCGTGCACCCGATCGCCGGTGACTCCGGCGGCTGGCAGCGGTTCGGCGTGACGGGGTTCGCTCAGGAACAGCAGGTACGACTGGTCGCCCTCGGTCGTCCTGCGCGCGGGTCCGGCGTCGCCGTCCGGCCCGCATACGAGGTCAACGTCGTCGACATCCAGGACGGGTACGCGCTGGCCGCGACGTCCTTCGTCGACGCGCTGACCGGCGAGGTGCTCGTCCGGCACGATCGGGTCGATCACCTGGGGCGTGTCGTGGGACACGCCCAGCGTCCACCGCTCGGCCGGTCGGTGCCCTGCGCGCCGGCCTTCGGCGGCTGCGGCGTCCGGCTCCGCCCGGCTCCGGACTCCCCTCTGCTGACCGCGCTGCTCGAAGCCCCGGTGCGTCCGGCCGGCCGGACGGTGGACCCCATCTCCCGCTTCGACTCCTGGAACAGGTCCGGCTGCGACATCGACGCGCTGCGCCGCGACCACGCGATCTCGGCCTACACCAAGGTCGTCACCCAGCAAAGCGACATGGCCGCCTGGGCCGCCCAGCTCGGCTTTCCGACGGCCGGCTCGCTGTCGACCAGCGTGCGCAGCGGCGCCAAGAACGGCGGCTATCCCACGTTCCTCGGCCGCAACAGCGCGATCCAGGTGACCATGCAGCGTGGCCTGCCGAGCATCTCCGGCCACTACCTCTTCGAGCCGGTCGCCGGCCGGTGGTACGGCCGGTGCGCCGACGGAGCGCTCGACCGCACCCTGGTCGCTCATGAGTACGCCCACCTGCTGATCGAGCGGCTGGTCGGCGGGCCCGACGACCAGATCACCGGCGCCGACGGCGAGCTCCTGGCCGAGTCGTGGGCCGACCTGCTGGCCACGGCTTACCTCCTGCAACACGGGGGTTCCGACGGGGCCGCACACGCGACCGCGATCGGCGGCTATGTCGCCGGCGACCAGGTTCGCGGTATCCGCGACTACGCCGTCGGCCCCAACCCGCTGAACGCCACCAACCGCGGCTACTCCCTCCCCGGAGACGGAGCCGATCCCTGGTCCGACTCCGCGATCTGGACCGCGGCCAACTGGGACCTGCGCGAGCGCCTCGGCGCCCGCACCTGGACCCGTCTGCTGGCCGACTCCCTCGCCCTGCAGCAGAGCGCCACCTCGATGCCGGACGCCCGCGACGCCCTGCTTGCCGCGGACCGGCTGCGGTTCGGTGGAGTGCACGCCCGCCGAATCTGGCTCGTGTTCGCCCAGCGCGGCCTGGGCGGCCGCGACCAGGACGCTGGCGCGGTGTCAGCGTCCGGGCCGCGCCGGACGGACACGAGCCCCTCCTTCAGCAGTCCTTTCGAGCCCGGCGGCACGCTGCGGCTGACGGCGACCGACGCCGACACCGGACTTCCGGTTGCCGCAAAGCTGCGGGTCGGCCGCTACGCCGCCGGCACGACACCGGTGGCCGACACCGATCCGCTCACCGCGCTGCCGCCGTCGCTGCGGATGGCGCCGGGCGACTACACCTTCACGTGGTCCGCGCCGGGCTACGGCCTCGGGCGTACGGCCAAGACAGTCGCCGCGGGCCGGAGTCACGAGCTCAGGCTCACGCTGCACCGCAACCTCGTGTCGTCGGCTTCGGGAGCGGCTGTCTCCGACGGCGTACTCCAGACGACCGCGGACACCATCGAAGCAGTCGACGGACCAGACGCCGGCTCCTCCGACGGCCGGGCCAAGGGCGTCGACGCGCTGATCGACGACGACGAGGCGACCGTGTGGACGGCCGACGAGGCGGGCGGCACGGCCACCGTCGACCTGGCCGGCTCTCAGCCGCGGACGGTGCGGTCGGTCCGCGTAAGCGCGCTGACCGGCAGCGGCGAACGGTTCAGCGCCCTGCGCCGGTTCGCGATCGAGGTCTGCTCCGCCGCCAAGGCGGGCGACCGGCGCGACTGCGCTCCGGGCCGCGAGCTCGGCTGGCAGCGGATCTACACCTCGCAGGCCGATGCCTTCCCCGCGGGCCGGCCGCGGCCGGTGCCGTCCGACCTGACGTTCCGCGACTTCGACGTACCCGACACGCGAGCCACTGCAGTACGCCTGGTGCCGCTCGCCAACCAGTGCACGGGCACACCCACCTACCACGGCAAGCAGTCCGCCGACCCTCTCTCCACGTCCGACTGCCGTTCGACCAGCGCGGCGAACCACACCAGAGTGGCGGAGCTGATGGTCTACGCCACCGATCCCGCTCCGATGCCATAGCCGGAGCAACTCAGACTCTTCCGGGGCCTTGGTGAGCAAGAGCCCGAGGCCCCGGAAGGTTCAAGCTCTTCCGGGGCCTTGGTGAGCAAGAGCCCAAGGTCCCGGAAGGTTCAACCAGAGCTCAGTCGAAGATCGGCGGGTTCGTCCGCGAGCGCTTGAGCTCGAAGAATCCCGGGTTGCTCGCCACCGCGAGCACGCCGTCCCAAAGCTTGCCCGCCTCGTCGCCACGCGGAATCGGCGAGATCACCGGACCGAAGAACGCCGTGCCCGCGACGTGGATCACCGGCGTACCAACCTCGTAGCCCACAGGGTCCATGCCCTTGTGGTGGCTGGCGCGCAGCGCCTCGTCGTAGTCCTCGCTCCCGGCTGCTTCCACCAGCTCCGCAGGCAGGCCGGCCGCGGCGACCGCGTCGGCGTAGGTCTCCTCGTTGTTCTCGCGCTTCTCGTGGTGGAACCGCACGCCCAGCTCGGTGTAGAGCTTGCCGAGCACCTCGTTCGAGTCCTTGCCCTCGCGCTGCGCCCACTGCTCGGCCGCGATCGCGATCCGCACCGGCCCCCATCCGGTGGCGAGGCCCTTCTTGTAGTTCTCCGGGAGCTCGTCGCGACCCTCGTTCAGTACGGAGAGACTCATCACGTGCCACTTCGTGGTTACCGGCCGTACTTTCTCCACCTCGAGCATCCAGCGCGACGTGATCCACGCCCACGGGCACCTCGGGTCGAACCAGAAGTCGGCAACTTCTGTAACCGCGACCTCGTTCGTCATGACAACCCTTCATCGGGGGTAGCTGAACCGACAACTACTTGCGCCAACCCCTGGCCTACCCGATTCTCTTCCCGAACGTCCAGTCCGATCGTCCCGTAGAAGCGACCTACAAGCCGCGTGGTCGCCATGAAAGGATTGTGCGCATGCCAGGCACGAACCTCACCCGTGAGGAGGCCGCCGATCGGGCGCGCCTGCTCAACGTCGACGGCTACACCGTCGACCTCGACCTCAGCGGTGCGGAGGACAAGGGTGTAGACACCTTTGGCTCCACGACCGTCATCACGTTCAGCTGCGCCGAGCCGGGCGCCGGCACGTTCGTCGACCTGATCGCACCGACCGTGCGCGAGGTGACGCTGAACGGCCGGACACTCGACCCCGAGCAGGTCTACGACGACAGCCGGATCCGGCTCGACGACCTCGCCGCAGACAACGAGGTCCGCATCGTCGCCGACTGCTCGTACATGACCACCGGCGAAGGGCTGCACCGCTTCTTCGACCCGGCCGACGGGCGCGCCTACACCTACACGCAGTTCGAGGTGCCGGACGCACGCCGGATGTTCGCGACGTTCGAGCAGCCCGACCTCAAGGGCACGTTCACGCTCACGGTGACAGCTCCGGAGACCTGGCAGGTGATCTCCAACTCACCGACGCCCGCGACTGAGTCACTGCCCGGAACGGGCACGGCGGTGTGGCGGTTCGGCACGACCCCGCGGATCTCGACGTACCTCACCGCGCTGGTCGCCGGCCACTACCACGCGGTGCACGACTCCTACGCCGGCCGCGCCGGCGAGGTCCCGATGGCGGTCTACTGCCGGCAGTCGCTGGCGGAATACCTCGACGCCGACGAGATCCTCGATGTGACCAAGCGCGGGTTCGCGTTCTTCGAGGAGACCTTCGACTATCCGTACCCGTTCGAGAAGTACGACCAGCTGTTCGTGCCCGAATACAACATGGGCGCGATGGAGAACCCCGGCTGCGTGACGATCCGCGACGAGTACGTCTGGCGCAGCCGCACCACCGATGCCTCGTACGAAGGCCGGGCCAACACGATCCTCCACGAGCTCGCCCACATGTGGTTCGGCGACCTGGTGACAATGGCCTGGTGGGACGACCTGTGGCTGAACGAGTCGTTCGCGTCGTACGCCGCGACACTGTGCCAGGCCGAGCGCACGCGGTGGACCAACGCGTGGACGTCGTTCGCCAACACCGACAAGACCTGGGCGTACCGGCAGGACCAGCTGCCGTCGACGCACCCGATCGCCGCCGACATCCGTGACCTCGAGGACGTCGAGGTCAACTTCGACGGCATCACCTACGCCAAGGGCGCGAGCGTGCTGAAGCAGCTGGTCGCGTGGGTCGGCCGCGACGAGTTCTTCGCCGGCCTGCGGCACTACTTCAAGGCCTACGAGTGGCGCAACGCCACGCTCGCCGACCTGCGTACGTGCCTGGAGGAGACCAGCGGGCGCGAGCTGGAGTCGTGGAGCAAGGAGTGGCTCGAGACCGCGGGCGTCAACACGATGCGGCCGGTGTTCTCGGTCGATTCGGCGGGGGCGTTCACGTCGTTCGCCGTCGAGCAGACCGCGATCGCGGAGCAGCCGACGCTGCGTTCGCACCGGATCGCGATCGGGCTCTACGACCTGACGTCTGAGGGCCTGACCCGGCGCAGCCGGATCGAGCTGGATGTCGTCGGCGATCGTACCCAGGTCGCGGAGCTGGCCGGCGTGCAGCAGCCCGACCTCGTGCTGCTCAACGACGACGACCTGACCTACACCAAGATCCGCCTCGACGAGCGCTCGCTCGCGACGTTGGTGAAGCACATCGGCGACTTCACCGACGCGCTCCCCCGCGCGCTGTGCTGGACCGCGGCCTGGGACATGTGCCGCGACGCCGAGATGTCGGCGCGCGACTACGTCCGGCTGGTGCTGGCGGGCGTCGCGGCCGAGCCCGACATCAACGTCGCCGGGCTGCTGCTGCGTACGGCCCAGTCCGCGGTCGACTTCTACACCACGCCGTCACGGCGTTCGGAGGCTCAGCTCGCGTGGGCCGACGGGCTGCTGCCGCTGGTCGAGTCCGCCGCGCCCGGGAGCGACATGCAGCTGGCGCTGGTCCGGTCGTACGCCGCCGCCGTGATGACGCCCGCGCAGGGTGCGGTGCTGGCCGACCTGCTGTCCGGCGCTCGGGTGCTCGAGGGCCTGGCCGTCGACACCGACCTGCGGTGGACGCTGGTCCAGAACCTCGCGCGACTCGGTGTGTTCGACGAGGCCGAGATCGCGGCCGAGCTCGAGCGCGACAACACGATCAAGGGCCAGGAAGCCGCCGCCCAGGCGCGGGCCTCCCGGCCGACCGCCGAGGCCAAGGAGCTGGCCTGGACCGACGCCGTCGAACGCGACGACGTACCGAACCAGACCATGCTCAGCATGATCCGCGGCTTCTGGCAGCCGGGACAGGGCGAACTGCTGCGGCCCTACGTCGAGCGCTACCTCGACGCGGCCGGCTGGGTGTGGGACCGCAAGGGCAACGAGCTGGCGCAGTTCGTGCTGATCGGGCTGTTCCCGCGCCACCTGCCAACCCCCGAGACGGCGGAGACCGTACGCCGCTGGCTCGAGGCACAGCAGCCCAGCCCAGCCGTCCGCCGCCTGGTGTCGGAGGGCCTGGCCGACGTCGAGCGAGCGTTGGCTGCTCAGGTGAAGGACGCGGCCGCGGCGTAGCAGGGCGGGGCGTAGCAGGGCGGCAGCGTTCGCGAATGACCACGTTAACCACGCATTTGGCTGGTTAACGTGGTCATTCGCGGCTCGCCAAGCGTTTGGCCCACGCGGCGGAGCCCGCAAAATCGGCACATCGCCACGCCAGTAGGTGCTTCGCCACGCCCCGGGGCGTGGTTAACCCGCCAATTACGTGGTTAACGTGGTCATTCGCGCCTCGGCGGGCGGGCGGACAGGGATGCCGGGCGTGGGGTCAGGCCGGGTGCTCGCGGTCGAAGTAGGCCCGGGCACCAGCCGCCAGCTGTTCCGGCCACTCCGCGCCCGCCGACTCCAGCGCCTCTCGCCCCGCCGTTGCCCACGCGTCAGCCGTGGCACGCATGCCCGCGGTCACGGACTCGGGGGTGGCGTCCAGCGGAGGCAGCGCCCTCAGGACGGCCTGCTGCGCGGGCGTGAGCTTCTTGCTCCACTGCTTCACGCCCATCGGCGGCAGCGGCTGGTTCGCCTGGACGAACACGTCGTACAGCATCTGCCGGTTGCCCTGCACTCCGACGACGCCCATCAGCCAGTCCTGCCGGCCGGCCACGGCCTGCGGGAACAGCGCCAGCTGCCGGAAGAACTCCTCGGCCAGCCACCTCATCTTCTCCACGTCCGGCCCCGGCCGCTCCGGCCCCTCCGCCGGCACCCGCGCGTCGACACCGTCCTTGTCGAACACCAGGACGCGCGTCGCGAACGGGCTCTCCGGCAGCTTGCCGACCGGCTCGGCCACGACGTCCAGCCGCAGGCAGTCGACGTTGGTGGAGTAGAACGAGCCCGGCGCGAACGTCAACGGGCGCGCGACGAGCGGCGTGGTGATGCTCTCCAGCCACTCGCGCCAGCCCTCGGCGAACGATTCGAGGTCGGCGTCGCGGATCGCCACCAGCACGTCGAGGTCGGAGCCGACGTCGGCCGTGCCCTTGGCCAGCGAACCCGACAGCCACAGCGCGCGCACCCGGTCGTCGGCCTCGGCGACAACGTGTACTTTCGCGAACAGGTCGCGGTAGCCCTCCGCCAGCGGGTCGAGCGCCTGCTCCCAAGCGGCACTCATTCAGGCACCGAACGTCACTCCTGGTCGGCGTGCAGTGTCGCGGGCCGGTAGGCGTGTTCGCCGAGCTGGTTGACACCGGCGACGATCCCGCCGGTCAGGTCACCACCGGAGAAGGCGGACGTCATCGCGAGCGCCGCGAGCCGGCACTCCTCGTCGCGCAACGTGCGCTTGGCCTCTTCACCGGTCACGATCTCCAGCAGCCGCGCGGCCGGGTTGACGACCACGAGGACGGAGTGCGCCGGGTCGGGCAGCTGGGCGTGCAGCCGCTCGGAGAACGGCCGCAGCTCGGAGTCGGACGTGCCGACGTAGACCGAGAAGTGCAGCCCGGACGCCTGCTCGGCGTGCTTGACGGCCTGGTCGATCTCGTAACGATCGGCGTTGCTGAACGCGTCACCAGCGGGCACCGACGCCACCTCGCTTCGCTCCGGCCGGCTCCGCTTCGGCTGGCTCTGTTTCGGCCGCCGCGCTCGCCTCGAGTTGCGCGGCCTCGCCCGGCGACGCCTCGACCGGCCGCTGGCCGAACCACTGCGGTGCCGACCACCAGGTCAGGCCCGCCTGCGATCCGCCGCGCTGCACCATCGAAGGTGCCAGCACCATCAACACGATCAGCACGAACAGCAAGGCCGGGATACCTACGAAGATCCCGAGCGTCTCCAGCCACGGCGTCGGCGCGGGCTTGGTCCAGGTGTCGGGCGTCTCGGCGAGCGCGGGGCCCGCCACCGCCAGCCCAGCCGTGCCGGCTACCAGGCCAACCACCAGCAGACGCTGGCCAATCTTCTGGATCATCACGTAGAACACGGTACCGACAAAGCTTGGACAAGCCGCCGGAGCCTCGCCAGATCGGGCAGATCGTCCAGGAGTACGGGCCGGCCGGAGCCGTCGCAGAGGGGGAACTGCCAGTTCGGGTACTCGTGATGCGTGCCGGGCTGGTTCTGGATCCGCAGGTCGCCCACCGCATCGGTCAGCGCGGGACCGATGAGCACCGCCGGCGTCTTGGCCACGAACCGGTGCAGTGCGAGCAGGATCGCCTCGTCGTCGTCCGCAGTGCCTACTACCGCACCTGCTACTGCGCCAACGTCTGCTCCAACCTCTGGGCCGGTTCCCGTTCCCGGAGCGAGCGCGGCCAGCAGGCCGTACTCCCGCAGCGTCCGCTCCCAGGTCTCCCGTTCGGCCATGAACGCCGCCTGCTCCACGCCCACCGGGCGGGTCAGCAGGCCGAGTTCGTCGCGCAGCTTGACGTGCGCGCCAGCGAGGTACGCCTGCGTCGGCGGCAGGTCGTGGACCGTGACCGTCGCCAGGCAGAGCTCGCGCCACTCGTTCGGCGGGCGCGGCCGCCCGTCCTCGCCGCGCTCGAACCACAGCACGCTGGTGCCGAGGATCCCGCGCTCGTGCAGCAACGACCGCGACCAGGGCTCGACCGTTCCGAGGTCCTCGCCGATCACGACGGCACCGGCGCGTTCGGCCTCCAGCTCGAGGATTCCGACCATCGCCTCGTGGTCGTAACGCACGTAGGTGCCCTCGTCGGCCGGACCGCCGTCGGGTACCCACCACAGGCGGAACATCCCGATCGCGTGGTCGACGCGTACGCCGCCGGCGTGCCGGAACGCCCGCGCGCACAGGTCGCGCCAGACGGCGTAGCCGGTCTCGGCCAGCCGATCCGGTCGCCAGGGCGGCTGCGACCAGTTCTGTCCCTGCTGGTTGAACTCGTCGGGCGGCGCGCCGACCGCGATCCCCTGCGCGAGGACGTCCTGCAGCGCCCACGCGTCGGCGCCATGGGGATGGACGCCCACCGGCAGGTCGTGCACGATGCCGAACGTCATGCCGGCGGCCATCGCCTGCCGCTGCGCATGGTCGAGCTGTTCGTCAAGCAACCATTGCGCGTACCGGTAGAGGTCGATGCGTTCGGCATGCGTCGCCTGGACCGCCTCCAGCTTCGGCGAGTCCGGCCGCCGCAGGTGCTCCGGCCAGCGCGCGAACTCAGGCCCGTAGATTTCCGACAGCACGCACCAGGTGCCGAAGCCGAGCAGCGCGTCGCCTTCGCTTTCGAGGAAGGCTTGGTACGCGGCCTCCCGCTCGGTCGACCGGGGTGCGGCGTTCAGGATCTCCAGCGCTCGCAGCTTGGCCGGCCAGATCCGGTCGCGGTCGAGCAGGGCGGGCGAGCGGTTGAGCTGCCGCAGCGGTCCGGCGAGCTGGTCGATCCGTTCCCGGTCGGCGGGCTCGAGGCTTGCCAGCTCGGGGACCTGGTTCAGATCCAGGTAGAGCGGGTCGGCGTAACGGCGGGTCGTCGGAAGGTACGGCGACGGCTCGACCGGGAGCGTCGGCCCCGCGGCGTTCAACGGGTTGACCAGTAGGTAGCCGGCTCCGAGGTCGCGGCCGCTCCAGCTGGCGAGCTCGGCCAGGTCACCGAGGTCGCCGATCCCCCACGACCGGCTGGAGCGCACGCTGTAGAGCTGCGTGGTGAAGCCCCACGTTCGTTTCGTCGGCGGGTTCAGGCGGTCGGGCGTGACGATCAGCGAGACCTCGGCCGTGCGGTCGCCCGAACGCGCGAGCAGCCGGTGGTAGCCCGTCGGCAGGCCGGCGGGGACGCGGAACTTCGCCTCGCCGATCAGGGCGGCATCGACCCGGCCCGCGGGAACGAGGTGGTGCTGCTGTTGGAGATCGCGCCGAACCGTGCCGTCTTCGAGCTCGGCCCAGACCTCGACGTCCGCGCCGGCGGCGACGTGGACCAGCACATCGGCGTGTGCGGTACGGGTCGTGACGACGCAGGGCGGCAGCATCCGCCGCCAGGCGACCAGCCGGACCTGCTCCAGCTCGGCCTGCGCGGCCTCGGGCGTCGACACGTCGACGTCGAGCGCCGCGAGTACGGCGGCGATCGTCTTGGTGCTGACGTTGACGTGCCGGCCCTGCCAGTCCCAGTAGTCGATGGCGATGCCGTAGGCGGCGGCCAGCTCGGCCAGCTCGGATTGCTCCTCCACAGCGCCCTCCTTAGCCCCGAAAGTACTTCCGCAAACTGCGCGGCTCCAGATGCTCTTTGGCAGGAGCTGGCTGGAACGGTTTCGCGACGGTGTTCGGCGTCGGCCCGCCGGCGTTCCTGACTCCTCAGGCGAGCGTGCCGCCGCCGGTCAGCTTTCCTTCGCCCGTGCAGGCGCGGCAGGTTTCGCTGACGAGGCCGGTCCCGCCTCGTTCACTGGCCAGCTCGACCACCATCCGGTCGACCGCGACGCTGCCTGAGCCGCCGCACACCGGGCATATCGCTGTCACTGTCGCCACGGCACCTCCCGATCGCTCTCGGCGCATCTATCCTCCCCCACAAACGACAGAAGGTTGCGCGCCGGCGCGTACCGGCTCGCAACCTTCTGAGTCGCTCTGTGTCGCTGGAGGGGTCAGGCGTCCTGACGTACCGCCTGCACGGAGAGCTGGATCGTCACCTGGTCGCCGATCAGCATCTTGTCGCCGCCGAGCGGGACGTTGCTGTCGACGCCCCAGTCCTTGCGGTTGATCGTGGTGGACGCCTCGAACCCTGTGCGGGTGGCGCCGTAGGCGTCGGTGTCGACGCCGAGGAACTCCGCCTCGATCTCGACGGCGTTCGTGACGCCCTTGATCGTCAGATCGCCGGTGACGACGAACGTCTCGGCGCCGGTGACCCGCAGCCCGGTGGCGCTGAAGACCAGCGTCGGGTGCGCCTCGATGCCGAAGAAGTCACTGGAGCGCAGGTGGTTGTCGCGCTGCTCGTTGCGGGTGCTGACCGAGTTGGCCTGGATCGTGACGTTCACGCTCGAGCTCTCGGGCTGCTCGGAGACGACAATCGCGCCCTCGAACTCCTGGAACACTCCGCGCACCTTGGTCATCAGGTGCCGCACCGTGAACGCGACCTCCGAGTGAGCGGGGTCGATGGCCCAGGTGCCGGCGGTGAGGCCGGGCGCCAGGTCAGTCGTCGTGGTCGGCTGTGTCGTGCTCATGTACGTCTACTCTCCCAAGACGATTGAAGTTTCAACAACTTACGTCCGCCAGGATAGCGAGAGCTAGTTGAACTGTCAACTAGATGTATTCTGGGGGTATGGGGACTCGCTGGCTGAGCGCCGAGCAACAGCAGATCTGGCGCACGTACCTGCTGGGCAACGCCCGGCTGCACGACCGACTCGAGAAGGACCTGCGCGCTCACGGAGTGTCGCTGTCGGAGTACGAGATCCTGGTGCAGCTGTCGGAAGCACCGGATCGAACCCAGCGGATGGCGGAGCTGGCCAACGGGGTGCACCAGTCCCGGAGCCGCCTGACCCACACGATCTCCCGAATGGAACGGGCGGGGTACGTCACGCGCTTCACCTGCGCCTCAGACAAGCGCGGGGTTTACGCCCGACTGACCGACAAGGGATACGCGCGCCTGGTCGAGGCCGCACCGTCCCACGTCACCGGAGTCCGAGAAGCCTTCGTCGACGTGGCAACCCCAGAGGACTTCGAGGCGCTGGGCCGCGTCTTCCGCGCGGTGATCGACCGCTCCGAACACTCCGCCGAGGACCCTGACGGCATGCCTTCCCCTGACGACGCCGACGAACCAGCCAGCATCAGCTAACCGGCACGCGCTCCGGACCAGTCCTGGCGCGATGGATTCCCCGCGACGCACGCGCGGTCGGGGTCCTGGTGGCCCGGACTCGACGACGCTGCCGCTGGGCCGGCGGATGGCAGCCGGGCCGGCTCCCGAACTCCGCCGGCGCCGCACCAACGCCGTCACCGGACTCGCGCGCGATGTCGCCCGCTCTCCACTTTCCACGGCGGCCCGGCCGGTCCCCCGCACCAACGACGCCGACGAACCGGCCTGCATCTGCTGAGCCACAGGAGCTTCCAGGCCCGCCAGTGCCGCGCGGCGGCCGTTGCCGCGTCGCCACCGCCACGTTCGCGTGGTCGGTCTCCGCTTCCGCACGTTGCGGCGGCGAGCCGGCGGGTGTCGGCTGGGGCTGAATCGGCTGGTGTTGGCGCGTCGGTCGTCGACAGACTGGGGCGGTGACGGACTTCTCGTACAACCCGACGTTGACTGGCTCGAAGGTGGTTCTCCGGCCGCTCGTCGAGGGCGACTACGACGCGATGCGAGTGGCGATGGACGATCCGGAGGTGGTGCGGCTGACCGGGTCGCACGGGGACGTCGACGAGGAGCGGGCGCGGGAGTGGATGCGTACCCGTAAGGATCAGACCGATCGGCTCGACCTCGCGATCGTCGACCGTTCGACCGGTGGCTGCGTGGGCGAGGCCGTGCTGAACGACTGGGATCCGAACAACCAGTCGTGCGGGTTCCGCATCCTGATCGGCCCGGCAGGCCGCGACCGAGGGCTCGGCACGGAGGCGACGCGGCTGATCGTCGGCTACGGATTCGAGGAGCTGCGGCTGCACCGGATCAGCCTGGAGGTGTACGCCTTCAACCCGCGGGCCCGCCGCGCGTACGAGAAGGCCGGCTTCGTGGCCGAGGGCGTCCTGCGGGACGCGCTGTACTGGGACGGCGAGTGGGTCGACGCCACCGTGATGTCGATCCTGGCCCCGGAATGGGAAAAGCTCCGCCAGAGCTGATCTACCTCTGCCTGGAGGCTTGCCGTGCCCGTGGGTTTCCCGACGGGCACGGCGTTCTCGTCGTTCCGTCGTCTAGTCGCGGGTGAGGCGCCGGTAGGTGACCCGGTGCGGGCGCGCGGCCTCCGGTCCCATCCGTTCGATCTTGTTGGCCTCGTAGTCGGCGAAGTTGCCCTCGAACCAGAACCAGTTCGCGGGGTCTTCGTCCGTACCTTCCCAGGCCAGAATGTGCGTCACCACCCGGTCGAGGAACCAGCGGTCGTGGGAGGTGACCACGGCACATCCCGGGAACTCCAGCAGGGCGTTCTCCAGCGACTGCAGCGTCTCGACGTCGAGGTCGTTCGTCGGCTCGTCGAGCAGCAGGAGGTTGCCGCCCTGCTTGAGCGTGAGCGCGAGGTTCAGCCGGTTGCGCTCACCGCCGGACAGGATGCCGGCCGGCTTCTGCTGGTCGGAGCCCTTGAACCCGAACGACGCGACGTACGCCCGGCTCGGCATCTCGAAGCTCGCCACCCGGATCCAGTCGAGCCCGTCGGACACGACCTCCCAGACGTTCTTCTTCCCGTCGAGATTGCCGCGGCTCTGGTCGACGTACGAGAGCGAGACCGTGTCGCCGACCTTCAGGTCGCCGGAATCCGGCTTCTCCTCGCCGACGATCATGCGGAACAGCGTGGTCTTGCCGACACCGTTGGGCCCGATCACGCCGACGATGCCGGCGCGCGGGAGCGAGAACGACAGGTCGTTGATCAGTACGCGGTCGCCGAAGCCCTTGGTCAGCTTCGTCACGTCGAGTACGGAGTTGCCGAGGCGCGGGCCTGGCGGGATCTGGATCTCTTCGAAGTCGAGCTTCTTGTTGCGCTCCGCCTCGGCGGCCAGCTCTTCGTACCGCTGGAGCCGGGCCTTGCTCTTGGCCTGGCGCGCCTTCGGGTTGGACCGCACCCACTCCAGCTCCTGCTCGAGGATCCGGCGGCGCTTGGCGTCCTTGCGGCCTTCGACCTGGAGGCGCGCGCTTTTGGTCTCGAGGTAGGTGGAGTAGTTGCCCTGGTAGCCGTGCGCCCTGCCGCGGTCGAGCTCGAGGATCCACTCGGCCACGTTGTCGAGGAAGTAGCGGTCGTGTGTGATCGCCAGCACGGTGCCGGGGTAGCTCGCGAGGTGCTGCTCCAGCCACAGCACACTCTCGGCGTCGAGGTGGTTGGTCGGCTCGTCGAGCAGCAGGAGGTCGGGCTGCGACAGCAACAGCTTGCACAACGCGACCCGGCGACGCTCACCACCGGACAGCTTCGTCACCTCGGCGTCAGGCGGCGGACAACGCAGCGCGTCCATCGCCATCTCGAGCCGCGAGTCAAGATCCCACGCGTCACGATGGTCGAGGTCGGTCTGCAAGTCACCCATCTCGGCAAGCAACGTGTCGTAGTCGGCGTCGGGGTCGGCAAGCTCGGCAGAAATCTGGTTGAACCGGTCGAGCTTCGCCTTCGTGTCGGCGACGCCCTCCTCGACGTTCTGCAGAACCGTCTTCTCCTCGCTCAACGGAGGCTCCTGCTGGAGCATGCCCACGCTCGCGCCCGGGGCCAGAATGGCGTCACCGTTGTTCGCGTGCTCCAGGCCGGCCATGATCCGCAGCATCGTGGACTTACCGGTGCCGTTCGGCCCCACCACACCGATCTTGGCGCCGGGCAGGAACGACAGGGTCACATTGTCGAGAACGACCTTGTCGCCGTGCGCCTTGCGCACGTTGCGCAAGGTGTAGATGTACTCAGCCACGATCAAACCACCTGGCAAGAAGTTGAGGGTTTTGTCATAGATCCGGCTGACCAGGAGGGCGTCACCCTCTGTGGAGCCAGACGGCTACCTATCCTGCCGTACTCCCCCACCGGCCGGCCAACCGCGTTGCGCTCGGTGCCCCGGAGACGACGGCAGCGTGCTTCCAGCGTACGTACGCCCGGCGTCCGCGCCACCCGCGCCAACCCCGGTGGCCGGCGGATGACCACCGCCACCGGGAGACAACGCAGGTGAGAGCCGCGCCGGCGCTACAGAGACGACGGAAAACATTCGACCGGGCGGCGACAGGCCTCGGCCCAGCGCCTGCCGCGCCCAGGCGGATCGGTTGCCGCCACAACCGCCCGCGATCCGCGCCGCCGCGCCGGTGGGCGTGCAGCCCGAGTCGCCTCGGCTACCCCTGTCGTAGGCGCCCCGCCGTTGCTGACGACAGCGACGACAGCGACGACAGCGACAGCACCGCCCGAGTCTGCTGACGCCGGGTGAGCCACGAGGCCTGTCGACTCGAGTGGCTGCCCAGACGGCATCGGCGATCTGCGGCGCCGATCGCTGCCGCCGACGGCGGCAGCGAGGACGCCAATGCCGGCGGGTGGCTGTGCCGGTCAGTTGGATCCTGTCGCTTCCGGGTGCTGGCCGTCGTCGGCCGCTGATGGCGACCGCCGGCGACGGCTCGCGTCGGGTGGCACCGGGCCCGGTGGGCGGCCAGGGATGGGCGGTCGTGGGCTGGCCCGGCTCGGCACTGTCAGCTGCGGCGGCGAGAGGCAGTAGCGGGTGGGCGCGGTGGCTCGTGGCCGGGGCAGGGCCGGTCGCGGGCCGATGCCGCCCCCGCGCAGGAGCTGGGCTGCGGTTCTGCCGCCCAGCAGGGTTGGCTGCCAGTCACGGACGCCTCCGCAGGGTGGGCCGATGGCTCGCGGCCAGGGCAGGGCTGGTCGCGGCTGATGCCGTCTCTGCGGGACTGGGCCGCGGTCCGCCGCTCCGCGGGGCTAGGCGCCGGTCAAAATGGTCACCTCCGGGCGGGCGGTGGTTCGCCGATCGGCTTGGTTGAGCGCCGGGCGATGGCCGCCTCCGCAGGGCGGGCGGGCCCTGGCTCCGTGGCCGGCGCAGGGCTGGTCGCGAGTCGATGCCGTCCCCGCCGCAGGATCTGGGCGGTGGCTCGCCGGCCGCCGCAGGATGGGTGCCGGGCGATGAGGGCTGTGCGGGCGGCATGGGGGTTCTCCTCTCGTTGGGGGGATGGGTGGAAGCTGCCGGGCGGCGGGGTTTCGCGCGTCGGCGGTGGAACTGGCGGGGCAACCGCGGAGCGGACCTCGCCGCCGCCCGGCAGCGGGGGAAGAGACGTGTGGCAAAACCGTCTCTTCTGCGGCAGGCGGGCCTTAGGCGGCCGCCTGCTCGTCGGCCGGGGTGGATGGGTCGGAGGAGGGTGGGTGGGGGGAGGTCCTCTCCTCGCTGGGGCGTGTCGGCAGCACGCCTGACGCATCTACCGGGCCGGCGCTTCGGATGTCGGAGACGCCTGGCAAGGGCGTGACTTCGGCCATCGGGGTGGGCGAGAACGGTTCGTCGGGGGCGGACTCCGCGGAGTCGGGCGGTACGCGGAACAGGGACTTGCTGAACATCGCGGTGCCGAACTGCAGGTTGGGGCCGACGGCCGTCGCGATGATCTCGAGCTCGTTGCCGCTGCGATTCTCTTCCCGCCAGGTCCGCAGCTGCATTTTGCCATTGACCAGCACGGGGTCGCCGCGTTTCAGGCTGGAGGTGACGTGTTCGGCCATTCGCCGGAAGCAGACGACCGTGGCGAATATGGTGTCGCCGTTGACCCAGATCTTCTGGGCCTTGTCGAACTTGCGGATGGTCGAGGCCACCCGAAACCTGGCGATCGGCAGGTCTTCTTCGCCCTCAGGACGCGTGGACAAGGCGAACTTGACGTCGGAGGCGACCTGGCCGACCAGGGTGACTTGTGTTTCGAACATGGGGTTCTCCCGCTGTACCGTCGTGGCTGTGCTCGAGATCGAGCCTGCCGGGAGAGGGGGCGATTGGGAAGCGAGAGATTGTTTCTGTGGAAAAGCGCGAAAACGAGTCACCTGTGGACGAAAAACGGCCACGCGCACCGGGTCATGCCAGCGACTGGATGCTCACCGACCTGCTGCCAAGCAAAGCGTGCGAAGCGGTCAACTCGATCCTGCCGCCCGCACCGCTGCCCGCACCGCCGCCCCACGTCCGCACCCACACCGCGCCGACCCCGCCGTGGTCGCCCAGGGAAAACGGGTTGTCGCCCACCAACTCCCCCGGCCCCACCAGCGAAAACGACACCGCCCCGCCCACGTAAGGCCGCGGCGCCTCATGCCGATCCACCGCACGAAAGACCACCCGCGTCGCATCGACACCATCGGCAGCCAGCACGCCGTCGTCAGCCACCAAAGACAGCCGATCGCCCGCCGGATCCGAAGCGAACAACCGCGTCAGCACGAGCTCACCCCCCACATAACCGTCGATCCGCAGCTCAGGAAGCGCCGCACGATCCGCCTCCGACACCCCCAGATCCGCGAACGACGGCGGGTATGCCAACGCCCCGAACCCCGACACGTCCGGCGTGACCCGCGCCCGCAACTCCCCACCCACGAAGACATCCAGCCGCTCGAGGTTCGAGCAGATCATCGCCGCCGACCAGTCCGCAGGCGCCCCGAAGTCCCAGTAGAACGCCGGCGCGATCACCGGCCGCACCCGCGGATCCACCTGCGCCTGATAGATCGCCGCCCCGAGCTTCGGCACCCGGAACGTGTCCCCGATCCCGTTGCACTTCAGCCGATGGTCGATCCGCCCGTTCTCGGAGTCGTAGTCGAACGCCTGCCACGCGACCAGCCCGGCATACCGATCGGAGGCGGCGGCCTGGCTGTGCACCTGCGCGTGCAGGTACGCCTGCCGAGCCTGCACCTCCTGCGGATCGGTCCGCCGGTAGAAGCTCGGCCCCGCCAGCGACCCGATCGCCTCCGTCACAAGATAGGGAATGCCGGCCAACGGCGGCCGCAACCGCGCGCCCAGCTCGTCGTGCTGGTAGTCGTTGTACGCGAACATGTCGTGCGCGTAGTCGTCCGTCGAGTACAGGTCGCCGCGCATCGCCCCCGACGTCTGCCGGCTCGGATCCAGTTGCTTGGCAAGCGCATCCGTACGCGAGTACAGCTCCGGATGGTTCGACGACTCGTTGACCCGTACGCCCCATGTCACCACCGCAGGCCGGTTGCGATCGCGCCGGATCATCTCGGCGACGTCCCGCAGCACCAAGCCGTGCCAGTCAGCATCGCCGACGTACTGCCATCCCGGAATCTCTTCGTACACAAGCATTCCGAGCTCGTCGCACGCGTCCAGGAACGCTGCCGCCTGCGGATAGTGCGCGCACCGCACCATCGTGCAGTTGAACTCCCGGCGCAGGATCTCGGCGTCCTGCCGCTGCACCCGGTCCGGCATCGCCATGCCCGTGAACGGATAGATCTGATGCCGGTTGACGCCGAACAGCTTCAGCCGCCGCCCGTTCAGAAAGAACCCGTCGTCCTCGAAGCGGGCCTCCCGAAAACCGATCCGCGTACGGTACGAATGCACCGCCGAGCCACCGACTCGCAGCGTCGCCAGCACGTCGTAGAGGTTCGGCTCGTCGACGTCCCACAACGCCACCTCGCCCAACGACGAGAGCGTCACCTGCCCCGCGACAGACCCACCCCCAACGACCTCGACCCCCACGGCCTCCCGCGCGACCACCGCACCCGCGGCAGAACGCAGCTCGACCACGACCTCCGCGTCAACGGCAGCGACAGTCGCGTCCAGCGTGAAGTCCACCTCGACCCGCCGGCGCTCCGCATCGAGTACGGAGACCGGCCGCGCGAACACGTCCGCCACGAACACCTGCGGAACCGCCCGCAGCGACACCGATCGGTAGATCCCGCCCGGCTGCATGTAGTCGACTCCGGCCGACCCGTCCGGGTGCCCACTCGGCGGCACCGGCAGCCATCGCGAGTCGACAACCACCGCCAGCACGTTGTCCCGCTCGGCCAGGCGCCCGGTCACCTCGTGGCTGAACGGCAGGTACCCGCCGCGATGCTCCCCGAGCGACTCCCCGTTCAGCCACACAGTCGCCGCGGAGAGGACGCCCTCGAAGTCCAGGAACATCCGCTGGTCGGTAAAGCCGTCGGGCAGGTCGAAGTGCCGCCGGTAGATCCAGACGTCCTCCCAGGTCGACGGCTCCCAGTCCCGCCACGACAGGGGTACGACGCAATGCGGAACGGTAACGCGCTCGAAGCCGGAATCGTCGAACCCCGGCCGGGTCGCGGCTGAGTCCTTCAGCCGGCCACCGAACAGCCAGTCCGTGACGAGTGCGACGTCCATACCGGCATCGTAGAAAGTCGCCAGTCCGAATGTCGTGGCCCTGGCGTCATCCGGCCACGAACGCGACCGAGAGGGGACGTCAGGCGGTCAGCGACCGTGGCGTACGCCGTTGAGCGCCTCGCGGCAGGCCATGTAGGCGCCGAGCTCCCGCTGCACCGGCGTGAACAGCTTCGAGTCGGCGACCGATGCGATCGACGTCCGCAGCCGCTTGTCAGCCTCCATGCCGCGCTTACGGGCGTCCGATCCCGCCGCGGCCCGAGCGATCCAGGTCACCAGCAGCCCGGACAGCACGCCGAACACCAGCAGGAACATCGGTGCCGAGGCCCCGAGGATGGGGGGCGTCGTCGACCGCGGCGTGCCCGTCACGGCCAGGCCAAGCGTCCACACTCCACCGACCACCGCGGCCGCGAGCAGCACCCACTGCAGCCGCTGCACCCACGACCACCAGGTCGGCTCGTCGGCAACGCCGAGGTCGGTCTGCTCGACCGCTCGGTCGAGCTCGTCCGAGAGCTCCGGCATCCGCATCCGGGCGGACTCGCGCAGTGCGGTCTCCCACGGCTTGCCGAGACCCGTCGCCGCGACGCCGACGATCCGGCGTGCGGTCTGGTCGACGCGGGTACGTTGCACCGGGACCGGCTCGGTCGGCGCCATCCGCGCGATCTCGGGGTTCTGCAGCCCACCCTCGCCCAACTGCTGCTTGCTCTGCCGCGCCAGCCCGCGAGACAGCGCGCGGAACAGCCGCGTCAAGGGGTCCGGACGCAGCTTGGCCAGCCACAGCAGCGGCGGCCAGGCCATCTTGCGCCACGCCCGCCGGATGAACGAGCGCGTCACCGCGGCGACGATCACCGGCACACCGGCCGCCACCGCGAACGCCGACAGCGCCCGCGCCTTGTCGGGTCCCGCGAGCGACCGCGCGGGGTTCTCGCCGGTCAGCGACGCCAGCCAGTCGGCGCAGTGCTTCAACTCGGCGGTCAGGCGGTAGTCGGTGGCCTGCTGGCCGATGACCCGCTCGCCGATCACCGAACGCAGCTCGTTGATCCCCTGCCCGGTGCGTGTCGACGTCGCGACCACGCGAAGGTCGGGAAGCCCGGACTCCGCCATCATCTTGCGGAGGTCTTCCATGCACTCGAGCGTGGCCTCGCTGTGCACGGTGTCGGCGCGGTTGAACGCCACGACGACGGCGTTCTCCTGCTCCTTGAACCGCTCGAGGTAGACGTTCTGCGACTCGTCGGCGTACTTCGTGGGGTCGACGACCCACACCACCAGGTCGGCGAGCCCGATCAGCCGGTCGACCGTCGCCTGCTGCTCGATCTCCAGCGAGTCGTGCCCAGGCAGGTCGAGGAGGACGAGGCCCTGTAAGTCCTCGTCACGCGAGGTCAGGTCGAGCGCGCTCTCCCGGTTGAGCCGGTGCCGGCGCGGGATGTCGAGCCAGTCGAGCAGCGGCCGTACGCCGTCGGAGCCCCACACGCACGCGAGCGGCTCCTCGGTGGTCGGCCGGCGCACGCCGACCGTCGCGAGGTCGAGCCCGGACAACGCGTTGAACAGCGCCGACTTGCCGACGCCGGTCGCGCCCGCGATCGCCACGACGGTGTGCCCTTCGGGCAGGCGCTGGCGCTCGCGGACACGGCGCAGCACGTCGTCGGCTTGCGCCAGTGTCTCCGGGTCGATCCGGCCTTGCGCGGAAGCAACGGCCCGCGACAGGTCCGCCATGCGTTCGACGACACCTGTCGTCACCAAGACCACCCCGCCTCGACGAACCCGATCGTCGCTCGAAGTCGCTCAACCGAGGAGTCGGTGAGCTTGAGTTGATCCAGCAGCTGGTCGTAGCGAGACCGTTCCTCGGTCATCAGCTCCGCCACCCGGGTCTTCAGCTCGCGTGACGACTGCCGGACGAACGACCGCGCCGGCGCCGAGCCGTAGACCGCCTTCAGCACCTGCTCCGGCAGCTGCTGCGCCAGCTCGTCGTCCTCGGCGACCGTCATCGCCATCAGGATGAGCCCGAGGCCGTACGGCCCGAACGAGAGGTAGCGCGGCGTCTCCTGGTCGTGCTGCTGGCCCTTGGCCACCAGCCGCCGGAGGTAGGACTGCCAGGACGCGATCCGGCTGCCCGACCGCCGTAGCAGGTCGGGCGAGGACGCGCCGAGCATTCGCTCGGAGCCGAGCAGCGTGTCGCCGATGTGGCTGGCCCGCCAGCTCGCCTCGGTCTGCTGCGCCGCCCGGTCGGCCGCGTTCGCGATCGCGACCTCCAGGGCGTGGGTCAGTGCGACCGACAGCTCGCGGCCTGGCCGGCGGTGGCTCGCGGCCGCCTCCGACAGATCACGGCGGATTCGGTGGGTGCGTACCTTCAGCGAGGCGAGGATCTCGCCGCTGTCGACGAACTCACGCCAGCGGGCAAGCGCTTCACCTCGCATCAACTCGCCACTGCGAGCCTGGTCGACGCGCTCGACCGCCTTGTCGTAGGCGACCTGAGCGTCGTGCCGGAGCCGCGCCGCGGCGCCGACCTGGGCTTCCAGGGCGTTGGCGAGCTCCTGGGCACGCTGGACCAGGCTTTGCACCGCTCCTTCGAGCGTCTGGCGAACCAGCGCCTCCCGGGTGGCGGCGTCGGCCGGCAGCTGGGCCAGCCAGTTCTTCAGCCGGCCGAGCGCGGCCGGCGGGAGCACACCCTGCTCGTTGGCCTGGGCCTCGACGACCACGAAGATCGGCGCCTGCGACAGCCCGGCCTCGGCCAGGCGGTAGGCGAGGTCCTCGCGTACCTCCTGGGCCGCGCTTTCGGGTACGCGGTTGAGCACGACGGCCAGCGTCGTGCCACGGTCGGCGATGGTGCGCAGGAACCGCCAGGACGCCGCGTCGGCGTACCGTTCCGCCGACGTCACGAACAGGCAGAGGTCGGCGGCCGACAGGAGCTGGGCCGCGGGCGCGCGGTTGTCCTCGGACATCGAGTCGAGGTCCGGGGTGTCGAGCAGTGCCATGCCCATCGGGGCCGCCGGGATCGAGGCCAGCCGCAGCGTGCCCGGCTTGTCGACCTCGCCGTCGACCACGCGGGGCAGGTCCGGGAAGAACCCGCCGACGCCGCGACCGGAGAACCACCGGTCGTCGCGAGGGTGGTGGACGAGGACGGGCGTGCGCACACCCGTGCGCAGCACGGAAGGCTCGCTGACGATGCGCCCGACGAGGCTGTTGACCAACGTCGACTTGCCGACGCCTGCTGGTCCGCCGAGCACGGCTAGCAGAGGCGCCTTCGGTTTAGCCATCCGCGGCAGGATGTAGTCGCGGATCTGGTCGGCCAGTTCTCTGGCCGTACGCCGGTCGTCTTCGACACCAGGAAGCTCCAGTGGCAGCGGTAATTCGCTGCACTGGGTGCTCAGGTCCCGAAGGGACTGACGCAACTCATGAACTTGTCCGCCGATACTCACCCAATGACCTCTCCGACATGGCCGGGTCTCGACACATAGAGTGGCGCCAAAGCCGGTCCGCCGCAACCTGTAACCAAGAATCGACTAGTCTTTCTGCGGGCCTGGAACGGCGAGCTGATCTTACCGTCCGCCCCTTCCGCAGGCGCCCGTAGCTCAGCTGGATAGAGCATCGGACTTCTAATCCGACGGTCGCAGGTTCGAATCCTGCCGGGCGCGCACCACTTTCCACCTGCTGGTATAACCATGAGCCAGGACAACGTCACGGGGCCGCCGAACGGTCTGGCGAGCTTTGGAAGCGACCTCTACAAAGTCGTTGGCCGGTTCAGGAAGCAGGCGCCCGGAACCCTGGAATCCACAGCATCCTCCGGCGATTCGCCGACTACTGTACGCAGTGGGAGGAAAGCAGATTGCAATAGCTCGTCCGTTTGGCTCCAATAAGAATGATTTGCCGTAAGTAAGAGTATTTCCTGCTCTCGACGTCTTTGTCTGGCCTCCGCCTTTCCCGGATTCGGCAGCGCCGGCAACGGGGGGATCGGGCGGCGCGGCGCGGCGACAGCTGGCAGGCTTGGGGGCGTGCCAGGCAAGCACGCCGGAGAGCCCAGGCGGCTCGAGGACTACCAGCGGAAGCGATCGTTCGACCAGACGCCCGAACCCCGTGGCGACAGCGAGCCGGACGGCGAGCCCGGCAACCGGTTCGTCATCCAGGAACACCACGCGCGGAGCCTGCACTGGGACTTCCGGCTCGAGCGTTTCGGTGTGCTGGTGTCGTGGGCGGTGCCGCGCGGGCTGCCGGAGACGCCGGAGGAGAACCGGCTGGCCGTACACACCGAGGACCACCCGATGGAGTACCTCACGTTCGAGGACGAGATCCCGTCGGGCTACGGCGCCGGCCAGGTGAAGATCTGGGACACCGGCACATACGAGACCGAGAAGTTCACCGACGACAAAGTGATCGTCCACCTGCACGGTGAGCGGGTGCGCGGGAAGTACGCGCTGTTCCGCACCAACAAGGACTGGCTGATCCATCGGATGGATCCGCCGGAGCCCGGATACACGCCGCTGCCCGAGCCGTTCCCGCCGATGTTCGGCTCGCTCTCCGAGCTGCCGGAGGACAGCGACGACGACGGGGCTGCCTGGGGTTACGAGGTGCACTGGGACGGCATGCGCGCGCTGGCCCACTGCGACCACGGCCGGCTCCGGCTGTACGGACGCGACCTCGGAGACCTGAGCAAGCTCTATCCGGAGGTGTCGGGGCTCGCGATCGAGCTCGGTGGACACCGGGCGGTCTTCGACGGGACGGTCGTGACGTTCGATCCGGCCGGGCAGCCGAGCTTCGAACTGCTGCAACGGCGCATGCATCTGACGTCTGACGCATGGATTCGCAAAGGCCGCCGCGAGATACCGGTGACGTACGTCGTCTTCGATCTGCTCCATCTCGACGGGCGCTCGCTGCTCGACGTGCCGTACGCCGAGCGGCGCCGCGAGCTCGAGGCGCTGGAACTGACCGGCAAGCACTGGCAGGTGCCCGCCATGCAGGTCGGCGAGGGCGGATATCTGCTGGAGGCGGGCCGGCAGCTCGGGCTGCCGGGGATCTTCGCCAAGCGGCTGGACAGCTCGTACCTGCCGGGCGAGCGCGACGACGCCTGGCGGAAGGTCCTGAGCGGGCACCGGCAGGAGTTCGCGATCGCCGGCTGGCTGCCCGGTGACCCGGCCAACGGGAGCAATCCGGACGGAATCGGTGCGTTGGTGATCGCCTATCGCGAAAGTGATGGACCGGACACCGGATATCGCTACGCCGGGCTGGTGGAAAACGGCTGGGACGCCGACGGTGAGCGCCGGTTGAGAGAAACGCTGACGGCTTTGCCGCAATGTCGCAACTGGCTCGCAGAAATGCCTTCGACGATCTCCGCCAACTTCGTCGAAGCGGATTTGGTGTGCGAGGTCACGTTCGAGGACTGGTCGGCCGACGGCACGACGCAGAAGCCTGTGTACAAAGGACTTCGAGCCGACAAGCCGCCGGCTGAGGTCGTTTGTGAGAAAGTGGTGGGTCCGTAACCACGGGCGAGCCGATCAAGGCATGCAAGATCGGCTCACGCGAGTTATGGGGAAATCAAAAGATTAAGATGGGGCGACAGGCACGGGGGAACCCGTCGCCCCTGGGGGAAGACTATAGCCCCTCCAAGTGGAAATCGGAAAACGTGATGGTGGGAAACAATTTTCTCACCATCGCTCGCACTGAACGTAATGTTCCGACTACGGATCGCGCTGGCTATATCGAACCGGTCGAACAGCGCTGAGTACGCCTGCGCGGTCTCGGGACCGCCTGTCGTGGACAGCTCGACGTGGTAGTCGCCGGTTGACCGTCCCAGGCCTCCAGCCGCAGCTTCACCTGGACGCCATCCTGCGCGGTGCCGACGACGACCTCGTACGTTCCGACGCCGAGCCAGTCGCTGCCAGGTGTCGGCGCCGAGAACGGCCCGTCCGGCCCGTCGTCGCACAGGCCGAACATCCGATGGTCGGCGGTGACCAGCAACTCTGTCGATGCGAGCAGGCGCGACATGGGCAGCGACCCCAGCGCTGTGCCCGGCAGCCGCGCACCGATATTGGGAGGCGTCGGCTTGGCGCCGACGCATAGGCTTGTAGGCCGTATGCATACCTCAGCTCCCCCTTCGATCGGCGGGTTGCGCCGGCGGCTGCCCGACCTCATGTTGCGGGACCGGCGGCGGCTTTCGCGACGGTTGGACGGGGTGCGAAAGTCCGGCACCGAGAAGGCCGCCAAGGCGATCGAGCAGCTGGCCAAGGACGTCGACGCGGCCGAACGGAGGGTCGCGCAGCGGCGGGCCAACGCCCCAGCCGTCACCTATCCCCCAGAGCTCCCCGTCGCCCAGCACAAGGACGACATCGCCGCGGCGATCCGCGACCACCAGGTCGTGATCATCGCCGGCGAGACGGGCTCCGGCAAGACCACGCAGCTGCCGAAGATCTGCCTCGAGCTCGGCCGTGGCATCACCGGCTCGATCGGCCACACCCAGCCGCGCAGGATCGCCGCGCGGACGGTCTCGGAGCGGATCGCCGAGGAGCTGAAGACGCCGCTCGGCGAGGCGGTCGGCTACAAGGTGCGGTTCACCGACAAGGCCAGCGACAACACGCTCGTCAAGGTGATGACCGACGGCATCCTGCTCGCCGAGCTGCAGAACGACCGGATGCTCTGGCAGTACGACACGCTGATCATCGACGAGGCGCACGAGCGCAGCCTCAACATCGACTTCATCCTCGGCTACGTCAAGCAACTGCTGCCCCGCCGGCCGGACCTCAAGCTCATCATCACCTCCGCGACGATCGACCCCGAGCGGTTCGCCGAGCACTTCGACAACGCGCCGATCATCGAGGTGTCGGGCCGGACGTATCCCGTCGAGGTGCGCTACCGGCCCCTTCAAGAGCAAAGGGCGGAGGAGGCCGCCGACGAGGACCGCGACCAGATCCAGGCGATCTGCGACGCCGTCGACGAGCTCGCCCTCGAGCCGGCCGGCGACGTCCTGGTCTTCCTCAGCGGCGAGCGCGAGATCCGCGACACCGCCGACGCGCTCGGCAAGCAGAACCTCCGTAACACCGAGGTGCTCCCGCTCTACGCCAGACTGTCCGCGGCCGAGCAGCACCGGGTGTTCCAGCCGCACGCCGGCCGCCGGATCGTGCTCGCGACCAACGTCGCCGAGACGTCGCTGACCGTCCCGGGCATCAAGTACGTCGTCGATCCCGGCACCGCACGGATCTCGCGCTACAGCAGCCGCCTGAAGGTGCAGCGCCTGCCGATCGAGCCGATCTCACAGGCATCGGCCAACCAGCGCAAGGGCCGCTGCGGCCGTACGTCCGACGGCATCTGCATCCGGCTCTACTCCGAGGAGGACTTCGAGGGCCGCCCGGAGTTCACCGAGCCGGAGATCCTGCGCACCAACCTGGCCTCGGTCATCCTGCAGATGACGACGCTCGGACTTGGCGACGTCGACGCGTTCCCGTTCGTCGATCCGCCGGACAAGCGCAACGTCAAGGCCGGCGTCGAGCTGCTGCAGGAGATCGGCGCGTTCGACGCGGCTGTGCCGGGGAAGACGACCGACGCCAGCCGCACCTTGACACCGATCGGCCGCAAGCTCGCTCAGCTCCCTCTCGACCCGCGGCTCGCGCGCATGGTCCTCGAAGCCGACAAGAACGGCTGCGTACGCGAGGTCATGGTGATCGCGTCCGCGCTCGCGATCCAGGATCCGCGCGAACGCCCGGCCGACAAGCAACAGCAGGCCGACCAGAAGCACGCGCGCTTCACCGACAAGGACTCCGACTTCTCCGCCTACCTCAACCTCTGGAACTACCTGCAGGAGCAGCAGAAAGCCCTCTCCTCCAACCAGTTCCGCAAGCTCTGCCGCAACGAATACCTCAACTACCTCCGCGTCCGCGAGTGGCAGGACGTCGAGTCTCAGTTGCGCCAGCTCACCAAGCAGCTCGGCATCACGCTCAACTCCACGCCCGGCCAGCCGCAGCACATCAACACCGCGCTGCTGTCCGGCCTGCTCTCCCACATCGGCCTGAAGGAGAGCGACTCGTTCGAGTACCAAGGCGCCCGGGGCGCGAAGTTCGCCATCTTCCCGGGCTCCGGCCTGTTCAAGAAGAACCCCCTGTGGGTGATGGCCGGCGAGCTGGTCGAGACCACCCGGCTGTGGGCGCGGATCGTCGCGCGGATCGAGCCGGAGTGGGTCGAGCCGCTCGCCGAGCACCTGGTTAAGCGCACCTACAGCGAGCCGCACTGGTCGAAGAAGCAGGAGGCCGTCCTGGCGTACGAGCGGGTCACGCTCTACGGCGTGCCGATCGTCGCTCAGCGCAGGGTCAACTACGGCCGGATCGACCAGGAGATGTCCCGCGAGCTGTTCATCCGGCACGCGCTCGTCCAGGGCGAGTGGGAGACGCGCCACCACTTCTTCGCAGACAACCTCCGGCTGCTGGAGGACGTCGAGGACCTCGAGAACCGCGTCCGCCGCCGCGACATCAAGGTCGACGACCAGACGCTGTTCGAGTTCTACGACGAACGGGTCGGCGCCGAGGTCGTGTCGGCCAGGCACTTCGACACCTGGTGGAAGCAGGCCAGACGCGAGCAGCCCGACCTGCTCAACTTCGAGAAGTCCATGCTGGTCAACGACTCCGCCGCCGACGTCAGCGAGCAGGACTTCCCCGACGACTGGCAGCAGGACCACCTCACGATGCCGCTGTCGTACGCCTTCGAGCCGGGCACCTCCGTCGACGGCGTGACGGTGGACGTACCGCTGGCCGTGCTCAACCAGGTGTCGGAGGAGGACTTCCAGTGGCAGGTCCCCGGCCGAAGGGAGGAGCTCGTCACCGAGCTGATCCGTTCGCTGCCGAAGTCACTGCGGCGTAACTTCGTGCCCGCGCCCAACTACGCCAGATCCGTTCTGGAGAACGTCGTTCCGGGCGAGGGCTCGATGCTCGAGGCGATCGGGCGTGAGCTGCTGCGGCTCACCGGCGTCCAGATCCCACGCGACGCCTGGGACCTCGACAAGATTCCGGCGCACCTGCGGATCACGTTCCGCGTACTCGACGGCAAGCGGACGCTGGCCGAGGGCAAGGACCTCGCCGCGCTCAAGCGGCAGCTCACCGGCCGGCTACGAGAGTCGCTCTCCAAGGCGGCCAAGGGCATCGAGCAGACCGGCCTGCGCGAGTGGAGCTTCGGCGCGCTGCCGAAGTCCGTCGAGGAGCAGCGCAACGGGCAGCGCATCGTCGGCTATCCCGCGCTGGTCGACGAACGTACGAGCGTCGCGATCCGCGTCCTCGAGACGGAGGCCGAGCAGCGACGCGCGATGTGGACGGGCACCCGGCGGTTGCTGTTGCTCGGGGCGCCGTCGGTCAACAAGTACGTCCTCAGCCATCTCAGGACCGAGGAGAAGCTGGCGCTGAGCCGCGCACCGCACGGCAGCGCGACCGCGCTGTTCGACGACTGCCTCTCGTGCGTCGTCGACAAGGTCATCGCCGACGCCGGAGGTCCGGCCTGGGATCGCGCGGGCTTCGACGCGCTGGCCGTCCGGGTACGTTCCGACCTGCACGACCTGACGCTGGAGACGGTCGCGAAGGTCGCGGCGATCCTCACCTCTGCGCACAGTGCCGAACTGCGGATCGCGGGGCTGACGAGCTACGCGCTCGCGCCGGTCCGTTCCGATCTGGAGGAGCAGCTGGCCGGCCTGGTGCACGCGGGCTTCGTCACCGAGGCGGGCTGGCAGCGGCTGACCGACCTGCGGCGTTATCTACGCGGAATCGAACGCCGGCTGGACAAGCTGCCCGACGAGCCGCACCGCGACCTCGAACGCACCGGCCGGATCCGCGACCTCGACGACCTCTACGCCGACGCGGTGGCGGCACTGCCCCCTGGCGTACCCCTGCCGGACGAGCTGCGGCAGGTCCGCTGGATGCTGGAGGAGCTGCGGATCAGCTTGTTCGCGCAGACGCTGGGCACGCCGCAACCGGTCTCGGAGAAGCGGATCCGCAGAGCGCTCGATGCACTACTCTCCTGATATGGCGACGCGAGAGCTTCACCTCACTGTTGCGTCAGACGTCTACGAGATGGCCGAGCGCGAGGCCAGGCTTGCCGGAACGTCCTTGGCCGATTGGCTGGAAAGCGCTGTACGCCGCGAGGCGATCCGTTCGGACGCTTCCCGGCTCGGTGCGTGGGCTGCCCAGCATCGTGAGGTCCGCGAGTTGCACGCGGACTGGGCAGCCGAGACCGAGCGAGAGGCCCAGGCACGACTGGACGAGTCGTTGAAGGGCCGCCCGGAGGCGCCGTGAGACGGGGCGAAGTCTGGCGGCTGGAAGGCCTACGGGGAGATCAGCACGTCGCACTGATCAGCTCTGACGAGGCGCGGCCGCTCATCGGACCGCCCGTAGCCGCGCGGATCGTGACGACGCTGGCCGAGGAGCCGCCGGAGTCGATCTTCGTACAGCGGCTGTCCGAGCTGGATCCGATGGAGGGCTGGGTCTTCGTCTACTCGCAGTACCAGCCGGCGATGTTCCGGTACGACGAAGGCGAGCTGGTCGGCATGCTCACCGGCGCGACGCTGGAGAAGATCAAGTCGGCGCTGAAGGCGCTGTACGAGCTCTGACTTCCGCTACGTCAGCCCCTGGCCGATCGCATGGGCGGCGCGACGCAGCTCGAGCGCGAGCCCGGAGTCGTACGCGAGCTCCTCACCCAAGTCCGCGCCCGAGACCGCGATCGCCGCGACCGGGTGGCCCTGCCGGGATCGGATGGCCGCCGCCACCGCGTACACGCCAGGGCTCGCCTCACCCTGCGACAACGCGACGCCGCCCGCCGCGCGGATCCGCTCCATCAGCTCGGCCGGCGCCGGCGGGTGTTCTGGTTGATAGGCCAGCAGGCAGCGCCCGGCCGCCCCCCGGTCGATCGGATGGGTGTCGCCGACGTCGAGTACGAGACCGAGCGGGACCGAGCGGGTCCAGATCCGCTCGACCACAACCGTGACGGCACCGACCGGGATCGAGAGCGTCGCCGTCCAGGGCCGATCCCGGATCACGCGCTCGTCGAGCTCGAGCAGGTGCGGCAGCGCCAGCCGGCGGACCTGCAGGTTGTCGACGTACCGGCTGGCCAGCAGGACGCTCGCCGGCCCGAGCCGGAACGACCCGCCCTCCTCGACGGTCATACCGCGCTGCGCGAGCGTGCGCAGCTGCCGATGGACGACGGTCCGGTCCAGGCCGGTGACCTTCGCGATCTCCAGCACGCTCATCGGGCCGGGCGCATCGCGGAGCACGTCGAGGATGTCCAGGGCGCGTTCCACCGACTGCACGCTCGATCGGCGCTGGGCAGGTGTGGGCTGCTGGTCCGCGGGCATCAGGTGTAGTGCTCCGGAACCTTGCGCAGGCCCAGGTACTGATCGAGATCATGCTGGATCCACAGGGCCGCGCGATGCCGCTCGAGGATCCCCCGAGCCTGCGCAAGGCTGTTCTCGGACTCCGCCACATCATGGTTGTGCTTCGGGATCGCACCGGTCTGCCAGTTGGCCGTCGAGTGTGTGACGTCGCCCGACAGCAGGACTGCTCCCGTCTGCTCGAGGTGCACGAGCAGCGCCTGGTGTCCGATCGTGTGGCCGGGAAGCCGCTTGATCACCACTGAGCCGTCGCCGAACACGTCGTGGTCACCGTCCAGATGGACGACCGGCCGGTTCGCGAGCGGGCCGAGCGCGCCGGCCCGCTTCGCCGCGTCGTACTCGTCGTGCTGGACCAGCAGCGTCGCCCCGGTGAACAGCCCGAGGTTTCCGGTGTGGTCGGGATGGAAGTGCGACAACGCCAGATAGCCGACGCCGGCTGCCGGAAGCCCGGCCGCCGCCAGCTGGTCGCCGACCGTCTCGGTCACCTGGAACAACGCGTGGTCTTCCACGAGAAGCGGCTCCTCGCGCCCGGCGAGCTCGTCGCCCAGCCCGGTGTCCCAGACCAGGCTCCCGCGCGGGTGGACGACCAGGAACACGGGATCCGCGATCGTACGCCGGGTGCCCGCCGGCGCGGCCGGGTCGTAGATCGACCAGTCGAGGATGTCGATCCGCCCTCCGTCGAGGACGTACAGCTGAACGGTCATGAGCCCCTCCGTCTGTGCGCATTGCGCGCAACTCGCGCGCATTACGCCAGCGAGCGTAGCAGCGAAAACCGTCAGACGCCGAGTGCTGAGCAGGCTGCTCCGACAGCGGCCTGCCGCAGCTCGTCGGCAGGCGCGTCGGCGAAGACCACGGTGCAGTCGGCCAGCCCGCCGATCGCGACGATGGCGCGGGCCCGCTGGTCCAGGGTGGGTTCCGGTCCGACCAGCATCGCCATGATCCGCAGCCGCCAGTCGGTCACTCGCGCGACCAGATCCAGGTGGGCCAGCATCATCAGCTCGCGCAGGATCAGCTCGTTGAACCGGCGATACCGGTACATCAGGTCGAAGTAGCCCTCGAGCAACGCCCGCGGCGTGGCTTCGCCCGCGGCGGCCTCCTGCGCGACCAGGAACGCCTCCATCTGCTCGACCATCGGCTCGAACAGGCTGCGGATCAGGTCCTCGCGCGAGTCGAAGTGGTAGTACAGCGCGGGCTTGGTCATGCCGAGCCGGTCAGCGATCTGCTGCAGGCTCGTCTGCTGCACCCCCTGCTCGCCGAACAACTCGAGGGCGACGGCGAGAATCCGCGCTTTCGTCTCGCCGGATCTGGATCGGGGCACCACAAGAGTCTATGCTTACTTTCCGGTAAGTAAACAAAGGAGGCCTCGTGGATGTCCTGATCTCGGGCGCGAGCATCGCCGGCCCGATCGTCGCGTACTGGCTGCGCAGGTACGGCTTCCGCCCGGTCGTCGTCGAGCGCACGGAAGTCGTTCGTATCGGGCTCGGCGGGCATGCCATCGACCTGTTCGGCCCGGCGGTCGACATCGCCGAGCGGATGGGCGTCCTGCCCGAGGTGGAGGCGGCCCGCACGCGGAACCGCTGGATCGTCCTGATCAGGCCGGGCAAGCGCGAGGTCCGGGTCGACGGCGACCGGCTGAGCGCCGGCCTGTCCGAACGGCACATCGAGCTGCTGCGCGGCGAGCTCGCCAGGATCCTGTACGACGCGACCAAGGACGACGTGGAGTACATCCTCGGCGACTCGATCAAGGCGCTGCACGAGGACGCCGACGGCATCGACGTCGAGTTCGACTCCGGGCCGGCGCGGCGGTTCGACCTGGTGATCGGCGCCGACGGGCTGCACTCGAACGTCCGCAGGCTGGCGTTCGGCGACGAGAAGCAGTTCCTGCGTTATATCGGTGGCTACCTCGGCATCTTCTCCATGCCCAACTACCTGAACGTCGACAACGAACTGCGCGCGTACATCGCCAAGGGCAAGCTGGCCGGCGTCACCGCGGTCTGGCAGACCGGCGAGGGCCGCGCCGGCTTCTTCTTCCGGCGCAAGGAACCGTTCGACATCGACCATCGCGACGTCGACGCGCAGAAGAAGGCCCTGCGCGAGAGGTTCGCCGACGAAGGCTGGGAGATCCTCGGCATCCTGAGCCACCTGGACGACGCGAGCGACTTCTACTTCGACTCGATCAGCCAGGTCGTGATGGACAGCTGGTCGCGGGGTCGCGTCACCCTCGTCGGCGACGCCGGCTATTCACCGGCACCGGCGGTCGGTGGTGGCAGCAGCGTGGCCGCGGTCGGCGCGTACATCCTGGCCGGCGAGCTCGCGGCGGCCGGCGGTGACCACGTGCGCGCGTTCGCGGCCTACGAACGGGAGATGCGCGAACTGGTCGTCCGTACGCGGCAGATCGCACCCAGCACGATGGGCACGATCATCCCGGGCAACAGCGCCGAGATCTTCGCGACCGTGCAACTCGCCCGCGTCTTCTCGCGCCTGCCGAAGGCGGTGCAGCGGGCGATCTCGGCGCTCGGCCAGAGCCCGACCAAGGTGCTGAACGCGATCCAGCTCAAGAGCTACCAGCAGGCAGGAACCGACCCGGCCGGTGACCAGCGGTAGCGAGAGCGCCCCGCCGGCCGAGTGCAGCGGCCAGGCCGCGGATCTACGACAGCGCGCTCCAGCAGAGCTGTGCGTCAGCGGGTCAGTCGGTGGTCAGCGGGTAGGCGCGGATCTCGACCTGGTTCTTTCCGGCGCGTTTGGCCGACAGCAGTGCCTCGTCGGCCGCGGCGAGCATCTGGGTGCGGGACGCGCCCGGCCACGACTGCGCGAGCCCGATCGTGATGCTGATCCGGCGACCTGGGGGCAGGCAGCGCCACGAACGCTGCTCGACCCGCGCGCGTAGCTGGTCCATCTCGCCGAAGCCCTGGTCGCTGTCGCGGCCGGGCAGGACGATCACGAACTCCTCGCCGCCGAAGCGGGCGATCACGTCGTCCTCCGACACCACCGCGCGCATCTCCTGGGCCAGCTCGCGCAGCAGGTCGTCGCCGGCGAGGTGGGAGATCTCGTCGTTGACGCTCTTGAAGTCGTCGATGTCGACGAACGCCACGACCAGCGGCTTGGTGATCGCCGCGGCCTCGACCAGCATCTCCGGCAGGCGGATCTCGATCAGCCGGCGGTTGCCGAGCCCGGTCAGTGTGTCGGTCAGATAGGCGGCCGCCCGCCGGCGGAGCTCGTCGCGGATGCGTTCGTGGGCCAGCCGTTCCTCGAACGCCACCACCCGCGCCCGCCGCTCGTCCCAGCGGTCGCGCAGCAGGCGCGCGGTGAGCTGGGCGTAGGCGACAGCCGGCTCCGACATGCCGTCGCGCTCGCGCAGCAGCGCGGCGTATTCGGCGTAGGCCCGCGCCGAGATCACCTCGAGCCGCGGCAGCGCGTCGGCGAAGCCGCAGGCCGCCTGCGCCTCCGCCAAGGCCTCGACGGCATGCCCGTCGTTGGAGTAGGCCCGCGACATCGCGAGGTGCCCGATCAGCGTCGCCTCGTCTCGCTGCGTGGGCGCCACCGTCTCCAGATGCTTACGCAACTCCTCCAGCAGCGTCGTGCCCTCGCCGAGCATCGCGCGCGCCGCGCAGGTCTGCACGATGACCTCGCTCGGCCAGGCCGACTCGCGGATCGTGTCGAGGCCGGCCGGCGCGGTGTCGAACGCGATCAGTGTCTGGCGGTAGTGGTCCTGCGCGGCCTCCGGCTCGCCGATCAGCTCCAGCTCCGACGCCCACAGCAGGTGCAGCCAGCCGGAGTTGTAGGCGTACAACGTCTTCAGCATCGCGTCGCACAGGCCCTCGGCGATCGCGTGCATGCGTTCGAGCCAGGCCGTGGCGAGCTCGTAGAGGTCGAGCCGGACCAGCGCGATCGCCGCCGCGTTGATCGTGTGGCCGGCGACGTAGCTCGGCTCGTCGAGCTCCTCCAGCAGGACGACCGACCGCGCCAGCTCGTCGTAGGCCGACTCGAACTGGCTCTGCATCAGCAACGCGGTGCCGCGTAGCGCGTGCCCGAGGGCTTCCCAGATCCGGTCGTCGTAAGGCTCGGCGAGCCGGATCATCTCCTGCGCTACGCGGCCCGCCTCACTCCACTGCCGAAGATCGTGCAACGCCGCGAATCGTACGAAGCGCAGCCACTGGGCGTGTTCGTGAGCGTGCTGGTCCGCCGCTTGGCGGAGCAGCATCTCCAGCTCGGTCAGCACCTGGCGAGCCTGTCCGGACTGTGCCCGGATGAGGAGCGCGGTGACATCGGTCAGCTCGGCCGGACGAGGATTCATCAGGCCGTGCTGCTGTAGCTGCTCTGAGATCTGTTCGTTCATGGGCCCAAAGCCGCCTACCTGTGGGTTCCCCCGGCCGGAACCATACCGCTCATCATCCTCCCGCTGCTCACGTTCTGTCTAGTGGCGACTACGCTCCGTCATTTGATTCCTCTCCCTATCTTGCCGTGTTCTGCACCGCCGTAAGCAGTTCTTACGCGTTTTCTCGCCGGAAGATGCGTCCGCCGAGCCCCACGCCCAGGGCGGCGAGCACCACCGAGACGATCGCGCCGACGGTGAACGCCTGCGCGCCGAAGTCGCCCCGGAAGGCCGCCCGGGCACCATCCACGACGTAGGACATCGGGTTGATCCGGGACAGGTTGTAGAGCCAGTCCGGTCCGAGCGACATCGGCAGCATGATCCCGGACAACAGCATCACCGGCATCATCACCGAGTTGAGCAGGGGTGCGAACGCGTCCTCACTCTTCAACGACAGCGCCACGCCGTAGGAGATCGACGCCATCGTGATGCCGAGCACGCCAACCAGCACGAGCCCGAGCAGGACGCCGTCCAGCGGAGCGCGGAGGTCGAAGAAGACGACCGCGGTCAGGACCAGGATAACGGCCTGTACGACGAGGACTACAGCATCGCGCAGGACCCTGCCAAGCAGAAGTGCCGTGCGGCTCATCGGTGTGACCCGCATCCGCTCGATCACGCCGCTACGCCACTCGGCGATGATGCCGAAGCCGACGAACGCGGCGCCGAACAGCCCGAGCTGCACCAGGATCCCCGGCACGAACACCTGGAACGCGCTGCCGGACGGGAAGCCCGGCATGTTGCCAAGCGGCTCGAGCAGCGGGCCGAACATGACGAGGTAGAGGATCGGCTGCATCAGCCCGATGATCACCCACGCGGGGTTGCGCAGGCTGAGCCTCATGGCCCGGTTGAAGACCAGGATGGTGTCGCGAAGCACGGTCAGTTCTCCCCTCAGATCCCAGCAGACTCGTCACGCAGGCCGTGCCCGGTGAGCTTGAGAAACACGTCGTCCAGTGTTGGGCGGCTCACCTGCATGGAGGTGAGGACGATGCCGGCCGCGTCGACTTCGCGCAGCATGGCGAGCACAGCCTTGTTGCCTTCAGGCACGCGGAGGCTCACCGTAGCGCCGTCCACCGACACTTCGGTGGCACCGGCCTGAGCTGCGGCGATCGCGCGGGTCTTGTCGATGTCGGACTCGGTGCTGGCGGCCTCCCGGGACTCGACGACCACCTGCACCAGGTCGCCGGAGACCTGCTGCTTCAGCTCGTCGGCCGTGCCCGAGGCGACGATCTCGCCCGCGTCGATGACGAAGATCCGGTCGCACAGCGCGTCGGCCTCGTCGAGGTAGTGCGTGGTGAGGAACACGGTCGTGCCGTGCTCGTCCCGAAGCTTGCGGATGTGGTCCCACATGTTGGCCCGGCTCTGCGGGTCGAGGCCGGTCGTCGGCTCGTCCAGGAAGATCAGCTCGGGCGAGTGGACCAGGCCCATCGCGATGTCGAGCCGGCGCTTCTGGCCACCCGACAGTGTCTTGATCAGCCGCTTCTCCAGCCCGTCGAGGTCGAGCCGGGGCAGCAGCTCCGTCACGCGCGACTGGGCGTCGGCGCGCGACAGGCCGTAGGAGCGGGCGTGGAACACCACCTCCTCGGCGACGGCCGCTTCCGGCGCGGATCCGCCGGCCTGGCTCACGTAACCGATCGAACGCCGGACGTCCTTGGCGGCCTTCCGCAGGTCGTGGCCGGCGACGGTGGCGTCGCCCGCGGTCGGCTCCAGGAGCGTGGTCAGCATGCGCAACGTGGTGGTCTTGCCGGCACCGTTGGGGCCGAGGAAGCCGACCACCTCGCCGGCTGTCACGTCGAGGTCGACGCCGCGCACGGCCTCGACCGTGGCCCGGCGGTTCTTGAAGGTCTTCTTCAGACCTCTGGCTTGGATCATGATCTCCCCTCTCATGGCGGTCCGGTATTCAAGTTTGATTATTTTGAGTCAAGTGTTCGCCGCCATAGTGTATGCACCCGACCGCAAGCGTTCGATCAGCTCACGCGCCCAGTCGGCCTCGCCGCGCAGCCTCGTCTCGCTCAGCCGGAACACCTCGCTGACGTGATCGGGCTTGTAGATCTCGGGCGACCAGAACTCCATGCTCCGGATGGCGTCGTTGATCTGGTTGATCCGGCTCTCCAGGGCCGCGATGGCTTCGTCCCGGCTGAGATACGGCAGGAAGGACAGCGCCGCATCAGGTCGGCGGGCCGGCCGGTGACCTTCCAGAACGCCTCGCGAAGCAGCACGCCGAACGCGGTGTCGCCGTCGTCGGTCAGGCGGTAGGAGGTGCGGGCCGGCCGGGCGCCCACCCTGTCGACGGCGACCACCTCCAGCATCCGATCGCGTTCGAGCGTGCGGAGGTGGTGGTAGATCGAGCCGGGCTGCACGTTGGCCCAGTCCGCGACGCCCCAGGTGAGCAGCTCGCGGCGGACGTCGTAACCGTGGACCGGCTGAGCGAGCTTGACGGCTCCCAGGACGAGAAGTCGGGTGGTCGACATCGGCTTGCCTGCTTCCTTCCTATCGGCCCGGTTGGCCCTGCGTGAGCGCGCGGGCGCCGGCGTTCACCAGTCGCGAGTAGCGGACGAGAACCTCGAGCTCGGCATCGGTGAAGTCGTCGAGCGCGCCGACGAACGTCTCGGCCACCGGCTCGTATGCCGCCGCCAGCTCGGCCGCACGCTCGTGGCGGGGCGCCACGATCACCTTGCGCCGGTCGGCCGGATCGCGGCGGCGCTCGATGAAGCCGCCGCGTTCGAGCCGGTCGATCGCTGCCGTGATCGCGGACGTCGACAGCCCGGTCAGCTCGGCCAGCCGGCCTGCGGTCAGGTGCTCCTCGTGACGAGCCAGGTCGAGGCACTTCAGATCGGTGGGCCCGAGCCCGAAGCTCTCCGCGATCGACTGGTGGATCGCCAGGCCGAGTGCCGCGTTGTCGCGTCCGAGGTCGGCGAGCTCGGCCAGCAGCCGTTCGCGGTCCGCGCTTGGCATCTGTCACTCTCCGGCATATATTTCGATCCATCGAAATATACGATGGATAGGAATATCCTAATGGACGAACTACTGTGGACCACGCAGGGCGTGGTCGAGGCACCTGTCGATCGGGTCGCCGACATCGTGTTCGAGGGTTACGTGGACGACGGCGGCGACGAGTACGTAAAGCAGACCATGGACCACGGACAACGCCGGCTCGTCCAGGAGGGGCACTGGTGGTATCGCGGCGTGACCAGCGTGGAGCCGCACGAGAAGGGCGCGCTGGTCAGGCACGAGGTCTTCAACATCGCCAAGACGAACCGGTGGATGGTGAAGGGCATCCTGCTGCAGTACCGGCTGAACGGCTCGCTGCCGAAGCTCAGGACGGGCAACCTCGGCGAGCGCCTGACCGAGATTGGCGAGCGGCTCGGCTGCAAGGCCTATCTGGTCGACCGGTAGCCCTCGTCCGTCTCCGTCCCTCATGGGACGAAGACGATGCGACGATCGGCCGTTGCCGTGGGCCACACCTTCTCTACGTCAGCCAGCGGCACCGGCTCGATGTCGAGCTCCAGTTCGCCGTTCGTGATCAGTTCGAGGACGCCGTGGAAGCCTTCGGTCGCTGCCTCGATGCCGGCCGGGCCGCGGAAGCCACTGCCGATCAACTCGATCGGCGCCCGTCGGAGAGCGAGGGCCGGCAGGCCGGCCAGCCCCCCGCCGCGCGCGACGAGATGGTTCAGCACTCGGGCGTTCCTGCCAGCGACAACGACCCGGGCCCCCTGTCGCGCTGCGAGCTGGGCGGCGATCCGGCCCGAGGTGCCGGTCGCGCCCAGGACGAGCACCGACTGGCCTGCCTCCAGTTCGCCCTCCCAGACAACGGTCTTCCAGGCGACACCGCCCGGATTCAGGACGGCCGCCGCCGTCACGTCGTCGACGTCGGGCGGGACGGGCAGCCACGCGCCGTCGCGGGCCAGGGTCTGCTCGGCCATCCCGCCATACGGCGGCCGCGGCAGGAAGAACGCCACCCGGCTGCCGTCGGCCAGCCGGCCGACTCCATCCAGGCCGACGACCTGCGGAAACGCTGTCGGCGCGTAGTGCGCACCGGCCTCCATCAGGCGGTCGGACGGCTTCAGCGCGGCCGCACTCACCGTCACCACCGCCTCGCCGTCGCCGGCCTCCGGCGCCGGGAACGACTCGTACCGCGGCACCTGTCCGAGGCCGTGCAGCACGGCCGCGTTGATCTGCGTCGAAATTCCGTTCACAATGAACGGATTTATACCCGTGCATAATGAACGGATATGCCTGAGGACTACTACGACGTCTGGCTCGGCATGCTTGGCCAGGTCTCGCGGCCCCGCTTCATCGCGCTGATCCTGAATCGTGCGGGCGTGACGCTCGACCCGGAGCTGTGCGTCTACCTCGTCCACCTCGACCTCCGCGGCCCGATGGGAGTCCTCGAGCTCGCGGAGCTGACCGAGCAGAACCATCCCAAGGTCAGCCGTACGTTGGCCCGCCTCGAAGAAGAGGGCCTGGTCAGACGCGCCGACGCCGCCCACGACCGCCGGATCAAGACCGCCGAGGTCACCGACGCCGGGCGACAGGTCGTCGCCGCGATCAACAGGGGACGCCGGCGCATCCTCGACGAGGCCTTCGCCGGCTGGACGGAGCAGGACCGCAAGACGCTCGCCGAGCTCACCGGCCGCTTCGCCGACCGCGTCCAAGCGATGGTGGACGCCAACGACGACGCGGCCGGAACGTGACGGGTCATGCTCTAAGCCGACTAACGATTGGGCAGGGCGTCGTAGGGTCGGAGGGGTGACGCGACCTACTACGCTTGGCGCGCTTCGCGCCGATTCTGTTGACTCCGCCAACCACAGCCCTCGCACCGTCAAGGCCGAGATCCGGGCCAATCTCCTGACCGCCCTGGCTGATGGCAAGACAGCTTTCCCCGGCATTGTCGGCTTCGACGACACCGTGTTACCTCAGCTTGAACGTGCTTTGCTCGCCGGCCACGACCTCGTACTGCTCGGTGAACGCGGGCAGGGCAAGACCCGCCTGATGCGCACCCTGGCCGGCCTGCTGGACGAATGGACCCCCGTCGTCGCCGGCTGCGAGATCAACGACCACCCGCTTGCCCCCACTTGTTCCCGTTGCCAGCGACTCGCCGCGGAAGCCGGCGACGACCTGCCGATCACCTGGAAGCACCGCGACGAGCGGTACGGCGAGAAGCTCGCCACACCCGACACCTCCGTCGGCGACCTGGTGGGCGACATCGACCCTGTGAAGGTCGCGGAGGGACGCACGCTCGGCGACCCCGAGACCGTCCACTACGGCCTGGTCCCCCGCACCAACCGCGGCATCTTCGGCCTCAACGAGCTCCCTGACCTGGCCGAACGCATCCAGGTCGCGCTGTTCAACGTCTTGGAGGAGCGCGACATCCAGATCCGCGGGTACGCCCTCCGGCTGCCGCTCGACCTGCTGCTCGTCGCGAGCGCCAACCCCGAGGACTACACCAACCGAGGCCGGATCATCACGCCGTTGAAGGACCGGTTCGGCGCGGAGATTCGCACTCACTACCCCCACGAGGTCGTCGAAGAGGCCGCGCTGATCGCACAGGAGGCCAGGCCGGCGGCGCCGCTGCCCGAGCACCTCACCGAGGTCGTCGCGCGGTTCGCCCGCGGGCTGCGCGAGTCGTCGTCGGTCGACCAGCGTTCCGGCGTCTCGGCCCGCTTCGGCATCACCGCAGCCGAGACCGCCGCCGCGAGCGCCCTGCGCCGTGGAGCGCTGACCGGCGAGACCGAGCCCGTCACCCGCATCTGCGACCTGCCCGGCGCGCTCCCGACGCTGCACGGCAAGGTCGAGTTCGAGATGGGCGAGGAAGGCCGCGAGCAGGAGATCTTCCAGCACCTGCTGCGTGTCGCGATCGCCGAGACCTACCGCGAGCGGCTGCTCGGACTCGACCTGTCCGGCTTCACCGACCGGTTCGCCGAGGGCGCGACCGTCGAGACCGGCGAGCTCGTGTCCGGCGACGAACTGCTCGGCCAACTCGGCTCCGTACCCGGTCTGGCCAAGGTTCTCGACCGGCTCGGCTTCGGAGACGCGGCGACGCGTGGCGAGGTCGCGGCGGCCGTCGAGTTCGTCCTCGAAGGCCTCTATCTCGCACGACGGCTCGGCAAGGAGAACGTCAACGGGCGGACGGTGTACGGCGTATGAGCTCCGGTCGATTCCGCTACGAGCCATGGACCGGCGGGCCCGACCCGCTGGCCCCGCCGTACGACATCAGGTCGGCGCTCGACGAGCTCGGCCGAGATGTCCTGTCCGGCTCCAGCCTCCGCGAGGCGCTCCGCGAGTTGCTGCGCCGCGGGCCTGACGGCCGGCGCGGCCTCGACGAGCTGCTCAGGGACGTGCGTCGCCGCCGGGCCGAGGCGCGCCGGCGCGGCGACCTGACCGGCACGCTGTCGCAGATCCGGCACCTGCTCGACCAGGCCATGGCCGCCGAGCGCGACACGCTGGCAAGCGACCCGTCCGACGACGCGCGGATGGCCGAGATGGAGCTGGCCACCGTCCCCGACGACGTGGCGCGGGCCGTCCGAGCGCTGTCCGACTACCAATGGCGGTCCGACGAGGCGCGCCGGGCGTACGACCAGATCAAGGAGATGCTGCGCGACCAGGTGCTCAACTCGCAGTTCTCCGGCCTGAAGGACGCCCTGTCCAACCAGGACCCGGCCGACAGCCAGGCGCTGCAGGACATGCTGCAGGACCTCAACGCGCTGCTGGCCGCGCACGCGCGGGGCGAGGACACGACCGACAAGTTCAACGAGTTCATGCAGCGGCACGGCGAGTTCTTCCCGGAGAACCCCCGTAACACCGACGAGCTGATCGACGCGCTGGCACGCCGGGCGGCCGCGGCCGAGCGGATGCTGCGTTCGATGACGCCGCAACAGCGGGAGGAGCTGTCGGGCCTGATCCAGCAGGCGTTCGGCAACAACCCCGCGCTGTCGGCCCAGCTCGGCGCGCTGCGCGACAACCTGCGCGCGCTGCGGCCTGGCCTCGACTGGAGCTCGCCGTCCCACATGCACGGCGAGAACCCCCTGCCGTACGGCGAGGCGGTCGAGGCGCTGGCGGATCTCGCCGATCTGGAGGCGCTGGCCGAGCAGCTCGCGCAGGAACATCCGGGTGCGTCGCTGGACGACGTCGACGTCGAGACGCTCGAGCGACAGCTCGGCGGTGAGGCCGGCACGGACCTGCGGGCACTGCGCGAACTCGAGCGAGAGCTGGAGCGACAGGGCTACGTCTCGCGTTCTCACGACGGGCTGCGGCTCACGCCGAAGGCGCTGCGACGGCTCGGCGAGACGGCGCTGCGGCGGATCTTCCGCGAACTGTCGCAGACCGGGCGCGGCGATCACGACGATCACCGCACAGGTGCGGCCGACGAGCCGACCGGCACGACGCGCGAGTGGCGGTTCGGCGACGAACAGCCGCTGGATCCCGTACGCACGGTGCACAACGCCGTGCTGCGTTCGTCCAACGTCCGGCCGCTGCGGCTCGAGGTCGACGACTTCGAGATCAAGGAGACCGAGCGGCGCACGTCGGCGGCGGTGGCGCTGTGTGTCGACCTGTCGTACTCCATGGTCCAGGAAGGCCGCTGGGGTCCGATGAAGCAGACGGCGCTGGCGCTCTCGCACCTGGTCGCGACGCGGTTCCGGCAGGACGCGCTGGAGATCATCGGCTTCGACCGGCACGCCCGGCGGCTCTCGCCCGTCCAGCTGGCCGAGATCGAGCCGGAGTGGATCCAGGGCACGAACCTGCAGCACGCGCTGATGCTGGCCGGCCGGCACGTACGCCGGCATCCGGACGCCGAGCCGGTGATCATGATCGTGACCGATGGTGAGCCGACGGCTCATCTGCTGTCCGACGGCGACGCGTTCTTCAACTGGCCGACGACACACGAGACGTTGCGTGCGACGATCAACGAGGTCGACGCGATGACCAGGTACGGCGCGACGCTCAACTTCTTCCTGCTCGGCGAGGACGAGGGGTTGGCGCGCTTCGTCGACGCGGTGGCGCGGCGCAACGGCGGCCGGGTGTTCACTCCCGACCTCGACCAGCTTGGCGACTTCGTGGTCTCCGACTACCTCCGGGTGCGCCGGGGCCGTCGCCAAGCGGGGTAGCGACGAAATAGGGTGGTTGGCCATGTACGACCGGCTGGTGTGGATCGACTGCGAGATGACTGGGCTCGACCTCGGCGCTGACGCGCTGATCGAGGTCGCGGCCCTGGTCACCGACGGCGAACTGAACGTCCTCGGCGAAGGCATCGATCTGGTGGTGAAACCGCCACAACAGGCACTCGACCAGATGGGTGATCTCGTTCGGGAGATGCACACCGCGTCCGGCCTGCTGACCGAACTGTCCGACGGGGTCTCGCTGGCCGAGGCCGAGGAGCAGGTGCTGACCTACGTACGCCAGCACGCGCCGGAGGCCGGGAAGGCGCCGCTGGCGGGCAACACGGTGGCGACCGACCGGGCCTTCCTGGCGCGCGACATGACTGCCCTGGAGTCGCACCTGCACTATCGGATCGTCGACGTGTCGTCGCTGAAGGAGCTGGTCAGGCGCTGGTATCCCCGCGTCTACTTCGCCTCGCCGGCCAAGACGGGCAACCACCGCGCCCTGGCCGACATCCGCGAGTCGATCGACGAGCTCCGCTACTACCGCGCGGCGATCTTCGTACCCCAGCCCGGCCCGGATTCGGCGACCGCGAAGGGCATCGCCGAACAGATCCTCGGCGAGCCGACCGGGGGTTCCGCGGCAGGCCCTACCGCGGCGGCGCACTAGCGCGGGAACCCGCTACACTTGTCGCTGCCGCGGCGCTCGTCGCGGCAGCGGTGCGTAAGACGCCGTTCTTGGTGGGTGTAGCTCAGCTGGTAGAGCACCTGGTTGTGGTCCAGGGGGCCGCGGGTTCAAGTCCCGTCACTCACCCCAAGATTCCCCGGTTTCCGCTGGTAGCCGGGCCGAGGCTCGCCGAGAGTGCGGGCCTCGAGTCGTTTCTCGCCGCACTGCCGGCCCGGTCGGCGCGAAGTCCAGCCGGCAATTGCCTGCGCCACGATCCCGAAGATCAGGGCGATGAGGCAGGTCGACGCCTAGGTCACTGTCCGCGTCAGTCGGAGGCGGGTAGGACGAGGCCGGCGACGAAGGGGAGCTCGCCCTTGTTCGTCGACTGTTCGTTGCTCAGCGCGCTGGAGACGATGATGGCCGCGGCGACGACGGCGAGGGCCGCCAGGACCGCGGCGAAGACCATGACGATTCTGCCTGTACTCATGTACATCACCTCGGCTCTGCCACTGCATACCCCGTGGCAAAGGGGTTCCAACCAAGAGAAACCGGCCGGCAAGCTACGCCCAGCCTAGGCTCCGGGTGCCGCCAGCCGCAGGTTCACCATCAGATCGTGCAGGGCGTCCGCGCCCGAGGGGTACTCCGGCAGCTTCGACGTCTCCTGCGCCGCGGACAGCGCCGAGTGCAGGGCCTCCACGTCCGACTCGAGCTGAGGACCCGACGGTACGTCCGGCAGGTCGGCCAGCAGCCGGTGCTCGCCCTCGGCCTTCGCGGCGATCAAGGTCGCCACGTACGAAGGCGCCTCCGGCACCGCCGCCAGCGTGGTCGGCAGGTGCGCCTGCACCTCCCCCGTACGCATCAGGAAAATGCCGGTCAGCAGGACGCGGAACGTGTACAGCAACGGCTTGATCTCGCCGGTCTTCGCGTACAACCCCCACTGCGTGTGCGCGAACCCCCGGTAGTGATGCGCGTGATGCCGCGTCAGCAGCGAAGGCGCCAGCGAGACCAACGCCGAATGCGCCGCGCTTGTCACCACGACCAGCGGCGACAGCAGCTGCTCCAGTACGTAGCCGTTGCGCCGCAGCAGCATGCCGAAGAACTTCCGCGCGTCATGCGTTACGAGGTCGACCTCGGCGCCCTGCCGGTTCCACATCCGGTCCAGCGTCTCCGGCCCGAGCCGGAGACCCACCACCTCGCGGGCGGGCAGCAGATGCGCGCCGCGCAGGTCGACGTCGGAGTCGCGGGACGGGAAGCCGTACAGGTGTGCGCCGGAAACCGTTGCGAACAACAGCGGATACGGCTGCTCACCCACGATCTCCCGCAGCTCGGCCATGTCCAGCACCGTCATGTCGCGGTCGCCCTCGCCGGCTCCGGTCATGAGAACTCCCCCAACGCACTCCTGGAACGCACCGACCGAAGCCACGAGTCCACCCGCTCGACGTCGGGCACCGCCGGCAGCGGCGAGTGCTCCAGCGCGTCGTCGAGCTCGCGATGCAGCCGCAGGCGCCAGGCCTCAACCTCGTCCCACGAGACGTCGCCGTGCCGGATCGCCAGCAGGCGTTCGCGTTCGGCGCCCACCTCGACGGCCAAGGCTCCGGTACGCAGCAGCTCCCGTGCGGACAACAGCAGCCGCAGCAAGTGCATCACGTGCTTCCACTTCGGCGCGCCACGCTGCCGCAGGTCCGCCTCCAGCTTCTTGAACTGCGAGAGCACATACCCGCCGTACGTCTGGTACGCCAGCTGCGACAGGAACGCCGGCCGCAGCGCCAGCAGCTCCGAGCCCACCGGCGTGCACCGCACGACCAGCGGCGAGTGCAGAACCTCCAGCAGGTTGGGGTTCGCCTTCAGCGCCAGCTCGCAGAACCGCTCGATCTCCCACGAGAACCACTCGGGCTCGGGCCCTTCGACGTGCGCGGGAGGCTTGACCAGCGACCAGAACGAAGCCGTCGGCGCTACGTACGTCCCGCGCGTGTCGGTGTCGGACTCCGACGTCGCCAGGCCGAACGCACGCGAGCCCACAACCGCCGCATAGATGGTGTGCTCGCGGACGAGCTTCGCCGCCACGTCGCCGGAGGGTGCGGCCCGGCCGATCGCCAGGTCGTACTGATACGCCGCGCGCAGCGAGACCTGCTCCCGCCGCGCCGCGACCTCGCGGCCGTCGGTGAGCCGCACGACGTACCGGCCGCCCTCATCAGTGCCGGCCACCCGGCCGACCGCGCCCTTCTGCACGGTCTCGCCGGTCGAGTCGAGAGCTGCCTCGCGCAGCACGACCTGCGTGCCGTCGGGCAGTTGGGGCATCCGTGACGATCTGGCCACGGAGCCAATCCTCGCAAGCCGCGAGGCTCAGGCCTCGGCGGGGCTTTCGCCCTTCTCCTTGGCGTCCTCAGCCTCGATCTGCGCGCGTACGTCGTCCATGTCGAGGCCGCGGACCGCACCGATCAACTCGTCCAGCGCCTTCGGCGGCAGCGCGCCGGCCTGCGCGAACACCAGGATGCCGTCACGGAACGCCATCAGCGTCGGGATCGCCTGGATGTCGGCCTGGCCGGCCAGCATCTGCTCGGCGTCGGTGTCGACCTTGCCGAAGACGATGTCGTCATTGGCCTGCGACGCCCGCTCGAACACTGGTCCGAACTGGCGGCACGGCCCACACCACTCGGCCCAGAAGTCCACCAGGACGATGTCGTTGTCGCGTACGGTCTGATCAAAGTTCTCAGCCGTGAGTTCGGTCGTCGCCATACCCACGACAACCAGATCCGGCACGAGGTATTCCCAGGTCCGGGCCACGTAGAGTGCCTGACATGGGCGAACGATTCGACGTCGTGGTGGTCGGTGGCGGGCACAACGGGCTGGTCGCGGCGGCCTATCTGGCCCGGGCGGGCCGGTCGGTGGCCGTCCTGGAACGCCTGGACCACCTGGGCGGCGCGGCGATCAGTGGCGCGGTGTTCCCGGGCGTGGACGCTCGGTTGTCGCGCTACTCCTACCTCGTCAGCCTGCTCCCCGACCAGATCGTCGCCGACCTGGGGCTCGACCTGCGGCTGGAGTCGCGCGCGGTCGCGTCGTACACGCCGATCCCCGGCGACCGCGGCCTGCTGGTCGAGCGCGAGCCCGGTGCGGCGACCCGCGACTCGTTCCGCGCCCTCACCGGCTCCGACGCGGAGTTCACGGCGTGGCAGGACTTCTACGGCGAGCTCGCCGCGCTGGCCAAGCAGGTCGCCGGGACGATGACCTCGCCGTTGCTGCCTGCCGGGCAGCTGCGCTCGCTGGTCGGCGAGGGCTGGAACCGCTTCGTCGAGCGGCCGCTCGGCGAGGTGATCGAGTCGACGTTCGCCGACGACACCGTACGCGGCGTGGTGCTGACCGACGGGCTGATCGGCACGTTCACCCACGCCCACGACCCGTCGCTGCTGCAGAACCGCTGCTTCCTGTACCACCTGATCGGCAACGGTACGGGCGAGTGGCGGGTGCCCGTCGGCGGGATGGGCGCGGTGACGGGCGCGCTGATCGAGGCCGCGCGGTCGGCCGGCGTCCGACTGGTCACCGACGCGACCGTGACGTCGATCGAGCCGGACGGGCGGCAGGCGGAGGTCCGTTACGTCGACGCCGAGGGCACCGAGCAGGTGGCCGGCGCGGCGTACGTCGCGTCCGGCGTGGCGCCGGCCGTGCTCGACCGGCTGCTGGGCCGCACGCCCGCGGTCGTACCCGAAGGCGCGCAGGTCAAGATCAACATGGTGCTCACCCGGCTGCCGCGCCTGCGCTCCGGCGCGGATCCGCGGGCGGCCTTCGCCGGCACGTTCCACATCGACGAGACGTACCGTCAACTGCAGGTTGCGTACGACGATGCGTTGGGCGGGCTGCTGCCGAGTGGTGTACCGGCGGAGATCTACTGCCACACGCTGACCGACCCGAGCATCCTCGCGCCTGAGCTGGTCGCGCAGGGCTGGCACACGCTGACGTTGTTCGGCCTGCACACACCGGCGCGACTGTTCGCGGGTGGCAAGCCGGATGACCTGGCTGATCGCTACCTGAACGCGCTGAACGCCTACCTCGTCGAGCCGATCCAGGACTGCCTGGCCACCGACGCCGACGGAAAGCCTTGCGTAGAAGCGAAAACTCCGCTCGAGATCGAGGCCGAAGTCGGCATGCCGGGCGGCCACATCTTCCACGGCGACCTGGCCTGGCCCTGGGCCGAGACCGACGAACAAGCCGGCACCTGGGGCGTCGAGACCGACCTGCCGAACATCATGATCTGCGGCAGCGGCGCCCGCCGCGGCGGTGGGGTGAGCGGCATCGGCGGCCACAACGCCGCCCACGCCATCCTCCAGCGCGGCTAGGCCGTGTACCAGCCTGCAGGTTGTTCTCCGCCAATTGGTTGACAAGTCACGACGCGGTGTTAGCTTCCAGTCATGAAGCGCATTCTCCTTGTGATCGGCGTGGTTCTGGCCGTGCTGGTTCCGGGACTGGCCGCACCTGCGCAGGCCGCGACCTCCAACCCGTGGCTCGGCCGGCGCGTGCTCAACATCGCGCATCAGGGCGGCGAGATCGAGGCGCCGTCCAACACGCCGTTCGCGTTCAAGACCGCCATCGCCAAGGGCGCCGACGTGCTCGAGCTCGATGTGCACGCCACCGCCGACAGACAGCTCGTGGTGCTCCACGACGCGACGATCGATCGGACGACCGATGGCGCCGGCCGGGTCGACGGTCTCACCCTGCAGCAGGCCAAGGCCGCCGACGCGGCGTACTGGTTCGTGCCCGGCTGCGGCACCTGCCACGACCGGCCGGCGGGCGACTACTCCTACCGCGGGTTCGCCACCGGCGCCCGGCCGCTCCCGCCGGAGCTGGCCGAATACTCGCCGGACGACTTCCGGATCCCGACGCTGCGCGAGGTGCTCACGACGTTCCCGGACGCGCTGATCAACATCGAGATCAAGGCGACCGCGCCGGAGACCCACCCGTACGAGCAGCAGCTGGCGGACCTGCTCGAGGAGTTCGGCCGTACGACCGACACGATCGTGACGTCGTTCAACGACGGCGCGGTGGAGCGGTTCAAGCTGAGCGCGCCGCAAGTGAGCACGGCACCCGGCTTGGCCCAGATCGCCTTGTTCTGGGCGAGTTCGCTGGGCCCGCTGCCGGGTGTGCCACTGCCTGGACAGCATGCGTTGCAGGTGCCGATCGAGCAGAACGGCCTGCGGCTGGTGACTCCTGACTTCGTACGGGACGCGCATCGCAACGGCCTGGCCGTGCACGTGTGGACGATCAACGACGCCGCCACCATGCGTTCCCTGATCGATCTGGGTGTCGACGGGATCATGACCAACCGGCCGACGGTGCTCGAGGACGTGCTCAGGAGTCCTTGACCGGTTCTGCGAAGATGATTCCGTCGAGCCCGTCGAGGCGTTCGAGCTCGAACGGGATGTACGTGTAGGTGTCGGTGGTGTTGCTGCGTAGCTCGGGCAGCGCGGCCAGTTGTGCGGACGTGTGCAGGCCGAGCAGCGGCGGCTCGCCGTAGTCGGTGGCCAGGAAGGCGTACTGCCGCCGCCCCAGCCGAGCGGCGGCGAGCGCGCCCGCGTTCCACCACCGCAGTGTGCTGCCTGCGAGCTCCTGCCAGCCTTCCGGAATGTGCATCGTGGCCTGGTTGAGCTGCAGATGGACGTTGTGGGCGAACACCAGCGTGGGCCCGCGCTGCGCTTCGTACTCCCGGATCGCGACGAGGTTGTCGGCCATCTGCAGGTCGCGCACCGCCGATCCGCGTTCGATCCGGTCGATGCCCTGGCTCGCCAGCACCGCGTGGTAGCGGAGCAGTCCGGCGGCCGAACGGGCGTGGAGGTTGGCGCGCCACCATTCGGTGCGGCTGGTCGCGGCGATCAACGGCGGCGCGTGCATGAGCAGCTGGGCGATCAGGTCGTCGGCGATGATCCGCAGCCGGCCGGCTCCCTCGGAGCCGCCGACGGACTTGGTGTGGTCGAGCACCGCTTCGGTGCTGCTCCAGACGGCATCGTCTCCGACAAGGTCGCGGATCTCGCCGGCGTCGTACGGAACCTGCCCGGACCCGAGGTGGCCGGCGAGGTAGCCGTGCGCCCCGAGGAGGGCAGGCCCGGGACTGGCCGCGCTGTGCAGCTCCAGCGGAGCGTCGAAGCCGTAGAACCGAAGCCGGTCTTCAGGATCGGCGCAGCCGGCGTTGTAGTCGTGCATCCAGGCGACCAGCTCGCGATTGGCGGCGAACGCACCGATGCCGTGGCTGAAACCCCGGTCCATCGCGTCGTCGAGCGTGCCTTCGCCCTCGACCACGTGGTCGTCGACGGTCAGCGCCAGCAGGCAGTCGCTCTCCAACGCGATCGAGCGGTATCCCTCGCGTTCGACGAGATGCCGGAAGATGTCGTTACGCAGGCGCGGAAACTGCTCCACGCCGTGCGTGGGCTCGCCGATGCCGAGCAGGGCCGGCCTGGCGGGCAGTGATCGCAGGAAGTCGGTGAGGTCGGCTCGTGGATTCATAGCTTCGACCGTATCGTTGAACCAACGGTTGAAACTTTCGTCGAAGCGTGAGGTGTGGTGGCGTGCTCCGTTCGCGACTCCGGCCGGTCGATCTGGCCCGCGAGAACCGCCTTTCCACGCAGGCGATCCGCAACTACGAAGAGGCGGGCATCCTGCCCCCGTCGGAGCGCACCGAATCCGGCTACCGGGTCTACACCGAGGTACACGCCTCGGCGCTACGCGCGTTCCTCGCCCTGGTGCCCGCACACGGCCATCCGACGGCCATGGCGATCATGCAGGCGGTCAACCGGGGCGCCACGGGAGATGCGTACGGGCTGATCGACGACAGCCATCTGCAGCTGATGGAGGACCGGCAGACGCTGGCCGCGGTCGAGCTCGCACTGCGCGACCTGACGCCGGTCGGAGCGGTCGGCTCGGAGCCGATGTTCGTCGGACCGCTCGCCCACCAGCTCCGGATCCGGCCCGCCACCCTGCGCAAGTGGGAGAACGCGGGCCTGATCCAGCCGGACCGCGACCCGAAGACGGGATACCGGGTCTACTCCCCCTCCGACGTCCGCGACGCGCGGCTGGTGCGGCAGCTCCGCCGTGGCGGCTACCTACTGGAGCAGATCGGCGTCGTGGTCTCGCGCGTACGGGAGGCCGGCGGGGTGGAGCCGCTCGAGGGCATGCTCGCGGAGTGGCGGCAGCGACTGGACGACCGTTCGCGCGCGATGTTGTACGCCGCCGGCCGGCTGGACGCGTACCTCACCGCCTCTGCCGCTGTCTCCACCTCTGTCTCCACCTCTGCCTCTGTCTCCGCCTCTCGCGAATGACGACGGGTGCCCGAGTTTTTGCTACGTTGAAAAAGGACGACGAGGGAGGAATCCATGAACCGCCGGCAGCTCTTCGCGCGCACGGCCACCCTCGGAGCCGGATCCCTCGTCGGCGCTGGAGCGGCCGGCTGTGCACCAGAGCAACCAGCGCCCGCCGAACCCGCTGCCCGCGAGCAAGCGCGCGCCGAGGTTCTCCCGAGCCGCGCCGACGTGATCGCGGTGATGAACCGCGTCGACGACCACTGGATCGGCACCCACCCCGACCCCGGCGACAACGGCTGGGCCCGCGCGACCTACTTCTCCGGCCTCATGCACCACTACCGGCTCACGCGCGAAAAACGCCTGCTCGACTACGCCATCGGCTGGGGCGAGCAAAACGGTTGGGGCCTGCTCGGTGGCGTCACGACACGCAACGCCGACAACCAGTGCGCCGGCCAGGCCTACCTCGACCTGTACGAAGAGGTCGGCGGCGCCGGCAAGATCGCGGCCATCGAGGCGTCACTGGCGCACCTGCTCACCGACCAACCCGACAAGAACGACGACTGGTGGTGGGTCGACGCGCTGCACATGGGGATGCCGCCGCTCGTACGGTTCGGCCGGCTGCGGGCCAACAACCAGTACTGGGTAAAGATGTACCGGCTCTACCACTACTGCAAACGCCAACGCGGCATCGCCGGTGTCTACGTCCAGCCCGGAAACCTCAGCGAGTCGTCGGCGTTGTGGTACCGCGACCAGAACTTCCAGGTCGACGGGCCGTTGAGCAAATCGCCGAACGGCAAGCCCGTGCACTGGTCGCGCGGCAACGGCTGGGTGCTCGCCGCTCACGCCAAAGTGCTCGAGGTCCTTCCACACAACGACAAACGCGGCCCGGAATACATCTACACACTGCAGCAGCTCGCGGCCGCACTGCGCCAGGCGCAACAGCCCGACGGCTTCTGGTACCCCAATCTCAGCGACCCCGCGCACTTCGGCGGACCGGAGGTCAGCGGCACGGCGTTCTTCGTGTTCGGGCTTGCCTACGGCATCACCGCCGGCCTGCTCGACCGGGAGGCCCACCTGCCGGTGGTGGCGCGCGCGTGGAACGCCATGGTCGCAACGGCCGTCGATGACAACGGCTTCCTCGGTTACGTCCAGCCGCCCGGCGACCGCCCGGCACCCGTCGCGGCCAACCACACCGAGGACTTCGGAGTTGGAGCATTCCTGCTGGCCGGCTCGGAGATCGCGAGGTTGACCGCATGATCCGTACGAAAGTCGTTGCCCTGCTCGCCATGCTCGTCGTGCTCGGTGTCGGGCTGCCCGCCGGCGCCGCCTACTCGCCCGGCGCGGGCCCGGCGGCACTTCCGTACCCCGAACGCTCCGACTACCGCATCAAGTCGCTCCAGCCCGACTTCTGGCCCGACAAGAACGAGATCGCTGGAAACAACACCGGCGGCGTCGCGATGAACCTCGTCTGGGCGAGCTGGGAGCCGCAGGTGAAGGCTCCGCCGTGCGCTGCCAGTGAGCAGGAGTACGACGGACACTGCTTCCAGGTGCAGTCGCTGGACGCCGACATCAAAGAGTGGACCGACCAGGGGCTCGTGGTCACAGGTGTCGTCTACGGCACGCCGGCCTGGGCGCGCGCCGGAAAGGCCTGCTCGCCTGTCGCTCCCGGCTTCGAGCTGTTCTGCACCCCGAACAACGCCGCCGACTACGGCCGCTTCGTGGGCATGCTCGCGCAGCGCTACGACGGCCAGCATGGCCACGGCCGGGTCGCCGACTTCGTCGTCCACAACGAGGTCAACAGCAACGCATGGTTCGACATCGGTTGCGGGCAAGGCGTCGCGTGCGACGTCAACCGCTGGCTCGACGAGATCGCCGCCAACTACAACGCCGCCTACGACCGCGCACAGGCCGAGCAGCCGACGGCGAAGGTGCTCATCTCGCTGGACCACCAGTTCGGCACCGAGCTCGAACGCCCGGGCGCCGACGACGCGACGCTGTCCGGCATGACCGTGCTGCGTGGGCTGAACGCACGGGCGGGCAACCGGGCCTGGCGGGTGGCGTTCCATCCGTATCCGCCGGACCTGCGCAGCAACGTCTTCGGGCCTGACGACTATCCGCGCGTGACGTACGGCAACCTCGGCGTGCTGCTCGGCTGGCTGCGTGCGACGTTCCCGGACCAGACCGCGGCCTGGTCCGACGTGCAGCTCACCGAGAGCGGCATCAACTCGCTGTCGCCCTCGTCCCCGGCCAAGCAGGCGACCGCGGTCTGCGACTCGTTCCGCAACGTACTCGGCACGCCTGGCATCACCAACTACGTCTACCACCGGATGAAGGACCACCCGGACGAGGTGGCGGGCGGGCTCGGGCTCGGCCTGCGCAATCCGGACGGAACCGCCAAGCCGGCTTGGACGACGTGGGCGCTGGCCAACCGCAACGACCTCTCGCCGGCGCAGCTGTCGTGTGGATTCGAGCAGCTGCCGTACACCAGGCTGGTGCGCGGATACAACGCCTCGCGTGGGCACTGGGCGTCGTCGCGGTTGCTGCCTGCCGGGTTCGCGGCCGAGCAGTCCTGGCGGCTGTCGCGGCACGAGCAGGCCGGCACGGTCGCGTTGTACGAGTGCAAGGTCGGCGGCCACAACCTGCTGACCCGCTCCCCGGGCTGCGAAGGACTGCAGCCGCTGGGGCCGGTGGGCTTCATCCACACCGGCCAGGTGAGCGGAACAGTGCCGCTCTACCGGTGTTACATCCCCGGCAACGGCGACCATTTCGTCTCCCCGCGATCCGACTGCGAGGGCCAGCGGCGGGAGTCACTGCTCGGCTACGCGTACTCCTAGATCTGTCTGCCTTGCCCGAATTCGCCTGCCGAGGCTGGTGATTCCCGAAATGCGGCGTGTCTTCTGCTCGGCCGCGCCAAGGTGGCAAACCCGCCTAGGATCGAGCACACTCGCCGTACGCGCAGAACTGACTTTTAGGTGGTCAGATGACAGATCCACGCGAACTCGCACTCGCTGTGGCTGATCGGGCCCTGGACTACGACTACAAGCTCTGGGACTTCGGAGAGGGCCCGGCCCTGTTCGGTGTGGTCCAGACCGCGTCGTTGCTGGACCGCCCCGATCTCATCGACCGGGTCGTCGACCTGGTGACACCTACGCTGTTCCGGCCACCCTCGCCCGCGGATCACCTGATACCGGTGGATCTGTTGCGATTGTTGAATGCCGTACGCGGCGTCGACATCTCCGACGCGGTAGCCCGCTGGGTACAGGCGATCAGGACTGCTCCCCGCCCGGTGCCGGGCCTGCCGCGCGTGCATCGTCCAGACCTCGCTCCCTGGTCCACGACCGTGTGGGTCGACTGCATGCACATCGACGGCCCGGGCCTGACGTTGTCGGGTTTCCCCGGCGAAGCGGCCGACAGCCTGGAAGAGGTCTCGGGCGTACTGCAGAGCGAGAGCGGCTTGTTCTCCCACGTGTTCGACGTGGCAACCGGCGAAGCCAACCACGTGCACTGGGGGCGCGGCCAGGGACTGGCGTTGTACGGCCTGGTGGAGACCGCGTGCGTGGGCGGCCTCCGCACAACCCTCGCCGCCCGCGCGACGGCACTACTGACCGCACTGGCCCAGTACGAGGAGAACGGCCGCTGGCGCACCATCGTCGACGACTCGACCGCACCGGTGGACAACAGCGTGTCGGTACTGGTGGCGTACGCCGTCCTGGCCGGAGTCGCCGCCAACGTCGTCGACGACCGCTGGTCGTCCATGGGCGAACGCGCCCTGGCAGCAGCGATCGACCAGCTGGACTCCTCCGGCGGTTTGCCGGTGCCGGCGGATCCCACGACTGGCGGGCCTGCCGCGGGCTACCGCGCGGATGAGGTCGGCGTCTACCCCTGGGGCCAGGGGCCGCTGCTCCTGGCATTGCGTCGCGTTTACGAGTGGAGTTTCCGCCCAGGTATCTCGTAATCTCAGCTGGTATGACCATTTCGACAGTTGAGGCGTACGACGCCGCATGGCCCGGCATGGCGCGGAAGGCGTGCGAGGAGCTTCGTCAGGCGTTGCCCGGTGTGTTCCTGGAGATCGAGCACGTGGGAAGTACTGCCGTCCCTGGCCTGGCCGCGAAGCCGGTGATCGACCTGATGGCCTCGGCCGCCTCCCTCCCGGCGATGACGCCGCACCGGGAGACGCTGGCGGGGCTGGGGTACGTGCTGCTCGAGGGCGTGATGCACAACCGGCTGTTCTATCCACGGGACGACGCCTCGGGGAGGCGTACGCATCACTTGCACGTGGTCTCGGCCGATACGTGGGAGACGCGGAACGAACGGCTTCTGCGGGATTACCTGCGGGCTCATCCGGAGGCGGCGGCGCGGTACGGGGCGCTGAAGGAGCGCCTGGCGGCGACGCTGGGCGTTGGGGACGAGTACACGAAGGCGAAGACGGGGCTTATTCAGGAGATGGTGGACGCGGCGCGGGCTTCGCGAGGGCTTCCGCTTGTTGATGTGTGGGAGGGGTGAGGGGCGGGTTCGCTGTAGTTAACCTTCTGTGATTGAGGTTCAAGAATCTTTCTCCATCCATGCCTTTTTGTTACTGCGTTTGCCCTAGCGGGGGCTTCCCATCAGGACGCCGCCCTCAGGTAACCCCAGCTCTTCCAGGATGTCCAAGGCTTGTTGCCACGTCTTTCTGGCTATGTCGTGTCTTCCCTCCGCGTGTTGCGAGTCTGCCAGGTGCACCAGCGTCTGTGCTTCGTTGCGGCGGTCTCCCACTTCGGCGAAGAGGTCCAGCGCGCGGCGGTAGGACTCCGCGGCTCGGCCGAAGTCGCCTAGGCGGTGATAGGCGTAGCCGAGGCTGTCCAAGGTGTTGGCTTGGCCCTGCGGATCTTCCAGCTCGATCAGGATCGGCAGTGCGCGGCCGGAGTATTCGATTGCCTGCTGATATTCGCCCAGCAATGCGTGGAACCAGCCGACTGCGTTCAATGCCCGCGCTTCGCCTTGGCGTTGGCCTGCCCGCCGGTAGAGCTCCAGTGCCCGCTGCGCGTGGCCGAGTCCTTCGCCGTGGTAGCCCTGCTGCTCGTACAGGTGAAAGAAGATCTGGTGCACGCGCGCCTCGCCCAGATCGTCGCACTGGGAGCGGTACAGGTCGATTGCCTTGGCGAGGTTGGCTCCTGCGGCCTCGTGATCGCCGAGCCGGAGGTTGGCGTGCCCGACCAGGCTGTAACACCGCGCCTGATCAGAAGAGGAAGCCGATCGTACGGCTGCCTCCAGCGCGGTCTCCTGCACCAGCCGCCAGTCGTGCCAGTAGCCCTGCCAGTCCAGGAAAGTCGCGATCGACCAGGCGAGCTGCCAGCAATGATCATCCAGTCCGCTGTCGGCGGCCGCGGAAATCATCGCCACCAAGACTCGCCGCTCGGCCGCGAACCACACCATCGCCTGCTCGCGTTCGGCGAACCGTTCCACAACCACCCCACTCAGGGCGGCAGGAAGGGTGATCGGATCACGGTCGGGATAGATCACGCGCACGCCGCCGAACGCCGAATGCAAGTAGTGGTCGAGCACCCGGTGCATCGCCGAGATCCGATCCGCTGCCATCTCCTCGGCCTCCACCAACTCGACGGCAAACGCTCGAACCAAGTCGTGGAAGGAATACCGTCCCGGCACATGCTCGGTGAGCAGATGACAACGAGTCAACTCACCGAGCAGCCGCCGGGCCTGCCGGATCGGTACGCCGGCCAGGCTGGCCGCCGCCCGCACCGACAGATCGGGCCCCGGATGCAACCCCAGCAAGCGGAACAGGCCGGCAGCCTCCGCGCTCAACTGCTGGTACGACCATGACAACACCGCACGTACGTCAGTCGTCGAGTCTTCGTCGGCGAACGCGTCGAGGCCGCCACGGGCATCACGGAGCTCGGCGGCGAGCACCTCCAGCGAGAACTCCGGATTGGTCGCGGCCCGCGCCGCCGAGATCGCCAGCGCGAGCGGCAGGCCGGCACACATCCTGATGATGTCGCGCGTCGCCGCGGGTTCGGCCGACACCCGGTCCTCGCCAAGCCGGTCGGCCAGCAGCTGCCAGGCGTCCACCGGATCGAGCAACCCGAGACTGATCACGTGCGCACCCTCGGCCGCCATCAGCCCGGACAGCATCCGCCGGCTCGTGACGACGACCGCGCACCCCGGCGCCGCGGGCAGCAACGGGCGTACCTGCTCGGTGTCGCGCGCGTTGTCGAGCACGATCAGCATCCGCTTACCGGCCAGGATCGAACGATAGAGAGCTGCCCGCGCCTCGACGTCGCTCGGCAGCCGCGCGGCGGGCACCTGCAGCGCGTCGAGGAAACCCCGCAATGCCTCTGCCGCCGGCATCGGCTCGCCACTGCGGTCGAACCCGCGGAGGTTGACGTGCAGCTGACCGTCGGGGAAGCGATCTGCGACCCGGTGTGCCCAGTGCACCGCGAGCGTCGACTTGCCGACGCCCGCCATCCCAACGATCACGGCGATCGCCGGTGCAGGTGCCGGCGATGCAGCTGATGCCACCGAGGTCGCCGTTGTCGCCGGGTCCCGCGCGGCGAGCGGGCTCGACGCGGCGACCGTCAGAGCGTCGAGCTGCTCCAGGACCTCACCGCGCCCCGCGAACCGTTCGATGCTGACCGGAAGCTGCCGGGGCGTCAGCTCTCCGACCGGCGCGGGCTCGGGCGGCGCGAGCTCGGCCACCGGTTCGTCCGTGGGCAAGGCGGTGGAGAGGGGCACCTGCGCGGACGTGACGTCCAGCGGCGCCTCCTGCGGGGGATCGAGCGCGGGATCGGCGTTCAGGATCTGCATGTGCAGGTCACGGATGCGCGCGCCGGGCTCGACCCCGAGCTCCTCGTCGAGTACGCGATAGAGCCGCTGGTACGCACTCAGCGCGTCGGCCCGGCGGCCGGACTTGTGCAGCGCCGCGAGCAGCAGCTCCCACAGCCGCTCGCGCAGCGGGTGGGCGCCGGTGAGGTCCTCCAGCTCGCCGACGACTGTCTGGTGCCGGCCCAGCCCGATCTCGGCCGCCACACACTGCTCGACCACCTCGAGCCGACGGTCGTCGAGGCGGCGAGCCTGGTCGCGTACGGCCTGCACACCGATGTCGGCGTACGCCTCGCCGTGCCACAGCTCCAGCGCGGACCGCAACCGGCCGGCGCCGTAGTCGGCCTCACCGATCTCGATCGCCTGCCAACCCTCGCTGACGTACTGCTCGAACCGGCGCTGATCGATGGCCTCGTCCGGCACTTGAAGGAGGTATCCATCTCGCCGGGTGTGGAGGTATACCCCACCCTGTTTGGAATTGTCATTGGATAAAAGCGACAACATTCTGCGCAATCGATATACGCAGGATTGCAGGGTCGTTCTCGCCGACCGCGGCGGCGCACCTTCCCACAGGTCGTCGATCAGCCGATCACGGCCACAAGCCTTGTTGGCGTTGAGCAGCAGCAGCGCGAGCAGCGCGCGCTGCTTGGCCGCGCCGATCTCGATTCGGCGCTCTCCGGCATACAACTCGAGCGGTCCCAGTACACGGAACTCCACGGGCATTCCCCCTGCGTCGCCTGCACGTAGTACGACGTTCGCAACTGACCCAGACGTTGGCCGCATTTCCAAAATACCTCGCAAAATCTCGTCCTCGAAACGGCGGGTAGGCTGCCAGGCCATGAACGAAGGCGTGCAGCTGCGGCAGCGAGTCGCGTTGGGCGGGCTCCCCCAGGAAGTGCTGGTCCGTGGCACCGATGCCGGCAATCCGCTACTGCTCATTCTGCACGGCGGCCCAGGATTCGCCGAGATGCCGTTGTTCACGACGTACAACGCCGATCTGGAGCAGCACTTCCTTGTGGTGCACTGGGATCAGCGTGGTGCCGGGAGGTCCTACTCCCCCGACATTCCGGCCGAGACGATGACGCTACGCCAGTTCGTCTCCGACGCGCTCGAGTTGATCGACTGGCTGACCGAACGCTTCGCCCAGGGCAAGGTCTACCTGCTCGGGCACTCGTGGGGCAGCCTGGTGGGTGCGACGCTCGCCAGCAGGCACCCGGCGAAGCTCCACGCGTTCGTCGGCGTCGGGCAGTGCGTCGCGGGGATGCTCAACGAACAGCGGTCGTACGCCTTCACCCTGCGGAAAGCGGTCGAGCTCCAGAACCACGAGGCCATCAGCGCCCTGCGTGCGATCGAGGATCGGTACACACCGGATGGCGGACTGACGTTCGCCGAGATCGTGGTTCAGCGGGGTTGGCTCGACCGGTTCGGCGGCCAGGTCCACGGCGACACCGGGGCACTGTTCGACCGCATCGAGCCAGGACTTCGCCAGGAGTACTTCGCCTCGGCGGCGCAGGAGTTCTCGATGGGCCGGCTGTTGCCGGAGCTGCTCGCGTCCGACCTGCGTCGCACGGCCCGCAGTTTCGAGGTCCCGGTCCATTTCGTCCTTGGCAGGTACGACCAGAACACGCCGGCCGAGCTCGCGGCGGAGTATTTCGAGCTGATGGAGGCACCGGTCAAGCAGCTGCACTGGTTCGAGAAGTCAGCGCACATGGTGCCGTTCGAGGAACCGGAGAAGTTCAACACGCTGCTCGCCGAATCGGTTCTACGCCGCTAGCCCGCGCGTTCGCGGTTGCGGCGGCGGAGCTGGTCGAGGTAGACCGCTGCGACGAGGACGGCACCGACGGCGACGAACTGCCAGTACGGGTTGACGCCGATCGTGATGAAGCCGCTTTGCAGGACCGCCGGGATCAGCAGGCCGATCACCGTGCCGGCTATCGTGCCGCGGCCGCCGAACAGGCTCGCCCCGCCGAGCACGACCGCCGCGATCGCGGCCAGGTTGTCGGTCGTGTGCCCGCTGATCGTCGTGGTCTGGAAGTGGGCGAGCGACAGGCAGCCGGCCACGCCCGCGAGCGTTCCGGACAGGGTGTAGACCACGATCAGCTGCCGGTCGACCGCGATGCTGGCCCGCCGCGCGGCCTCCGGGTTGGAGCCGATCGCGTACGTGTGCCGCCCGAACCGCGTGTACGCCAGCACCAGCCCGAACGCCGGGGCGACCAGCACCGCGATCACCACGAGCCACGGAACCACGCCCAGCAACCGGCCGAACCCGACCGTGCGTACGAATGTCAGCGGCACGCCACGCACGTCCGTTCCGCCGGAGATGAGGTACGCCGCGCCCAGCGCCATCCCGAGCGTGCCGAGCGTCGCGATCAGCGCGGGCACCCGGGCCCTGGCCACCAGCACACCGTTCAGCCCACCCCACGCGGCGCCGGCGACCACACCCGCCAGGCTCCCGGCCAGGATCACACCCCAGCCGGACTGCTCGTCGCCGAGCCAGAGCATCACCTTCGCGGCGATCACGCCGGAGAAGATCAGCACCGAGCCCACCGACAGGTCGATCCCCGCGGTAACGATGACGTACGTCATGCCGATGGCGAGTACGAGCAGCGGCGCGCTGTCGGCCGCGATGCTGCGCAGGTTGACGGGGTTGGTGAAGTTGGGCTGCAGCACGCTGAAGAACACCAGCAGTACGACGAGAACCAGGAAGATCCACAGCGTGTTGGCGCCGGCGGCCCGCGTACGCAGGAAGCCGAGCCGGCCGGTCATCGACGTGGTCATCTGGGTGCTCATGCGGCCGGCTCCTCCGCGTCCAGGGCGCCGGTCATCGCGGCGACCAGCTCCTCCACGGTGGTGTCCGCCGCGCGGTAACGCGCGACGCGCCGTCCGAGCCGCAGCACCTCCACGCGGTCGGCGACTTCGAGTACCTCGGGCATGTTGTGCGAAATCAGGACAACCGTGATGCCGCGGTCGCGAATGCGGCGGATCACCTCCAGCACGCGGCCGCGCTGGACCACACCGAGCGCGGCCGTCGGCTCGTCCATGAAGACGACGCGGGTCGCCCACATCGCCGCCCGCGCGACCGCGACCGACTGCCGCTGGCCGCCCGACAACGCGCCGACCGGCGCTTGTACGTCGGGCAACTCGATGCCCAGGTCGGCGAACGCCTCGACGGCCTCGGTACGCATCCGCGACCGGTCGAGTACGCCGAGCCGCCCGAGCAAGCCGTGCTTGCGCACCTCGCGGCCGAGGAAGAGGTTGGCCGGGGAGTCCAGGTCGGGAGCGAGCGCGAGGTCCTGGAAGACGGTCTCGATCCCGAACCGGCGCGCGGTTGCCGGCGAGTCCAGCGCGACCTGCTCCCCCGCGAACCGCACCTCGCCACCGCTCGGCAGCTCGGTGCCGGACAGGCAGCGGACCAGCGTGCTCTTCCCGGCGCCGTTGTCCCCGATCAGCGCGACGACTTCACCCTCGTACGCGGTGAAGCTGGCGCCGCGGAGCGCTTGGACGTGGCCGTAGGCCCGGGTCAGCTCGTGGGCCTCCAGCAGCGGTCCGCTCATGCGCACTCTCCGAGCAACGCCTGGACACTCTCGGCGTCGAGGACCTCGGCCGGATGCGGCCCCACAACCGGTGGCCGCCGACGTACCAACGACGGCGTCTCCGCCATCGTGATCGGACACCCAATCGGCGCGACGGCCGCACGCTCGTTCACCACGAAGTCGGCACCGCGCAGCGCCTGGACGTGGCCGCAGACCCGGGTCAGCTCGCGCGCCTCCAGCAACGGTCCGCTCATGCGCTCTCCCCGAGCAACGCCTGAATGCTCTCCGCGTCGAGCACCTCCGCCAGCACCTCCGCCGTATGCGCCCCCACAACCGGCGGCGGCCGGCGTACCGACCACGGGGTCTCCGACATCGTGATCGGACAGCTGATCAGCTCGATGGTGCCGTGCTCCGGGTGCTCCACCGTGCTGATCAGCGGCGAGCCCTGCTCGCGCAGCTCGTCGACGGCCTCGGTGGCCGTGCGCGCACGGGCCGCCCAGACGCCGGCCGGGCCCAGCTCGGCCAGCCACTCGTCCGTCGTCCGGGTGGGGAACACCGCGTCCAGCCGGCGCTTGGCCTCGTCACGGTCGATCCATGCGTCGAGCTCGGCCAGGTCCGGATCCCTTACCAGCTTCGCGATCTGATCGAGCGGAGCCATCGCGACCGCCAGCCAGCCGTCCGCGGTCCGGTACATTCCGCATGGCGCCGACAGCCACGGCGAGGCGATGCCCTCCTCCGAACGCGGCGCTTCCTTGCCCTGGTTGACGATTGCCGAAATCTCCTGGCACTGCAGGGCGATCGCCGTCGAGAACAAGTCGACCTCGACGCGCTGCCCGATGCCCTGACGTTCGCGCGCCACCAGGGCCGCGAGTACGCCGGTCGCCAGCGTCAGCGCGGTGCTGGCATCGACCATCGAGGTGCCCGCGAACGTGGGAGGCTCGGTCGCTTTGCCTGTGTGGTAAGCGAGTCCGGACGCCGCCTGGATCAGCAGGTCCTGGCCGGGGCGCCGTTCTCTCGCGGCCGGCGTGTCCTGGCCCCAGCCCGATCCCGAGCAGTAGATGATGTCCTGCTTCACCGCCTTGAAATCCTCGTATCCCAGGCCGAGCCGGTCGAGCACACCTGGACGGAAGTTCTCGACCACCACGTCGCAGGTCGCGCCGAGGGCGAGCAGCGCGTCCTTGGCACGCGGATCCTTCAGGTCGAGAGCGACCGAACGTTTGTTGCGGTTCATCGCGAGGAACGCCGCCGACTCACCGTTCAGCAGCTCGCCCAGCATCGCCAGGCCGCGTTCCCATTCGCCGGTCACCGGCCGCTCGACCTTGATGACGTCGGCACCGAGGTCACCCAGCAGCTGGGTCGCGAACGGACCCAGCATCATCTGGCTGAAATCGAGGACCCTGATCCCGTCGAGAGCTCCAGGCATCGCTCACCTTTCCACTGTGAGTTCACGCAGTTCGGCCTGGCTGCTCTGCCAGCCGGTCACGACAACAGCGACATAGCGTGCGGTCGCGGGCGACCCGCTGAACGGCACGTAGGTCAGGCCGTCGGTGGACACATCGACACGCACGTTGGGCACGGCACCGGTCGTCCAGTCCAGGCCGACCGTGCCGATCTGGCGCGCCGAACCCAGATCGACGACCATCCGGCCGGTCGCGCCCGGCCGCCACGCGGTCGCCGGATCGCCGTCGACCGCGTTGCCGGGCTCGGTCATGTCGGCCGGACGCGGAGACGTCGGGAACGTCGTCCGGTCGCGCGCGAGGTCGCTCGTCGGGAAGACCGGACCGTCGAACGTCACGGTCCTGGTGCCGCCGGGCGTCAGATAGACGTCCCTGGCCTCACCGGTCGTGAGCGACGTGACGTGGAGCTCGGCGGGCGCGCCGTCCGGCGCGGTCAGCCGAACTGTCGCCGAGCCGGCCACGTCCGCCGTGACACCCGCCGGTGCCTCCGCGCCGTTACGCCCGGAGATCGTGAACCGTGCGGGCGCGACCCGAGCGTCGGCGGCCGGCACGGAGACGCTGTAACTCGTGCTCCCCGCGGCGGTCCGCTGCGTACCCTCGTACAGCGTGATCGCCTTGCCCTGATGGGGAATCGTCACCGTCGCGTTGGTGATCGGTGAGGCGGTCAGGTTGAACAGCGACAGGTGCCCACCAACGACGCTGGCCGCCAAGCCCGCCGGGCCGCCAACGGGCGCTGGCGTGCCGGCGTGCGCGGCCGTCTGGTCCGTCGTCTCGGCAGGGTAGCCCTCGACCACCATGCCGGCCGCACCCGTTGCCGGGCCGTCGGAGAGCACCACGCCGGTCGGGGTGACGGTAATCGGGTTGCCGCTGCCGCGTACGACGAAGCCCGCGCGGCCGTCGACGTTCAGCCAGGTGCCGTTGGCGTGTTGCTTCTTCGGAACGCTGGCGACGGTCCGCCAGGTCTGGCCGTCGTCGGAGACCTGGACGTCGTAGGCGGACGCGTACGCGGTCTCCCAGCGCAGGTTCACCCGGTCGAGCTGCTGGGGCCGGCCGAGGTCAACGGCGAGCCAGCCGGGGTCCAGGCGCTGGTCGGTCGCGACCGCCCAGCGGGTGGCGGGGTCGCCGTCGGTGGCCTTGGCGGGCTCGAAGCCCGCGGAGCTGGAAGAGGCCGTGGTGGGCCTGCCCTTGGCGAGGTTGGCGCTCGCGCCGGCGTACGCCTCGAGCTCCCACAGCGAGAAGCCGTACTGTGTGGCGGCCTTGGTGCCGGACATTCTGACGTAGCGGGCGGTTGTCGCGGGGAGCCGCACGTCGTCGACGCCGCCGTCGCCGAGTCCGGCTGCCAGCGTGGTCGATCCGCCGTTCCAGCTGAACGTTCGGTCGCCGTCGAGGCCCGGCACGCCGGGCATGGTCAGGTTGTACAGGCGCAGCACGCCCTCGCCGGCGCCCGTACCGCTGGTCGCGTAGACGACCGTGCCGTCTGGGAGCGTGGTGAAGCCGGTAACACCTTGCGACGTGCGCAGCGCGGTCGCCGAGGCGTCCAGGCCGTCACGTGCCTTGGTGTAGACGTGGGCCGCGCGTGCCTGCACTGTGGCGTCGACCGACGGCAGCAGGGCAGGGCTCTTGCCGGCGACGTCGAACAGCCAGTCGTCGTGCTGCGGCAGGTAGGCGAACTTCACGAAGCCGGGCTTGCTCAACGCGCCCGACAGCGCGCGTTCGGTCTGGTGCGCGACCAGGCCTGGACCGGTGCCGTAGTCGACGACTCCGGCGAAGTGCCTGAAGTACTGCTCCTGGCTCACCGGCTCGACCGGGCCGCCGAGCCTGTCGCTCCAGGCGTGCAGGAGGTACGACATGGCCACCTCGGCGCGGGCCTCCGGCTCGTACTTCGGTTCGCCGCTGAACTTCGTCAGCCGGCCGGACGGTGCGTACTGCACGTACGGCAGCAGCCGGTCGGCGAGCATCGCCTCGGCGCGGGCGGCGTAGCGGTCTCGGGCGACCGTCGCGCGGTAGGTGATCGGCAGCAGCGCGCGTCCGTACAGGTGATGCCGGTCGTCGATCATGAAGTCCTGCGCGACGCCGGCGTCGGTGCCGAGCTGCGCCATCACGTTCCAGAGCGGGTCATCGTTGGGCTGGCGCAGGATCTCCTCGGGCAGCTGCTTGCCGGCGAGGAGGAACTGCACGGCGTTGCGGCCGGGATACGCGCCCATCGACTGCTGGTACATCGGGTTCCACGAGTTGTGGTTCTCGATGATGAACGTGTCGAAGATGTTGTGCGCGGTGCTCCACTGCTCGACGGGCGGCCGGCGATGACCGCTGGATTCGCCTTGTCTGCTTGCGGAAGCGCACCCAGGTTGAGCATCCAGCGGGCATGCCACTCACGCCACTCGTTCGCGCGGGCGTCGTCCGGCAGCCAGGCGAGGGCGGCGGCGAGCGGCATGCTGCGCGCACCCATCTCCTCCATGCGGGTGTTGCCCACGTACCCGCCGGCCAGGCCGTTGGTCTCGGGGCTGTTGGCGCCGAGGTCGACGATGTTGTCGGCGGCGGAGCGGATGATGGTGTCGACCTGCTGCCTGGTTGTCTGGCCGAGGTCCTGCCACACCATCTTCGCCGCGGCGACGAAGTAGGTCTCCATCGTGGAGTCCCAGTAGATCGTCTTGCCCCAGCTGCCGTTCGGGTCGACCCAGCGGTTCTTGGCGGCGGCGAAGGCGATCGAGCGGACAGTGTGGTCGCGCAGGGTTTCCTTGCTGACGCCGGCGAGCTGCTCGTCGTAGGTTCCGTTCGTGAGCAGGACGGCGTTGCCGAAGACGCCGACGACGTAGAAGTCCTGGATGCGGTACGAGCCCACGGCGGCGTCCCAGGTGGACTCGACGAACGGCGTGTTGAGCAGCAGCGCGCGGTAGTAGGTGTCGGCCGGCGAGGTCGCTTGCGGTTTGCCCGCGCTGCCCGGGCTCACCTGTACGACGGCGGCCAGCAGGGCGGCGAGCAGGGCAACGGAGATTCTCAGTCCACGTCGCATGATGGGCTCCTCAGCCGGTGCAGCTGTCGTTGTAGAGGTAGGTCTTCACGGGCTTGGTGGCGAGACTGTCCTTGGTGGCGATCAGGGAGTCGGTACGGATGAGCTTCTCGACCGGTTTGTCGTTCAGCGCGTTGATCGCCTGCTCGACGCCTTTGGTACCGATGTCGAGCGGCTTGAGGACGACCTGGGCCTGGGCGGTGCCGTCCTCCAGTGCCTCGACGCCGCTCGGGTTGGCGTCGAAGCCGACCAGCTTGATCTCGCCGGTCTTGTTGGCGTTCTTGATGCCGGTGGCGGCGCCCTGGCCGGTGAGGGTGTTGGTGGCGAACACGGCGGAGAGGTCGGGGTGGGCCGCCAGCGTGCTCGTCACGGCGGTGGCGGCCTTGGCCGCGTCGTCGCCGACGTTCTGGCGGCCGAGGTACTTCAGGCCGGGTGCCTGCTTCAGGCCGGCCTCGAACCCCTTCATCCTGGCCTCGACGGTCGACACGCCTGGCTGAGTGTTGATCGCGATCACCGAACCGTTGCCGCCGGTCTCGCGGACCACTTCCTCGGCGGCGTGCTGACCAGCGAGCTGATCGTCGGACGTGACCTGGGAGGCGGCCGGCTTGGGATCCTTCAGCGTCGTGTCGACGAGCACGATCTTGATGCCCTGGGCTTCTGCTTCCTCGAGTGGCGCCTGGAGCGCGGTGTCGTCGACGGGAGCGATGAGGATCGCATCGGGCTGCTTCGCGATGACCGAGTTGAGCACCTGGATCTGCTCGGGCGCGTCCCACTTGCCAGGGCCCTGAACATCGAGCGTCGCGCCTGCCCGCTTGGCGGCGGCCCGGGCACCGCAGGCCATCGAACCGTAGAACGCATCCCCCTTCAGCCCGACGATCAGGCTGATCGAAGGGTTGTCCCCCGCGCCCGCATCGTCTCCGCACGCCGCTGCGAGGGGGCTGAGCAGTACAAACCCGGCGGCCGCCACGAACCACGTCCGGCGAGATCGAGCCATGTCGCGCCTCCTTGGCACACCCGGAACCGACGGAAGAAGGAAATCGTTTTTCCGTCGTATCGCCGCGCGACGGCCACCGTCAACCCTCCGGGCCACAACCGGCCGCCCACCGCCGGCCGAGCAGCGAGCGCCCACAAATGCCCGCGACGGCGACCAGCAGCGATGACGGCCAACAGCGGTGGCGGCAAGCTGCGGCCACCGCAAGCCCAGGTGCAGGCAGCTCGCCACCATCGCGATCGACAGCAACCACAACCAGTCGCGTCCGATGCCAGCGGCGAAAGCCAGCACTGCGATGCCACCGCGACACGAGCAACATCGGCAGCCCGCAGCGGCCGGCAGCTGCGGTGATGGGAAGCTGCCGTGACGGGCAGCTACGGTGGCGGCTGGTTGCGGCTACCGCAAACTGAGGTGCAGGCGCTCGGCCGCCGAAGCCGTCAGTCGCGGGGTGGGGCGGTGGAGCCGCGGCGGAGGAGTTCGGGGGCCGGATCGGTCACTGTCATCTGGCGTGGGCCGGCGCCGCCGGTGATCTCGCCGAGGAGGCGGACCGCTCTGGCGCCCATCTCGCGCAGGGGGAGGCGGACCACGGTCAGTGGAGGGCTGGCGTGTTCGGCGAACCAGGCGTCGTGGAAGGCCACGATGGACAGGTCGCCGGGAACCTCCAGCCCCGCCTCTCTCGCCGCCGTCAGGGCACCGATCGCAGACAACAGGGTGCCGACGAAGACCGCGGTCGGGCGTTGGCGCGTGGTGAGCAGCTCCATCAGCCCGACGTACCCCGTCTCGGGGCGGACGCCACCGACGCGGAGGAGGTCGGGGGACACAGTTAGGCCTGCCTCCCGCATGGCGTCGCGCCAGCCGGCGCGGCGGTCGCGGGCTCGGGAGTTGCCTCCGCCGAGCTCGAGGTGGGCGACCCGTTGGTGACCTAGCGCCACCAGGTGCCGCGTGGCCAGTGCCGCCGCCCGCCGGTCCTCCACCGCGACACCCGACAACGGCGGGCGGACCCGCTCGTTCAGGATCACCAGCGGCAACCGCGCGCCCGCCACCCGCTCGACCACGCGGTCGGACGCCTCGCCGTTGCGCTGCAACATCAGCCCGTCGATCGCGCCGCCGCGGACGACGCGGCGGAACGTGGTGTCGTCGGAGGCGAGACTGTCGACGTCGGCGAGGATCAGGATGCTGCCCTGCTGCCTGGCCTCCGCCTCCGCGCCGGCGATGATCTCGCCGTAGACCGGGTTGTGGATGTCATGCACCGCCAGCCCCAACGTGCCGACCGAAGCCCTACGCAGCGCCCGGGCCGCATGGTTGGGCGCGTACTGCAGTTCCTCGGCCGCCGCCAGCACGCGGTCGCGCGTCTCGGGCCGGATCCGCAGCGACGGGTCGCCGTTGAGCAGCCTGGACACGATCGACGGCGTCACTTGCGCCAACCGGGCCACCTCGACGATCGTGGACACGGCTTCAGTGTAGAAACGTTTTAACGCGATCGTGAAGGAGACCCGGCCATGAGCGAACAGCGCCTGCACGACCACCTCGTCGAGCAACGCCACGCGAACGGCGTCGCCGTGTTGCGGATCGACCGGGAAGAGGCGCTGGGCGCGCTGTCGCGCAGCATCCTGGAGCGGCTCCGCGACTACTTCGCCGCGCTCCAAGGCGACGACGACATCCGCGTGCTCGTCCTGACCGGTACCGGACGCGGCTTCATCGCCGGCGCCGACATCACGGAGTACCACAACGTGAGCCGGCCCGCGTTCGACGACTACCAACGCCTCGGCCGCGAGGTGTTCTCCGCCCTGGAACGCCTCCCCCAGACCACGATCGCGGCCGTCAACGGCTACGCCCTCGGCGGCGGCTTCGAGGTCGTGCTCTGCTGCGACCTGATCGTCGCGTCCGAGAAGGCGAAGTTCGGCCTGCCCGAAGTCAAGCTCGGATTGCTCCCCGGCGGCGGCGGTACGCAACGCCTGGCCCGCGCCGCCGGCTCCAGGTTCACCAAGGAGCTCGTCCTCACCGGCCGCTTCGCCACCGCGGCCGAACTGCAAGCCCTCGGCCTGATCAGCCAGGTCTGTGAGCCGGATCGCCTGTACGAACAGGCCGTCGAGCTCGCCGGAACGATCGCCGGCCAGGCACCGCTCGCCACCCGCGCCGCCAAGCGCCTGATCGATGACGGCCTCGCGATGGAGTTCGAGACAGGTCTCACCGTCGAGCAGCAGGTGCTGTCCAACCTCTTCGCCAGCACCGACGCCAAGGAAGGCATCAACGCGTTCATCGACAAGCGCGACCCCGCTTTCAAGGGGAACTAGCCAGGGACGCTAGGTACAGTAGGAGAACGGCCGCGACTGGCGAAGGTGGACCACCACCGGGGAGCGGCCGCACAAACAAGACGCGAGCGTCGAACGCCTGGGCGCCTCCGTCAGCGACAGCAGCTGAGGAGGCAACCAAAACCATGCATCTGCGCTACGGCACCAACCCCCACCAGGCCGCCCGAGCCACCCCGGTCACCCCCGGCACCGAGCCGATCACCGTGCTGAACGGCCAGCCGTCCTACATCAACCTGCTCGACGCCCTCAACGGCTGGCAACTCGTCCGCGAAGCCGCCCACGCGCTGGGCATACCCGCGGCCGCCTCGTTCAAGCACGTCTCCCCCGCCGGCACCGCCCTGGCCGGCCCGATCGACGACGTAACGGCGGAGCTGTACGGCGTCGCCGATCCCGGAGACCTGGCCAGCGCCTACCTCCGGGCCCGCGACGCCGATCCCAGGTCGTCGTTCGGCGACTTCGCTGCCGTCTCGCATCCCGTCGACGCCGAGCTGGCAGAGTTGCTGACCACTGTGGTCTGCGACGGCATCGTCGCTCCTGGCTACGCGCCCGGCACGGTCGCCACGCTCGCCAGGAAGAAGCGCGGAAGCTTCCTCGTCATCGAGGCCGACCAGTCGTTCACGCCGCCCGAGCAGGAGCATCGCGACGTCTTCGGGCTGCGCCTCACCCAGGACCGCGACCAGCCGAAGCTCCACGCAGGCAGCCTCGAGCTCGTCACCGGCGACCCGATTCCACCACGCGCCGCAGCGGATCTCCTGCTGGGCATGGCGACTCTGCGCTTCACCCAGTCCAACTCCGTCTGTTACGTACGCGACGGCGCAACGCTCGGCATCGGTGCCGGCCAGCAGTCGAGGGTCGACTGCACCCGGCTCGGCGGCGCCAAGGCCGACACCTGGTGGCTGCGCCGTCACCCCGCCGTTCGCGCACTGACGTTCCCGCCAGGCACCAGACGCCAGGACCGGATCAACGAGCAGATCCGCTACCTCGAGGACGAGCTCACAGCCGCCCAACGAGACCAGTGGATCAGGCAACTCACCGGCGTCGCGTTCGTGTCGGACGGCGCGCTGCCGTTCCGCGACAACGTCGACCACGCCCACCGCCACGGCGTCAAGTACATCGCCGAGCCCGGCGGCTCGATCCGTTCCGGCGACGTGGCCGCCGTCTGCCGGGAACACGGCATCACGCTCGCCCGGACCGGCCTCCGGCTGTTCCACCACTGACATCCCTGACACCACTCACACCTGCCAGCGACAGTTCGTCCGTACGCAGGCAGGCCACCCGATGCCCCGGCGAGATCTCGTCGAGCGCCGGCCCGGAGCCGGCCACATCGCACGTACCCTCCACCGCATACGTGCACCGCGTGTGGAACGAGCAACCGGCCGGCGGGTTCGCCGGATCCGGCAGGTCGTCGGACAGCCGGATCCGGCGTCCGGTCTCGCGCAGCAGGGGATCCGGCCGCGGCACGGCCGACAGCAACGCCTCGGTGTACGGATGCCGCGGCGTGGAGTAGAGCGACGCGGTCTCCACCAGCTCGACGAGCTTGCCGAGGTACATCACGGCAACCCGGTCGCACACGCTCTCCACGACGGACAGGTCGTGCGACACGAACAGGTACGTCAGCTCGAGCTCCTCCTGCAGATCCCTCAGCAGGTTGAGGATCTGCGCCCGCACCGACACGTCCAGCGCCGACACCGGCTCGTCCGCGATCACCAGCCGAGGGTTCAGGATCAGCGCCCTGGCGATGTTGACCCGCTGCCGTTCACCACCGGAGAACGCGTGCGGGAACCGGTCCATGTACTTCGGCGACAGTCCCACCCGCGTCAGCATCTCCGCGACCCGGTGCTCGAGCTCCGACCCCGAAGCGATCCGGTTCGCCCGCAACGGCTCGCCGACGATCTGCAGCAACGTCATCCGCGGGTTCAGCGACGAGAACGGATCCTGGAACACCACGCGGATGTCCCGCTGGAACGGCCGCAGCTCCCGGTATCCCAGCCGGGCCAGGTCGGTGACGGCGCCGGCGGAGTCCCGGTAGAGGACCCGACCCGTGGTCGGCTTCAGGATTCGCGAGATCGACCGGCCGAGCGTCGACTTCCCACAGCCCGACTCGCCGACCAGTCCCAGCGTCTCGCCGCGCCGGATGCCGAGGTTCACCCCGTCGACGGCGCGGAGCTGTCCGGCCGTACGTCCCAGCAGGCCGTGCTTGACCGGAAAGTGCACCGACAGGTCCCGCAGCTCGACAATCGACTCGTTCACGCGTCGACCTCCTCGACAGCACTCACCCGGTCCTGGGCATACAGGACGCACCGCGCCGTCCGGCCCTCCCCGACCGGCACCACAGGCGGGTCGTCCACGTCGCAGACGCCGGCGATCGCCGAGTCGCACCGCGGATGGAACGGACAGCCGGCAGGCCGGTCGGACGGATGCGGGACGTTGCCACGAATCACGCTCATCCGTTGCTTCGTCCCCTCCCCCATCCGTGGAATCGATCCCAGCAAGGCCTTCGTGTACGGATGTTTCGGGTCGTGAAAGATGTCGTTGACTGGACCATGCTCGACGACCGTGCCGAGATACATCACGACCACCTCGTCGGCGACCTCGGCGACCACACCCAGGTCGTGCGTGATGAACAACACCGACATCCCCGTGTCGGCCTGCAGATCGCGAATCAGGTCGAGGATCCGGGCCTGCGTCGTCACGTCCAGCGCGGTCGTCGGCTCGTCGGCGATCAGCAGCGCCGGGTCGCACGCCAGCGCGATCGCGATCATCACCCGCTGGCACATGCCGCCCGACAACTCGAAGGAGTACGCCGACATCCGCTGCTCCGCGTGCGGAATCCCCACCCGCCGCAGCAGCTCGACCGCCCGCACCCGGGCCTCTTCAGCAGACAGCGGTAGGTGGGTCTGGATCGCCTCGAGCAGCTGAGATCCGATCGTGTGGACGGGTGACAGCGAGGCCATCGGCTCCTGGAACACCATCGCGATCTCGGCCCCCCGGACACGACGCAACTGCTCGCTCCTGCGCCCGAACGTCGCCAGGTCCACGCTCTCGTCGCCGGCGCGGTGCCACCGGATCGAGCCGGAGACCACCCGTCCTGGCTCGTCGACCAACCCGAGCACCGATCGCGCCGTCACGCTCTTGCCGCAGCCCGACTCGCCGACCACGCAGACTGTCTTGCCACGCGGCACAGTGAGGTTCACGCCGTCGACGGCGCGCACTACACCCTCCCGGGTGAAGAACTGCGTCCGCAGGTCCTCGATCTCGAGCAGCACCTCGCTGGGTGGCATCGGCACCCTCATCTCTTGTACGGATCGGCGGCGTCCCGCAGCCCGTCGCCGACGAAGTTCAGCGCGAGCACGGCGACGACCACCGCGACGCCGGGAATCATCAACCAGGGCGCGGTCGCCAGCACCCTGACGTTCTGCGCGTCCTGCAGCAGCACGCCCCAGCTCACCGCCGGGGCCTGCAGGCCGAGGCCGAGGAAACTCAGCGCCGTCTCCGCGAGGATCATCCCCGGAATCGACAGCGTGACCGACGCGATCAGGTGACTGGTGAACGACGGCAGCATGTGCCGGAAGATCACCCGCGGCCGGCTGCAGCCGTCGATCCGCGCGGATGTGACGAACTCCTCCTGCCGCAACGCGAGGAAGCGGCCTCGAACGACTCGTGCCAGGTCGGTCCAGCCGACCACTGCCAGGATCACGGTGATCGCGAAGTACCGCTGCATCGGTCCCCAGTCGCGGGGCAGCGCGGCCGAAAGCCCCATCCACAACGGGATTCCCGGGATCGACATGAAGAACTCGACCATCCGCTGGATCACCGTGTCGAGCTTGCCCCCGAAGTACCCTGACAGCCCGCCGAGCAGGATGCCGAGCGCGAGAGCGATCGCGACGCCCACCAGGCCGATCGTCATCGAGATCCGCGTGCCGTAGATGATCCGTGAGAGCAGGTCGTAGCCGTTGCGGTTCGCGCCGAGCAAGTACATCGGCTGCCGTGCGTCCCTCGGCCCGATCAGGTGACGGTCGCCCGGGATCAGCCCGAACAGCTTGTATTCCTTGCCCTTGACGAAGAAACCCACCGGAACGCGATGCTTCTCGTCGACCTTGAAGGTCAGCTCGAACGTATCCGGGTCGACGGTCGATCGATAGCCCTTGACGTACAGGCCGGCGTCGGTGCTGAAGTGCAGACGCTGTGGCGGCGCGTAGGTGTACTGCGCGTTGAACGCAGCTGCCGTCGTCGGTGCGAGGAACTCCGCGAACAGCGCGACGAAGTAGATCCCGAGCGTGAGGACCAGCCCGATCATCGCGAGCTTGTGCTTGCGGAACCTCCACCACACCAGCCGCCACTGCTTCGCGGTCCGCCTGCGCGTGGTGGCCCGCCGCGCCCCACCAGCGTCCGGTGCGTCGGCGACTCTCGTCGTGTCGGCGTCGGGAAGCACGTGTGCCATCAGGGTTTCGCCTCCCTATCGGATCCCCGCCCGGACTCGCGGATCGAGCCAGGCCAGCAAGATGTCGGACAGCAACGTCCCGACGACGGTCAGCGCACTGACGATGAGGATGATCGAGCCGGCGAGATACATGTCCTGCGACCGCAACGCCCCGAACAGCAAAGGCCCTGTCGTCGGCAGGTTCAGCACCTTCGACACGATCACCTCGCCGCCCACCAGCCCCGGCAACACCCAGCCGACCGTCGAGACGAACGGGTTCAGCGCCAGTCGGACGGGATACTTGACGACCAGCCGATTCTCGGAGATCCCGCGAGCCCGGGCGGCAACGACGTAAGGCTTCTTGAGCTCGTCCAGCAGGTTCGCCCGCAGGATCCGGATCATCCCGGCCGTACCCGCCGTGCCGAGCACGATGACGGCGATCACGATCGACAGCGGCGAGATGCCGCTCGTACTCAGGTCGAACAGCCGGTACGCGCCGTACATCAACGCCAGCGCGAGCATGAAGTTCGGGATCGCGAGCCCGAGGAAGCCGAGCGTGGTCGCGAGGTAGTCGCCGATGGAGTACTGCCGCACGGCGGAGTACAACCCGATCGGGAACGCCACCAGCCAGGTGAAGAACAGCGCGAACGTCGTCAGGCCGACCGACCACGGCAACCGTTCGCCGATCAGGCCGGAGACGTCCCGCCCGTACTCGAAGGACTGTCCGAAGTCACCGTGGAACAGGATGTTGCCCATCCACGTGGCGTACTGCTGGTAGATCGGCTCACCCAGCCCGTACCGATGCCGCAGGCCTTCGAGCATCGCCGGATCGACCTGGTCGCCCTGCGCCTGCAGCTTGGTGACCAGCGCTGTCAGGTAGTCACCGGGCGGCAACTGGATGATCGCGAACGCCACGACGGAGATGGCGAACAGCGTCGGGATCATGTAGAGGCAGCGCCGGCCGATGTATGCGAGCACTCCGAACCTCCTAACCGTCCTTTGTGCTCAGTCAGCGATGTAGAACTGCTCGGGGTACGTCACGCCGGGATACGGGAACTTCGCGGCGAAGAACGTCTTCTTCGGCATGTTGTGGAAGTTGTTCTTCACTACGCCGTACGGCGGAACGGGAGTGCTGATCCCGATCAGATAGAACTGCTCCTTGCCGATCGCGAGGATCTGTTCCATCAACTGCTCGCGGCGTTTGGCGTCCGGTTCGCTGCGCAGCTGCTGGTAGAGCTGGTACTGCTGCTTGACCGGTTCCGGCGGCTCCGCCGCGCCCTTGGCCTTGCCTTCCGACTCCAGCCAGGCCGACCACAGCGGCGCGAACGTGTTGTCGTTCCCAGGCATCGGCAGGAAGAAGTTCGGCGTGTTGATGGGATCGAGCGCGCCGTCGCCGTCCCACACGTGCGCGTCGTGCTCGTTGGCCTCGATCAGCTCGTACCGCAGCTCCTGTGCGGTCGTGTGCAGGTCCATGTCGATGCCGACGGCGTTCCAGTAGCCCTTGACCAGTTGGAGAGCGTCGACCAGCTCCGGCTTGCCGGAGTCGGTGGCGACCACGACGCGGAACGCGATCGGCTTGCCGTCGGGGCCGAGCCGGAGGTTGCCGGCACCGCGTTTGGCGAATCCCGCCTGGTCGAGATGCTGGTTGGCGAGCGCGACGTCGTACTCCGTGTACTGCTTCCCCGCCGCCTTGTCGTGGAACGGGCTCGCGGGCGTCGGCACGGGCTGCCACGGCTCGCCCTGCCGCGCGTAAACCGCCTCGATGACCTCCTTGCGGTTGATCGCGTGCGACAAGCCGATCCGGAAGTCCTTGTTCTGGAAGATCTCCGCCTTGACCTTGTCCTTGCAGTTCTGGTTGAGCAGGATGGTCATCGTGTTGATCTTGTCGGGAACGAGGTTGAAGAAGCCGTAGCCGCCCGCCGCCCGGTCGCGGGCGAGCACCGGCTTGTTCGTCGTGGTCGTGACTACCCGGTCGATCAGGTCGATCTCGCCCTGGACCGTGCTGAGCAGGAGAACCTCGGCGTCCTGGAAGACGCCGTAGCGCACGCCGTCGAGGTATGGCAACTGGTTGCCGTCCTCGTCGACCTTCCAGTAGTACGGGTTGCGCTCGAACCGCATCTGCGTCGAGTTCGAGATCGGGTCGATCGGAACCCACGGGTGCAGCCGCGGCAGCTTGATGTCCTGCCACTGCAGGTCGCCCCACAGCGCGGCCTGCAGCGCCTCGACCCAGCCCGAGAACTTCGCCGCCTTGGCGTTCTTGTCTGCTTCCTTGTCGTACTCGCTGTGGTACTTCGTGAGGTAGTGCTTCGGCATCCTGGTGAGCAGGTTGCTCGGCTCGCTCGCGATCTGCTCGAGGAACAGGCCGTGCGGTGCGGCGAACGTGAACGTCACCGTGAGGTCGTCGACCTTCTCCAGCTTGCCGTTCTCACCGCCGATGTGGAACAGGCCGTACGGGTCGGGGTTGACCTCTTGGTTCGACAGCACGTCGGTGTAGGCGAACACGATGTCGTCGGCGGTGAACGGCTGGCCGTCGGACCACCGCATTCCCTTGCGCAGCTTGAAGGTGTACTCCGTGGCGTCGGAGTTCTTGCTCACCGACTCGGCGACGTTCGGGATCGGCGCGGTCCACTGCGGGTTCCAGCGCACGAGATTCTCGTACGCCAGCGCGTAGCTCAGCCGTCCGCTGTCGGTGCCGATCATGCCGTTGCGCCAGACGCCGCCGTAGCTGCCCGGGCCTTCGACCGGCTTCACGATCATCGGCTTGACAGGCAGGCGTTGCTTCAGCGGAGGCAGCTGCTTGCTGTCGACCATGGCCTTCAGCTTGGGCGCCTGGCCGTTCTTGCTCCTCGCCTTGCCGGCCTGCTCGTCCGGCGAGGAGCTGCACGCCGACAGGAACGCGATCAGCGTGAGACCTCCACCGGCTCGCAGGGCCTGCCGCCGGTTGATCTGTCGGTCCATCACGGTCTCCCTCTGTGTCTCGAGCAGGTTCTAGTAGCCGTGGACGTTCGGCCAGGACAGCTCGATACCGCTTTGCGTAAGGACTTTCTGGTACGCGGCGAGGTGCGTCTCGTCCTCGCGTACCTGATGCGGTGCGACGTTGCCGCGCAGGCAGTACGCGGCCAGGTGGCCGGCTGCCTCGCCGATGTTCCATTCCGTCGGATGCAGCCGGTAGCAACCGTTGGTGATGTGCGTCGTGCCGATGTTCTTGTTGGCAGGAAGGAGGTTGCGCATCCGCACCGGAAGCAGCGAGCCCAGCGGAATCTGGAACGGCAACGAGCCGACGTCGATGTAGTTGTCCCCGCCGGTCGACGGATGCAGGTCGATGCGGTAGGAGCCGATGCCCACCGAGTCGGCGTACCGCTGCGAGCCCTGCTGGCCGCGGATCGCGAGCGAGACGTCCTGCTCGACGACGGTGTACTCCGCGACGATCCGCCGCGACTCGCGAATGTAGGGATACTTCGCCAGGCCGTGGTCGGTGCCGAACACGTCGCCGCGCAGGCGGAGGCCGGGCAGGCCGGTGTTGCCGTTGGCGGTGGGCATCTCGGTCTGCATCCAGTACAGGAACGCTCGGCTCATACGCAGCGCACCCTCGGCGTGCTTGGCGGCTTCGGCGGCGTCGATGTCGAACAGCGGGCCGTCGACGTAGTCGATCATCGGCCAGTTGACGATCACGACATCGCTGTCGAACGTGCCGGGCGCGAAGTTCTCGCGGTCGATGATGCGCCGGAACTTCCACAGGTCGCGATCGCCTTTGTGGCCAGGGTTCTCGCCGTGCGGATTCATCGCGCGCGTCGCCGGCTCGAGGCTGCGCGGGATCGGCGCGACCAGGCTGAAGAACTTGTCCGGCCAGTACGGCGGCTGGAAGTCGCGCCAGTACGCGTAGTCGTCCGGCTTGTCGATCGTGTGGTCTTCGCCGGAGCGATGCTCGATCGCGAAGCACCAGGAAACCGCCTGCATGTTGAGCGGTTGCGCCTCGGCGGGTGCGCTGGGCTCGCCGGTCGCCGCCTGGGACTCGAAACCGGTGACGTACTCCGTGCTGGTGAGTGGGAGCAGGTCGCCGGTCTCGGTGGCGTCGAGCACGTACGGCGCCCGCACGACGAGCTCGTTGCCGCTGTCGGTGTCGAGCAGCGTCACGCTCGTCACGGTGTCGTTGTCGACCGTTGCCGCCGTCGGACGGTGCCGCAGGCGGACGTCGATCCGGTTGGCGGCGCGGTGCCGGGCGAACATGGACTCCATGACCGCGTGCCAGACCCGCGGCTCGGCGCAGAGGCGGCTGACGTTTCCGTTGCCCGGGTTGAGCGCGCGGTTGGCGCGAGCTTCGGGCGTCAGCGGATACCAGTCGCGGTAGGTGGCGCGGACTCCGTTGCGGAGCGTGCGATAGCTCGCGGTGCAGCCGAACTGCTCGATCCACGGGTGCTCGTCGGGTGGGACGCCCTGCGCGGTGAGCTGGCCGCCGATCCAGTCGGTCTCCTCGGTGAGCACGACCCGCAGGCCTTGGTCGGCCGCGGCCAGGGCGGCCGCGACGCCGCCGAGGCCACCGCCGATCACCGCGAGGTCCGCTCGAACTTCGACAGGTCCGGTCACGCTCAGCGCCTCCTTGGGATTCCTTCTGGATGCACACTCGTGCATACGTATGAGCAGCGGGCGAACGCGTCTTGCATCGAGCTGCTTCTACGTATGAACAGGAAGTTAGGGACGTTACGGTCGGGTGTCAAGGGGCGGTCAGATGGCTGCTTCGCGGTCTCCGCTGGGAGCAGGCGGGCGCCGACCGGATTCGGTCAGCGCTTCGCCCGGCCGCGAGGGCCGGCCGCGGCGACGGTGCTGCCGGGCATGATCGAGCACCTGACGACCGTGTTCTCGACCGTCGCGTCGGGCGAATCCATCAGCTCGAGCAACGCGTCGACCGCGATCCGGCCGATCCGCTTCCGGGGGATCTCCAGGCCGTCGTACGGCGGGTTCACCTCCGGCTGGACGGCTTCGAGTACGGCGATGGAGATGTCCTCGGGTACGCGCAGGCCGCGTTTCGCGAGCCCCTGGCGTACGGCTTCGGCGAGCGCCACGCTCTCGGCGACGATCGCGGTCTCCTTGCCGTCCGCGAGCGCTTCGATCCACTCCTCGGTCACGCCGAGCTCGCCGCCGAAGCCCGGCGATCGATCGACGAGACCCAGCCGCCGGACCGCGTCGGCGTAGCCCCGCGACCGGTCCTCGTACGGCTCCATGGACCCGTGGTGCCGCAGGTAAGCGAAATGCCGGTGGCCGTGCCCGGCGAGCAGCTCGACCAGCTCTCCGGTGACGCCGTAGTAGTCGGGGATGATGCAGGGGACGTTCGCGCCGGGCACGTCCCGCCGGCCGATCTGGATGAACGGATAGCCGTCGTTCCAGAGCCGCGCGAGGTCGTCCTTGTGGGTGGTGACGCCGAGCAGGATGCTGCCGTCGGCGAGGTTGAGCCGGTTGATGCCGTCGCGGTAGACCCGCCGCTTGCCGTTGCCGGCGCCGGTCGAGGTGAACAGGACGAGGTCGTAGCCGAGCTCTTCGGCCCGCTCCTCGATGCCCAGGAGGAACTCGAAGTAGAAGCCTTCGCGCGCATGCGGGAAGACCGGCTCGAACGTGTGGACGCCGAGCAGCTGGTTGCGCTTGTTGCGCAACCGGCGAGCGGAGGGGTTGGGCACGTAGCCCAGCTCCTTGACGGCGGCGAGCACCCGCTGCCGCGTCTCCTCCGAGATGCGCGCGGCCTCGACGTCGCCGCCCAGCACGCGCGACACCGCCGACTGCGACACGCCCGCCAACCGCGCGACGTCCGCCTGCCGGGGTGCCCGCTGCCTCCGTTTCGGTGGGCCGGCGTCGTCCTGGTCTTCGTTTGGCATACGTATGCACACCTCCGTGCCGAAAGCGTATCCGAGCCGGCCGCATCGATAGCCTCAGTCGATGCCCGTCTATCCGCTCACCGCCGCGCGCCGTGAAGCGGTCCTCGCCGCTCTGGCGAAGATCGCGGGAACGCCCGTTCGGCTGATCTCCGAGCAACCCATGGGCCACGAGTGGGCTCCGGTCACCCGCCTGGTGATCCAGACCGACCTCGGCGACTGGCCGAGTCTGCAGGACCTGCTGGTCGCCGACGATCCCGAAGCGGCGACCGCGGGCATGGTCGCGCTGGGCACCGCCGTGGGCCGCCTGCACGCGTCGACGCTCGGCCGGAGGGACGATCACCAGCGCATGCTCGACGCGTTCGCAGCCGATGTCGAGACGGGCGCGGGCTATGCCCTCGGAACGAGCCACTGGGACGCGATCGAGCGTGCCTGCACCGAGCTCGGACTGCCACCGGCGCGATCGGCACGAGACGACGTACTCCACCTGCTCGAGCGGGTGCACGATCCGGGTGCGCTTGCCGCGCTGACGCATCAGGACCTCAACCCGACCAACGTCCTGCTCACCGACGCCGGTGCCGGCCTGGTCGACTTCGAGAGCTGCCGGTTCGGGCATCCGGGGATCGACGCCGCCTTCCTGCACTATCCGTTCCCGCACCACAGCAAGCCCTGGGGACTGCTGCCGGACGCCATCGTCGAGGCCGCCGACGCGGCGTACCGGACCGCGCTGGCGCACGGTGGTGCCGATCCGATCCTCCAGGCGTACGATCGCGCGCTCGCCGACGGCGCGGCGATCACGCTGCTCGGGCGGGTCAGCCGCCTGCGGCTGCTCGCCCGCCCGGACCAGTCCGCGCGCGACAGCTGGCGCAGGCGGGGCCAGGTCGTGCAGCAGATCCGGACCTATCTGCGACTCGCGGAGCGGGCCGCGCGATCGCCGGGATTCAGCGCGTGGCTCGGCAGGCTGGAGACGGCGATGGCCGACCGCTGGCCGGACGCCACCGTCCCGGCGCCGCCGATGTATCCGGCGTTCGCCGGCTGAGTTCCTCTATCGGCCAGGATGAGGCATGTCGCCAAGGCCAGCTGGCGGTATAACGTCAAACCATGACCACGACCAGCGCACGCGCCGTCGTCGATCTCGACGTCACTGGCAGCAGGATCAGCCGGCATCTGTACGGGCACTTCGCGGAGCATCTCGGACGCTGCATCTATGGCGGCTTCTACGTCGGCGAGGACTCCCCCATCCCCAACGAGGGCGGGATCCGGCTCGACGTGGTGGAGGCGCTGCGTGCGCTGAACATTCCGAACCTGCGCTGGCCCGGCGGCTGCTTCGCCGACGAGTACCACTGGCGCGACGGCATCGGGCCGAAGGACCAGCGGCCGCGGATGGTCAACACGCATTGGGGAAACGTCGAGGAGAACAACCACTTCGGCACGCACGAGTTCATGGCGCTCTGCGAGCTGCTCGGTGCCGACCCGTACGTCAACGGCAACGTCGGCTCGGGCACCGTGCAGGAGATGAGCGAGTGGGTCGAGTACCTCACGCGCGACGGCGACAGCCCGATGGTCCAGCTGCGCAAGGCGAACGGGCGCGAGCAGCCATGGAAGGTGCCGTACTGGGGAATCGGCAACGAGCTCTGGGGTTGTGGCGGCAACATGCGCGCCGAGGCGTACGCCGACGAGGCTCGCAGGTACGCCACGTTCTGCCGAGACCATGGCGACAACCAGCTCTACCGGATCGCGGCCGGCGCGTCGGATGACAACCTGGCCTGGACAGAGGCGCTGATGAAGGCGGTCAGCTGCCTCGGCTGTACGAACCAGCCGCGCGGCATCTTCCAGGGCGTCTCGTTCCACTACTACACGGCTCCCGGCCCGTGGCGGAAGAAGACGCAGGCGACGGAGTTCGGCGACGACCTCTACTACGCCACCATGACCAAGGCCGCCGACATCGACCGGATAATCGCCGGGCACACGGCCGTCATGGACGCGTACGACCCGCAGCGCAAGCTCGGCTTGATCTGCGACGAGTGGGGCACCTGGTGGCAGGTCGAGCCGGGCACGAACCCCGGTTTCCTCTACCAGCAGAACACCATGCGCGACGCGCTGGTCGCGAGCCTGCACTTCGACATCTTCCACAAGCACGCCGCGCGGCTGCACATGGCGAACATCGCGCAGACCGTGAACGTCTTGCAGGCGATGATCCTCACCGAGGAAGGCGGCGCCGGGCTGATCCGGACACCGACGTACCACGTGTTCGAGATGAACAAGGGGCATCAGGACGCGCTGCAGATGCCGGTGCACCTGATCGAACGGCCGGATGCGTACGACGTCGACGGCACGCCGCTCGACCTCATCTCGATCTCGGCGAGCACCAAGGGACAGACCGCGCTGGTGTCGGTCAGCAACCTCGCACTCGACGCCGACACCACGCTTACGCTCGACCTGCGCGGCCGGGGCGTCGGCGCGCGTCACGCGCGGGTGCTCACCGCCGACAAACCCCAACTGCACAACACGTTCGACGCTCCCGACGCGGTGGCGCCGACCGAGATCGACACGACGTACGACGGCGGCAAGCTGACCATCGACCTGCCCCGCCACTCGTTCGCGACGATCCAGCTCGAGCTGGCGTAGGGCCCCGCCGGCCCGCGGTCACCGGCGCGTCGAGTCCCGCTCGACGAGCCTCGCCTCTGGCATGACGACCCGGGCCGGCACCGGCTCACCCGCCCGCTCGATCCGCTCCACCAGCAGTGAGCAGATCGCGTCGGCCATCTCGTCGTTGCCCGGCTCGACGGTCGTCAGCGACGGTACGGTGAACCGCCCGGCGTCGAGGTTGTCGAAACCGACGACCTGAACGTCGTCGGGCACGCCTACGCCCGCATCGGCCAGCGCACGCAACGCGCCGATCGCCGCCGAGTCGGTCAACGCGAACACCGCGTCGAACGCGACATCGCCGCGCAGCAAGGCCGAAACCGTGTCGTAGCCATCCACGGCACGGAAGTTCGACGGCAACACCAGAGCGTCGTCGACAGGCACGCCGGCGGCGGCATGTGCCTCGCGATAGCCGAGCGTCCGTAGCTCCGGCATCGAGTGCGCGTCGCCGGAAACCCCGCCCAGCAAGGCGATCCGGCGCGCGCCGGACGCGAGCAGGTGGGCGGTCGCCTGCCGCGCACCGCCGACGTTGTCCATCAGTACGTGGTCGAACCGGGCCGGCACGGCTCGCTCGCCGATCAGGACGACCGGCGTAGCGATGCTCAGCGACTCCAGATCCGCGGCGTCGCCCGCGACCACGCTGAGCACGAAGCCGTCGTACCGGCTCACTCGCGACGCGGCCAGCGTGTCGAGCTCGGCCTCGCGTCGCGCGCCGGTGGTCTCCATCACCAGCCTGACGCCATGCTCGGCGAAGCGATCGGCGAGCCGCTGACCGAGCTCGGAGAAGTAGCCGGACGACAGCTCGGGCACCGCCAAGCCGACAGCATCGGTGCGGCCCATCCGAAGGTGCCGAGCGGTGAGGTTGACCTGATACCCAAGCTCGGCGATCGTCGTGAGGACGCGCTGCTTGGTCGACTCGCTGACCCGCTGCGTCCGCCCGTTGATCACGTTCGACACGGTCATCGTCGAGACCCCCGCCTGCCGCGCGACGTCGGTCATCGTCACGCCACTGCGGCGTGTGCCGCTCATCGCGCTCCACGCCTGTCCGGCGGCGGCGCGGTCGAGGATCGGACGACCAACTCAGGCTCGAACATCAGCTCGTCCCCCGGGGCCGCCGTCCCCAAGATCTGCGCGACCAGCAGATCGACCGCTGCCCGCCCCATCGCCTCGATCGGCTGGCGTACGGTCGTCAACGGCGGATCGGTGCAGTTCATCAGCGCCGAGTCGTCATATCCGATCACCGACACATCATCGGGTACGTCGCGACCGGCCCGCCGCACGCCCCGGATCGCACCGAGGGCGAGCACATCACTCGCGCAGACGATCGCGGTCACGTCCCGCCCAACCAACCGCGCGGCGGCGGCCCGCCCCCCTTCGAGCGAGAAGCGGGCACGTTCGACCAGCTCAGGCCCGTTGTCGAGCCCGGCGTCCGCCGTCACAGCCTCGAACGCCGCCAGCTTCCGCGCCGACGGCGCGTGATCGTCATGCCCGATGACCAGCCCGATCCGCCGGTGGCCGAGCGACCGCAGATGCGACATCGCCTGCTCGATGGCCACCGCGTCGTCGCAGGAAACCTGCGTGAACCGAGGATCCTCGGCGGCAGCGTTGACGAGCACGGTCGGTAGCCGGCGCTCGACCAGCTGGGCATAGTGATCGCGCGGCTCCGCCCCCATCGCGTCCAGGCCACTGGCAAAGACCATCCCGGACACCTGCTGGCGGAGCAGAAGATCGACGTACTCGGCTTCGGAAACGCCGCCAACCGTGCGCGTGCAGAGCACAGGGGTGAAGCCCTGCTGCGCCAGCACACCACCGACGACCTCCGCCAACGCGGGGAAAATCGGATTCTGGAGCTCAGGAAGAACCAGCCCAACCAACCGAAGCCGGTCACCGCGCAACTGAGTCGGCCGCTCATATCCCATCACGTCAAGAGCGGTGAGGACGGACGTTCGAGTGGCTTCGGAAACCCCGGGCTTCCCGTTCAGCACGCGACTCACGGTGGCCTCACTCACGCCGGCCTTCTTCGCCACCTCGGCCAGCCGTCGCGTCATGGACGCCAGCATACGGTCGTCGCCGACAGAATCCGGTCCATTTCTTGCGGGCCCTCGTCGACATCTTGCCGATGTCTCGCACTGGCCACGGTGGCAACACCACCCACCTTGGCATTGGCGTCTCATTGTGAGACGCTCATGTCTCATGGACTCAGTTGGCCTCCGCAGACTCGGCACCACGCCGATCGAAGTCACGCCGCTCGGGCTGGGCTGCATGCAGTTCGCCGGAACCGGGCTGGTCGAGGGCTTCTTCCCGCCGATCGAACGCCAGGCCGCCGTCAACGTCGTGCGTACTGCGCTCGACGGCGGCGTGAACTGGTTCGACACGGCCGAGATGTACGGCCGCGGCAACTCCGAGCGAATGCTCACCACCGCGTTGCGGGAGCTCGGTGTCGCACCAGGCACGGTGGCCATCGCCACCAAATGGTCGCCTGGTCTGCGTACCTCGGCGAGCATCGGCCGCACAATCCAAGCGCGGTTGGACGCGTTGCAGGGTTACCCGATCGACCTTCACCAGATCCACATGCCATACGGGGGCCTCTCCTCGATCCGCAGCCAGGTGGTGGCGATGGCCAAGCTGGCCAAGGCCGGCAAGGTGTCCGCGGTCGGCGTGAGCAACTTCTCCGCCAAACAGATGGAACTGGCCGCCGAGGTCCTGCGCCGGCACGGCCTGACGCTGGCGTCCAACCAGGTGCAGATCAGCCTGCTCGAGCGCCACATAGAGAACAACGGAGTGCTCGACACCGCCCGCCGCCTCGGTGTCACGCTGATCGCCTACTCTCCTTTGCGTTCCGGAGTTCTCACCGGCCGTTTCCACGACGATCCGGAGCAGTTGAACGCGCTGCCACGGATGCGCCGGCTGCTTGGCGGCTTGAACGTCAAGCGGCTGGAGCGCACGCGGCCGCTGATCGACGAGCTGCGAACGATCGGCGACGCGTACGGCGTCACAGCCGGGCAGGTCGCGCTCAGCTGGGTGATCACGTACTACGGCGAGAGCGTGGTGGCAATTCCGGGTGCCTCCAAGCCCCGGCAGGCGGAGGAAAGCGCTGCCGCGATGCGGCTCCGCCTGACCGAGAAGGAACTCGACCGGCTCAGCGAAGTCAGTGCCGTAGTCTCTGCACGATGAGCAGGAATCGTGCGCTTCGCGACCACATCGCGACAGGCATCATCGAGGTCGCGGCGGACGTTCTGACCGAGCGCGAGGGCGCCAGCATGGCCGAGCTCGCCCAGGCCGCCGGTGTCTCCCGTGCCACGTTGTACCGCTACTTCCCCAACCGAGACGCCCTGCTGCGCGCCTTGCTCGAAACCGCCGTCACGGACCTCAAGGGCCGGCTCACCGATGCGCGGATCGACGACGTCCCTGTCGACGAGGCGATCGCCCGGATCACCCGGGCCCTGATCACGGCGGCCAGCAAGTACCGCACGCTGACGACGCTCGAGAAGTCGCCTGACGAGGAAGCCGAAGCCGACCGGCTGCTGCTGCTGGCACCGTTGCGCAAGCTGTTTCGCAGGGGCAAGCTCGAGGGCGTGTTCCGCGCGGACCTTCCGCTGGAAACGCTGGTCGCGGTCTACGCCGGCATGGTCGAGGGCGCCGTTCGCCGGGTCATCGAAGGCGAGTTCGGCGTCGAGCAGGCCAGCGCGGCCATCACCGGCATCTACCTCAACGGTGTGTTGGAAAAATGAGCCTCGAAAGATCCCCTTGTGCAGAAGGGCATTGCTCGGCATAGAAACGCACTCACCGCACCGCGAAGGCGATCCTGCAGCGAGCCATGGTGGTCACCTCAGGGGAAGGCTTCGAGACGCCGGACCCACGCTCGGCACCACACGGTGGGACCTGCAGGTCGCGAGGGTCTGACGCGCCAACATCGGCCTGGCCGACCTCACGTAGCCAAGTCGTCCGCGTAATTCAGGTGCGCGGCGGGCAGAGTGCACCCCATCCTGTTCGCCATGGAGTTCCCGCTGCCCGCCCGCCCTCTTCACCCCGACGACGCCCAGGCCGTCACCGACCTCATCGCCGTCTGCGAACACGCCGACACCGGTGAGGTCGCCATCGAGCTCGAAGACATCATCAGCGACTGGAAGCGCCCCAGCTTCGACCTCGCCACAGACACCCTCGGCCTCTTCGAAGGCGCCGACCTCGTCGCCTACGCCGAGGTCTTCAAGGCCAGACGCGCCACCGTCCACGTCGACCCCGCCAACCGTGGCCGCGGCCTGGGCACCGCTCTCCTGCACTGGACCTGGCAGCGGACGAAGGAGGCCGGCGGCTCGCTGATCGGCCAGACGGTGCCCGACAGCAACGCCGGCGCCGTCGAGCTGTTCCGGGCCAACGGCTACGCGCCGATGTGGACGTCCTGGGTCCTGCGGCTGCCGCGCGACGTCGAGCTCGCCGACGTGCCGCTGCCGGACGGCATCACGATCCGGCCGTACGTCCCGGAACGCGAGGAGCACGCCGCCTACCAGGTCATCGAGGACGCCTTCAACGAGTGGCCCGACCGCGACCCCTCGAGCTACGACGACTGGGCCGCGGGCGTACTGGGCCGCCCCGGCTTCGAGCAGTGGAACCTGCGGGTTGCCGTCAACGAGCGCGCGGAGATCGTCGGGGTCTGTCACGTTTTCGGCAGCGGCGAAACCGGCTGGGTCAACCAGATCGCGGTCCGCAAGGACCACCGTGGCCGTGGCCTCGGCCAGGCCCTGCTCCGCTCGGCGTTCGCCGCCGCCCGCGAGCACGGCTCGCCCGTCGGCGAGTTGTCCACCGACTCACGAACGGGCGCACTCGGCCTCTACGAGCACCTCGGCATGCGGGTTACCAGCAGCTACACCCACTACGCGCTCGCCCTGACCCCGTAACGGAGACCATCCCGCTCCTGCGCGGGAGCGGGACCAGCGCACCGACGGCCGGATCGGGAATTCGGCTGGCGGTCACAGGAGCCGCGTGCGTACGATCCGGCAATGAGCGCATACCAACCTCTGGACCTCAGCTCGCTCTACAACGCCGGCCTCGACGTGCTCGCCGACGACGACACCTCCGGCTTTCCCCTGGGAGCGAAGCTCTTTCGCGGACTCCCCTTCCAGATCGGCGACGGGTCGGGTGAACGCTGCTTCGTCAAGCCCGGTTCGACAGTCTCCGTCCCGGTCGGCCAGGCCGCTCGCTGGGTGGTCTTCGCCCACCGTCAGCTCGAGCCCACCAAACCCGCCGGCCACGGAGTCGGCACACACGTCGCCGACTACGTGTTCCACCTCGAAAGCGGCACGGCCGTCACCGTTCCGATCCGCGAACGGTTCGAGATCCAGATCCTCGGGCACGAGTGGGGCCGGTTCCCGTTCCGAGCGCTGCCCGACAAGCAGGACTTCAACTTCCCCCGGTTCAAGGGCAACTGGAGCGGCTCCGGCTTCCGGCTCGTCGAGCACATGAAGGGCTGGCCGGACGGGTTCTACCTGTGGTACTGGGAAAACCCCGAGCCCGGCACAGCCATCGAGCGGATCGACCTTGTTCCCAAGGGCGTTCCGTTCGTCGTCGGTGGCATCACGGTCAGCGACCTCGACGAGGAGCCGTTCGTTCGTACGCCCGCGCGGCCGGTCCGGCTCACGGTCACCGACGAGAAGGTCGCCAAGACCGACGGCGTCCTGGACCTGGATGTCGACCGCGGCACCGCCGCCTACCCGCAGCCGATCTCCACCGAGGACGACCGGCCGGGCTGGGGCACGCGGGACGAGGAGCGCCGGATGAGCCCGGCGTACTCCACCGTCGCCGCGCTCCCGTCGGCGACGCTGGTCGTCGGACACCAGGGCGAGGAGTACGGCCGGGTGCGCTGGGCCGACGTCGAACGCGACGGCTCCGCGGAGGACGGCAAGGTCCGCGTCGAGTTGGTCGATCCGGGTCGCAACTGGGTGCACGTGACCGTGGTCGACGACGCGACCGGCCAGCCGGTGCCGTGCCGCGTCCATTTCCGTTCACCGGAAGGCGTTCCCTACCAGCCACACGGCCACCACAACCACGTCGCGCAGAACCTCGAGAGCTGGCACTACGACGTCGGCGGCGACGTCAAGCTCGGCAACACGACCTACGCCTACATCGACGGCACCTGCCAGGGCTGGCTGCCGCGCGGTCAGGTCCAGGTCGATGTCGCGCGCGGGTTCGAGTACGAGCCGCTGCGGGAGGCCGTACGCATCGAGAACGGCCAGCGGGAACTCACGCTGCGACTGAAGCGCAACACAGACCTCGCGGCCCAGGGCTGGTGGTCCGGCGACTCCCACGTCCACTTCCTGTCGACGGCGGGAGCGCAGCTGGAGCAGCGCGGCGAGGATCTCAAGGTGGTCAACCTGCTGCAGGCACAGTGGGGCGCGTTGTTCACCAACACCGAGGACTTCACCGGCCGGCAGAGCATCATCGACGGCGGCGACTACGTCACCTACGTCGGCCAGGAGAACCGGCAGCACCAGCTCGGCCACATGTTGCTGTGGGGGTTGAAGAAACCCGTCATGCCGTGGTCCAGCGACGGCCCCGACGAGGCCGACCTCGGCGGCGCGCTCGACGCGACGCTGAGCGACTGGGCCGACCGTACACACGCACAGGGCGGCACGGTCGTCGCCGCGCACTTCCCCAACCCCAACGGTGAGCCGGCCGTGCTCGTCACGACGGGACGCGCGGACGCCGTGGAGATGCTGGCGGTCGGCGACGACCCGCTGCTGGAGTACTACCGCTATCTCAACTGTGGCTACCGATTGCCGCTCGTCGGCGGCACCGACAAGATGTCGAGCAGCGTGCCCGTGGGCATCTACCGTACGTACGCCAGGCTCGGCGACGACGAGGAGTTCTCCTACGACGGCTGGTGCCGTGCGGTGCGGGAGGGGCGGACGTTCCTCTCGGGCGGGCCGCTGCTGTCGTTCTCCGTCGAGGGTCGGCAGGCCGGCGACACGCTCGCGCTCAGCGGAGCCGGCACCGTACACGTCGAGGCATCGGTGACGAGCATCTTCCCGTTGTCCAAGCTGGAGATCGTCTGCAACGGCGAGGTCGTGGCCGCCGCGACCGCCTCGTCCGCCGGCGGCGAGCGTCAATTCACGCTTGCCGAGGACGTCCGGATCGACGGCCACTCGTGGATCGTGTGCCGCGCGTTCGGCACGCAGCACCACCTCGACGAGTGGGGCCGGCAGGTGTTCGCGCACACGTCGCCGGTATACGTCGCGTGCAACGGGCCGTGGGGCATGGCCGATCCCGACGGGCTGCACTACCTCCGCACGCTGGTCGAGGGATCGCGCGACTACATCCGCCACACCGCGATCCGGCGTTCCGACGCCCTCACCACGCACCACCACGGCGAGGCAGACCACCTGGCCTGGCTGGAACGCCCGTTCAACGAAGCGCTCGCAGCTTTGGAGGAACGGCGCAAGTCGGGCTGACCGTCCGTGCGAACACCAAGCTCTCGGCGATGCGGGCGAGCACGACCTCGAGCTCGCCCTCATCGAGGGGAGGAAGGCCCCTCGCGCAGCCTCGAGAACGCGAGCAGCGCACCCCCGACGAGTAGCGGGACGCCGAGGAGGAACGCCGCACGGATGCCCAGTGCTGTAGCGGCGATGCCGCCCAGGAGCGCGCCAAGCGGTGACGCGCCCATGATGGCGGTCCGGTCGGCGCTGCCGACGCGGCCGAGGAGCTCGGATGGCGTGAGGGTCTGGAAGGCCGTGGCCACGAGGACGTTCCAGATGGCGAACGCGAAGCTGCTGACGGCGAGCATGCACGCGGCGAGCACTGTCTGATCGGTGAGTGCGAGGGCGACTTGCGCGGCCGCCGCGGAAAGCATGAGCGTTCCAAGAATGGCGCCGGTAGAGCGGATGCGTGCCGTCAAGCGAGCCGCTGCCAGGCCACCGAGCACGCCACCGAACGCGCCGAGTCCGACCAGCACACCGTAGGCGGCCACGGGAAGGCCGAGGATCTGACCTACGTACAGGGGAAACAGGGCGAACCATGCGGAGTCGGTGAGCGCGAAGGTCACGCTCAGGATCGTGACGAGGCGAAGTCGACGATGGTGGAACAACCACACCATGCCATCGCGCATCTCGCGGACGAGCATGCGGACATCCGCCACCGCGGCGGGGCGCACGCCAGGGCTCGGCGCCCGGGGGCCACGTAGAGACCGGAACAACCAGGACGACAGGGCGGACATCGCCGCATGGACGGCGAGCGGAAGGCTGGGGCCGATTCCGAAGAGGAGACCGCCGACGGCCGGGCCGGCCAGCTCGCCCGTTGCTACCCTCGCTCCCACCAGGCGGCCGTTCGCCTGCTCGAGCTGAGCCGGTGCGACAACCATCGGCGTGATGGTCATCGCGGCCGTGCCGCTCAACGTGCCGCACGTTCCGACCGCGAAGGCGACCACGTAGATCGCGGTGATGCTCGCGTGTCCCGACCACACGAGCACGGCGAGGACCGCGGCGAGCAACCCACCGACCACGGTCGCCGACGACGCGAGCCGTCCCCTGTCCACCCGGTCGACGATCGCACCGGACAGCAACCCGAACACCAGCCAGGGCGCCTCGACGGCCACCGCGACACCGGACACCAGCGACGGTTCGGACGTGAGCGTCGCGGCAAGCATCGGCAGCGCGGAGATGTACATGCCGTCCCCGAGACTCCCCAGCGTGCCAGCGGTCCAGAGCCTGCCGTAAGCCGATCCCAACCCTGCCATCGAAGGCACCTCCTCGACTCCGCAATATCGGAACTTCAGCAGCCTACTACTTCCGATATTGCGAACCTTGCGATATCGTCGTCCGAGACGATGGCGAAGGAGCCCGGCGTTGGCGCTGATCACATCCGAACGGGCACGCGAGGTGCAGACGGCCTACGAGCAGGTCCTTGCCGGAGCCGAACTCGCCGACTCCTCGCGACGGGCGTACATCTCGCGAGTCTCGGGGTTCCTGCGCTGGCTCGCCGGCGACGAGGTGGGTGGAAGCGACTTCGGCCGGGGCGATCCGCTCTCGGACGCGACGATCCGGGATCGCGCGGTCCGCGACTACCTGTCGTGGCTGAGGACCGAACGCCGCGCGCGACCGTCGACGGTCAACGCCGTCCTCACCGCCTTGGACCTCCTCTATGAACGGCTGGGACCCGGCCCACCCGCGGGTGTCGCACGGGCAGAGAAACCGCAGGCGCCGCTCGGAGTGCTGACCCACGACCAGCAGACCCGTTTCCTCGAGACCGCCAACCAGGTCGACTCCGCGCGAGACCGCGCGATCCTCCTCACCCTTTACTACACGGGCGTTCGGGTGGCGGAACTTGTCGCGCTCGACCTCGTGGACGTCGACCTTCGCGCCCGCCGGGCACACCTCTACATCCGCGAATCCCCGCGTGGACAGGCTCGCCGCATCCCGCTGGAGCCCCAGCCACGACAAGCCATCCGCGAATGGGGGCACGAGCGCGAGCGATGGGCGACGAAAACCACCGCGTGCTTCGTGAACCGGCGGGGAGACCGGCTCACCACCCGCTGGGTCGGCGACCTGGTGGGCCGGGTGGGCGGCAAAGCCCAGCTCACCAGGCAGGACAGCCCGCTCTCGCCGACCGTGCTCAGGCACACCTACGGCAATCGGCTACGCCGTCAGGGAACCCCCGTCGATGCCATTGCCGATCTGCTGGGACATCGACGCAAGGACACGTTGACACGCGAATGGCGTCGATGACAGACCGGCTCCCAACCCTTCAGGCGTGGCCCCAGGTGTTGGTGCTGGCACTGCGTGCGAACACCAAGCTCTCGGCGATGAGTGCGAGCACGACCTCGAGCTCGCCCGCGTCGCGCGGGCCGTAGACCATGATCTCCGTGTCGTGGTCGGCGTAGCCGTGCGGCTCGCCCCAGCCCAGCTCACACACCTCTTTCGCGCGTTCGGCCGGCAGGCAGAGATGGATGCTCGTGTCGGTGACGCCGTGCAGGTGTGCCGGTTCGAGCGGCGGGCCGGCCGCGAGCGAGGTCGAGCCGTCCTTCACCTCGGTCAGGTCGTCGAACAGCAACGCCCGCGACGACACCGGTGACACCTGGCTACGCCCCTCGACGACGTGCGGCAGCCTGGTCGCCTCGAACACGAGCCGGCCCCACAGCTCGGGCGGCGCCTGCTGGTCGAGCTGCCGGTGCGGCCCTTCGTCGGACGTCCTGGGGCGTACGCCCGAGCGCTTCTCCAATGCCATCCGCGCAGTATAGGTATGTTCGCGCCTCGTCGTTCGAAGGAAGGAGAAACCACTCCCCCCTCTGAACGATACGGCGGCAGCTCGGTTCTACCTATGCTGCGAAGCAGCGGGGGTGGGCTCGTGCGGCTGTAGGCCGAGGGGGCTGGATGGACACCTGCGTGGGGGGATCTGTCTGAGGAGGGAAATGAGCCATCGACTGCGAAAACTGCTTGCCGGCGTTGGGATCGCCGCGGTCGGAGCGGCGCTGCTGCCGGCGGCCACCGCCGGCGCGGCCACCGCGCTGAGCTGGGGCCCTTGCCCGGAGGGAACCGCGTCCGGGCCGTACGCCGCGCTGCTGCAGTGCACGACGGTCAGCGTTCCGCTGGACTACACCGATCCGGACGGCCGGCAGATCGACATCGCGATCTCGCGGCTGGCCAGCACGAACCCGGTCGAACGCCGTGGTGTCCTGCTGACCAACCCGGGCGGTCCGGGCGGCCCGGGCCTGTCGCTGCCGGCCGACCTCGCGGCACTCGGCCTGCCGAGCACCGTCATGGACCGCTACGACGTCATCGGCATGGACCCACGCGGCATCGGGCGCTCGGCACCGGTCAGCTGCGGATTCACCACAGAGCAGGGCATTCTCACCAACATCCCGCCGTACGCCGAGAACGACGCGGACGTCACCGAACAGGCGGCCGTCGCCGAGAGCATCGCGGAGCAGTGCGTGGTCAACGACACCGCCGGGACGCTGCGCTACATGACGACCGCGAACACCGCCCGCGACATGGACCGGATCCGGGTCGCACTCGGCGAACGGAAGATCAGCTATTACGGCATTTCGTACGGCACCGTGCTGGGTTCGGCGTACGCCTCGCTGTTCCCCGAGCGGACCGATCGGGTCGTGCTCGACAGCAACGTCGGCGACACGGCCCTCGACAGTGACGGGTTCCGCAGGTTCGGACTCGGCGCCGAGCAGCGGTTCCCCGACTTCGCGAAGTACGCCGCGGCTCGCAACGGCACGTACGGCATCGGCCGGACCCCGGCAGAGGTGCGGCGCAACTTCTTCGCGCTGGTGGAGCGGCTGAACCGCACGCCGGTCGAAGGCATCGACGGTTCGCTGTTCCGGCTGGAGATGTTCGCCTCTCTGTATTCCGACGCGTCGTTCCCGCAGTTCGCGCAGCTGTGGCAGGCGCTCGACCGGGCGGACGCGGCGACGGCGCGCAAGCTGCTCGCGAAGAGCAGGCTGGCCGAGCCGCACCCGTTCGACAACGCTCTCTCGGCGCAGCTCGCCGTCGTCTGCAACGACAGCGAGTGGCCTCGCGACGTGCGTACGTACCAGCGCCACACCGCACAGGACAGGGCGATCCACCCGTTGTTCGGCGGCGCGGCGGCCAACATCCTGCCGTGCGCGTACTGGCCGGAGCCGCTGGAGCCCCAGGTCGAGATCAGCCGGCGCGGACCGTCCAACATCCTGCTGCTGCAGAACCTCCGCGACCCCGCCACGCCCTACGCCGGCGGGCTCATGCTGCGCTCGAAGTTCGGCAACCGGGCCCGGTTGGTGTCGATCGACCAGGGCGGCCACGGTGCCTACCTGTTCGACGACAACCCGTGTGGCCTCAACACCACGACGAGGTTCCTGGTCGACGGCAAGCGCCCGGCCACCGACAAGTTCTGCGCCGCCGAACGCCAGACAGCCAAGGCCGAATCGGCTCAGGACAAGGGCAGGTGGACGGTGAAGACCGAACCCTTCCCCACTGTGCTCTTCACCGCCACCGCTCCGCTGTGAGCCTCCACTAGATGCTTGGTGATCGCCAGCCCGAGCCCGCTCCCACCGGTTGCCCTGCTACGCGAGGGATCCGCGCGGTAGAACCGCTCGAACAGGTGGGGCAGGTGCTCGGGGGCGATCCCAGGCCCCGTATCGGAGACCGCGCATTCCACGAACCCACCCGACCGCCGAACCGACACCTCCACCCGGCCGCCCTCCCCTGTGTAGGAGAGCGCGTTGTCGACCAGGTTGCCCAGTGCCTGCCGCAACCGCCCCGGATCCGCCTGCACCGTAACGGGTTCGGTCGCCGACAGCTCCAGCTCCACGCCCAGCCGCTCGGCGGTCCCGCAATACGCAGCGACAACCTGCCGGGCCAGGTCCGAGACGTCGCATTCCTCCGGGTGGAGGTGCAGCATCCCGGCATCTGCCAACGCCAGCTGCTGCAGGTCGCCGACCAGCCGTTCCAGGAGCCCGGCGTCCTCCAGCAACGAGCGGACGAGCGAACGGTCCAGCGGCACCACGCCGTCCTCGGCGGCCTCGAGATAGCCGCGAACGTTGGACAGCGGAGTACGCAGCTCGTGCGCGATGTCGCTGACCATCGCCTTGCGCTGTTGCTCGTTGCGTTCGATCGTCTCCGCCATCGTGTTGAACGCCCGCGCCAGCCGGCCGACTTCGTCCTTGCCGCCGGTGGAGACCCGGGCGGTCCGGTCGCCGGCCGTCATGCGCTGGGCAGCACCGGTGAGCGCGTGGATCGGCTGCATCATCCGCCGCCCGGCCAGGACCGTGATGGCGGCCGCGATCAGCAGCACGATCAGCGCAGTTGCCGCGGTACGCCACAGACCGTCGCCGGAGAAAGCGTTGAAGCGGTCGCTGGTGCCGAGATAGAGCTTCGCGACCGGCGCGACATAGGGTCGCAACGCCTCGGTGCGGGCCTTGGCGTCGCAGTCCACCAGCACCTGCTTGGCCTGGTCGGCCGGGGCGACGTCACCCGGCTCACCCAGTTCTCCCGACCCGCCGGACGACTTGGCGTCGACGGCACCCTTGGGTGCCAGGCTGCGCGTTCCGTTGGGCCCGGCCACCTCGACGTACTCCAAGCCGCTGTCGTGCAGGCATTCCTTGGTCAGCGCGAGCTTGGTGGCGTCGACCTCCTTCGCGACCCGGCTCGGCTCAGAGAGCTTGGCCGGAATGCACGGATGCTGCACCGCCGTCTGCTTGGTGGCGATCACGCTGGACCCCCGGGTCAGGGGATCCGCCTTCGCGGCAGCCGGGTCCTCGTCCGGGAGAACGATCTGCGGCACACCCTCGGGCCCGTTCACCGGGATCGCCTCGACGCCATGTTCGGTCAGGCAGGTCATGGCCTGCTTCTCCAGAGCCGCACGTTCGACGAGCTCGGCCTTGCTCATCCGCCAGTACGGCGAGACCGTCGGCCCGCCACCCAGCGAGAAGCCTCCGGAGATGACCGCGGTGCCGGCCTGCTTGTAGACGGCTGTCTCCGGCTGGCTCGGCGGCGCGGCCCAGTCGACCGTCGCGGCAGCCAGCGACGGCAGCGGCACCGACCCCTCGTCCAGCAGCCGCGCGGAGTCGGCGATGAGCTTGCCGTTCTCGTCGGTCAGTGCGATCCGGCGACCGGTCTGCTTCGCGAGCTCGATCACGGTGTCCTCGACACCGTCCCACGAGTCGTGCTCGCCGGCGTAGTTCAGCACGAAGGAGTAGATCATCGTGTCGGTCTCGACCAGGCCGTCGGCCTTCTTGATCTCGCCTTGGAACTGCTCACCAGTGCTGTACGTCGCCAGCACGGCCGTCGCGGCGACCGCGCCGAGCGCGACCGACAACGACAACAGGAGCAGCCGAAGCAGCAGGCTGTGGCGCATCACACCCCCTCGAACTCGGCGTCCTCAGGCTCGGCCAGCTTGTAGCCGACGCCATAGACAGTGAGCAACAGCCGCGGACCGGCTGGGTTGTCCTCGAGCTTCTTGCGCAGGTTCATCACATGGACGTCGATCGTGCGATCCAGTACGTAGTGATCGAAGCCGAACGCGTAGTCCAGCAACTGCTGCCGGGTGAACGCCCGACCGGGCGACTCGGCCAGGCAGGCCAGGATCTTGAACTCCGCCGGCGTGGTCTCGATCGGTTTGCCTTCCAGCCGGATCTCGTGCCGCACCGTGTCGACCGCCAGGCCGCCCACCTCGTAGACGCCCTCGGGCCTAGGCGTCTGCGACCGGCGTAGCAACGCGCGGACGCGGGCCACCAGCTCGCGCGGGCTGTACGGCTTGGTGAGGTAGTCGTCGGCGCCGAGGTCGAGGCCGAGCAGCAGATCGTCCTCTGTCGAACGCGCGGTCAGCATGATGATCGGCAGTTGCTCACCGGTGGCCTGGTCGGCGCGCAGCACGCGGCACACGTCCAGCCCGTCGACGCGCGGCATCATCACGTCCAGCACCAGCAGGTCGGGCCGCCGGCGCCTCGCTTCGTCGATCGCCGACCGGCCGTCGTGGACGACAACGGCGACGTGGCCTTCCCGTTCGAGGTACTTTCGTACCAGGTCGGCCTGTTTTGGGTCATCCTCCGCGACCAGGATTCGTGCTCCCACGCCCCGCAGTGTCGCAACAACACATGAGAAACCTATGAAGATCATGTGCGAGCCCTATTCACACATAACCGGCTGACAGCTCCTTCACAAGTTCTTGATCCCGCTCACGCCACGCTGACGGCCATGAACAGACGACGTTCGGTCGCAATTCTCGCCGGCCTGGCGATCGCGCTCACCGGCTGCGCGAACGGCAACGGCGCGACCACCGACCCCAAGGAGTCCGGTTCCGGCCAGTCCGAGAAGAGCCCGCTGGAGGAGTACCTCGGCAGCAGCCCGCTGGGCAACATGCTCTCCAAGGGCGCCGGCCCCGCCGTCGCGGTGAAGATCGGCGGGGGTGACAGCGACTCCGACGAGAGCCGCGCCCAGCAGCGCCAGGTCGAGGACCTGATCGCCAAGTGCATGCAGAAGGAGGGCTTCACCTACATTCCGGTGCAGCCGGACACGGGCGGCAAGTCGAAGCTCGACGAGGCGTACGAGCTGCCACCCGACAAGTTCGCCGAGCAGTACGGCTACGGCATCACGACGCTCGGCTGGGTGCAGGACCCGAACGACGGCGACGCGGACAGCGACCCGAACCGGGAGATTCGGGACAACTTGTCCGAACAGGCCAGGAAGGCGTACGACAAGGCGCTGAACGGCGCGGGCGCCCAAGTCGTCGTCGGCAGCGACGGCGATGGCGGTGAAGCCCAGCGGAGCACCACCGGCAAGAGCGGCAAGAACGCCGACAACGGCTGTCGGGGCAAGTCGATGGATCAGGTCTACGGCCGCCCTGACAAGGGCGAGATCGGCAACCAGATGGAGAGGTTCCAGAGCCTCTTCGACGACATCGACGCGCTGCGGAAGCGGATCGACTCCGACCCGAGGCTGCAGGACGCGACCAAGGCCTGGTCGGACTGCATGGCCGACAAGAAGTACCGCTTCAGCAAGCCCGAGGAGGCACCGCAGTCGGTGAGCCGGCGTCTGGAGCGGCTGTTCGGCCTGTCCAACCAGCCCGGCTCGAGCACAAGCACGACCGAGCCGAAGAAGCCGGATCCCAAGGAAGTGGCGAAGATCAAGCCGTACGAGCTGGCCGTCGCCAAGGCGGACTATCAGTGCCGCGAGAAGCACTACAACAAGACCTACCACACGGTCCAGTTCGAGCTGGAAGGCGCGTTCGTCAAGGACCACAAGACCGAGCTCGAGGCCTACCGCGACTTCATGTCCGAGCTGCAGTCGCCGAAGGCCACGCCGACGAAGGGTTCGAAGTGATTCGATCGCGGAAGAAGGTGCTCGGCGTGGTGTGCGGCGTCGCCGTCGTCTCGATGGGACTCGGCGTCGCCGCGGGCACCCGGCTCACCTCGCCCGCCGATGCGGCGGCGCGAACCAAGCCGCCGGCTGCCTCGAAGATCACCGTGCCGGTCGAACGCAAGGCGCTGAACAACCAGGTCGTCACCCGGGCGGACGCTTCGTTCGAGGGTGCCGTCGACATCAAGCTCCAGCCGACGGGCGAGGGCAAAGCCGTGGTGACCGGCCAGGTACCCAAGGTCGGGTCACGGATCACCGAAGGCAAGCCGCTGCTGGAGGTCACCGGCCGGCCCGTACTCGCGCTCGCGGGTGAGCTTCCGATGTATCGCGCGCTGCGGCCGGGCATGCGCGGGCCGGACGTCAAGCAGGTGGAGCAAACCCTGCACCGGCTGGGATACGACACCGGCGTGGTCGACGAGAAGTACGACTCGCGAACCTCCTCGGCCGTCGCGAAGCTGTTCCGCAACGCGGGTTACGAGCCGCCGAAGGCCGACGAAGCGCTGACCCAGGCCGTCGACCGAGCGCAGGACGCCCTTGACACAGCCGAGGAGCAGGAGAGCAATGCCGAACGGGCGTTGGAGAACGCGCAGGCCGGGCCGACTCGGACGCAGCGCGTCCAGGCCGAGAACGCCGTGAACCAAGCCGAACGCGCCTTGGCCGAGGCCAAGCGCGCGGGCGACCGGCGCGCGATCGCCGAGGCGACCGAGCAGCTGCGGCTGGCTCGAGCGCAGTTGGCGGATCTGCTGGAGCCGAAGGACACGTCGTCCGAGCGATCCGCGCTCGACGACGCCCGGGCCCGCGTCGACGACGCCGAGGAAACGCTGGCGGAGGCGAAGACCGCGGCCGGCACTCCCCTGCCGATCAGCGAGGTCGTGTTCGTCCGTTCACTGCCGCGCCGGGTCGACTCGATCGAGGTCAAGCGTGGCTCGGAGGTCGGCACCAACGCCGTGATGTCGGTGAGCGGCGCCGACCTGGTGGTCACGGCGAGCGTCGACCCGACCACGAAGTCCCTGCTACGCAAGGGCATGGCGGCGACGATCCACCTTGTCGACGGGCAACGCGTGCAGGCGACCATCACGCGGATCGACCGGGACGACGACTCCGAAGAAGGAACGCAGTACGACGTCGTCATCACGCCCAAGAAGCTGACGGCACAACAGCTCGAGCTGCTGCGCTCGGCGAACGTACGCGTGACGATTCCGGTCCGCAGCACCAAGGGAAAGGTGCTGGCGGTGCCGGTCGCGGCGTTGTCGGCCGGGCCCGGCGGCGAGTCGCGGGTCGAGGTCCTCAAGGGCGGAAAGCGCACGCTGGTGGAGGTCGAGGTGGGCCTGTCGGCCGACGGGTATGCAGAGGTCCGGCCGGTCAACGGTGACCTCTCGGCCGGCGATCAAGTGGTGGTCGGCCGGTGAACGTCGTGGAGATGACGGAGATCGGGCGGGTGTACGCGGGACCGCCCGAGGTGAACGCCATTCGGCGGGTGGACCTGCGGATCGGGGCTGGTGAGTACCTGTCGATCGTCGGGCCGTCCGGCTCGGGCAAGTCGACGTTGCTGCATCTGCTCGGCCTGCTGGACCGGCCGTCCCGGGGCCTGTACCAACTGAACGGCGTCGACACCTCGTCGTTGTCGGAACGTCGTCGCTCGGTGCTGCGTGGCCGGGCGATCGGCTTTGTCTTCCAGGCGTTCCACCTGCTCCCGCATCGCACGGTCGCGGAGAACGTCGCGATGTCGATGCTGTACGTCGGCGTCCCGCGGCGGGAGCGGCTGGCCCGGGCGCGGCAGGCGCTGCAACGAGTCGGGCTCGGCCACCGGATGGAGTTCGCCCCGACCGTGCTGTCGGGTGGCGAGCAGCAACGGGTGGCGATCGCACGGGCCATCGTGTCCGAGCCGAGCCTGCTGCTGGCCGACGAGCCGACCGGCAACCTCGACAGCGCCAACGCCGCCGCGATCCTCGACAGCTTCGACGAGCTCCATCGCGACGGGATGACGATCGCGGTCATCACGCACGACGAGCACGTCAGCGGCCGGGCGCAGCGTCAGGTGCGGATCGTGGACGGGGTGCTCTCGTGAAGGCCGGACTACGGTTCGGGCGCGTGCTTCGGAACCGCCCGCGCGTACGCGACCTCCTGGACGAAGCGCTGGCGGGCGTCACCGCGCGGCCGACCCGGCTGGCACTGACGACGCTCGGTACCGTGCTCGGAATCGCCGCCCTGGTTGGCACGTTGGGCCTCGGCCAGACCGCCGCCGGGCAGATCACGGAGCACTTCGACCTGGCCGCGGCGACTCGGGTCGTGGTCGAACCGGACGAACGCCCCGACCTCGCCGGCGGCTCCGGCGCGACGGCCGCGGTGACCAAGCTCCCGTGGAACGCACCGGCGCGAGTGGAAAGACTCAACGGCGTACAGGTGGCCGGCACTTTCAGCCGCCTCGACATCGGCGACGACACCGTACGTACGATCCCGATCGTCGACCCGTCGGCGAGCTCCGCTCAGGCGATCCCCGCGGTGGCGGGCTCACCGGGCCTGTTCGGCGCGGTGCAGGCGAAGCTCAAGACCGGCCGCTTCTTCGACGCCGGCCACGATCGACGCCGTGACCCCGTTGTCCTGCTGGGCCGCAACGCCGCGAAACGGCTGGGCATCAACCGGATCGACTCCCAGCCGACCATCTTCCTCGGCGACCAGCCGTACACCGTGATCGGCATCATCGACACGGTGTCCAGCCGTTCCGAACTGCTGGATTCGATCGTCATGCCCAACGGCACGGCGCGTTCGGCATATGAGCTGGAAACACCTTCCACGCTGGAGATCCGGACGAGCGTGGGCGCGGCCCAGCTGATCGCCCGCCAAGCCCCGATCGCGATCGAGCCGAACCGCCCGGAGGCGCTGAAGGTCGACGCACCACCGAAGCAGGGCCAGGTACGCGCGGACGTCGAGACCGACGTGAATGCGCTGTTCCTGTTGCTGGGCGGCGTTGCGCTGCTCGTCGGCGGCCTCGGCATCGCCAACGTGACCTTGCTGTCGGTGCTCGAGCGGGTCTCGGAGATCGGCCTGCGGCGGGCACTCGGTGCCGGGCGACGGCATGTGGCCGGACAGTTCCTGGTCGAAAGTGTCGTGGTGGGCTTCCTCGGCGGGCTCCTGGGAACGGCAGTCGGAGTGGTGTTGACCGTCTCGGTCTCAGCTGTCCGCGAGTGGACGCCCCTGCTGGACCTCCGCCTGGTGTTCGTCGCGCCTTTGCTCGGTGCGGCTATCGGCCTGCTGGCAGGAACGTATCCAGCCTGGAAGGCCTCCGCGATCGAGCCGATCACGGCTTTGCGTGGTGTGGGCAGCTAGGGCGGGCGATTACTGCTGGACGCGCGAGCGGATGGCGAGCCTGGCGCGGTTCTGCTTTTACGCAAATCTCGCACGTGCTTGTTTGACCAGGGTGCGGGCGGCGGGGCTGATTGGGGCGTCGCCCTTCCAGGCTAGGACGATTTGGCCGCGGAGTCTTGGGCGGACGATGCCCAGGACGTGCAGGGGGCCGGAATACGCTGTCGCGGTGGATTGAGGGAGGATGGCTACGCCTAGGCCGCGGGAGGCCAACTGGGCGAGGGCGTAGGGCTGGCTGGCCTCGAAGCCGATCGTTGGCTGGATGCCTGCTTCGCTGAATGCTTCGTCCAGGACAGCGCGCAGGCCGGTGCCACGTGGGAGGCAGATCAGCGTACGTGTGGCCAGTGCTTCCAGTGCGATCGGGGCGCGGGTTGCCAATGGATCGTCGGGGGTGACGGCGGCAACCAATGGCTCGTCTATCACGACCTGCGTGGCGATGCCGGGTGGCAGTGGGCCGACCAGGGCGGCCAGTGCGAGGTCGAGCTCGCCGGCGGACAGGGCGGCGAAGAGGTGGTCGGACGCGGCTTCGACGAGGCTGATCTCCACTGCTGGGTGCTCCGCGTGGAAGTCGGCCAGCAGCCCTGGCACGTCGAGTTCCTCTGATGGGAACGCTGTGGCCGTTCCCATCAGCACCCGGCCGCGCACCAACCCAGACAGTTCGTCGACTGCCTGGCGGGCTTCGACGACCGCCGCCAAGGCTGCCTTGGCATGCGGCAGCACCGCCGCTCCGACCTCGGTGAGCCTGATCGTGCGTCCGGAGCGATCGAACAGTGTCTCTCCGAGCTCCCGCTCGAGTCGCCGGATCTGCGCACTCACGCCGGGCTGCGCCACTCGCACTCGCGCCGCCGCCTGGGTGAAACTGCGTTCCTCGGCGACCGCGACGAAGTACTCCAGTTGACGCAACTCCATAACCATCGATTCTAACTCCCAGACTCAACAGAACTTTGCTTTCTAACCCGATCCGGGACAGGCTGGGATCCATGACGCGGATACTCCACCCAGCCGACCCCGGTTACGACGACGAACGCACCGGCTTCCAGCGCGCATGGCGTCATCAGCCGGGCGCGATCGCGGTCGCCGACAGTTCTGCCGATGTACGGCATGCCGTCGATCACGCGAACGAGCAGGGCCTGGCCATCGCCGTACAAGCCACTGGGCACGGCCTCGCGCACCCCGCCGACGATGGCGCGCTCCTGATCAGCACTCGGAACCTCGCCCGCGTCGAGGTCGAGCCGGGCACCCGCACTGCTCGGATCGAGGCCGGCGTGCGCTGGGAGCAGGTGATCGACGCCGCCGCGCAGTTCGGCCTGGCGCCGCTGTCCGGCAGCGCGCCGCACGTGGGCGCCGTCTCGTACGTCCTCGGTGGCGGGCTCGGCCTGCTCGGGCGCCGCTACGGCTACGCCGCCGACCACGTTCGTTCGTTCGAGGTCGTGACCTCTGATGGGCAGCTGCGGTCGGTGAGTCCGGACTCCGAACCGGATCTCTTCTGGGCACTTCGCGGCGGGCGCGACAACTTCGGCGTCGTGACCAGCATGGAGATCGACCTGCTGCCGGTGGCCCAGCTCTACGGCGGAACGCTGGCCTTCGCCGGCGAGCAGGCGTCCGACCTGTCGTCGGCCTACGTCGAGTGGACAGCGGGCCTGCCCGACGAGCTCACCTCGTCGATGTCGCTGATGACCTACCCCGACTTTCCCTCGGTCCCGGAGCCGCTGCGCGGCAAGTACGTCGCGTCGATCCGGCTCGCATACACCGGAGATCCCGCCGAGGGCGAGCAGTTGATCGCGCCCCTGCGCGCGGTCGGCCCGCGGTTGGTCGACCAGGTGGAGGAGCTGCCGTTCCAGGCGTCCGGCCAGATCTACCGCGACCCCACGCAGCCGCACGGTTTCTACGGTGTGCACAACGCGATGCTGCCGAGCCTGGACGCGGCGGCGCTCGACCGCCTGCTCGACCTCACCGGCCCGGGCGCCGATGCTCCGTGCATCGTCGAGGTACGCCACCTCGGCGGTGCGCTGAGCAACCCGCCCGCGGTCGCGAACGCCGTCGGGCACCGCGAGGCGAACTACGTCGCCCGTGTGCTCTCGCCGCTTGTCACCGAAGACGCCGACACCGACACCGCCCGAGCCGTACACGAGAAGGCTTTCGAACATCTGGAGCCGATGTCAATCGGGCGTTGCCTGAACTTCGTCTACGGCCCTCTCACCACCGACGAGGTACGCACCGGATACACGCCTGCCGACTACACCCGCCTGGCAGAGCTGAAGCGCCGCTACGACCCGGCCAACACGTTCCGGCTCGGCCACAACATCCCGCCGGCGCTCAGCGCCTGATCCGCTCGACCAGCTCGCGAGCGCTTTGCTGCGTGAAGTTGCCGGCGATCTGAATCTCCCCGCCGGGAATCGCCTCCATCACGGCCGGCGCCGACACCACCTTGCCGTCCACCACGACGGCCACCTGGTTACGCGGAGACTGCTCCTTGGCCAGCCGCCCGGTCAGGTCACCGAACGCCTTGGCATCCTCGGGATACAGCGTCAGCATGACAGCGAACTCAGGGCTCCCCTTGGTAACCCCGGACTTGATGTCCTTGACCCGTTCGATCGAGATCGTCTCCTCGGCCAGGCGATAGCACTGCGTCCCCTCGACATCGCCGACCATGCCGGACGCGCAGGGCGCGGGAGCCACCTCCGTGACCGGACGAAGCTGGAGCGGCTGCCCGAACGTGGCCGGCGTGACGGTGCTCGTGGGCTTCGGCTCATCGTCATCGCCGACCAGTTTCCGCAGGCCAGGCCCGATGCCGCAGCTGCCAAGAGCAGCGGTGAGAACAAGCGCACCTGCGATCCAGGCGACCAATCGACGCATCTCCGCCTCCGTCCAACGCCGTTGGCCTGAATCATATGGCTCAGCCGATCCAGAACTCGCCCTGGTTGAGCACTCGCGGATGGAAGTACGCCGCCTGGATCTCGGCGTCGCTGTTGTTTCCGCGTAGCTGTTCCGACCACACCATGAAGTAGCTCCAGCGCGGCTGGCCGGTGAGCAGGGCGTCGTTCGGCACCTTTCCCAGCTCGCCGATCGCGATCGGTTTGCTACCGGCGATCGAGCGGATCTGGTCGTAGTCGGAGGTGCTCGGGTGGCTCTTGTACCAAACGTCCAGGCTCACCACGTCGACGTAGGAGCTTCCGGGGTAGTAGCTCGCCCAGTTGCCCGCCGGGTTGTCCTGCACGTTCCAGACCCAGATCAGGTTGTCCAGGCCACGGGTGCCTGCCAGGTAGTCCTTCGTGATCTGGAAGAGCCGCGCGCTGCCGCCTGGTCCGGGCCGGTTGCCCCACCAGTTCCACGACTCGTTCATCTCGTGCAGCGGGCGAAACAGCACCGGCACCCCGGCGTTCTCGAGCTGCTGAAGGTACGGCACCACCTCGTCGAGCCGCCGCTTCCAGGCGTTGTTGAGTGCCGTGCCGTCGGTGATGATCCGGCTGAACTGCTGGCTGGTGATCGAGCTCTTCACGCCACCTTCGAACGCACACGAGCTGCCCATCGTCGGCGGGCAGACGTGCCACGTGAACGCGACCAGCGAGCCGTTGTTCCACTCGGTCTTCGCCTGGTCGATGACCAGCTGGCGGTTCGCGACGTCGGCCGCGTTGAACATCAGCTCACCGCCCCAGAGGCCTGGATACTGGCCGGTGACGGCCTTCACCTGGGCCGTGTATTGCGACGGCTGTGTAGCCGGCTCCTTGTTGTGCTGACCCGAGACGATGTGGTTGCCGGTGATCGAGCTGAGATAGCCGAGCACCGCCTGCTTGCTGCCGGGCGGGAACGCCGCGGCCCCGGGCGCGTGGGCGGTCGAGGTTCCGAACGCCGCGATCGTGCACAAAACGGTCGCAAGCAAGGCATGCTTGCGCGAACGGGACTTCAGCATGCTTCCCTCCAGTAGGTCTTACCGAAGTGGTCGACTGCTTTCCCTGACGACGAGCTCCGCGCGTTGCGTCACGGTGAAGACCGGATCGGCAATGTGCGCGATCCGGTGTCGCAGCAGCGACACGGCCAGCCGGCCCATCGCCCGCTTGTCGATCGCCACGGTGTCGAGCCTCGGGCGTACGAAGCTCGCCGCCGCCACGTCGTCGAAGCCGACGACAGACACCTCCCCTGGCACGCGATCCCTCAACTCCGCGAGGAGGTTGAGCGCCACGTCGTCGTTCGCGCCGACGAACGCCGTCGGCGGGTTCGCCCGGCCCAGCGTGGCGATCGCCGCCGCCACACAGTGATCCGGTGCGTCGTGGTGACCGTCGACGAACCGCGGTTCGAGCCCTGCCGCGCGTATCGCCGCCTCGTACCCCTGCCGGCGTTCCAGGATCGACGGGAACGCGTCAGGCGTCGTGCCGACCAGCGCGATCCGTTCGTGGCCCAACTCGATCAGCCGGTTGGTGGCGGTGGCCATGCCGCCGGTGTTGTCGCTGACGACAGTGCAGAAGCTGTACGGATCGGCGGCGTACCCGTCGACCAGCACCACCGGCCGGCGGGCGAGCAGCCGCGCGGACCTCTCCGACAGGTAGGCGCCGAGCACGAGCAGCCCGCGCACCTCGTCGGACGTCACGAGCCGCGGCACCTGAACCGGGTTGAAGTGCTCGTCGACCGGCATCGCGTCCAGGCGTACGTCGATCCCCCGCGCGATGCACGCCTCGGTGATACCGGCGATGACCGGGCCGTAGAACGCGTTGGTCTCTGCGACATCGTGCGGCCGCGCCTTGACCAGCAGCCCGATACTGTTCACAGCGCGAGCACCCGTACGCGTGCGGTAGTCGAGCTCGTTGGCGACATCGAGCACGCGCCGCCTCGTGTCATCGCCGACGCCCGGCTTGCCTCGCAACGCGAGCGAAGCCGCGGCGAGCGACACGCCTGCCCGCTCGGCCACATCGGTCAACGTCGCTCGGGTGCTCACATTCGCAAGCTAAAACCCGCGAAAGAGCTGGTCAATGCTTTCAGTGAATTTTAGTTGTCGCTGACCGAAGTCCGGCATCGGACGCGTTCGTACGCCGGCTAGTGAATACGTACCCTTGACCCTTCCCGCGACCACGCCTAGCCTCCGGAACATGCTTACCCGACGAGGCTTTCTGGGAGCTTCCGCAGCCACTCTCGGGGCCGCAGGTGTCGCGGGAATCGCGGGGTGCGGCAACGGTGGTTCGGCGGCAGGCGACGGCAAGAACATCACGTTCCTCAACTGGGATCCGGTCGCCAAGGGCGAGCCGCTCTCCAACGCGGTCGCGGCCTTCGAGAAGTCCAGCGGCCTCCAGGTGACGGTCCAGCCGGCGCCCACCACCGACTACGACACCAAGCTGCTCACGATCATGTCCTCGGGCGCGACGCCCGACGCGATCCGGATCAACGACGACTACGTGCTGGGCTACTCGCAGAACGACGCGCTGCTCGACCTCAACGACTACATCAAGCGGGACGGGCTCTCGGAGTCCGACTACTTCGAGCACCCGTACAAGTTCCCGATCCAGCAGGACGGAAAGCACACGGCGTGGGCCTCCGGCACCCAGCCCAACCTGGTCTTCTACAACGTCGACGCGTTCAAGCAGGCCGGTCTCGACCTGCCGCCGACCACCTGGACCGACGACGGCTGGAAGTGGGACGACTTCCTCGCCGCGGCGCGAAAGCTCACGATCCCCGGCGAACGCTGGGGCGTGCTGGCGTTCGACGACACCAGCTCCGAGACGACGTTCACCGTCAACAACGGTACGGACGGGATCTACTCCAAGGACGGCAAGCGATTCACGCTCGCCGACGAGGCCAGCGTCGAGGGCATCCAATGGCTGGCCGACCTTTCCCTGAAGCACAAGGTGCAGCCACCTTGGGAGGAGATCCAGGGCGGCGAGAGCAACCCCGACTTCGCGCTGTCGATGTTCGCCACCGGAAAGGTCGCGATGATGACGCGCAACTTCGGCTCGGCCGCGTACATGCGCGAGAACGTCAAGGACTTCGCCTGGGATCTGGCACCAATTCCCGGAAATCTCAGTCACAAGACGATCGCCACGCTGATCGTCTGGGCGATTCCCGCGAAGGCGAAGAACCCTGACGGCGCGTGGAAACTGCTGCGTTCGTTCACCGATCCGGCGGGCGCGAAGGCACTGGCCGAGCAACGGGACCTCGTACCCGCGAACAAGGAGGCGGCCAAGCTGCTCGAGGCCAAGGGCACCACGCCGGCGCACCTCGCGCTGGTCGTGGAGGCGGCCGAGCACGGCGTCAACGAGAACTTCAACCCGCACATCCAGGAGGCCAGGGCGCTGTACCGGCCGCAGCTCGAGCTCGTTTTCCTGGGCCAGAAGACCGCCAAGCAGGCACTCGAAGGCGTCAAGGGTCAGGTCGAACGGGCACTCAACTCCTAGCGAGGTCTTCCATGCGCGTCACCCAGGTCGAGTCGATCGTGCTGCTCGGTCAGTACCAGCTGATCCGTGTGCACACCGACGAAGGCGTCACCGGCGTCGGCGAGGTCAGCCCGATGAACGTCGCCGTCACGCACACCATGGTGGAGCAGGCGCTCGCGCCGCTCGTCGTCGGCGAGGACCCGTCGGACATCGAGCGGCTCTGGCACAAGATGTTCCACAAGCCGTACAAGCTCGGGCCGATGGGCGCTCACCTCGAGGCGATGGCCGGCATCGACATCGCGCTGTGGGACATCGCCGGCAAGGTCGCGAACCAGCCGGTCTACGCCCTGCTCGGTGGTGTGTTCCGCGAGGCGCCGGAGGTCTACGCCAGCTCGATGCAGCGCGGCATTCCACCAAAGGAGGAAGCTGCCCGGGCCGTGAGCTTCCAGGAGCAGGGCTATCGCTCGTACAAGATCCACTCGGCGACGCCGTGGATGTACGACGACGGCTTCGACCAGACGCTCGACACCGTACGCGAGATGCGCGCCGCGGTCGGCGACGACTTCGACATCCTCGTGGACGTCAACAACTCCTACTATCCGCACACGGCGATCAAGATCGCTCGCGGCCTCGAGAAGTACGACGTCTGGCACTTCGAGGAGCCGCTGGCCGCGCACGACCACGACGGCTACGCCGCGCTGGCCGCTGCCGTCGACATCCCGATCGCAGCCGGCGAGCAGGAGTACACGCGCTGGCAGTTCCGCGACCTCATCCTGCACGCGAACATCGACATCCTCCAGCCGGACGTCATCAAATGCGGTGGCATCACGGAGTTCAAGAAGATCGCCGCACTGGCCCAGACGTTCAACAAGCCGATCACCGTCCACAACACGCAACCCACGGTTGGCACCCTGGCACACTTGCACCTGTGGATCAGTACGCCGAACTGCGTCTACCCGCAGGAGTACAACATCGAGCCGCACCCGCTACGCGACGACTGGCCGATCTGGCAGGAGCCGGTGCTGGTGTCGGACGGCCGGATGCGCGCACCCGACCGGCCAGGCCTGGGTGTCGAGCTCGACGAAGCGGTCGTACGCAGGCTGGCAGCCGTCGGGAAGGGTGAGAAGCCTTGAAAATCAAGGAAGTCCGGGTCTCGTACCAGCAGCGTCCGCATGCGGAGAACCCGATCCGGGACGCGTTGCAGACGCTGACCGGCGGTGGCTCGGTCACGGTCGAGATCTCGACGTCCGAAGGACTGGTGGGCGTCGGCGGCTCGTCGTTCGGGCGTGGCGACGGTGCACCGAAGACACTGGCGGTGCTGATCGAGGAGGAGCTCGCACCGCTGCTGGTCGGGCAGAACGCCGGTGCGATTCCCGCGCTCGTCGAGACGATGAAGGCCGAGACCGAATACCACGGCACGGCCGGGCTGGCGACGTTCGGCATCAGCGCGGTCGACGTGGCGCTGTGGGACCTGCTGGGCAAGGCGCACGGCGTGCCCACCTACACGCTGTGGGGTCCCTATCGCGACCGTGTTCCGGCGTACGCCATGGTCGGCTGGTCCAACTACTCTCTCGACGAGCTGCGCCGGCAGTGTGCCGCGGCTGTGGAGCAGGGCTTTCGCGGCGTGAAGATGAAGGTGGCGGCCGGTTCGCTGGAGGATGACGTCCAGCGGATCGAGGCCGTCCGCGCGGAGATCGGCGCCGGCGTTCCGTTGATGGTCGACGCCAATCAGGTGTTGACGGTGCCCGAGGCGCTGCGGCGGGGCCAGGTCTACGAGTCGTACGACGTGACGTGGTTCGAGGAGCCCGTGCGGGCTGACGACTTCGACGGCTACGCCGAGCTTACCCGGCGGCTCACCGTGCCGATCGCGGCCGGCGAGAACCTCTACAACGCCAGGCAGTTCCGCGAGTTCTTCGAACGGCGCTGCTGCGACATCGTGCAGCCCGACCTGCGCCGGGCCTGCGGACCGACCGAGATCCGGGCGGTCGGCGCGCTGGCGGCGGCGTTCGACGTGCCGTACGCCTCGCACGGTGGCGGGACGGCCGCGCTGAGCCTGCTGATGTGCGCACCGACTGCGGTCTGGCTGGAGACCGGCCTCCGTTCCGGGGCGGATGCTTATCCCCGGCTGGAGGACGGCTGCGCGCTGGCGCCGACCGGTCCGGGATTCAGCTGGGCCTGACCGGCTCGCGTGGCCGATCTGTTCAAGACCTCCGTGCCGTTCTTGGGCAGGCTGGGTGGCATGAGCATCGATCTGACCGCCGCGGCGGCGTTCATGTCCACGCACGCCCGGCTCCTGGACCGCCGGCGCTTCGAGCTGCTGGCACATCCCGACGACCCTGACCTGGCCCGGCTCACGCTGGCCGCGTTGGAGGCCTACCGCAACGACGACGGCGGGTACGGCTATGGGCTCGAGCCCGACCTGCGTTCGGCATCGAGCCAGCTCGGCGGCGCCGGGCACGCGTTCGAGACGTTCGCGGAGGCCGCGCCGGCCGTGACCACCCCGCGCGCCATCGAGCTGTGCGACTGGCTGACGACGATCTCCCTGCCGGACGGCGGCGTGCCGTTCGGCCTGCAGGTGGACGACCCGGCCGGCTGCGCGCCGTTCTGGGCGGACGCCGACCCCACGGTCTCGTCGCTGCAGATCTCGGCGTTCGTCGCGCTGAACGCGCACGCGCTGGCCAAGCGGGACAGCGCGGTCGCCGCGCATCCGTGGCTGGAACGTGTCACCGACTACTGCTTCGACGCGATCCGCGCGCTGGACGAGGAACCGTTCGCGCTCATCCTGGCGTTCTGCATTCGGCTGCTCGACACGGTGTACGACAGCCGGCCCGAGGCCGCCGAGCTGCTCGACAAGCTGGGACGCTGGGTTCCGGCGGACGGGCGCATCCCGGTGGTCGGCGGCGCTGAGGGCGAGACCCTGCGAGCACTGGACCTCGCACCCGAGCCGGACAAGCCGGCACGTGCCCTGGTCAGCAAGGCCGTCATCGACTCCGAGCTGGAACGCGTGGTGGCCGAGCAGCAGGACGACGGCGGCTGGCGCGTCGACTTCGACAACTATTCGGAGGCCGCTGTCCTGGAGTGGCGTGGTTTCGCCACGGTGTCCGCGATTCGGACGCTGCGGCTGAACGGCTTGACCTGAAGTTTGGTTGAGGTAGCAGGCTGGGATCCCATGACGTTCACGAAGACCGAGCTCGAGTACCTCATCGACCAGCCGCTCGCCCGCGTAGCGACGATCGGACCGGCTGGCGAGCCGCAGGTCAACCCCGTCGCGTACTGGGTCGACACCGAGGCGCACACGATCGAGTTCAGCGGGCCGTTCCTCGCGCGCTCGCAGAAGTTCCGCAACCTCGCGGTCGACCCGCGGATCTCGTTCGTCGTCGACGACATGGCCGACCACCCGGTCGGGCCGGGCGGCCAGACCGGCCGCGGCATCGAGATCCGCGGGGAGGCCGAACTGCTCAGCCTCGACCAGCCGCCCCGCGAAGGCTTCAGCCGCCAGCTGATCCGGATCCATCCGACCCGCGTGATCGCGTGGAACCTCGACGGGCCCGGCCCGAACCGGCGAAACGTCACGCCGGCCTAGGGGGTGTCCTGCAAGTGTCGCCGGGCTGCGGCGGCCCTGGCCCCACGCTGGCTGCGTTGGACGAAGATCGCCCGTATGACCGATACGAACGACTCCGCCCGCCTTGCCAGCCCGGCGCCATGACCGTCCTCGCTATCCACCGACACTTACAGGACACCCCCTAGGCGTATCGACTTCAGCCGCCCCAGAGGCGGAGCCCCAGCCAGAGCGCCAGCACGCCGGCGACCAGGCCGGCCGGCACCGTCAGCGCGCCGAGCCTGGTGAACTCCCAGCCGGTCGGCCGGATGTCACGTACGTGCAGGATCTGCCGCCACAGCAGGGTCGCGAGCGAGCCGGCGTAGGTGAGGTTCGGGCCGACGTTGACGCCGATCAGCATCGCCAGCACCAGGCCCGGCGCGTGCCCGACCGCGGGCAGGAGGAGCAACGTGGCGGGCAGGTTGTTGACGACGTTGGCGAGCACCGCGCCGAGCGCGGCCGCCGCCAGCAGGCCGAGCAACGTGGTGGAGTCCGGGGCCAGCCGGCCGACCAGCCCACCCAGCCCGTGCTCGCGGATACCCAGCACCACCACACCGAGCGCGAGCACGAACGCACAGAACGCGGGATTCGCCTCGCGGACGATCCGGGTCGCCTCCACCACCGGCTTGCGCACCAGCCGGGGCACAGCGAGCGCCACCGCTCCCAGCACCGCGACCAGTACCGGAGGAATCCCGAACGGCTCTCCCACCGGGAACGCCACGAGCGTGAGCCCGAGCACGACCAGCGGATACATCGGGGCCGCTCGGCGGGTGGGCGGATCCTGGTGGGCCGCCGGAACCGCGCGCAGGTCAGCGGCGTAGAAGCGACGGAAGATCACGTACTCCACCGCGATCACCGCGAGCCACGGCAGCGCCATCAGGGCGGCGAAACCGCCGAACGACAGTCCGCTCGCGGCGAACGCCAGCAGGTTGGTGAGGTTGGAGACCGGCAACAGGAGCGACGCCGAGTTGGCCAGATGCGTGCAGGCGTACAGGTGTGGACTCGCCGGCACCTTCAGCCGGCGTACCGCTCCGACCACGACGGGCGTGAGCAGGACCACAGTCGCGTCCAGGCTGAGGACGGCGGTCACGGCGGCGGCGATGCCGAACACCAGGCCGAGCAGCCGGATCGCAGTGGTGCCGCCACTGGTGAGCAGCGAGCCGAGGTAGTCGAAAACGCCGTCGTCGTCGGCCAGGTGCGCGATCACCAGCATCGCCGCGAGGAAGCCGACGGTGGGCGCGAGCCTGGCCAGCTCGTGCAGCGCGGCTCCGGGCGTGACCAGCCGAAGCACGACGGTCAGGGCCGCGGCGGGCACGGCGGCGACGGCTTCGGGTAGCCGTTTGGGCCTGGCCACCGCGAACCCGAGAACAGCGGCCAGCAGGCCGAACGCAAGAACCCCTTGCACTCCGGGAAGGCTACGTCGGCAGTGCTAACCCGCAGGCCCGGGCAGCAGGACGCGCGTCAGCTCCTGGACGACCTTGAGCTGGTCGAAGACGCCGGCGATCACGGTGCCATCACCGTAGGTATAGCGCCAGGCGCCGGACTCCGATCCGGGATCGCAGCGGACGACGATGCCGGTGCACGGGCTCTCGGCGCTGTTCCAGACCAGCAGGCCGGTCCAGGTGCGCCGGTGCTCCTCCGTCGTGGACTCGCCGGACTCAGCGGGCTCGGCAGGCTCGACGAGTTTGGTGCCGAACGTGCCCATCCGGTTGAGGAACCGGTCGAGGCGCTTGAGGTGGAAGGCGCGTTGCTGCTGTTCGTAGGTCGGGGCGGGCATGGTTCCTTCAGGCATGCGGAAAGAGTTGGTGAGCCTCCGGGAGCCCGGGAAATGAGGGCTGCCGTCGCGGCGGGCACTCGGAATCCGCGACGGGTAGACGCAGCGTCAACATCCGGGCTCCCGGAGGGGTCTTGGTGAGGTTGGGTCGTGCTCAGCGCAGGAGGTTCGGCAGGTATCCGGACTCGACGGCGTGGTCGAGCTCGGGGTCCTCGGCGCGCAGGGCGCGGACGACAGGGCAGGCGTCCGGCCACGGCTGGTGATCGGCGGCGCAGACGCGGGGACGCCAGACGGGGAGCGGGAACACCAGGAGGCGGCGCTCGAACTGCCAGCCGCCGACCGGGTGGTGTCGGCGGAGCAGCCAGGCGCGTACCTCGTCCAGGCCCGGATCGGCCGGCCGGAGCGGAGCGCGGAGAGCGGCGAGCCAGTGGCTCATCGATTTCTGTCCCTTCCATGGTGTGTCCCGGAGGAGGGCGACGGGGGGCACCGCTCCTCCGGGACGGGATCCCGGTGCACGCCTTTGCAGGCGATGGCGTGCACCGGGCGTTGAAGCCGGGCGGGGCGCTGGATATGGCCGTCACGTACGCGCCGCCGCCCGGCGGCTTGCTGTCGGCGAGGCAGGCGAAGGTTGCCGGCGTCGCCGATACCCGGATCAGGGAAGCTGTGGGTGGAGTGGGGTGGCCGGACCTCTCGGGTCGTTGTCCACTCCTACGCGTTGAGCCGGCACCACGCCGGCTCTCGCCAATCCGCCGACGGCGTGGAAGTCGATCACCCATCCGTCAGGCGGCGACGCCTCGGCAGCAGCCGGCCTCGCGGCCTCGTCGCCGTCGGCTGTCATGGCTTTCTCCCCTTCGTGCTGGCACAGCGCAGCAGCCACCACAGCTCGTGGTGGTTGCCATTGACGGTGAGCGGCCTGCTCTCAAGGCACGGCCGCCCGGCAAATCCGCAGGTCATCCGGACTACACAGACGGGTCGGCGAACAGCGCTCGCCCGGTTTCGTAACTGCCTGGCAACTGGCGGTAGTCAGATCGTGCACCGTCCGGAGAATCTTGTCAAGTGAATCTGCGGTAGCCGCAAAATGCGGCTACGTCTGATGACGTTGCACGCAGAGTGCCGGGAGGTATTTACTCTGTTGCCATGCGTAGAACCACCGGCCCCATCGCGGCCCGCAAGCTGATCGGCCGGCAGCTGCGCCGGCTCCGTGACTCCAACGGCGAGAGCCAGGCGAAGGCCGCGAAGGTGATCGGCCGATCCGTCGACACCCTGCAGCGCATCGAGCGCGGCGACAGCTCGGTCGGGCGTTCCGACATCATCGTGCTGTGCGCCGAATACGACGCGCCCGCCGAGATCCGCGAGCAGCTCCTCCTGATGCAGGACGCCCAGCGCTCGAAGTCCTGGTGGGAAGACTTCGCGCCCGACGCCGGCCTCGCCCTGACCGTCGAGCTCGAGTCGACCGCGAACGTCATCGAGCAGTACGACCACTTCTTCGTGCCCGGGATCCTGCAGACCGAGGACTACGCCAAGTGCGTCATCCACGCCGTCGAGCCCGACAGCACGCTCGAGGCGATCGAACGGCAGTCCGAGCTGCGCCTCAACCGGATCGGCCGCCTGTTCTCAGGCGACGACCAGCCCCATGTCTCCCTGATCATCGAGGAGATGGCGCTGCGCCGCCGGGTCGGTGACGCCGACGTGATGCGCCAGCAGCTGCGCCGCCTGCTCGACCCGCCGGCCGGATGCGAGGTGCGCGTGATCCCGTTCGAGGCCGGCGCGCATCCAGGCTTCGTGTCGTTCACGGTGTTCAGCTTCGACGAGGCGTTCCTCTCGCCGGTCGCCTACGTCGACGGCGTCGCCCGCGGGCAGGTCCTGTTCGACGAGGAAGACGACGTACGCACGCTCCAGCAAAACTACGCGCAGCTGCGCAAGCTGGCCCTCAACCAGGTCACGTCCAGCGAGCTGATCACGCTGATCCTGAAGGAGTGGTGAACCCTGCCCCGTCGCCGCCGGGTCACGTCCAGGCCTCGGAGCCCCGGAACGGGTAGCTCTCGCCCTCGACGTAGGCCGGCCGCGGCTGGCACTCGTTGACACCCTCCGCGCCACGCAGGTGGAACGCGCTCGGCCACGGTGGGTTGTCGGTGAGGATCCGTGTCGTGCTCGGGATGTACCGGATCGTGAGCCCGCACCGCCGGTTCGGCGAGGTGTTCGCGTTGCTCCCGTGCACGATGTTCGGATGGTGCACCTCGACGTCACCAGGCGCCAGCACCATGTCAACCGCCTGTGACTCATCGACGTCGACCGCGATCTCCTTGCCCAGGACGTTTTCGACCTCGTTCGCGTCGCGCATCGCCGCGAAGTCGGTCTTGTGCGAGCCGGGAACCACGCGCACGCAGCCGTTCTCCGGCGTCGAGTGGTCGACTGCCAGCCAGAGCGTCACCACCCGCATCGGATCCAGCGGCCAGAACGCGCCGTCCTGGTGCCACAGCACCGGCTGCCCGGAGAACGCCGGCTTGCTGATGTAGTGCGAGGCGAACAACGCGATGTCCGGCCCGACGAACGCCTGCGCGATGTCGAGCAACCGGTCGTCGCCGATCAGCCGTACCCAGAACGCGTCACCCGGCATCAGCTGGTTGCCCAGCGCCTCCGGCCGCAGCTCCGGATGCTTCGCCTGCAACCAGGAAACGTGCCCGTCCACCTCCGCGACCAGCTCCGGGTCGATCACGTTGCGGAAGATCGCGTACCCATCCCGCTCGAACTGGTCGAGCTCCTGCCGAAAGTCCGTCGCCTGCATTTCGCTCCTTGCTCCTCAGCCAACGCCTACGCCATCGCTCCGAAAGCACCGCGAAGCCACGAGCCGGCAGCGTCACGCGATACGTTCCGCCAGAGATCGGATCCCCTGCCCGCCCATCCAATACGTCGATCGGCACCTGGTCGAGGGCGATGCCGATATTGGCAAGCTCGACCGCGACCGTCTGCGGTGCCGGATCGTGCAGTCGGTCGATGTCGTAGTTGTCGGTCGCGCCGAGCCCGGCCCACGGCGTGCGCGAACCCTTGTACGGCGCGGAGATCTCTGTCCCGTGGTAGCCCTGCTCCTTCAAGTCGTCGAGCTGATCGGTGATCTCGGTGAGCTTCGTTCCGTAGTGCTTGGGGAAGTAGCGCCGCATCGGTCCGGACCGCTCGATCCAGCGGCGGTTCTCCAGTGGGGAGCCGTTGCCGAACACCTTCAGTTCCTGGCTGCACGGCCAGTGCCCGCGTGCGGACGGGCCGTTGATCGTAAGGCGAAGATAGCGATAGGTACCGGAAACGACGTCGCGAAACACCCGGCCGGCTGCGCCCGCGCCGACCGGCGGTCACCAGGTGGCAGCCTGGTGGCTCACGGCCGGTCGCGGACAGCGGCCGAGAGCTGGCGCAGGCCCGCGTTGACATCGGCGGTCCGGATGGCACCGATGCCGACGACGACGCCGTGCTCCGCGGGCTCGGCATCCGCGTAGGCCGCGAGGCTCTCGACGCGGACACCGCGGTTTGCGGCAGCCGCGAGCACCTGGCCGACGTCGAGCTGGTCCCCGATCGTACGGGTGCAGATGTGCAGGCCCGCGGCCGACGGGACCAGCCGCAGCACGTCGGAGAGCTTCGTGGTGAGGGTCTCCGTGACGAGCTCGTAGCGCGCGGCGTACTCCTTGGTCGCCTTCCTGACATGCCGCGCCAGCAGGCCCTCGTCGATGAAGCGCGCCATCGCGGCCTGGGTCGTGAGGTCGCCGTGCCAGTCGGCGAGCTGTTTGGCCGCCAGCAGCGCACGCTGCAGCGACTCCGGCGCCACCAGGAAGCCCAGCCGCAGCATCGGCAACAACGTCTTCGAGAACGATCCGACGTAGATCACCCGGCCGCTGCGGTCCAGGCTCTGCAACGGCTCCAGCGGTCGCGCGCCGTAACGGAACTCGCTGTCGTAGTCGTCCTCGATCACGACCGCGTTGTGGCGCTCGGCCCAGGCCAGCAGCGCGGTCCTGCGCTCCAGCGACATCGGCGTTCCGAGCGGGAACTGGTGGGACGGTGTGGTGTAGACCAGCCGCGCCTTCGACGGGAGGTCCCGCACCGACAGGCCCTCGTCGTCGACCGGCACGCCCACGACTCGCGCGCCGAGCGAGCGGAACAGCAGCCGCGCGGGTGGGTAGCCCGGATCCTCGACCGCGACGCACGTGCCGGGCTCGATCAGCACCCGTCCGATCAGGTCGAGCGCCTGCTGCGCACCCTGTGTCACCAGCACGTCGTCTGCGCGGGCGCGTACCGACCGTGACACTCCGAGGTAGCGGGCGATCCCCTCGCGTAGCCCAGCGTGGCCGACGGGATCGGCGTACGTCGCTGCCCGTAGTGCTGCCGGGCGCAGGGCCGCGCTGACCAGCCGGCGCCAGGTCGCGAGCGGGAACAGCTCCACGTCGGGCACGCCGACGGTGAAGTCGTAACGGACCTCGCGCTGCGTCCGGTCGACCAGCACCGGGTCTCGCCAGCGCCGAACCGGCTGAACCACCGAGCCGCGCGGCGCGGCCCGGGCCAGCTCGCGCGAGGCCCGCGCGACGTAGGTGCCGGCTCCGACCCGGCTGGTCAGGAAGCCGTCGGCGGTGAGCCGCTCGTACGCGACGGCGACCGTGTTGCGCGACACCTGCAGGCTGCGTGCGAGCTCCCGGCTCGGTGGCAACCGCTCACCCGGAGGCAGCCGACCGTCGAGGATCGCGTCGAGCAGCTGACGGTAGATCCGGGCGGCCAGATCACCCCGGCCGGCGAGGCTGATGTGCGGATCCATACGCGATTGGCCCAATCAGCTGGACGTGGATTGGCCCTTTGGTTCGGCCAATATCCACTCTAGCGTGGTGGCCATGACGCGAGTGGACATGTGGTTCGACCCGAAGTGCCCGTGGGCGTGGATCGCCTCCCGGTGGCTGCTGGAGGTGGAGCAGGTACGTGACGTCGACGTGCACTTCCACGTACTGAGCCTCGCCGCGCTCAACGAGGAACGCGAGGTCGAGGCCTGGTACCGCGAGTGGCTGGACACGGCCTGGGGTCCCGCGCGAGTGGCGATCGCGGCCGAAAGAAAATGCGGTAGCCGCAGTTTGCGGGACCTGTACACCGCGCTGGGCGCACGGATCCACCTCCGCAAGGAGCCGCTCACGCGCGAGCTGTACGCCGCAGCACTCACCGAGGTCGGACTGCCGGTGGAGCTGGCTGACGCTGCCGCGAGCACCGAGTTCGACGAGGCGCTGCGCGCGAGCAACCGCGCCGGACTGGAGCCGGTCGGCGAGGACCTCGGCACGCCGGCGCTGCATATCACGGCGGACGACGGCACCACGACGGCGTTCTTCGGCCCGGTCGTCACGCCGACGCCGCGCGGTGAAGCGGCCGGCCGACTGTGGGACGGCGTGCTGCTGGTGGCGGGCACCGACGGGTTCTTCGAGCTCAAGCGCGCGCGTACGCGCTCGCCGCAGGTCGGCTGACATGATGCTCCCACCGGCCGGACCGCCGCGCGTACTCGCGCTCGCACAGCTGACGAACGCGATCGGCGACGGCGCCTACCTCGTCTGTTCGGCGCTCTACTTCACGCTCGTGATCGGCTTGTCGCCGGCCCAGGTCGGGCTCGGGCTGACGCTGGCGTGGGCGATCGGCGCGGTTGCGGGCGTCTGGCTCGGACACGTCGCCGACCGGCACGGACCACGCGGAACGACCGCCGCGCTGGCGTTGTGCACGGCCGGGTCGGTGGCCGCGTTCTTGTTCGTACGGTCGTTCGGGCTGTTCGTCGTCGCGGCGTGCGCGTACGCGATCTGCCAGTCCGGGCTGAACGCATCCCGGCAGGCGTTGTTCGCCGGGCTCGTCGCGCCGGAACGGCGGACCGAGCTGCGCGCGCACCTACAGTCGGCGGCCAACGCCGGGCTTGCGATCGGTGCGGCGGCCGGCGGGATCGCGTTGCAGGCTGGAACGGCGAACGCTTACCTCACGATGTTCGCCGCGGACGCGGCAGCGTTCGCGCTTGCGGCGTTGCTGATCCTGCGGTTGCCGGTCGTCGCCGGCACGGTCAATCGCAGTCAAGCAACGATGCCCGGTTCGAAGCTGTCGGTTCTGCGCGACCGGCCGTACACCGTGGTCGCGCTGCTCAACGCGGTGATGCTGCTGTACATGCCGATGCTGGGCATCGCCGTACCGTTGTGGATCGCACAGCGCACCCACGCGCCCGCGTGGCTCGTGTCGGTTCTGCTCGTGCTCAACACGCTCAGCGTGGTGCTGTTCCAGGTCCGGATCGCCCGCAGGGTAAGGAGTTCAGCGCTCGCGACCCGGTTCAGCCGGCGGGCCGGCTGGGTCATGCTGGCGGCCTGCCTGACGTTCGCGCTCGCCGCGGCCAGATCCTCGGCCTGGGTCGCCACCGGCGTGCTGCTGGTGGCCGCCGGCCTGCAGGTGCTCGCCGAGATGATGCAGGGCGCTGCGGCCTGGAAGGTCAGCTTCGACCTAGCTCCGGCGGGCGCCCACGGGCAGTACCAGGGCCTGTTCGGCAGCGGCGTCGCGGTCGCTCGGATGGCAGGGCCCGCCTTGCTGACAACGCTGATCCTCGGCGGCGGCATCGCCGGCTGGCTCGGACTCGGCCTGCTTTTCGTGGCCGCCGGGACCGCCTTCGGAAGCGCCGTCCGCTGGGCCGAGCGCACCCGCCGGGTCGCGATACGATCGCTACTTCGCGCGCGACTGAACGCCATGTCCGATTCCCGCCAGGTTCTGCCGGTGCGGCGGGCCAGACTGGACGCATGACGTACTACACGACGATCGACAGCCCGCTCGGCGACCTGCTCCTGGTGGGCGAGAAGTCGGCCACCGCACCCGGCGGAACGGCGATTCGTTCACTGTCGATGACCGGGCAGCGCAGTGCTTATCCGGCCCCCGCGGGCCGCGCCCGCATGGGCCCACCCCGCTCCTACCGGCCCGCGATCCGCGACGACTGGCAGCGCGACGACCAGGCGTTCGCCGAGGTACGCCGGCAGCTCGACGCGTACTTCGCCGGCGAGCGCCAGGAGTTCGACCTGGAGTTCCGCACTCACGGCTCGGAGTTTCAGGAGCGCATCTGGCAGGCGCTCGACGAGATCCCCTACGGCACGACGACGACGTACGGCGAGCTCGCGACGCGGCTCGGCGTTCCGCGCGCCGACGTGCGCGACCTCGGTGGCGCCATCGCGGCGAATCCGCTGCTGGTGTTGCGTCCCTGCCATCGTGTGATCGGCAGCGACGGCACGCTCAAGGGTTACGCCGGCGGCGTCGAGCGCAAGCGTACGTTGCTCGAACACGAAGGCGCGCTGCAGGAGGCCTTGCTGTGATGACTGCGACAACCACGACTGCTGCGACAGCGAAACGCGTCGCCGGCAACGACTGGCCGGCGCTGGCGGCAGAGCTCGACGCCTACGGCTGCGCGCTGACCGGACAGCTGCTGACGCCGAAGCAGTGCCGCGACCTGGCGGGGTTGTACGACCAGGATCTCTTCCGCACAACGGTGAACATGGCCCGGCACCGGTTCGGCTCGGGTGAATACCGCTACTTCGCCGATCCACCGCCGCCCGTCGTCGCGGAGCTACGCGAGGCGTTCTATCCGTACCTGCTCGAGATCGCGCGCGACTGGTGGCAGCGGCTCGGGCGGGAGACGCCCTGGCCGGACGACCTCGACGCCTGGCTGAAGCTGTGCCACGAGGCCGGGCAGGAGAAGTCCGCGCAGATCCTCCTGAAGTACGGCGAAGGCGACTGGAACGCCTTGCACCGTGACGTCTTCGGCGAGATGCTGTTCCCGCTGCAGGTCGTCGTCGGGCTCGACGAGCCGGGCGCCGACTACACCGGCGGCGAGTTCCTCCTGGTGGAGCAGCGCCCGCGCGCCCAGTCCCGCGGCACGACCACGGTCCTGCCACAAGGCCACGGGCTGATCTTCACCACGCGAGACCGCCCGGTGAAGTCGTCCCGTGGCTGGTCGATCGGCCCGGTCAAGCACGGTGTGAGCACCGTCCGGTCCGGCCGCCGCCACACGCTCGGCCTCGTCTTCCACGACGCCGCATGAGCGCCTACACACTGCTCGATGCCGATGGCCGCCCGTACCACAGTGCCGATCCCGGCACGCTGGGCGGCCATCAGCGCAACCGCATCTACGGCCGCCTCGACTGCCCGTCCGCCCTCCGCGCGATCGCCAACGGTGGCTACGTCGACCAGCGCGTCTTCTTCCCCGACGAACCCACCGCGATCGCGGCCGGCTACCGGCCCTGCTCGGTCTGCCTGCCCGCGGAGTACAGGCGGTGGCGTGACGCCGGTTGAGCTCAGGGCGTCCGGCGCGGCAGCGTGACGGCACCGAGCACGAGCGCGAGGATCCCGCAGCCGGCCACGATCAGCAGGTCCCGCACCAGGTCGCCGGAGACGTCGGAGGATGACGTCACCTCGGTCATCGCGTCGACGGCGTAAGAGAGCGGAAGAACGTTCGACAGCCACTCCAGGGCCGTCGTCATCTGGTCGCGAGGGACGAACAGCCCACACAGCAAGGCTTGTGGGAGTACGACGAGCGGCATGAACTGCACCGCCTGGAACTCCGTGCGTGCGAACGCGCTGACGAAAAGACCCAGAGCCGTGCCGAGCAACGCGTCGAGGATCGCGATCAGCAACAGCATCCACACCGACCCCGCGACGTCCAGGCCGAGCCAGGTCACGGCGATCGTCGCCGCGAGGCCGACCTGCAGGATCGACAGCAGCCCGAACGCGAGGGCGTAGCCGAACAGCAGGTCGAGCCGGCCGATCGGCATCGTCATCAGGCGTTCGAGCGTGCCGGACGTACGCTCGCGCAACGTCGCGATCGACGTGATCAGGAACATCACCACGAACGGGAAGATGCCGAGCAGCGCCGGCGCCACCCGGTCGAACGCCTGCTCGGAGTCGAAAACGTAACGCAGCAAGACCATCAGCAACGTCGGGACGAGCAACAACAGCGCGACCGTACGATGGTCGTGCCGCAGCTGCGTCAGGATGCGCCGCGTCGTCGCCAGCGTGATCCGGAGACTCACCCGGTCACCTCCCTGTCCTCCACCAGCCGGAGAAACGCCTGCTCCAGCTCGCTTTCTCCCGTACGCGACCGCAGCTCGTCCGGAGTGTCGTCCGCCAGGATCAGGCCGTCGCGCAGCAACAGCAGGCGATCGCAGTGGGCGGCCTCGTCCATCACGTGGCTCGACACCAGCAATGTCACGCCCGAGCGGGCCAGCTCGTGGAACAGCGTCCAGAGATCGCGGCGGGTCACCGGATCGAGGCCGACAGTCGGCTCGTCGAGCACCACGAGGTCGGGCGCGCCCAGCAACGCGACCGCGAGGCTCGTCCGCGACAGCTGTCCACCCGACAGGCTGCCGACGGTCTGGTTGCCGGCCGCCTGCATGCTGACCCATTCGAGAACCCGCGCGATGTCCGCGGCGGGCGCACCGAGCACCGCGGCGAAATAGCGGAGGTTCTCCAGCACGCTGAGGTCGCGGTAGACGGCCGCGTTCTGCGTGGCGTAACCGATCCGATCGCGCAGTGCGGCGCTGCCGGCCGGGGCGTCCAGGACTGTGACCGTTCCGCCGGCGACGATCTGGACACCGACGACGCAGCGCAGCAGGGTCGTCTTGCCCGACCCGTTCGGGCCGAGCAGCCCGGTGACGCTCCCCTTGGCGACCTCGAAGCTCAAATCGTGCAGGACCTCACGGCCGCCGCGCGTCACGCGCAGGTCCTGCACCACGACTGCGGACATCATGGCCTCCTCGGATCCCACGCTACTCATCCAGCGTCAGGCGCACAGCCGTTCGTACGATCTCGCCGAGCCCGCCGCGCTGGTACGCGATCCGCTGCGCCCGCGCGCCCGTCCCCCTCGAGAGCAACGCGCGGGTCCGTTCCAGGACGGCGTCGAGCTCGCCGTACTCGCGCAGGACCGGCTTGACGTGCTCCACCAGCGCCCAGATCACGTCCTGGGCCGGTATGGGCTCGCCGCTCGAGGGATGCGGCAACGAACCGTCGACCCCCTGCCTGGCCGCCTGCCAGATGGCCGCCCGGTAGAGCTCGAGCCGGCCCTCGTCCGGTGCCGGATCCGATGCCCATGCTCGGATCTCGGTCTCGGCCAACGCCCGGACCAGCACACCGAACAGGACGGTGTCGGACCGGCGCAGGCAGACGTCACCGATCCGGACCTCGACCGTCGGATAGGTGCGAGACAACCGCGCGAGGAAGTAGACCATGCTCTCGTCGTCGATCACCTTGCCGGCCAGTAGCCCTCGCATCACGCGCCGGTACGCCTTCCCCGACCCGAACGTCTGGGTCAGGCCGGCTGTCGGCCAGCGTTCCATCACCTGCGAACGGAAGCTCGCGTAGCCGGTGTCGTGTCCTTTCCAGTACGGCGAGTTCGCCGTGATCGCCAGCAGGGCGGGTGCCCAGCGCCGGATCCGGTCGATGACCGCGGCTCCTTCGTCGTCGCCGGAGATCTCCACGTGGACGTGGACTCCGCAGACCAGCTGTTCCTGGGCCGTCGCGCCGAAGTGTTCGATCAGTTTCTGGTAACGAGGCTTCGGGGTGGGCGAAGGATCGCCCGGAAATGGTGATGTTGCCAGCGCGGCGATCTCGACTCCTGCGGCTCGCGCCAGCTTGGAGGCACGCTCGCGCTGCCGGCGCAGCTCGGCGTCGAGCTCGTCCAGCGACAGGCACGGATGTGTGTCAATTTCAAGTTGCTCCAACCAGAGCTCGCCGTCAACCTCGCCGCCTGGCTGGGCAGGTTGACCGGATCCATCACGTTTGCCCAGTGCGTCCGCGATGCGCAGGACCGCACTGGCCACCGAGCTCGGCCGCGCGGTACGCGGGTCGACGAGCAGGTACTCCTCTTCGACGCCGATCGGTCGTCGATCCATTTCACTCCAAAGTTCTCCGGTAGTTGGCCAACTGATTCCCTGGTATTCGACATGGCAACGTAGAGCCTGGACAGGCTGGGCTCGCGGCTGTAGAAAGAGACGTATTGCACGGAATGGAGCACGGTCGATGCAGCCCGAGAACCACAACAAGGGCCCTGAGGCCCACGAAGTCAACGTCCCGATCTGGGCGCCGTTGAGCGATGACCACCAGCTGAGCTGCGAGCATTCCGAGCTGCCGCACGGAATGGCCAAGGTAGCCGTGGTCGGCGAGATCGACCAGGCCACCTCACCCCGGTTGAAAACCGAACTACTCAAGGCGATCGCCCGGATGTCACCGCATCTGGTGATCGACATGTCAGGCGTGACGTTCATCGACTCGGCAGGGCTCACCGTCATCCTGGCGGCCCGGCAGCGCGCCCGCGCCCAGGGTGGCGACACCTATCTCCTCGGCCCGACCAAGCAGATCCGCAAGGTGCTGGCGATCACCAGCCTCGACCGTTTGCTCGAGATCCACGAGACGCTCGAAACCGTTCGTCCGGCGTCGCCATCCGCCGGCTGAGCCTCACAACTCCTCGGTCGGCCGCCGTGGCGGGTCCTCTGCCAGCCGGCCGCGGATCGCGGGCAGGGCGTACCAAACGGCCACGAAGAACAGCAGGACGAGCACGGTGAAGATCCAGCCCATCGTCCGGCCCGCCACCAGATCGGTGACGAGCAGCACTGCGGCGCAGATCGAGAGCATCAGCGCGACGATCCCGCCGCGGGCCAGCAGGTGCGAACCCTTCACCACCTCGGCCTTGCGACCCTTGCCGAAGAGCATGCGGTGGTAGGCCGCCGGGCCCATCAGCAACGCGGTCGAGACGCAGCACAGCCCGAGCACGACGAGGTAGACCGTCTTGGTGAACCTCGACGAGTCGTGCAGCAGCGGCTGGACCGACATGATCAGCACGAACCCGAACAGGATCTGCACGCCGGTCTGCAGGACGCGAAGCTCCTGGAGCAGCTCACCGAAGTTGCGGTCGGCACGCTGCGCCGGCGTCTCGCCCCGTTGGTCGGTGAGCTCGTCCATACCGTGCATCCTCGCTGCCGTCCCTTGCCGGCGTGACTGACTGGCGTCGCCGATCGCGCCGCCGGGACGGGCTTACCCCGTAACGGCGGTGTCAGTCGTCGGCTTGCGGACCCCCGCCGGAACGCCGCCAGGAACGCTCGAGCGTCGAGGCGGCGTTGCCGATCCTGGCCTGGCTCGCGGCCAGCAGAGCGTCGACCCTCGTGAGCGCGGCGACGGATTGCTCCCGGATCCGCAGGTAGCGGGCCTGGAGTTCGACGCTGGTCGCCCACATCTCGACGGGCCCGGAAGTCATGTTCCGAGCGTAGACCAGGTCAGTTGGGAGCCGGCCGGATCTCGACGGAGAGGCCCTCGCTGAACGGGATCTGCTTGGCCAGCTCGATCGCCTCGTCGAGGTCGGCGCACTCGAGCAGGAAGAGCCCGCCAATCTGTTCCTTCGTCTCGGCGAACGGCCCGTCGGTCACCACGTCGTCCCCGGTTGCCGAGCGGTGGACGACGGTTGTGGCGCTGCTGTCCGCGAGACCGGCGCCGGCGACGTATCGGCCCTCGGCCCGCATCCGCCTGGCGAACTCGCCGTGTGCCTCGACGATCCGCTCCGCTTCCCCGGGCGAGAACGCGCGCTCGCGCGCCTCGTCGGCGTAGCCCAGGAACAGGTATCGCATCGCATCCTCCAGGATTCGTGTCGTGCGTTCCCAAGCATGACGAACGAGCGTGCGTCCGATCGACAACCTCGCCCGGGTCAGCGCGTCAGCGGGCTGAACGTGGTCTCCGGGCTGTAGACCAGCCCGCCGTCGGCGTCGTCGCCGAGATAGAAGTGCGCCGACATCGTGCACTCGTCCAGGTCGAAGACCGTGCGCCACAACGTGCGGAGCGGAAACCCGCCGGCCCGGCTCGCGTCGAACCGTACGTCGTCGAGCGTCTCGCGTACGCCGGCGGCCGACGTCGGGCCGGCCTTGGCCCGATCGGTCAGACGCCGGTGCCGCTGGTAGGTCAGCATGGTGGTTTCCGCGGTGTCTTTGGCCTGCTTGTCCTGGTCGGCCGGCAGGTGCAGGAAGTGGTTGGTGACGCAGAGCGACTCGCCGTCCGCATCCACGATGTGCTCCACTCCGCCGGCGCCGCGCTCCCAGACGAACGCCCGGCCGGAGCGGTCGGCGAACAGGTAGTGCAGTGGAATGCCGAGGTCGTACTGCTTGGCGCCGAGCAGCGCCTGCTTGGCCTCCTGCACGTTCCCGCAGGTGTCGAGCACGTACAGCGGGAGCTGCAGTGAGCTGACGCCGACCTGCGGACCGGCCTCGACGGGAGCGCCGGCGGACTCTGCGTCGGCGAGCAACATCACGACGGCGAGGCCGTGCTCGTTGATGCCTTCCGTGCAGCCGTCGAGCTCGTTCATCGTGATGACGGTCGTCGCCGGGTCGCCATCGGGGCGGGTGGTGACGACGTACGGGCGGGAGGCCATCGGTGGCTCGTACCCGCCGGGCTCGGAGCCTTCGAGCAAGGCGAACAGGTTGCGCATACCGACGGTGAAGAAGTCGTAGTTGCGGCCGAGCAAGCCGTGGCCCTCCGTGGTCGCCGACGGGGCGTACCACGTGGCCGAGCAGCCGGAACCGTCCGGCAGGCCGGCCAGCGCGTCGAGGTGCACGCGGTCGTCGTCGAGGTCGACGCCGACTGCTGCGGCGGCGCCGGCCATCCGGGCGTGGTGCTGTGGCCAGTGGCGTTCGAACCAGGTGCGCCGGGCCCTGCTCAGCTCCGGGCTCGCCGGGATCGGACGCCAGCCGTAACGCTCGGCGGCCTCCTCGGCGAGGACGCGGCCGATCTCCTGCTGGCTGCCGGCCAGGGTGAGGTTGCGGACGGTCATGAACGCGTCCTTGCCGCCGGCCAGGATTTCACTATGCGTGGTCATGGTGCGCTCCTTTACTCTGCGTCGTTCTTGTGTGGGTTTCGGTCGGCCAACTGGGCTGGGTCCCGCCACATCGGCCACAGCGTGGGGCCGGCGTCGGGCAGCTGGATCGGGGTGCCGAGGTCTGCGAAGCCGTGCCGCAGGTAGAGCTCGCGGCTGCGGGCGGAGCTGGCTTCCAGGTAGGCCGGCTTGGCTTCGCCGTCGGCGCGGTTCAGGCGCTGGCGGAGCAGCGCGGAGCCGAGGCCGGTACCTCGGCGGGCGGGACGCACGCCGATGCAGGCCAGGTAGAGATGTGCCTGGTCGTGCGGGTGCCGTTCAGCGAGGAGACCGCCGAGCGTGACCAGACGTCCGGCGTTCCGGCCGAACGCTGCGAGCGGATCCGGTCCTGTGCCCGGCGGCGGTTGGTCGAACGGTGTTTGGCCCTGGCCGAGGTCGAGCCAGACCGCCGCGCCGGCGGCGTCGCCGGGGTCGCCGGTCAGGTAGGCCTCCGCGGTGGGTTGCCGGAGCAGGGCCGTGTAGTAGAGCGGCTGGAGGTTCCGGCGGTCCGCCGGATCCGGGAACAGCCAGGCGATCACCGGATCGTCCTGGAACGCGTCAGTCAGAACGGCCGGCACGTGCGTCGTTTGGTACGCCGTACTCGTCATGCGTACAACGTATTTCGATGCGCACACCTGTGGCCATCATCTGCGTTCAATTGCAGGGATAAGCTCAGGGACAACCCTGGTGACGAACTAGAACACTGCGGCATTGAACTAGTACACTTGGCGGCATGTCAGCCGACTCTCCGTACCAGCGCATCGTCGCCGTGATCCGCGAACGGATCGCCTCCGGCGAGCTGCGTCCCGGCGACCGCGTGCCGTCGATCCGGCAGCTCGCCGGCGATCACGGCGTGGCGATCGCCACCGCCACCCGGGCGATGGCCACCCTGCGCGACGAGGGTCTCGTCGAGGCGCGGGTCGGTGCGGGCACCGTGGTCAGCGCCCGCGCCAATCGGCAGGCCACGCGTCGTGCGGTAGCCGCAAATTCCTGGCCCGGCACGATGCGGAAGCCGCCTCTCAACCAGGAGCAGGTTCTGGCCACCGCGATCTCGATCGCCGACGCCGAGGGCCTGGAGGCGCTGTCGATGCGCCGGCTGGCCACGGAGCTCGACACCGGCCCGATGTCGCTCTACCGCTACGTCGAGGGCAAGGACGACCTGGTCAAGCAGATGGCCGACGACGTGTTCGGCCGGCACCTGCTTCCCGAGCCGGGCCCGGACGGGTGGCGGGCCAAGCTCGAGCTCGCCTCCCGGCTGCACTGGGAGCTCTACCAGCGGCACCTGTGGCTACCCCGCGTGATCTCGTTCACCCGGCCGATGATGATGCCAAACGCGATCGCCCACACCGGCTGGATGCTGCAGGCGATCGACGGCATCGGGCTGTCACCGGTGGTGATGCTGCAGGAGGCGATCACGCTGTCCGCCTACGTCGTGACGGTCGCGCTGACCAATGCCGCGGAGATAGACGCCGGACTCGAGACCGGCCTCACGATCGACCAGTGGTGGACGGCCAACGAGGACCCCTCCGCCGATCTGGTCGAACGATTCCCCGCGCTCGGCACCGTGTCCGCCGACGCCGCGCTCGACCTGGACGAGCTGTTCGAGTACGGACTGGCCCGGCATCTCGACGGCCTCGCGCTCCTGATCGACGGTGCGGGCGCCAAGGCCGGCGCTCGGAATTCGGTTCGACCTTGACGTCGTGTCAACCTTTAGCGTGGCTGCGTCCCGTTGACCAGGGCGTACGAACACGAAGGTGGTGACAGCGGTGCGGGAGTGGTCGATCCAGGACATCGCCCGCTGGACGGGCACGACCAGCCGCACGTTGCGTCACTACGACGCGATCGGGCTGCTGTCACCGAACCGGATCGGCGGCAACGGCTATCGCTACTACGACGAGGCCGCACTCGTCCGGCTGCAGCGGATCCTGCTGTTGCGGGAGCTCGGGCTCGGGCTACCTGAGATCGCCAAGGTTCTGCATGGGCAGCAGGATGCGGTAGCCGCATTACGCGGCCACCTGCCGATGCTGCTGCGTGAGCGTGACCGGATCGACCGGCAGATCGAGCCGGTTCGTACGACCCTTCGCAGATTGGAAGGAGGTGAACCCCTGATGGCGCAGGAGTCTCTCGCCGGCTTCGACCACACCCGCTACCGCGACGAGGTGGTCGAGCGCTGGGGTGAAGCGGCCTACGACCGCGGCAACCAGTGGTGGCAAGCGCTTTCCGCCGACGAGCAGCCGGCGTTCGCGCGTGAGCACGACGACATCGCCGCCGGATTCGGCCGGGCCAGCGCCGAAGGCGAGCCGGTCGGCGGCGCCGAGGCCCAGGCACTGGCCGAGCGGCACTACGCCTGGCTGACCGCGGCGTGGCAGGACCAGCGCCCCACAGCCGAGCAGTACGCCGGCCTCGGCCACCCCGCTTTCGCGCAGTTTTCACCGTCTCCCAGCAAGCTTTTCCGGACCGCTGGTAAACGTCCGGAGCTTGCCGTGCGTGTCTAGGGTCGAAGAGAACGGGTTCGGCGTCCCGACAAGGGTGGGTGGTGAGCAGTGCCGGCAGCCAGGTCCGTCAGCTCCACGATCGCGATCGCCGGAGCGGGAGCGTTGGCGGTGTGCCTGTCGTCGTTCGCGCTCTTACCCGCGTACGAAGGCGCCGCCTGGTTCGCCGGCGGCGCGGTCACGGTCGCGTTCGTCGTGGCCATCGGCCTCGGGCTCCGGCAACTCGGCACACCGCAGCCGCTGATCCCACTCGCCCAGCTGGCCGGGCTGGTGTGGGCGTTCCTGCTGGTCGGCGCGCGCGACGACCTGATCGGTGGACTGCTGCCGAGCGGTGACGCGTTCGAGTTCCTCGCCCAGCGCCTGGTCGGTGGCGCCGAGCTGATCGTCCGCCAGTCGGCGCCGATGCCGTTCGACGCGGACCTCATCCTGATCACCGCGCTCGCCATCGGGCTGACGGCGATCGCTGTCGACGCGCTGGCCGCGACGTTCCGGCAGGTGCCGTGGGCCGGTCTGCCGTTGCTGATGCTCTACACCATCCCCGCGGTCGCGGTGCCTGGCGTGGTCTCGGCCTTGACGTTCATTCCCGCGGCCGCCGGCTATGTGATCCTGCTCACCAGCGAGGGCCGCGAGCGGCTCACACGCTGGGGCCGCGGCCTCGGCGACCTGACGCCGGTCGGCTCGATCTCGCCGGCTCGCCGGACCGGCCGCCTGGTCGGCGCGACGGTGATCGGCATCGCGGTGGTGGTGCCCGCGGTGCTGCCCACACTGCAGCCGATGTCGTTCCTGCAGCAAAGCAGCAGCAACTTCGGCACGGGCGCCACGACGATCCAGGTCTCCAACCCGATGCTCGACCTCAAGCGCAACCTGATCCGGCCGTACGACGTGCCGGTCATGTCGTACACCACTACCGGGCCCGACCCGGAGTACCTCCGGATGGTCGTGCTCGACGACTTCGACGGCGAGAGCTGGGAGGCGTCCAACCAGCCGGTACGCGACGTCGGCAACGGCGGCGCACTGCCCGCTCCGCCGGGCCTCGAGGCCGACAAGGCGGAGCGGCAGCACTACGCCTTCCAGATCGAGAAGAACCTGCGGTCGAAGTGGCTGCCGGCGCCCTATCCGTCCAGCGCCGTGCGCTCGACGGCGGAGGTCGGCTATACCGACGAGACGCACGACATCGTGGTGCGCGACGGCGAGAGCGCCGGAGTCGCGTACCAGGTCGACGGCATCACCACCGACTTCACGGCGACTCAGCTGAAGGGCGCGGCCGCGCCGCCCGACAACATCCGCGAGCGTTACACCCGGCTGCCCGACGGCATCCCGAACGAGGTCAAGGAGACGGCCGACCGGGCGATCCGCGACGCGAAGGCCGAATCGGCGTACGACCGGGCGGTGGCGTTGCAGACGTTCTTCCGTGCGGAGTTCACCTACTCCCTCGACAGGGTGCAGGGGCACAGCGACTCCGCGCTGCTCGACTTCCTCAGCGACCGCAGCGGCTACTGCGAGCAGTTCGCCGCGACGATGGCGATCATGGCGCGGCAGCAGGGCATCCCGGCGCGGGTGGCCGTGGGTTACCTGTCCGGCGACGAGGTCGGCAACGACCGGCGGGTCGTCTCGGCGCAGGACGCGCACGCGTGGCCGGAGCTGTACTTCAGCGGCGCGGGCTGGGTCCGCTTCGAACCCACACCGTCGGCGCGCGTGCCGTTCGAGCCGCTGTGGACGGTGCCGGAGACCGAGCAGACCGCCGTCCCCACCGATGAGCCGACGCCCACGCCGAGCGCGAGCGCGACCACAGCGCCGACCGAACCCACCCCGACCGAGAGCGAGACCGCGGCGCCCACCGACTCGTCGGGCGGCGGTTTCCTGCCGCGGCTGGACTTCCTGCTCCCCGTACTCGGCGGCCTGGGCATCCTCCTCGTACTCGCGACGCCGGGCCTGGTGCGCTCCGGCCTCCGCCGCCGGCGGCTGGCCCGAGGCAGTCCTCCACGTTCGGCGGAGGCCGCCTGGGACGAACTCGCCGACGTCCACCGCGACCTCGGCCTCGGCTGGGACGAGGCCGAAACTCCCCGCACGACGAGCGCGCGAGTCCTCTCCAAACTGTCCGACCCGTCAGCCCAGCTGGCCGCCGAGCTCCGCCGCCTGGTGTCAGCGGTCGAACGCTGCCGCTATGCGCCGGACCCCGCCAACGTCCCGGACGTCCGCGCCTCGGCCAACGTCGTGCGCTCGGCAGTCTGGGCCACCGCCTCCTGGCAACGACGGCTGCTCGCCCGGGCGCTGCCGCGCTCGCTGTGGCACCGCCTCCGCACCCGCCTCCGGCTCAGCTGAGCGCGCACCCCGCCGGCGGTTCGGAAGCCGACAATCGTCAACCGTCCGGCCGGCAAGCACGCACGGATCACAGGCGGATCGTCTCGTCGACGCTGTGGCCGGAGGTGTAGGCGAACCCGTTCCGCAGCCAGTGTGGTCCGTCGCCGCTGGTCAGCTCGCCGCGTGCGACGGCGAGGTTGTGCCGGGACGTGGCCGTGTCCGGGTGGTCTGGTCCCAGCAGCCGCTCTCGTCCGGCCAGCGCAGCCTCCAGCAACCCGACCGCCGAGTCCCGGTACCGGTCGGCGGAGGAGGCCAGCCACAGCACGCAGCCCAGGTTGTTGCGCACGTTCAATCCCCGCGGCCGCCGCACGCCCTGAGCTCCCTGGGTCCGCTCGTAACCGGCCACTGTCCGCGAAAACAGTGCCTCCGCCTCGTCGAGCCGCCCCGCAGAAGCGAGCGCGCACGCCAGGTTGTTCCGAGCCATCAGCGTCCACTGATGGTCCTCCTCCAGCAGCCGCTCCCAGTCGGCCAGCGTCTGCGAGAAGAGCGCGACCGCCTCGGGCACCCGCCCCGCCGCCCGGCAGGCACCGGCCAACCGGTCGCGTTCGTGCATCGCCTCCGAATGGTCAGGGCCGAGTACGCGCCGGACGTCGGCCAGTGCGCGTTCGAAAACCTCGATCGCCTCGGGCACCCGCCCGGCGGCGCGGTGTACGCACCCCAGCTCGCTGCGCGCCCGCAACGTCTGCAGATGCTCGGCACCCAGGACCCTCTCCATGCCGGGGATCAACGCCTCGTACGACTCCACGGCCACCTCCAGACGTCCCAGGCTCCGGTTGGCCAACGCCAGCCGCTTCCGCGCGATCAGCAAGCCCGGATGGTCGTCGCCGTAGACGCGTTCCTGCGCCGCAATCGTCTGCTGGAGCAGGGCGATCGCGCGCTCGGCGTGCCCGGCGGTCAGGTGGGTGGCGGCCAGGTCGTACCGCGTCCGCAGCGTGTCCGCGTGCTCCGGTCCGAGGACTTTCTCCTGCTCCGCAAGGGTTCTTTGGAGCAGAGCCACCGCGTCGTTGACCCTGCCCCGCATTCGATAGTCCCGTCCGAGGTTCGCCCGCGACCGGATCGTCGCCGGATTGTCCATGCCGAGTACGCGCTCCTGCTGCGCGAGCACAGTGCGGCTGAACGCGTGCAGCCGGATCGCGTCGTAGCTGTGGTGGACCTGCTCGATCGCCTCCGTACACAACGCCAGCAGCTCGCTCACCTGCTCGCGCGCCAGGTTCGCCGGGCCCACCAGGCCGAGCAGCGTCTCGAGGTGCGCGAATCCGTCGTTCGCCGACTGCCGGGTCCACTGGCCGGCCAGCGAACGAAACTGGCTGCCCAGCAACGCGATCGCCTCGCCTGCCGCCGCAGCGAGCCGGCCGTCGCGGGCGGCCCGTTCGCCGACGACACGACGCGTCAACGGATGCATGACGATGGTCTGGCCGTCCTCCCGGTACGTCAGCAGCGAGGCGTCGAGCAGGATGCCGAGCAGGCGGGATCGACCCGCCCGGGCCGGCTCGTCCAGGTTCGCCGGCGTGAGCAACGACCGGGCGACGCCCGAAGCCGACAACACCGCGACGAGTTCGGCCAGCGCCCTGGCGCCGGGCGCGCGACGCTCCACTGTCTCCAGCGACAGCCAGATCGCGTCGCTCATGCTGCGTGGGTACGGATCGCCTTCGTGCGCGCCGAGTACGTCGTCAGTCGGCAGTACGGTCAGCCGGTCGACGTACTCGCGATAGGTGAGGCGTTCGCCGGCGATCACCGCGGCCGCGAGCGTGAGCGCGAGCGGGTGATGGCCGACCGCCGTCGCCACCTCGACGGCCATGCCGTTCGGACGTAAGCCGGTGCACTCGGTCAGCAGCTCGCGAGCCTGTACCGGCGTGAAGACGTCCAGCTCGAGCAGCTCGCCGAGCCAGCCGAACGTACGGCGGTTGCTGGTGACCACGACCTGTGCGCCGCCGGGCTGCGGTAGCCATTCACGAACGAGGGCGAGACCGGCCGCGTCGTCGAGCACGAGCAACGCCGGGGTTGCCTGCTCGCCCAGCCAGCGCCGGGCTTGGCGGGCCGCGTGCTCGAAATCGCCTTTCAGGTAACGCAAACCGAGCACGTCGGCGAGGTCGGCGTATCCGGCGACCAGCTGGTCGCGCGTGCTGGCGTCGACCCACACGACCGTCCAGCCCGCGGCGATCCGGCCACGTGCGTACGCGGCGGCGAGCTGGGTCTTGCCGACACCGCGCGCCCCGGTGATCGCGCCGACCACCGGCGGCTGCCGTTCGCCGAGCGCTTCCAGTCTGGCAAGGGTGCCTTGCCGTTCGTGCAGAACCTTTGGTGGCCAGGGCATCCGGTCGACGAGTACGACGGAAGTCGCGCGCTCGGCATCCTGTGCCGCGGTTGCGGGCTCGCCGCGCAACAGGGTTTCGTACTGTCGGCGCAGCTCGCTCGTCGGGTCGACGCCCAGCTCCTCGGCGAGGCGGATCCTCGTCCGGTGGTAGACCTGCTGGGCCTCGGCCTGCCGGCCGAGCGCGTGCAGCGCGCGCATCAGCAGGCCCACCGGCCGTTCCTGGTAAGGGTTCTCGTCGACGAAAGCCGACAGCGCCGGCAGCAGATCGGCATGCCGTCCGAGTTCGATCCCGAGCTCGAGGGCCTCGAGATGCAGCTGGTTGAGCCGCTCGATCTCGGGCTGCAGGAACTGCCAGTCCTGCAGATCGTTGTACGGCCGGCCGCGCCAGAGTCGCCATGCGCGGCTGAGCAACACGTTCGCGGTCGCATCGTCGTTCGCGGCGTGGGCTTGCGTCGCCCGCCGGATGTTCTGTGCGAACTCGTGGGCGTCCAGATCGCTCGGATCCACCGAAATCCGGTATCCACCAGGCCCGGACTCGATCACGGAACCGGCGGATTCGCCCAAAGTGCTTTTCAGTTTCGCAACGTACGACTGTGTGTTTTTCACAGAATTCGACGGAGGATCGATCGGCCAGAGCGCGTCGACCAGGTCACCAACCGAGATCTGGCCGCCTACGCGGGTCAGCAACGCTGCGAGAATTCGCCGCTGGGTGGTGCTCTTGACGGGCACGAGAGTGGTGTCTCGCCAGACTTGCAACGGTCCGAGCACCTCGAACCTCACCCCGGATCACCCCCACCCCGGCGTCATTCCTTTTCCAGGGTAACCCGGCAGCCGAGCAGCAGCCTCGCAGCAACCGGCGAGCAGCCACGACGGCCGATCGTCGTGAGCATGACAGGCATCTACACGTACGAGCTCGCCACCCTCGTCGACGGCCATTGGCAGACGACGATCCACGCCGAGCGGGAGTTCACCCGCGATCCGCGATCGATCGCGCGCGGGCTGCTCGAGCAGTGGATCATCGGGCGGGCGCAGCACCTACCGGGCGGCGGTCGTGTCGTCGTGTGCGGTCGGCGGCGACCGGACCGCCAATGCGCGAACGCCTCGGTACGAGTGCGCGTCTACCCAGGGCGGCTCGACGGCCACACTCCCGGCCCCGCCGCGACGGCGTACCTCACGCGCGGCGCCCAGGAGTCGGGGCACCGTCGGGCCGCCTGATGGGGGCTGCCCTGCGGATCGGTGCGAGCGAAAACGCAACGGGGGCGCCACCGATCCGCAGGGCAGGGGTCCATCCAGGCGCTGCCCCGAGCTGCTGCTCTCCGTAGCGGAGAGTAGGTCTTGGCACTCACCACATCACGGACTGTCAGCCTCGGCCGGCCGCGACGAAATGGAACCCTCCTCGAGCCCGGCGGCCGTCGCGCTCGCTGCGGCGAGCTTGGCCCGAACCATCGCCTGGTCGGCGTGCTCGAGGTCGTCGAGGATCTCCAGAGCATTCCGCCAACTTCCGAGTGCCGCCAGCACCGATCCGGCGGCCAGATGGGCGTCGCCCAGTCGGGTCAGCGTCTCCGCCTGGTTGTGCCGGTCACCAAGCTGCAGGAACAACGACAGCGCCCGGCGATAGCAGTCGATCGCCTGCTCGGAATGGCCCAGGTGCTGCCGGACATATCCCAGGCTGTCCCAGGCGTTCGCCTCCCCCTCTCGATTACCGAGCTCCTGATTGAGCGACAACGCATCCTCGCAAGATTCGAGCGCCAGCTCATACTCACCGATCTGCGCGCGGATCCAGCCGATGTCGTTCAGCGCTTTGGCCTGCCCCTGACGATGCCCGGCGACCCGAAACAGCTCGAAGGCCAGCTGAATCGACTCCAATGCCTTCCTGTGCTCGTTCTGTCGCTCGAACGCTCTGGTTAGCTCACCGTAGGTATGAGCCTGGCTGATCAGGTCGCCCTGCTCGTCCAGGATGTCCAATGCCTGCTGGAGATGTGCGTACGCCTCGTCGAGTCGCCCGAGTGCCAGGTGGGCATGCGCGAGGATGCGGCGCGCCCGAGCCTCTGCCGGCCGGTCCCCTAGACGCCGGGTCGCTTCCAGGGCCAGTTGCCAGCTGGTCGCGTACTCGTCCCAGTGCCCCTGCCGGTCGAGGTACGTGTCGAGCGTCCAAGCCAACTGCCAGACCTGCGCCCCGAGTCCTGCGGACACGGCCTCGTCGCGAACGCCGAGCAGCGCCTGATGCTCGGCGACGAACCAGTCCAGCGCCTCGGCGTCTCCTGCGATCGACACGGTGACGACGCCATGTTGAGGTGCCACCAGGACGATCGGATCCCTGCCGGGCCGAAGCTGCCGATCTGCCGCCAGCGACGCATGAAGGTAGTAGTCGACCATGCGCCGGATCGTTCCCTGGCGATCGGCGATGCTCTCATTGGCCCGGACGAGTTCCCTGGCGTACGTACGCAGAAGGTCGTGGAATCCGTATCTTCCTCGGACTCGCTCGGCGACGAGATGCGCGCGAGTGAGTTCGTTCAGGAGGGTTCGCGACTTGCGGACCGAGATCGCCGCCAAGCTAGCGATCGCCGTAGCTGAGGCGTCCGGACCTGGATGCAGGCCACATAACCGAAACAGCCGCTTGGCGTCATCGCTCAGTTGCTCGTACGACCATGAGAACACCGCCCGCAGGTCTGTATCTGGATCCTCGACACTGAGAAAGTCGAGTCGGGCAAGGGTGTCTTGCAGGTCGGTGGCCAAGGACGTGAGAGAGAACTCCGGATGTGGCTCGGCACGAGCAGCCACCACCGCAAGAGCCAACGGCAGGTTCGCACAGGCGGCGATGATGCCATCCACCGCTTCGGGTTCGGATGCCACGCGCTCCTGCCCGAGCCGGCGCTCCAGCAACTGCTTCGCCTCGGTGCCGGTGAACAGGCCGAGCTCCAGCGGACGTGCGCCTTCCCGCGTGACCAGTCCGCTCAGCGTGCTGCGACTCGTGACGACGACCAGGCATCCCGCTGCTCCAGGTAAGAGCGGCCTGACCTGATCTGTGTCTCGAGCGTTGTCCAACACGATGAGCATCCGTTTCCCGGACAGGAACGAGCGGTAGCGAGCAGCCCGGGCATCCAGATCCATCGGGTTGTCTTTTGGCTCGGCTCCGAGTGCCTCCAGAAAGCCACGCATCACCTCGGACGGATCCATCGGGGAGTCCGCCGGCTCGAATGCCCGGAGGTTGACGTACAACTGCCCATCCGGGAACCGATCGGCGACGCGATGCGCCCAATGCACGGCAAGTGAGGTCTTGCCGACTCCTGCGGTGCCGGACACGGCAGAGATCATGACGGCCGACGCCTGCTGGCGGCGCTGAGGTATCAGTAGCGCGTCCAGCTGTCGTAGCTCGTTTTCCCGGCCGACGAATTCCGCGATGTCTGTCGGCAGTTGAGCTGGAGACCGACCTGTCGCGGAATCGCCTCGAGGTCGAGGAATTGAGAGGCCGGTTCCCGTGTCGTGCGCTTCGGGTGTGAGTCCGAGATACTCCGCCGGAATTCCGAGCACGGTCGCGAGCTTCCGTAGGACCTGGATATCCGAGAGCGGTTGTCCACCCGTCTCGAGCCGCGAAATCACCGACGGACTGTATCCACATTCTCGCCCAAGTTGGGTTTGGGTCCAGCCGCGGTCACGCCGCGCAAGTCGGACGACTTCGCCGCGATTGCCTTTGTTGACCGCAGCCAGCATCTGCCGTGACGACCAAATGGAAGGTGAAGAGTCCATCCGGAGCACCCCCTCGCGTCACCCCGCACGCATCTGCAAGGATATCGGATCGTCGCCGCACCGATGCGTTCACAATTCCGGCGCAGCCGAGAAAAGCAGGGGCAGCCGGGCAATTCGACCAGCCGGAACGTTTGCAGATGCTGCAAATCTCGTGCGTGGGTCGGGCGTTCGATATCCGAACGAGCCAGCCGTTGCGTCCCCTTGACACGTACCACCGCGGCAGATGCGGGGGACATGAAGAGGAGGAGTTCGAGATGGCTGGCGAGAACTTCACGGTGCCAGATGTAGTCACGGCGTCGGATCTGACCGAGGCGGGTCTCCTCGAAGTCGGGGCGGGCTGTGTGGTCAGCGGGTTCGCGCGGTTCGCGCCGCAGGACGGGCTCGGAACGCTGCGCCCGATCGTGCTGGGGGCGGGCTGCGTCGTGGGCGCGAACAGTGTGCTGCACGGCGGCGTACGACTCGGCGAAGGCGTACGCATCGAGGACAACGTCATCGTCGGGCAGCCGGAACGCGGTTACGCCGCCCGCAAGCACTATCCGGGCGCCGGCACGGCGACCGAGATCGGTGCCGGGGCGGTCATCCGCGCGGGCGCCATCCTGTACGCGGGAGTCGTCATAGGCGAGCTCACGACGATCGGGCACAATGTGCTGCTGCGAACGGACGTGCGCATCGGCGACGACAGTCAGATCGCGCACGCGGTCACGGTCGAACGGGGCGCACGGATCGGCAACAGCGTAAGGATGTCGCCGCAGACGCACATCACCAAGGACACCTACGTCGGCGACCACGTGTCGCTCGGCGCCGGCGTCCGGACGACCAACACCAAGCGCATGGTCTGGCGCGATCCGGAACGGGAGGAAGAGCTGCGGCCGCCGCGGTTCTGTGATCACTGCAGTGTGGGAGCCGGCTCGACGCTCCTGCCCGGCGTGGTGATCGGCGCGCACGCGCTCGTCGGCGCCGGCTCGGTGGTGACGAGGGACGTGCCACCACACGCGGTCGCGTACGGCGTGCCGGCGCGGGTTCGACTCGGCGCCGTAGGCGGCGACGATCCGATGGAGGTTGCGTCATGACCGCGTTCGGGTCGATCTCCGGGTGGCTCGGCCCGATCCGTAGCGCGGTGCCCGAGCTCGACGACATCGACTGGAAGCGAATCGAGCGGCTCGACGATCTGCTCTCGGCATGCCAGTTCGGCACCGCGGACGCGGCCGGCACGGAACGCCGAGAGTGGCTGCTGCGTACGCGCAAGGCGCTCGCCGAGGACGGCTTCACCCGGCTCACCCTGCCGAGTACGGACGGCGGGCTCGGCCGGCCGGCGGTCGTGCAGACGCTGGCGCAGTTCGTCTGCGGCTTCCACGATCTCGACCTCCGGGACGCCACCGGACTGGGCCACGGCGCACTCGCGCTCGACCTGACGGCGGCTGACCGGCGCCGGGAGTGGCTCCGCCGGCTCGCGGCCGGAGAGCTGGTGGGCATCGCCGCGACCGAACGACACGGCGGCACCCGGCTGAACGAGATCACGGCCGCGGCCAGGCGGGTTGGCGACGGCATCTGGTCGCTGTGCGGCGAGAAGGTCTGGGTGTCGCGGCTGGCCGAGTCGGCGGCGTTCGCGGTGTTCTTCCGCGATCCCGACGGCGGGCTGTCAGCCGCGTTGCTCGACGCCGGACGTCCCGGCCTGGAGCGGGTGGCCGTCACGCCGTCCGGCCTGGCCGGCTGGACCTGGGGGACGCTCGCGTTCCGTGAGGTCGAGGTCAACGTCGACACCGACCTGATCGGGCCGGCCGGAAGCGGGGGCAGGCTGTTCCACCGGCACTTCGCGCGCTTCCGGCCGCTCGTGACGGCGACCGCGCTGGGCGCCGCGGCGAGTACGCACACGCTCGTCGCCCGGACGCTGGCCGCCCGGCAGCGGATCGGCGTGGTTGGGCGGATCCGCGACAACGCGTACATCCTGCTGGGTCGTGCGTACGCGGAGATCTGTGCCGGCCTGCTGGCCGCGATCGCCACGACCCGGCTGGCCGCTCTCGACGACGAGGCTGCCGGCCTGTGGGCTAACACCGGAAAGGCCAGCGGCGTGGACGCTGCCTGCCGGGCGGTCGGTGAACTGATCCCGTTGGTGGGCGCCAGCGGGTTCGCGGCGGGAAGCCGGCTGGTGAAGGTACGGAACGACCTCGCCGCGCTCGTGTTCGCCGACGGCGTGCACGACAGCCTCTACCGCGCCGGCGGGCGGTTCCTGCTCGGGATCGACGGGCGAGAGGAGCGCGAGCGGTAGTGCGTGCGTCCCTGTGGGGTGTCGTGGGGCACACCCCACAGGGATCCATCGGCTCGAATACGGAATGAGGCCTTCAGACCGAACTCTGACGAGTTAGGCACCCTCGGGCTGAACGTCGTATTTGCTCAAACCGGCAACATACATCGGCTCAGCTTGGTGGAACTCGACGCGGCAGATGCCTACGGCAACTGCGACAGCCAAGGCGGTCCCTACCAGGATCGCCGTGGCCCTCTTGTGGAGAGGATTCGCCACGAGAGCCCATAATTCATCTTATAGCCGGGCGCCGTCAAGATCCTGTGGCTAGTGGAAAGGCAGCATAGTGAACCAGACCAGAGCCGCTCATCCGGCGGTAGCTGTTGTCGACGTGGAAGGGAACGGGCAGCGGCCTCCTGACGTCGTGGAGTTGGCCGTGGTGCCGGTCGATGATGGGCGGGTGGGGAGCTTCAGGAGCTGGCTGGTGCGGCCGCCGAGGCCGATCACCGCGATGGTGACGGAGAAGGTGCACGGGATCTCGAACGAGGACGTCGCCGACGCGCCGGAGTGGGCGGAGGTCGCCGGTGAGGTGGGACACGCCCTCAAGGGACGGATCCTGGTCGCCCACAACGCCGGTGTCGAGCGGAAGCTGCTCGCTCGCTGCCTGCCCGATTACGAGCCGCCGTACGTGCTCGACACGCTGGCTCTCGCGCGGAAGTACTGGCCGGCGCTCGGTGCGTACGGACTCAGTGCGCTGATCGAAGCCCGCGGCATCCGCATGACCAGCAGGTACGGGCGGCGGCATCGCGCTGGGTACGACGCGTACGCCACCGCCCAAATCCTGCTGCAGCTCGCCGAGGCCGCCGGCGGGCTCGGCAACCTGCTCCCCCACTCCGACGCAGCGCCGCTGCGCCTCTGGTGACCCCAGGATCTACCGCGGCGGACGGAACGCCCGCACAGCCGGCAGCGCCTCCCCCGACCACGAGAACATCGTGAGGTTGTCGTTCGGGTTGCCCTCCCCCGGCGCCCAGCCCACACCCGGCAGCCACTCCGGCTCCCAGTCGACGAAGCCCGCGCCCCGGCCGGACGGCACGTCCGCCAAGATCGAGCGCAGCTCCTCGAAGTACGCCGCCTGGCCCGCCGGCGTCGCCGGGAACTCCGGCACCAGCTGGTCGGGTGAGGTCACGAAGTTGCCCAGCCCGTCACCGTTACCCAGCGTCCATGGGTACGCCGTCTCGACCACCACGATGTCCTTGCCGTAACGCTCCGCAGTGTCGGCCAGGTTCGCCGAGAGGTCGGCCATCGTCCCGTGCCAGAAGGGGTAGTACGACAGCCCGATCACGTCGAACGAGACGTCGGCGGCCTGCAGATGGTCGTAGAACCACCGGGTCCCGCCGTTGTCACCACCGCGATCTATATGGACCATGATTTGCGGCTGCCGCAGATTGCGGCCGCCGGCGCGAGCACCCGCGATCCCCGCCTTCAGCAGCGTCGTGAAGCCGGCCCAGTCGTCCCCGGAGTCCTTGTAGATCTGACCCAGCGGCCACAGCATTCCGGCCGTGACCTCATTGCCGATCTGGATCATGTCGACCGGCGCCCCGGCCCGCGCGAACCGCCGGACGAGGTCGCGGGTGTACGTGTAGACCGTCGAGGCCAGCGTCGGCAGGTCCTGGTCCGCCCACGCTGCCGGCGTCGGCTGCTTGCCGGGGTCGGCCCAGAAGTCGGAGTAGTGCGGGTCGAGCAGGACCTTCAGCCCGGCCCGCTTCGCCCGCAGCGCGAACCGCAGCGCCGAGTCGGCGTCGGAGTAACCAGCAGGCGGATTCGTCCAGATCCGCAACCGGACATACGAAGCGCCCGCGCGCCGCAGGATCCACTCCAGCGGCATGGTGTGCCCACGATAGCTGTACGTCGTCCCGATGGCCTCGTGCTGCAAGGCGAACGACACGTCGCCACCGCGCACCGACAGCGCAGCACCGCGAGACCCACCCGCCGAAGCCCTGCCAGGCAAGGCGAGCGTCCCGCCAACGGCGGTCAAGGTTCCGGTGGCCAGCAGCCGGCGCCGGGAAAGAGTCGTCATGGGTCCCTACATAGGCCGCCACCTCGTAACTGTCAACTGGCACTATTAGGACGATGGAGCCATTGGTCAGCCAACATCGCGGATGGGACGTCGTACGCCTCACCAGCCCCGAACTCCAGGTCGATGTCGTTCCGGGCAAGGGCGGCGACATCACGTCGATCCGGCATCGAACGGGTGTCGAACTGCTGTGGCAGTCGCCGTGGGGCCTGCGCCACAAGGGCTCGGCGGGCACCGCCGGGGACAGCTCCGAAAACCTCATCGACTGGTACCCCGGCGGCTGGCAGACCGTCTTCCCCAACGCCGGCGACGCCGTCACCGAGCACGGCGCCGAGTGGGGCATGCACGGCGAGGCCTGGCTCGCGCCCTACGACTGGGAGGCCCACGGCTCCGGCGAGATCGTGCTACACACGCGTCTGGTACGCAGCCCGTTCGAGGTCACCCGAAGGATCCGCGTCGTCGGGGAGCGGTTGACGGTCACCGAGACCACCCGCAACGCCGGCGGCGAGTGGGTCGAGGCCGCCTGGGGACACCACGCCGCGTTCGGTGCACCGTTCCTCGGCGGCAGCTGCCGGCTCGAGACCAACGCCACGACGTTCCTCGCCGACGACGAACGCGACACGCCCGCCGGTGACCTCGCCGTCGGCGCCCGCTCCAGGTGGCCGTACGCCGACGGCCGTTCCGGCGAGCCGATCGACCTGCGGGACGTCCCTGGCATGGAAGCCTCCGCCGACCGGCTCGGCTACCTGCTCGACTTCGGCGGCGATCCGTACGTCGCGCTCACCAACGTCCGGCTCGGCCTGACGGCCCGGCTGTCCTGGGACGCGGCGACCATGCCGTCGGCCTGGCTGTGGTACGAAATGCACGCCAGCCCCGGATTCCCTTGGTACAAAGGCGTTTACGTCCTCGGCATCGAGCCGCACTCCAGCCATCCGGGCCAGGGCCTGCATGCGATCCGCGCCAAGACCGGCACCCAGCTGTCCTACGAGGCCGGCCAGTCGCGGACCGCCACGACAACACTCGACGTGACGCCGGTCGCCTGAACCCGCACTCCCCTATGCTCTAGCCCATGAGCCTGCCGAACACTGGACCCCGGCCGTCCGCGTTGACGGCGATGCAGCCGATGATCTACAGCCTGCTCGCGGCTCCGATCCTGCTCGGCGTAGCGGTCTGGTTCACCGTGCCCAGCATGGACGAGCCGCCGATCTGGACCGCGATCGTGCCGCTTGCCCTGGTCGTGGTCGGATTCCTGCTCGCGGAGTCGGTTGGCTACGCAGCCCCCACACTGCCGGGCCAGACCGACCGGCCCGAGGCGATGCGCCGGGCGGTCGGCATCTGGCGGTCCAAGCTGATGTTCCGCTTCGCCGTCACCGAAGCGCCCATTCTCGTCGGCCTCACGATGTCGTTCATCGCCGACAGCCGCTGGCCGTTCCTGGTCGGGCTGGTCGCGGGCTGGCCGGTGCTGGCGTTCGAGATCCTGCCGCACCGCCGCTCGATCGAGAAGCTGCGCGCACGACTCGACGGCGCAGGTGCGTCGTCGTTCCTGGACGAGGCGCTGCGGGAGCCGGTCAGCCCTTAAGTCCCAAGCCTTCAGCCCACGAGCTCGGCGAGCGCGCCCAGGAGAGCGTCGACGTCGGCCCGGTTGTTGTAGTGCACCAGGCCGGCCCGCACGGCGCCGCCGGAGTCGCGGATGCCGAGCACGCCGGCGGGCTCCCAGGCGTAGCTGATGCCGCTCCACACGTTCACTTTCCGCTCGGCCAGGAACGCGGCAACGGCGCTGGGCGCATAGCCGTCGATGGTGAAGAACGCCGTCGCGGTCCGGCTGGCCGCGGAGCCGTACAGCCGTACGCCGGGGACTTTCGCCAAGCCGGCCAGGAGCTCGCGGAACAGCTCCTGCTCGTAGGCCGAGACCGCGGTCATCGACGCAAGCACGCGTTGCCGCCGCGACCCGGCCGAGTCAGGTGCGGCGAGCCCGGCCAGGTGCTCGACCGCCGCGGTGACGCCGGCCAGGTCGGCGAGCGCGTGCGTGCCGAACTCGAACCGCCCTGGTACGCCGTCGGGCGCCGGAAGCAGCTTGTCAGGATGCAGCTTTTCGAGCGTCGCGGGATCGGAGACGACCGTGCCGATGTGCGGGCCGGACCACTTGTACGCACTCGTGGCGTAGAAGTCGGCCCCATAGGCGGCGACGTCGATCGGGCAGTGCGGCGTCGCGTGCACGCCGTCGACGTACGCGAGCGCACCGGCCGCGTGCGCCTTGGCCGTGATGGCCGCGACGTCCGGGCGGGTGCCGAGGATGTTGCTCGCAGCGGTGAACGCCACCAGCCGGCTGCGCTCGTCGAGCAACCCGTCGTACTGCGCCGCCGGCAGCTCGCCGGTCTCGGCGTCGGGCTCGGCCCAGCGCACGGCCACGCCGGTGTGCTCGGCCGCCTGCACCCACGGGCGTACGTTGGCGTCGTGGTCGAGACGGGACAGCACGATGTTGTCGCCGGCCGTCCAGTGCTTCGCGAGCGCGCCCGCGAGGCGGTAGGTCAGCGTCGTCATGTTCGGGCCGAAGACCACGCCGTCCGGCACACCGCCCACCAGGTCGGCGACCGCTTGCCGGGCTTCGGACACGATCGCGTCCGAGCGCGCACTGGCCGGGAACGCTCCACCCTGGTTGCCGATTCCGGCCACATAGGCGTCGCGGATCGCGTCCATCACGGCGTACGGGGTCTGCGTCCCGGCGGCGCCGTCGAGGTAGGAGTAGCCGTCTGACAAGGCGGGATAGGCCGAGCGGACCTTTTCGACGTCGAAGTTCACCCGTCCACGGTAACCCCAGGCCGGGCAAAGGACACTGGCTCAGGCGTCGTAGTCGACGACCAACCGGTCGCTCGTGGGGTGCGACTGGCAGGTCAGGACGTAGCCCCGGCGTACCTCTTCGGGCTCCAGCGCGTAGCACTGGTCCATCCGTACGCTGCCGTCGACGAGCTTGGCTCGGCACGTTCCGCAAACGCCGCCCCGGCAGGCGAACGGAGCATCCGGCCGGGCGCCGAGCACGGCCTCCAGGACGGACGGGCCGGTGCGCGCCATCCGGAGGTTCGAGCGGCGCCCGTCGAGTACGGCGGTCAGCTCGCAGTCGCCGGCCGCCTCCACGACCGGCTGCTCGGCGACCGGGCCGACGTGGAACAGCTCCGTGTGTACGTGGTCGCGCGGCACGCCTCGCGCCCGGAGCGTGGCGCGCAGCTCGTCGACCATCTCGTGCGGACCGCAGAGGTACCACTCGTCGACGGACTCCGGCGGGAGCAGGGTGTCGAGGAAACGCTCGAGCTTCGGGCCGTCGATCCGGCCGGCGAGCAACTCGATGCCGGGACGTTCCCGCGACAGTACGTTGACGAGCTGGAATCGCGCGGGGAACCGATCCTTGAGGTCCTGCAGCTCCTCCAGGAACATCACCGACGCCGAGCTGCGGTTGCCGTACAGCAGCGTCGCCGAGCTGCCGGGCTCCTGCTCCAGCACGCTGCTGAGGATCGACAGCACCGGCGTGATGCCGCTGCCGGCGGCGACCAGGCCGAGCCGGCGGCGGCGTTCCGGCGACGGCTCGGTGCAGAACCGGCCGGTCGGCGTCATCACGTCGATCTCGTCGCCGGGCTGGAGTTTCTTCAACGCGTACGCGGAGAACCCGCCGCCCGGAACGTACTTCACGCCGATCGTCAGGCGGCCGGATCCGATCGAGGAGCAGATGGAGTAGTTGCGGCGGAGGTCGTCGCCGGCCGCGGGGGTGCGAACGGTGACGTGCTGGCCGGGCATGAAGCGATAGTCGTCGGCGAGCTCGGCCGGCACGCCGAACGTGATGGCCACGGAGTCGTCGGTCAGGCGCTCGACCTCGCCCACCCGCAACGGGTGGAACACGGCGCGGCGGCTCACCGCAGTTCCTTGAACCGGTCGAACGGCTCACCACATTCTTGGCACACCCACAGCGCCTTGCAGGCCGTCGATCCGAACCGGCTGATCTCCTTTGTCCGCAAGGACGAGCAGCGTGGGCACTTCACCGAGAGCGTGACCAGGACGCAGGTGCCCTGAGCGGGCGGCGCGATCCCGAACTCCTCGAGTTTGCGTAAGCCCGCTTCGGAGATCCATTCCGTCGACCAGGCGGGCGTGAGCACGGTGTGCACCGAGACCTGCTCGAAACCCGCACCGTGCAAGGCGTTCTCGACATCGCTGCGAATGGCCTCCAGCACCGGACACCCGATGTAGGTCGGCGTGATGTCCACGTCCACAACGCCGTCGGAGCCGATCCGGACCTCGCGCAGAACACCGAGGTCGGCGATCGTGAGCACCGGCAGCTCCGGGTCGGCGACCGACGCGGCGACGTCGTAGGCGGTCACCATGTCGCACCCGGGTTGGAGCGGACGAGGTGCTGCATCTCGGCGAGGAGGTAGCCGAGCGCCTCGGTGTGGACGCCTCGCCGGCCGCCGCTGCCGAAGAACGGCGGCTGCTCGGGCCAGCTCAGCCCGGCCTGCGTCAGAACGCCTTGTACGTAGGCGTTCCAGGCCGGTCGGAGCGCCGAGCAGTCGACGGCGACGCCTGCTGCGGCCAGTCCCTGCTCCAGCTCGTCGGTCTCGAACAGCTCGTCGACGTACGGACGGATGATGTCGATGCCGGCCCGCATGCGGGCGTTGCTCTCGTCCGTACCGTCGCCGAGACGCAGCACCCAGCTGCTGGCGTGGTCGCGGTGGTAGGCGACTTCTTTCAGCGCCTTGACCGCGATCGACGCGAGCGTCTGGTCGACGGAGGCGGAGAGGCGTTCGTAGAGCTCGTACTGGTAGGCCGAGAACGCCAGCAGCCGGGCCATCGTGACCGCGAAGTCGCCGTTGTCCTGCTCGACGAGCAGGACGTTGCGGAACTCGCGTTCGTCGCGGAGGTAGGCCAGGTCGTCCTCGGTGCGGCCACTGCCGTCGGTTTCGCCCGCATAGGTGAGGAACTGGCGCGCCTGACCCAGCAGGTCGAGGCCGATGTTGGCGAGCGCGACATCCTCTTCCAGGGCGGGCGCGCGGGTCACCCACTCGGCGAAGCGGTGCGAGAGGATCAGCGCGTCGTCGCCGAGCCGGAGGGCGTAGTCCGCTCGCGGGTTCACAGGTGAGGCACTCCGTCCGGTACGTCGTAGAACGTCGGATGGCGGTAGACCTTGTCGGCCGCGGGGTCGAAGAACGCGTCCTTCTCGTCAGGACTGGACGCGGTGATGGCCGCTGCCGGGACGACCCAGATCGAAACGCCTTCGCCGCGGCGGGTGTAGAGGTCGCGGGCGTTACGCAGGGCCAGCTCGGCGTCGGGCGCGTGCAGGCTGCCGACATGGGCGTGCGACAGGCCGCGCCTCGCGCGCACGAAGACCTCCCAGAGCGGCCAGTCTTTCATGCGGCAGACTCCTTGCCTGCTTGGCGTTTCGCGGCGTAGGCGTTGGCGGCCTCGCGTACCCACGCGCCGTCGTCGTGGGCCTGGCGGCGGCGCTCCATGCGCTGCCGGTTGCACGGGCCGCCGCCCTTGATGACGGTGAACAGCTCGTCGTAGTCGGGCTGGGTGAAGTCGTAGTGGCCGCGTTCTTCGTTCCAGCGCAGGCTTTCGTCGGGAATGCGAAGGCTGAGGACGTCGGCCTGCGGCACGGTCATGTCGACGAAACGCTGGCGGAGCTCGTCGTTGCTGAAGCGCTTGATGCCCCACTTCGCGGACTGCTCGCCGTGGGTGGACTCGCCGTCGGGCGGGCCGAACATCGCGAGGCTGGGGTACCACCAGCGGTCGAGGGCGTCCTGGGCCATTGCCTTCTGGTTCGCTGTGCCCCTGGTGAGGGTGTAGAGGATTTCGTAGCCCTGGCGCTGGTGGAACGACTCTTCCTTGCAGATACGGATCATCGCGCGGGCGTAAGGGCCGTAGGAGCAGCGGCAGAGTGGGACCTGGTTGGTGATCGCGGCACCGTCGACCAGCCAGCCGATCGCGCCGATGTCGGCCCAGGTGAGCGTGGGGTAGTTGAAGATGCTGGAGTATTTCTGCCGGCCGGTGTGGAGCAGGTCGAGCAACTCGTCGCGGTTGACGCCGAGCGTTTCGGCGGCGGCGTAGAGATAGAGGCCGTGACCCGCCTCGTCCTGGACCTTGGCGAGCAGGATCGCTTTGCGGCGAAGGCTGGGTGCGCGGGTCAGCCAGTTGGCTTCGGGCTGCATGCCGATGATCTCCGAATGCGCGTGCTGGGCGATTTGCCGGATCAGCGTCTTTCGGTAGGCATCAGGCATCGCATCGCGCGGCTCGATCCGCTCGTCGGCGGCGATCAGCGCGTCGAACTCGGTGATCTGGGCGGCCGGGGCGTCCATGATCGAAGGCTACCAGCGAAAGTGTGACAGCGACCTGCCGATGATGCAGATCGCTGTCACAAGTTTGGGACTCTATTGATGTCGTTGCTTGCGGAGGCGCTTGGCCTGCCGATAGCGACGGAAGCGCTCGGCCTCGGCAATGCGGTCACGGAGGATGTCTTGTCCAATGTTGTCCAGTAGGAAGGTCATGTCTGGCATAACAACACTGGCTATCTGGTTATGCCGGTGTCTCACCTGGTGAAACCGGTGATGTCAGTACGCTGGTGTTCTGGGGGCACTGTTCGAAGAGGTGATCGGGAGTGACGGACACGCAGGAGATCCCGGAGTACGCCCGGCTGCTCCGCGACTTCACCAACACCGTCGACGAGCCGAACTCGATCGAGGCGCTGCCGAACGGCCACGACCTCGCGCAGTGGCTCCGGCACTACGGATTGCTGACGGAGCCTGGATCGGTGCCGCCGGCGGAGGCGGTGGAGGCGGCAGTGGAGGCGGCGACGCCGGCCGAGCTGGCGCTGGCGTTGCGGCTGCGCAGCGGCCTGCGTACCGCGATGGAACACCACCACGACGGCATCTCGGCGCCCGTACCCGAGCTCGACGCCGCCTGCCGTGAGCTCCCGCTGCGAGTCGCGTTCGATGGCGTCGCCCCAGGCTTGGAGCCGGCGGAGTCGGGCGTGCTGGGAGGCCTCGGCCGCCTGGCCGCGGCGATCATCACCGCCCAGTCCGAGGGCGGGTGGCGCCGGTTGAAGCTCTGCCACGCCGAGGACTGCCGCTACTCCTTCTACGACGGCTCGAAGAATCGCTCGAAGCACTGGTGCTCGATGAGCGCGTGCGGAAACCGCCAGAAGACCCGCACGTACCGCACCCGTTCCCGCGAACGCACCGCTTCCTCGAGCTGAGGCCTCCCCTCGTTCCCAGCGACGCTGGTTGCTGACTGTAACCGTGGAGCTCGCACCGCGTCCCGGTTTGGGACCGAAGAGGGGGAACCATGACAGCTCCGAACCCGCAGTACCAGCCTCCACAGAACGGGCCCGGGATGCCGCCCGGCGGGCGGCCATTTCCGTCTGGCCAGCCATATCCGCCTCCGCAGCCTTACCGGCAGGGACCGCCGCCGCGTGGTCCGCAGCCACCGTTCGGCGGCCCCGTTCCGCCGCGACCGCCGCAGCCGCCGCAGAAGCAGAAGGTGCATCCCGTACTCATCGTGATCGCAGTGATCGTCGCGGGCTTCGTCGGCCTCGGCATCCTCGGCGCGTTGATCAGTCCGGACAGCGAGCCGACGGCGACCCAGACCACCCAGACCACGCCGGAGCCGACGACTACGGCAGCCGACCGGCCGAAGCCGGCCAGCTCCGCCACGGACAAGCCGGAGGCCAAGCCGGCTGAGGCCAAGCCGAAGCCGACTCCCAAGGCCGTCCAGCCGAAACCAAAGCCGGCGAAGCCGAAGGCGCCAGGGTTGAACCAGGCGGTTCGCGACGGCGACTTCACGTTCACGGTGACCAAGGTCGAGTACAGCACCGAACCCATTGGCAGCGAGTACCTCAACACGAAGCCGCAGGGCCAGTTCGTCCTGGTCCACATGACCGTCGCCAACCATGGCAAGGAGGCGGGCACCTTCTTCGGCGACAACCAGTACGCGCTGGACGCCGGAGGCCGGCAGTTCTCCGCGGACGGTGAGGCGGCAATCTACCTCGAGGACTCCGAGTCCCTGCTCGAGCAGATCAACCCGGGCAACAAGCTCTCCGGGATCGTGGTCTTCGACGTACCCAAGGGCACCAAGATCCAGAAGCTGGAGCTGCACGACTCCGCCTTCTCGGACGGCGCGATCGTGACTGTCCGGTGATTCCGATGAAGCACCTGCTCGGATATCTGCTGGCCGCGCTCATCGGCGCGGCCGGCGCCACCGGCGTCATGTTCGCGGCCGGCGCCGGGGCCGCCGACGACCACGCGGTCACGGCGTCGCCAACCGTGAGTGCGTCACCGACGAAACCCGCTGCCTTCACCGTTTCCGGCACGTTCACGGTCGAGGCGGCGACGGCCGCGATGACTTCCGCGGACGGCGGCGGTTGCTGGACTGATGACGGCTACGACGACATCGACAGCGGCACGCAGGTGGTGGTCAGGGACAGGCACGGCACGACGATGGCGATCGGTGAGCTCGGCGCAGCGGAACGGGACGGTTCGAACTGCGCGTTCTCGTTCGTCGTCAGCGAGGTGCCGGCCGGCAAGGGCATCTATCGGATCGAGGTCAGCCACCGAGGCGAGCTCGAGTACACCGAGGAGCAGATCCGGACGCATCTGGAGCTCGAGCTGGGGTGACGTCGGCCGGGCTTTGGTGCGGGCGGCGAGGCTGACAGGATGGGCGTGTGACTGAGCCTCGTCCTGTTGCCGAGCAGAGTGTGAGAGTCGCGTGGGCGGCGGATGCCGGTGAGATCGCGCGGGTGCAGATGCGTGCCTGGCGCGAGGCATACGCCTCGATCCTGCCCGCCGATCTGCTCCAGAGCCTCGACGAGGACGCGTTCGCCGAGCAGTGGAAGCAGTCGCTCGCCAAGCCGCCGGACGCCCGCAACCGAGGGCTCGTAGCGCTGCAAGGCACCACCGTCACCGGGTTTGCGGCGACCGGGCCCGCGGAGGATCCGGACGCCGATCGGGTGGCGGACGGGGCGATCTCCGCGTTCCACATCGATCCGGCCGCGACCAGGCAGGGGCACGGCTCCCGGCTGCTGCACGCCTGCGTCGACACGCTCCGCGCGGACGGCTTCAACCGGGCGACGACGTGGTTGTTCAGCCAGGACGACGCGATGCGCGCCTTCCTCACGGCCACCGGCTGGGCCCCCGACGGCGCGCACCGTGAGCTCGACCTGCACGGCGACGGCAGCGTCCTCGTCAAGCAGGTACGGCTGCACTGCTCCCTCGCCGAGGACTGAGCGGCGAAATGGGCGGCCCAATTCCACCCATTTCGCTCTAGGCTCGGGTGATGGACGCTCGAGCGCCGCTGCCGTGGATCCGCAGACCGGATGAGACGCTGCCTGAGTTCATCTTCGCCCCCGCCACGCCACCGGACGTACAGGTCCAGCTGCGCGCCGTCGCCGAAGACCTGCTCAACTCCACTCCCCTCGAACGCAGGTTCCAGCGCGAACGCAAGGTCGCCACGATCCTCGGCGCGATCGCGCTCGCCGGCTGGTTCTGCATCGTCGCAGGCTGGGGAACGGTCCTGATGACGTTCGGTGTCGTGGGCGCCGTGGTCACGCTGGGCGCGGTGGTGAGCGGCGCCTCGGTCTGGAGGCTCGCCAAACGACGCGAGCAGTTGCAGTCGTACCGCCGGACTCTCATCAACCCCTTCGAGGATCTCGACGAGCCCGGGCAGTACAAGCTGCGCGTGGTCATCCAGGCGATCGAACGGGTCGCCCAGTCGCGCGCCGCCCGAGAGGGCAGGCTGCCGGGCTGGGCGGAGCTGGTCAACCACCAGCTGTGGCAGATCACCTGCGGACTCAAGGCACTGTCGGAGGCCCGTGCCATGCTGGGGCCGCACGCCGCCGCTATGCCCGCGCAAGCCGCTGCCGTGCTCGAGGCCGACCAGTCGATCGCGCGCTCCGTTGACCAGCTGGTGCACTACGCCAACTCCGTCGGACGCGTCGACCACTCCCTCACCGTGCTCGACACCATGATCCAGCGGGACGCCATCGACGACCGGCTCCGCGAAGCGCTGGCGGCGACGGCGAGCAACTACGCCGGCACCACCCTGACCGACGGCGCCCGCCAAGCGCAGGCGGAGGTCGACGCCGCGCTCCGGGCGGTCCGCGCGCTCAGCGAGCAGCTCGGCTACTGATACCCGCGCGCCTGCAGCCGATACAGCTCCGCGTAGTGCCCGCCGGCAGCCAGCAACTCCGTATGCGTACCGGCCTCCACCGCCGACCCTTCCCGCAGGACGACCACCAGATCAGCCGCCGCCACCGTCGAGAACCGGTGCGTGACCAGCAACGTCACCGTTCCGGCCCGCCTGGCTGTTCGCGCGGCGGCGGCGTACCGCTCGAACAGCGCGTGCTCGGTCGCGGCATCCACGGCGGCGGTGGGCTCGTCGAGTACGAGCAGCAGCGGTTCCCGCCGCAGCATCCCCCGTGCGAGCGCCACCCGCTGCCACTGCCCGCCCGACAACCCCACGCCGTCCGGCCAGCCCGGCCCGAGCTGCGTGTCGAGGCCGCGTGGCAACGCGTCGACCACCTGCTCGGCCGCACCCGCCCGCGCCGCCGCCAGGATCCTGGCGTCGTCGGGTGGGTGAGCCAGATCGCCCAGCCCGATCGCGTGCCGCGCGGTCAGCTCGAACGTCGCGTGATCCTGGAACGCGCCCGACAGCCGCTCCCGCCACGCCACCACGTTGAACGCCGATAGGTCCACGCCGTCGACCAGGATCCGGCCGCCCGTCGGCTGGTAGAGCCCGGCCATCAGCTTCACCAACGTGGACTTCCCCGCTGCGTTCTCCCCCACGATCGCCACGACCGAGCCGGGCCGCAGGTCGAGCGAGACCTCCCGCAGGGCAGGCAGCGCCGCGTCCGGGTACGCGAAGCTCACGGACTCCAGCCTGATCCCCCGCCGCAGCCTCGCCGGCGGCGATCCCGTGCCGCCCTGCGGCATCGACCCCTCGTAGTCGAGCAGCCAGAGGAAGCGCCCGGCCGTACGCGTCACAGTCGTCACCCGCCCGGCGATCCCCTGCAGCTCACCGCTGGCCGTCCGCAAGTGGTTGACCAGCAGAAACGCGAGTACGAACGCGCCCGTGCCGACCGAACCGGCCAGCACGTCCCGAAGCAGCCACGCCAGCACGATGCCCGCGACGCCGAAGAAGAACAGGCTGCCGCAGATCTCCGGGACGGCTTGCCGCCTGGCCCGCAAAGCGTAGGGGCCGCGCCATGCGGCTACCGCAGATCGCAGCCGCGACCGGATCTTTCCGCGACGACCGAACACGCGCAGCTCGGCTCCCGCCGCCGGCGAGTGTCCGAGCCCCAGCAGGTGCTGTGTCAGCCGGGCCGGCTGCGCCGCCGAGCGCTCGGCCGCGTCCGACCAGCGCGCATACCACCGCACGGCCACCAGCGACGGAACGCCGGCCGCCGCGACCAGCAGCAACCTCCAGTCCGCGGTCGCCGCCAACGCCAGGGTCGCGCCGACCCGGACGAGGTCCACCAGCCCGTTCAGCAGTGTGTTCAGCGCGAACCCGAGCGCGCCCTGCTGATCGCGCAGCGCCTGCACCTGGTCGAGGTAGCGCGGCGACTCCAGGTGATCGAGCGTCGGGATCCGCGCGGTGATCTCCGCGATCCTGGTCTCGAACGTGTACGCCACCCGCTCCTGCTGCCCGAACCGCGCGTTGCCGCCGATCATCGCGAGCGTCCTCTCCAGCGCGACCGAGGCGACCAGCGCCGTCACCGCGACCACGACGCCGCGCAGGTCACGGCCGATCGCCCCGGTGACGATCCAGGCGAGGAACAGCGGCTTCAGTACGTCGACAACGACGCTCGCCGACTCGAGGAGGCAGATCAGCGACTGCACCGGGCTGACCTTGACCGCGGTCGAGAGCACCAGCCAGATGGCACGCAGCGAACGCATGGGTCAGTCCCTCCCCGCCGCCATCGCGAACCGAGCGGCCTGCAGTGTGAACAGCTCCGCGTACACGCCACCGCCGGCCAGCAACTCCTCGTGGCTGCCGTCCTCGATCACGTGCGCGCCACCGTCCGGCCGCGGGCCGAGTACGACGATCCGCTCCGCGTGCCGGACGCTGGACAGCCGGTGGGTGACCAGCAGCGTCGTCGCACCCTGCGTGACCTCGAGGCTGTGCCTGCCCAGGGGGACGACCCCCTGGAACCCCCGAAGGACCTGGTCGAACAACGCCGCTTCGGCGCGGACGTCCAGCGCCGCTGCCGGCTCGTCGAGCACCAGCACGCCCGCGCCCGTACGCAACGCGGCGAGCGCGCGGGCCAGCGCCACCCGCTGCCACTGGCCGCCGGACAGCTCGGTGCCGTCGTCGTACTCCGGCGACAGCACGGTGTCCCAGCCGAGCCGAGCCAGCAGGCCCGAGCCGCCGGCGTCGTGCAACGCCTTACGGAGCAGGGTTTCGTCGGCGTCGAAGGCGATGTTGTCGCGCAACGGCAGGTGGTAGCGCACGAAGTCCTGGAAGATCACCGCCACCCGCCGTCGGGCCGCGTCGTCGGCGCCGGGGTCCGCGCCGCCGATCCGTACGCTGCCCTCGTCCGGCCGGTACAGGCCGCACAACAGCTTGATCAACGTGGACTTGCCGACCCCGTTCACGCCGACAAGTGCGACCGACTGCCCGGCCGGGATCGTCAAGCTCAGTTGTGAGATCGCCGGCCGGCCCGGCTCCGCCGACGGGTAGGCGAACGTGACGCCCTCGAGCACCACCGACGCCGGACCGCTGCCCGCTTCGGCAGGCCGCCGGCTGTCGCCCTCTCCGCTGGTCGCCAGCGCCGGTAGGCCCTGAGCCCGGCGCAGCCGGACCAGCTCGTTCAACACCGCGGACGTACGAGCCAGCCCGCGCTGCGCGTCGTTCTGTGAACCGAACGCCGACATGGCCAGGACGGCCTGCGCGTACGTCACCAGCGCGCCCGCGCCCACGGCACCGGTCCACGCGTCGCGGGCGAGCACGCCGAATACGGCCGCGTTCACGGCCAGCGACAGCAGCAACGCGAGTAGCGGACGGCGGAGCGCGCGGGCCCGGTTGGCCCAGACCGCGCCCATCGCCTGCTGCCACGCGGAGGTGTAGCGCCCGACCAGCCAGCCGGTCAGCCCGAACAGCCTGATCTCCTTGGCCGCCTCGCTGCCGACGAGCAGTGAACGGAGGTAGTCGGCGTACCGCCGCTGGTTGCCTGTCACCTCGAGCAGGTCGTCGAAGATCGAGTTGTTCCACTGCGCGAAGACCCTGCTCAGCAGGAACCACCCGGCCAGCAACAGGATCGGTGCCCACCACCGCCAGTCGGCCAGGATCACGAACGCGCCGACGCCGCCGAGCCGGATCGCGATCAGCGTCCAGCCGCTGTGGAGGCCCGCGATGTAAAGCCAGTCGGTCGACGCCCGGGTCACCGCGGCGAGCTCGCCGGCCCGTTTGGGGTTCTCCAGATGCGCTGTGCCGTAAGGGCTTGTGCCCAGCTCCATCGTGAGGTCGAGCGTGGTCACCATGCACTTGGCCTCGACCGCGTGCGCCACTCCTGCGAGCGCCGCTGAGGCGACCGGACCGGCCACGAACGCCAGCGCCGTCGCGACCAGCCACGGCCAGGCCGCGTGCGCGTCCGGCAGGGCCGCGACCAGCCGGCCGGTCGTCAGCAGCGCGGTCGTACCGGCGCTTGCGACGAGCACCGTGAGGCCGAAACAGACCAGGGACAACGCGGGTGCGCTACGCCAGAACAGCCGGGCGTAGAGGAGGTAACGGTGGAGAGTGCCGAAGCGAGAAGAACGCGGCATGCCACAACCCTTCAATCGGTGTGTGGCCGCCAACAGCTCGCGGGGCGGCGGTCGTCTCGGTAAGACGACCCGCAGAACGCGACGATTGTGGCACGGGGCATTTCGGGCCCGCAAGCCGTTTGCTCCGCCCGGCTAGGTTGCGGAATGTTCCAGTTACCGAAACCAGGGGAACCGTCGTCCGGGACGCGACCGCGAGAGGGGCGACGACAGGTGCGTACGGCATCTCGTTCGGCGCGCTGTTCTGACGAACAACGGACAAACTGTCTCGCCTGGCGAGACCAGCACGCCCTTTTCCGTAGGCGAACTAGCGTCGATGGGTGACCGCATGCGAAGGGACGTTGCCGTGAGCTCTCGCTATCAGGTTCTCACCGACGAACAGGCCGAGCATTTCCTCCAGTATGGCTACGTCGTCATCCACGACTGCTTCACCGAGGAAGCGGCCGCCGCGCTCACCGGGTCGATCTGGACACGACTCGGCTACGACGCGGACGACAAGTCGACGTGGGTGGAACCGTCCATCCACATGCCGACCCGCAGTCGCTTCGACATCAAGGACTTCGCTCCGAAGGCCTGGCAGGCCGCGTGTGACCTGCTGGGAGGCGAGGAGCGGATCGAGCAGCCGTTCAACTGGGGCGACGGTTTCATCGTCAACCTGCACCAGGGCGCGGAACGGCCGTGGGAGCCGGCGTCGCCTCAGTCGCCGGGGTGGCACAAGGACGGCGACTTCTTCCGGCATTTCCTCGACTCGCCCGAGCAAGGGCTGCTGACACTGGTGCTCTGGTCGGAGGTGGAACACCAAGGCGGCGCGACGTTCGTGGCTCGCGACTCCGTGGGGCCGATCGCGCGTTACCTCGCCGACCATCCGGAGGGCGTGCTGCCGACGGAGTTCCCGATCTCGGACCTGGTCGGGCAGTGCACGGACTTCGCCGAGGCCACCGGCCGGATCGGCGACGTGTTCCTGCTGCACCCGTACATCCTGCACGCGAAGGCCCAGAACGTACGCCGGCTGGCGCGGTTCATCACGAACCCGCCGGTGCATCTCAAGGAGCCGATGCAGTTCAACCGCGCGAACCCCGACGACTTCTCGCTGGTGGAGAAGGCCGTGCTGCGTGGGCTCGGCGTCGAGCGCTACGACTTCCGGCCGACAGCCGACCGCGAAGCCGTCGTGCCGGAACGGGTACGCCGGCAGGAGCGCATGAAGGCCGAGGAGGACGCCCGGCTGGCCGCCGCGCCCTAGGCCGTGTCCTGACCCCTGCGAGGGACAGAAGAACGCGTCGTCAGGTGAGTGCCGCGATCGCCTGCCGCAGGAAGGTGTCGCGGCGGTCGTTCAGCGTGTCGGCGGTCAGGTCGGTGCGGCCCTGGTCACGGATGACCGGCTCGAACAACGCCATGTCCCCTGGCATGTTCAGCGCCGCCACCGCATCCCAGTACGGCAACGCCTCCGCCGTGCAACCGGTCGCCTGCTGCCAGCCGTCGAGCACCAGGTCCTCGGCTCCGGACCCGTAGAGCAGCACCGCGTCCAGCCGGAGCGCCGCCAGGTCGAGGCTGGGATGCCCGACCCCCGCCATGTCCCAGTCGATGATCCCGGACACGGATCCGTTGTGCCACAGCAGGTTTCCCTGCCAGAGGTCACCGTGCACCAGCACCGGGTCGCCGTCCGGCGTCGGCAGTGCCTGGATCCGTTCGTCGGCCGCGGCCAGCAGCGGCGTCGTCGGATCCGTGCCGTCCCGGCGGCCGGCGGCGAAGTCGCTGGCCGAGATGGGTCTGGCGCGCAGCGGAAGCTCCGCGCTCGCCGCCACCGCGATCGTGCGCAGCGGGGCGATGCACGCGCCGGTCGCCCGCAGCCGTTCGGGCGCTGCCTCCACGGGGATCTGGCTGCTGCCCGGCACGACCGTCTCCAGCAGCACCGGTTTGTCGACGTACGTGCCGTCCAGATCGGAGGCGAGCAGCCGCGGCGCGGGGATGCCGCGCTCGCTCGCCAACGACAGGGCCGCGACCTCGGTGCGGAAGCCCGCCGGATCGTCGGGATGGCCGAGCTTGAGCACAGCTTCGCTGCTCCGGCCGCCGTCGTCGATCGTCACGAGCCAGGGATTGCTCCCCTCGCGCAGGCCACGCTGAACCGTGACGGTCGCATCCGGGCCGACCGCCGCGGCGGCCCAGCGTAGTAGTGGTTCGAGGTCCACCATGCGCCGAGCCTATCCGCGGCCACCCGTCGTCGCTATCGCTTTGTGGTGAAGGCGTAGAGGTTGCCGTCCCACGCGCCGACGAGCAGGGTGTTGCCGGAGATCGCGGGCGGGGATGCCACCCAGGTGCCGATCGCATAACTCCATACGATCTCGCCGTTGGCGCGGTTCAGGCCGTAGACCTTGCCGTTGTTGGACCCGATGTAAACGGTGTCGCCGCTGATCGCCGGAGCGGACAGGACTCCACCCAGGTAAGGCTTTCCGGGCATCCGCACGCTCCACACCACCGCACCGGTCGCCGCGTTGAGCGCGGTCACGCGGCCGTCCGGGAAGCCGAGATAGAGCGTGTCACCCACGACAGCGGGCGCCGAGGGCGTCGCGTTGCCAGGGATGTACGACGCGTCCGGGCTGGCGTAGGTCCACAGGTTCGCCCCCGTGGCCGCATCACGCGCGACGACCCGGTTGTTGGACGCGATGAACACCCGTCCACCGGCCGCCACCGGCGCGCCGTCCTGCCAGCCACCGAGCACGTTCGTGCCGGCCCACTGCTGCTGGCCGGTGTCGACGTCGTACGCGATCACCCGGTCCGCGGTCTCGTTGCCAACGTAAACGTGACCGTCGGCGATCGCCGGCGTTCCGTCGCTCATCGTGGCGCCGCTCATCGGCGACTCCCACACCGTCGTGCCGGTCTTGGTGTCGAACGCGGCGAGCAGGCCGCGGCTCGCCTTGCCGTGCCTGGTTTGGTACGGCCAGAACACCTTGCCCTCGAAGACCGCAGGCGAGTAGTAGGAGTACGAACGCAGGCGGTTCGGTGCCTCCGGCTGGTCCGGCACACGCTGCCACCGCAGCTGACCGGTCTTGGCGTCGAACGCCTGCAACATTCCGTTGAGGTTGGGCGCGAACACCAGACCGTCGGCTACCGCGGGAGATCCGTGCACGGAGTCGGCAGTCTTCGCCTGCCAGAGCCGCCGGCCAGTGCGCAGGTCGACGGCGTGGATCGCGTTGTTTCCAAGGTCGTTCTCGTCACGCGTACCAACATAGGCCACACCACCGACAATCACCGGCGAGCCGGTGAGGATCGTCCCCGGCGTACGGTAGGTCCAGGCGAGCCCCAGATCCGGCTTCAGAACATCGCCGCTCACCCCGCTGTGTGCGGCATCGCCGTGGAACTGCGGCCAGTCCGCCCCGGCCTGGATCGTCGCAGGCGCCTGGCTGGTAAGGGTGAACGTCGCCGTGCTGCTCCACTTCGCTCCGCCGTCGGCGACCGCCTCGACCACGATCGTGTGCTTGCCCGGCGCATAGCCGCCGCTGCCTGCGTACCACGTGAAGTCGCCGGACCTCATCATCGGCTTCCACCGGCTGGATCCGTCCATCCGATAGCGGACGAGCTTCACCTCATCGGCCGTGTGATACGCGTTGACCTGGATCTCGTCGAACCCCCGCGCGGAGATCTCGCTGTTGGGTGCCGGACTCGTCAACGTCAGCGACTTGTCCACGCCGTACATCCGGAACGGGTTGCTCGAGCCGTTGTCCCACAGGTGCACGTAGCGGAAGCCGCGCGGGCTGTGGTCGATCGTGTAGGAGCTGGAGTTGGTCTGGACGTGCCGCGCGCCCTTCACGAACGTCCTGTCGGTCTGGTTGGAGTGCTCGTGCCCGACCAGGATCAGCTCGGTGCCGTACTGCTCGAGCAGCGCGGAGTACGCGTCGTACGTCGACGGCGAGCCGAACGGCACGTTCATCGGCTGGTGCATCAGCACGACGACCCGCTTGCCCGCGGCGTGCGCGGCCAGGTCGTCCCGCACCCAAGCGAACTGCTCCTCGAACGGCGCACCGCCGTTGTTCTCCAGCACGAGGAAGTGCCGGTTGCCGTAGTCGAACGAGTACCACTCCGGCCCGACATACTTGCGATAGTTGTCGATCCGCGACTGGTACGTCGGCTCGCCGCCGCCCCAATACTCATGGTTGCCGACGGCCGGCCACACCGGCAGCGCGGACGCGGCCGTGGCGTTGCGGTAGTACGCGAACTCCGCCTCCGTCGCGTTGTTGGTCAGGTCGCCACTCACCTGGACGAACGCCAGGTCCTGCGACGTGGAGTTGATCTGCCGCAGCTGGTCCGCCAAGTCCGGGTTGACGTGGGTGTCGGCGACGTTGGCGAACGTGAAGTTGCTCCCCAGCGACCGCTTGTCGGCGACCAGCGCGAAGTCCGCCTGCGCCTGTGCGCCATCAGTCAGTTGGCCGAGGTTCCGGTAGAACTGCGGCGTCTTGTACTGGTCGGTCGGCACCGCGAAGCCGGCCGGCTTGGTGATGTAGACGATGTCGGTGATGCGGCGTTCGATGTCGATGTCCAGCGCGTAGCGGCCGTCGTTGCCCGTTCGTACGGTCCGCACGCCGTCGGAGACGGTCACACCGGCCACGCCGGGCTCGCCGGCGTCGCGGGTTCCGTCGTTGTCCCTGTCCTGGAAGACGATGCCGCCGACGTTCGCGGCAGCCGGGTCGATCGCACGCGCGACCATCGGCTGGAGCGGGACCGCGATGGTGACGGCGGCCAGCGCGACCGTCACGGCGGCGGCCGCCCGGCGTACCGATCTCGGCACGTTCAGCGTTCCGAGGCCACGCGGCGGAGCCGTAGAGCTCAACACAGCTTTCATGCGAATATCCTTTGGACGAACCAGACGAGCCCGAACAAGGCGGCCAGGCCGGTGGCGGCAAGGTGAACCGCCGCCGACCACGACAGCCGGCGCAGCAGGAGAAGCAACGGGAAGACCAGCACGATGACGATCGCCTGGCCCACTTCGATCCCGAGGTTGAAGCTCAGCAGCGAGCCGAGCAGCCGAGGGCTGAGATCGTCGGTGAAGCTCAGCGTCCCGGCGAATCCGAGCCCGTGCAGCAGGCCGAATCCGAACACCACGGCCAGCCGGTGCCTGGACTCGCCGCCGAGGATGTTCTCGACGGCGACGTACGCGATCGAGAGCGCGATCAGCGGCTCGACGATCTGCGCGGGCACGTTCACCCAGCCGAGCACGCCGAGCGCCAGCGTGACGCTGTGGGCCAGCGTGAACGCGGTCGCGACTTTCACGACGCCGCGGAACGTTTTCGCGCCGAGCAGCAGCACGATCACGAACAGCACGTGGTCGATGCCGCCGACGATGTGCTCGACGCCCATCGTCAGGAATCGCAAGCCGGCTTGGAGAAAGCCGGTCCGGCCGGCCTCCAGCTCACGATGCGCGGAGTCGAAGACGTACGTGCCGGAGCGCCCGCCGAGCTCGTAGTCGGCGAGGTTGGTGTATTCGTCGACCACGGCGTCGGTCTCGGTGAACAGGTCGTAGCGGACGAGGTAGGACCCGCTGCCCTCGCCGGGGCAGGCGTAGTCGAGAACGCTGGTGGCGTAGACGACCTCCTGCCGCTGCTCGACGCCCGTACGGGTCAGCGCCGGCTCGCAGACGATGCCGTCGAGGCTGACGGTGACGCGTTCGGTCAGGTAGCTCTCGAGCCGGCCGCGGCCGGCTGCGTTGGCGAGCAACTGCTGCTCGACCCTGAGCTCGATGCGGATGTCGTGCCCGTGTTGCCGGATGACCGACGTGCCCTCGGTCGTACGAACGTGCGCGGACGCCGGGGACGCCATCGTCCACCCGGTGAGGACGAACAACGCCAGCCCCAGGACTGCCGCACCCAGCCTGCTCGCTCGCACGCCCGGAAGCTTCGCGGACCGGGCGATCGAATCGCTGTCCACGACATGATCTGACTGGTACAGCCCAGTGAAATCTACGGGTCGAGCGGTCCGCTTCCGGACATCGGCTTCAGAGGTAGTGCTCCAGGCCGACGGTGAGCCCTGGTGCGTTGCCCACGTTGCGAATCGCCAGCAGGACGCCGGGCATGAAGCTCGTTCGGGCCAGCGAGTCGTGCCGGATGGTCAGCGTCTCGTCGTGGCCACCGAACAGCACTTCCTGATGGGCGACCAGGCCGGACAACCGGATGCTGTGCACGCGTACGCCGTCGACGTCGGTGCCGCGGGCGCCCGGCGCCTCCTGGCTCGTCGCGTCGGGCATGTCGCCGAGGCCGGCCTCCCGGCGTGCGTCGGCGATCATCGTGGCCGTCCTTGCCGCGGTGCCGGAGGGCGCGTCGGCCTTACGGGGATGGTGCAGCTCGACGATCTCGGTCGAGTCGAAGTACTTCGCTGCCTGCTCGGCAAACCGCATCATCAGCACGGCACCGATCGAGAAGTTCGGAGCGACCAGCACGCCGACGCCTGCCGCGCGTTTGGTGTCGAGCCAGCCCTGGACTGTCGCCAGCCGGTCCTTGGTGAGGCCGGAGGTGCCCACCACACAGTGGATGCCCTGCGAGACGCAGTAGTCGATGTTGTCCATCACCGCATCAGGCGTCGTGACGTCCACCGCGACGTCGACGGCGTCGCCGCGCAGCTCGGACCGGCTGTCGCCACGGCCGACGGTCGTCGCCAGGACGAGATCGTCGGCGCCCTCGACGGCGCGGCAGATCTCCGTGCCCATCCGCCCGGCCGCACCGAGCACACCCACGCGGATCACTCCGCACCTCCTCGCACCAGCTGCGCTTTTTCCGTGCCTTTTCTATCCTGTCGCTCTCGGCCGCTGACGGCGGGTGGGCTCACTAGACTCGCGTCGCATGACCGACCCGGCCGGCTTGGCGGCACTCGTGGCGCGCGACTACGACCTCGGCCGGCCCGGCGACTGCCGGCTGCTGAGCAGCGGCATCAACGACGTCTTCGGTGTCCTGGTCGAAGGAGCCTCCTACGCGCTGCGCCTGCAGCCCGTCGAGAAGTGGTGGGTGCCCGGCGAGGGCGCCCTGCGCTTCGAGCTGGACCTGCTCACGCACCTGAACGCCAACGGACTGCCCGTGTCGTACCCCATCCCCCGCCACAACGGCGACCTGCTCGGCAGGCTTCGGACGTCCGCCGGTGAACGCTTCTACTCGCTCTTCTCCTGGGCGGCCGGCGAGCCACCCGAGCCGCTGACCGCCGAACACGTGCATGTCGTGGGGCGCGTGCTCGCGGAGATCCACCTTGCCGCCGAGTCGTACCGGACCGGCCACGACCGCTACCGGCTGGACACCCGGACGCTGCTCGACAGGTCGCTGCGGGTGTTGGCGCCGGCCCTCGGATCGGCCGAACCCGAGCTCGCCGGCTACATCCGGTCGGAGGTGGCGCGGCTCTCCACCCGGCTACGGGAGTTCGATCCGGGCCCGCACGGATGGGGCGTCATCCACGGCGACGTCCAGCCGCTGAACTACCACTTCACGCCGGCCGGCCAGATCACGTTCTTCGACTTCGACCACTGCGGTTTCGGCTGGCGGGCGTACGACGTCGCGATGTACTACACGCGGTTGGCCGAGGAGTTGAGAGCGCCGATGCTGGCTGGTTACCAGGCCATCCGGCCACTGAACGCTGCCGAACTGCGCATGCTCCCCGACCTCGGCAAGGTCGCCTGGATCAAGGAGCGGACGATGGTCGGCGACGGCATGCCGCCCGCCGAGCTGGCCGCGGAGTTGCGTGCCCTGGACGGGTAGCCGCGCCCTGACCCGAACCGATCAGGTCAGGTCAGGTCAGGTCAGGCGACCGCCTGGCTGAAGCGGTCCGGCCCGTCGAACGGACCCACGACAGCGAGGGAAGGCTGGATGCTGTCGAGCAGGTCGCGGGCCACCACGCGTACGTCGTCGAGGGTGACGGCGTCGATGCGGGTGAGGATCTGGTCGAGCGACAGCAGGTCACCGTAGACCAGCTCGGCCTTGGCGAGCCGGCCCATCCGCGAGCCGGTGTCCTCCAGGCCCAGCACCGTCGAGCCGCGCAACTGTCCCTTGCCACGGGCGAGCTCCGCGTCGGTGATGCCGTGCTCCGCGATCTTCGCCAGCTCCTCCCGGCACAGCGACAGCACGTCGTCGACCTTGGCCGGCTGGCAACCGGCGTAGACGCCGATCATGCCGGTGTCGGAGTAGTTGGAGGCGAAGGAGTAGACGGAGTACGCCAGCCCGCGCTTCTCGCGGACCTCTTGGAACAGCCGGCTCGACATGCCACCGCCGAGCGCGGCGTTCAGTACGCCGAGCACGAACCGGCGGTCGTCCGTACGTGCCAGTCCCGGCACGCCGAGCACGAGGTTGACCTGCTCGGTCGGCCGTTCGAGCACGCTGACGACACCCCGCGACGCGGCCGGCACCGTGCCACCGATCCGAGGCGCCTGCGGCGACTCCGAGCCGTCGAACCCGGCCCGCTCGAACGCCTTGGACACCAGGCGTACGACCTTGTTGTGGTCGACGTTGCCGGCGACCGCGACGACCAGCGCCGACGGCCGGTAGCGCCGCTTGTAGTAGCCGTGGATCTGCTTACGGGTCAGTGCGTTGATCGACGAGACCGATCCGACGATCGGACGTCCGAGCGGCGAGTCGCCCCACAGCCCCGACGCGAACAGGTCGTGCACCGCGTCGGACGGGTCGTCCTCGTGCATGGCGATCTCCTCGAGGATCACGCCACGCTCGCTGTCGACGTCCTCCGGCGCGATCAGCGCGGAGGTGATCATGTCGCACACGACGTCGGTCGCGAGCGGAAGATCGTTGTCGAGTACCCGCGCGTAGTAGCAGGTGTATTCCTTGCTGGTGAACGCGTTCATCTCGCCGCCCACCGCGTCGATCGACGCTGAGATGTCCAGCGCCGACCGCCGCTTGGTGCCCTTGAACAGCAGGTGTTCGAGGTAGTGGCTCGTGCCGGCGAGTGACGGCGTCTCGTCCCGCGAGCCGACCGCGGCCCAGGCACCCAGGCTCACCGACCGGACCTGCGGCATCGCTTCCGTGATGATCCGCAGGCCGGACGGGAGGATGGTGCGGCGGACGAGTCCGCCGTCACCCTCGCGTAGCAGTGTTTGCGTCGTACGTCGGCTCGTGCCCACCAGGCGAGCCCCTGTCTATTCGGATTCCTGCGTGGATTCCTGCTTGGATTCCTCGGTGACCGGAACGAGCGACAGCTTGCCGCGGTCGTCGATCTCACCGATCTCGACCTGGATCTTGTCGCCGACCTTCACGACATCCTCGACGTTCTCCACGCGCTTGCCACCGGCCAGCGCGCGCAGCTTCGAGATGTGGAGCAGGCCGTCCTTGCCCGGCACCAGCGAGACGAACGCACCGAAGTTGGTCGTCTTCACCACGGTGCCGAGGAACCGCTCGCCCACCTCGGGCATCGTCGGCGTCGCGATGCCGGCGATGGCCGTGCGGGCCGCCTCGGCGGACGGGCCGTCGGTCGCACCGATGAAGATCGTGCCGTCGTCCTCGATCGCGATGTCGGCGCCTGTGTCGTCCTGGATCTGGTTGATGACCTTGCCCTTCGGCCCGATCACCTCGCCGATCTTGTCGACCGGGATCTTCATCGTGATGATCCGCGGAGCGTACGGCGACATCTCGCCAGGCGCGCTGATCGCCTTCTCCATGACCGACAGGATCGTGAGCCGCGCGTCCTTGGCCTGGTTGAGTGCACCGGCCAGAACGTCGGACGGGATGCCGTCGAGCTTGGTGTCGAGCTGCAACGCGGTCACGAAGTCCTTGGTGCCCGCGACCTTGAAGTCCATGTCGCCGAACGCGTCCTCGGCACCGAGGATGTCGGTCAGCGCGACGTACTCCGTCTTGCCGTCGACCTCATCGGAGACCAGCCCCATCGCGATGCCCGCGACCGGCGCCCTCAGCGGCACGCCCGCGTGCAGCAGACCCAGCGTCGAGGCACATACCGAAGCCATCGAGGTGGAACCGTTGGAGCTGATCGCCTCCGACACCTGGCGGATCGCGTAGGGGAACTCCTCGCGAGCCGGCAGCACCGGGAAGATCGCGCGCTCGGCGAGCGCACCGTGGCCGATCTCGCGGCGCTTGGGCGAGCCCACGCGGCCGGTCTCGCCGGTGGAGTACGGCGGCATGTTGTAGTTGTGCATGTAGCGCTTGGTCTGGTCCTCGGCCAGCGTGAGGCCGACCCGCTGCTCCATCGAGAGCATCGCGAGCGTGGTGATGCCCACGACCTGGGTCTCGCCGCGCTCGAACAGCGCCGAGCCGTGCACCCGCGGCACAATGCCGACCTCGGCCGCCAGCGGCCGGATGTCGGTCAGGCCACGGCCGTCCATGCGGATCTTGTCGCGCAGCACGCGGTCGCGGATGAGCTTCTTCTGGAGCGACCGGAACGCTGCCGACAACTCCTTCTCGCGGCCCTCGAAGTCGGCGCCGATCCGCTCCGTCATCGCGGTCTTGATCTCGTCGAGCTTGCCCTCACGGTCGGCCTTCGAGGCGATCGTGAGCGCCTCGGCCAGGTCGTTCTTGACCGCGCCCTCGACGGCGGCGAAGGCGTCGTCTTCGTAGTCGAGGAAGACCGGGAACTCGCTGGTCGGCTTCGCGGCCAGGTCGGCAAGCTGCGACTGCGCCTCGCAGAGCGTCTTGATGAAGCCCTTCGCGGCCTCGAGTCCCTGGGCGACGATCTCTTCAGTCGGCGCCTGCGTGCCGCCCTGAACCAGGCTCCAGGTGTTCTGGGTGGACTCCGCCTCGACCATCATGATCGCGACGTCGCCGCTCTCGACCACCCGGCCCGCGACCACCATGTCGAACACGGCGTTCTCGAGCTCGCTCACGGTCGGGAACGCGACCCACTGACCCTCGATCAACGCGACGCGAACGCCGCCGATCGGGCCGGAGAACGGCAGACCGGCCAGCTGGGTGGAAGCGCTGGCGGCGTTGATCGCCAGCACGTCGTAGATCGCGTCGGGGTTGAGCGCGAGGACGGTCACGACGACCTGGACCTCGTTGCGCAGGCCGTGCACGAACGACGGCCGCAGCGGGCGGTCGATCAGCCGGCAGGTGAGTACGGCGTCGACGCTCGGCCGGCCTTCGCGGCGGAACACGGAGCCGGGAATCTTGCCGGCGGCGTAGCCCTTTTCCTCTACGTCGACGGTGAGCGGGAAGAAGTCGAAGCCCTCCCGCGGGTGCTTGCCGGCCGTGGTCGTCGACAGCACCATGGTGTCGTCGTCGAGGTAGGCCGCGACCGAACCACCGGCCTGGCGAGCGAGGCGTCCGGTCTCGAACTTGATCCGTCGAGTACCGAAGCTGCCGTTGTCTAGGGTCGCCTCTGCGACCTGGATACCGGGACCCTCCACTGGGTGCCCTCCTTCTGCGTCTTATGTCCATCTCGCAGGCGGGTGGCGCGGAGGTGCCGGTCTTCGATCGAGACCCACGGACTTGTCCGTACGAACGACGGATCGGGTCCGGAGGCCACTACCGAGGACCGGCGAGAGTCTTCGCGCGCTGGTCCGCTGCTGCGCTATCGAGTTGTTGCCCGCGAGAACACTCGCGGTAACAGACCGGGAGCGGCGGCCCTGGTCAAGGGCTGCCGCTCCTGGAAGTTGTTATCGCCTGAGGCCAAGGCGTTCGATCAGCGAGCGGTAACGCCCGATGTCGACCTTGGTGAGGTAGTTGAGCAAGCGGCGACGTTGCCCAACCAGGAGGAGCAGACCACGACGGCTGTGGTGGTCGTGCTTGTGCTCCTTGAGGTGCTCGGTCAGGTGGCTGATCCGGTGAGAAAGCAGCGCGACCTGCACCTCGGGCGAGCCGGTGTCGCCGTCATTGGTCGCGTACTCAGTGATGATCTTCTGCTTGGTCGCAGCGTCGAGCGACACGGTTCTCCCTCTAGTTTATGGTCGTTGCGCGGCGCTCCAGGGCTGGTTCACCTGGGCACTATGGATCCGCGGCCGAACGTACGGCAGCTAGAAGGGTACCAGGGCGGTGCTACGGGGTCGTCACGCCCCGTTGAGAGTGGTGCGTACACGGTCCTTGTCGCGTTCGACGGCCTCGATCAGGCCCTCGAGCGAGTCGAAGACAAGCTGACCTCTGACGTATTCGACGAACTCGATGACCACGGGGACGCCGTAGAGCTCCAGGTCGTCGCGGTCGACCACGTGGGCCTCGATGACCCGCTCGTGCGGGCCGAACTGGGGCTTCGTACCGACGGAGATGGCGGCGGGGAGGCGCTTGGACGCCTGGTCCGCCCGCGTGAGGTAGCCGGTGTAGACGCCGTCCTTCGGGAGCGCGAGCTTGCCGTCGGCGGGGACGTTGGCGGTGGGAAAGCCCAGCTCACGGCCGCGCTGGTCGCCGCGTACGACGGTGCCTTCGACCCGGAACAGATGGCCGAGGATGTCGGCGGCGGCCTTCACGTCACCGTCTGAGAGCGCCTGGCGGACCGACGTCGAGGACCAGTGCGGGTCGCCGGCGTCGCGGTTGACGGCCTCGACCTCGAAGCCCAGCTCCTGGCCGAGGCGGCTGAGCAGGCCGACGTCGCCGCTGGCCTTGAACCCGAACCGGAAGTCGGTGCCGACGACGACGGCCTTCGGCCGCAGCGCGCCGGCCATCTCGCGGACGAACTCCTCGGCGGGCTGCTGGGAGCGCTCCTTCGTGAACGGGAGCACCAGCACAGCATCGACGCCCTGCTCCTCGAAGAGCGCGACCCGCCGGTCGAGGCTGGCCAGGGCGGGTGGCACCGCGTCCGGGCGTACGACAGAGGCCGGATGGGGGTTGAACGTGACCACAACCGACCGGGCCTGATGGGCGGTTGCCAGCTCGATCGCGCGGGCGATGACCCGCTGGTGGCCGAGGTGTACGCCATCGAAGACCCCGAACGTGACCACGGAGGGGCCGGTGTGAGGCGGCACCTCGGTCACATCGTTCCAGCGCTGCATCGGATCCTTCCGTGGACGCCCGTCTGGCACTCTTCCGGTCAAGGGTGCCAGACGGCGGCGACGCTCTGGTTACGAAGGGCCGGAGACCTCGATCACTTCCGTGCTCACCTGGTGATCACGGACTCCATCGCCACGACGCCGAGCTCTGTTCTCGAGGTAAGGGTGAACGGGTCGAGCTCGCCGCTCAGACAGAGCCAGACGGGCATTCCGATCACGCCCTTGGAACCAGGCGGAGGCGCCATCCCGATGTCGGGGCCGGTGAGCTGCATGGCCTGCACCGCGCGGCGAGCGAGCTCCTCGGGGTGATGACCTCCCGTGGAGGGGTGGCACGCCATTCCCGGCATTTCTCGTTGGTGCCGCCGATGTCGCGGCAGTTGTCCTGGTGCATGTTGATCCGAGGAAGGCAGTACGGCTCGTAGGCAACGGTTGTAGGCCGCCGTCGCGGCGTCAATCGCCTTTTGCTCCTCGTCGGAGGCGGTTGGCGTGGGCTGGGTGTCGGGCTTGGTGAGGTTGTCTTGGCGGGCGTCGTCTCGTCGATGGTGCCGCCTTCTGGCGTGTCGCCGCTGCATCCTGCGAGCAGCAGGGCTACCGCCATACCAACCACGCTCGCCACGGCCCGACCATCGTAGACGGTCCAGCACGGATCGTGCGTAAAACTTTGCGCAGGGGAACGGCCCGTCCACGCAGACTGCGCAAAGCTGCGCGAACCTCGAGCAGCGGACGCGGGAAGCTGCACGGTCGCGCCGTGGGAGGATGTTCGGGTGGATCGGCTCGTGGCGGCGTTCAGCGACACCGCCGCGCCCTACGAGCTGCGCGTCCACCAGAGCCGGGCGCTGGCCGAGATCGACAAGTTGATGATCAACGGTGGACGGCGGCGCGCCTGGGTCGTCCTCCCGCCCGGAACAGGCAAGACGCTGGTCGGCCTCGAGACGATCAGGCGGCTCGGCGCTCCGGGCGTTGTCTTCGGGCCGAATACGGCGATTCAGACGCAATGGGTACGGCAGTGGAACGCCTTCACGCCGCACACGGTCGACGCCGGCGCGGAGCGCACGCTGACAAGCCCCGTCACCGCGCTGACCTATCAGGCCCTTGCCACGTTCGACGCGGACGAAGAGGTCGACGAAGAGGGGCGACAGGCAGCGCGCAAACGGCGCGGCAGCCTGCTCGACCGCCTGCACCCCAACGGTCAGGCGCTCGTCGAGACGCTACGCCAGACCAAGCCGCTCACCGTCGTGCTGGACGAGTGTCACCATCTGCTCGAGGTCTGGGGCAGGCTGGTCGCCGAGTTGCTCGAGCTGCTCCCCCATGCCTACGTGCTCGGCCTCACCGCCACGCCCCCGCGGTCACTCACCCGAGAGCAGACGCAGCTGGTCGACGAGTTGTTCGGGGCACCCGTCTACGGCACGTCGATCCCCAGTGTCGTACGCGAAGGGCACCTCGCCCCCTTCGCCGAGCTGGCCTGGCTCACCACGCCCGCCGGCACCGAGCGGGACTGGCTGCAGGCCCAGGCCGAACGGTTCCAGGAGCTCACCACCGACCTGCTCGACCCCGCGTTCGGGTCGACGAGTTTCCTCGGCTGGCTCGACCAGCGGTTCGTCCACCGCACCCCGCCGGTCGCGTGGCATCGGGTGGAGCGCGACGAGCCCGCCCTCGCCGACGCCGCGCTCAGGTTGCACTACGCCGGCCTGCTCCAGCTCCCACCCGACGCCCGCGTACGTGAGGAGCATCGCCATCCGCCCACCGCCGACGACTGGGTGGAGCTCCTCGACGACTGGGTACGCAAGCGCCTCCTGCACTCCGACGACCCCCGCGACGAAGCCGTGCTCAAGGAGCTGCGCCGCGCGTTGCCGAGCGTCGGCTACTCCCTTACGAAGCGGGGCATCCGCACCGGCCGCTCCCCCGTCGACCGGGTGCTGGCCCGCTCCGCCGCCAAGTCCCACGCCTGCGTTGACATCACCGCCGCCGAGGCCCGCAACCTCGGCGATCGCCTCCGGATGCTGGTGCTCTGTGACCACGAGCGTGCCGCCGCCACGTTGCCGGCCACCCTGCGCAATGTGCTGGCCGCCGAAGCCGGTTCGGCCCGGCTGATCCTCGGCGGGCTGCTCGCCGACGAACGCACCCGCCTGCGAAACCCCATGCTCGTCACCGGCCAGACCGTCGCGGCCGGGCAGGAAACCGCGGACGCCTTCGCTGCTTACGCTGCCGGCACGAACCCCCGCCTGGAGCTCCGCACCAGCCCACCCGACGCGGACGGCATCGTCGAGCTCCAGGCGCAGTGGACCTCACGTACCTGGGTGCCGCTCGTCACCGCGTTCTTCGAGGCCGGCCACTGCCAGGTCCTCGTCGGTACGCGAGGCCTGCTCGGCGAGGGCTGGGACGCTCGCGGTGTCAGCGGCCTGGTCGACCTCACCACCGCGACCACACCGACCGCCGTCGTGCAGACGCGTGGCCGCGCGCTGCGAACCGACCCCGGCTGGCCGGACAAGGTGGCGATCACCTGGACCGTCGTCTGCGTCACCGAGGACCATCCCAAGGGCAACGCCGACTGGATCCGCTTCGTACGCAAGCACAACGGCTACTTCGGCGTCGACGAGACCGGCGAGATCGTCGACGGCGTGGCCCACGTCGACCAGGCGTTCTCGCCGTTCGCGCCGCCGAAGGCCGAGACGTTCAACGCCGTCAACGCCGGCATGCTGGCCCGCGCCGAGCACCGCGAGACGATCCGCGAGCTGTGGAGGATCGGCGAGCCGTACGCCGATCGCCCGGTGCACACGCTGCGCGTACGAGAAGCGACGGCAAGCCGGGCGCCAATGGTGGCCGAGCAAAGGAAGGCCGAGGAACCGGCCGTCGTTCCCACGCCCACAGGCCTGGTGCGAGTCGACGGCCGGCGGCAGCCCGTGAGCTACCTCCTCCCGGCTGGCGTCACGCTGGCGTTCGGCCTTGTCCTGCTGGCATCCGGCGTGCCCGCCGCCGTCGTCGGAGTGGTCGTGGCCATCAGCGCCACGCTGGCCGCGATCGCGGCGGAACGTACGGGACTGCTGGTCGCCGAGGCAGCCCGCCCCGCCGATCCGGTACGCATCGCCTACGCCGTGGCCGACGGACTGCAGGCCGCCGGGCTGGCGCCCGAAGGCGCGCAGGCGGTCACCGCCCACGTCGACGCAGACGGGGAATACCGCATCGCCCTCCACACCGTCGACGCCGACGCCTCGCGTGAGTTCGCGATCGCCCTGGACGAGGTGCTGTCCCCGATGGCGTCGCCGAGGTACGTCATCCCGCGTTACGTGCTGTCCGCGCCCGAAGGCGTCGCCGCCCGCACCGGCTCCGGCGGCGCTCTGCTGTTCGGCCGGCTGCGGCCGAAAGCCGTGGTCTGGCACGCCGTTCCGACCGTGCTGGGCACCAACGCCAAACGCGCCAAGGCCTTCGCCGAAGCCTGGGAACGCTGGGTCAGCGCCGGACAGCCGCTCTACACCGCGAGCCCCGAAGGCGAAGGCATCCTGGCCAGCCACCGCGGCATCGAACCGATGGACGCCACCACCGCCATGCGGCTCAGCTGGATCTAGCGCCCCGGGCCGCCAGGTAGACCGCGCGCACGGCCACCGCCTTGTCCATCTGCTGCCGGATCGGCGCGAAGAACTGCGCGCGGTACGTCCCGTCCGTCACGGCGTAGACCGCGAAGTAGAGCGCCGAGAACATCGCCAGCAAGCCGGCCACCTGATACAGCGCCGCCCCGCTCGGGGTGCCCAGCCAGGCCACCTGCACGTCCCGGGTGATCGCCAGCAGCCCGAAGGCGACGAAGAACCCGAACACCGCGCCCGCCACCATCGCCGCCTGGATCAGCTGGCTGAACACCAGCACCAGCAGCATGTTGGCCCGCTGCTTGCGCGACAACGGCCGGACCCGGACGTCGTGACCGTCCACGGCAGCCGCGATCGGCGTGTCCGCACACAGGCTCGCCAGCTTCACCGGATCGAGCTCGTCGTTGACATGATCCAGCTCCTCCGCCAGCCACACGACGACGAACACGATCGACACGGCCCCGAACAGCACCAGGACGCCGGCCAGCCGCACACCCGACAATGCCGCCGCGACCTGCCACACCTCGGTGTTGATGAACAGGAACGTGTTGAACAGCAGCAGCATCGGCAGCGCCCGGGTCAGCACCCGCATCACGTCGCCGACCTGGTGGATCACCTGGGCACCGGCCCAGCGCAGGATCGGGAGCACGGCGTACGAGGCGCTCAGATAGATGACCCCGAGCAGAGCCAGCTGGATCGCCAGCAGGACCAGCGCCGCGACCAGATGCCGCCCGACGACGTACGCGATCAGCGGCGGCACGACCACCACGACGGCCACTTCCAACGCCGTGACCTTCGTCGGCAACGCGAACGGGCTCCGCCGCCGCAGCAGGTTGACGACCACCCAGAGCACAACCAGTCCGGCGAACGTCGCGGCGACCACCAGCGCCTGCCGCCAGCCCGTCCACTCCTCGCGGAACACGAAGACAGTGCTGACGAAGAAGACCAGCACCAGCGCCGGCGCGGCTCTGGTCAGAATGTCCTCACTGGCCCGATAGTCCTCGATGAAGTGCGGGATCCCGCGCTCCAGGAACCATCGCTCGGTCGCTTCCAGCTCATCCGACCGAAGTGTGGCGGCCGGTCGCGACTGCCGGCGCTGCCGCTCGTTCACTCCGCGACCAGCTCGACTTCGAAGCCCTGGTCGTCCTCGAGATACGCGGCGTAGTAGTCCGGCCCGCCGGCGTACGGATGCCGGTCGGCGAACATCAGCTTCCAGCCATGATCTGAGGACTCCGCCGTCAGCCGGTCGACCTCCGCCGGCGACTCCACGTGGAACGCCAGGTGATTCAGCCCGGCCCGCATCCGGTCGTGCGCGCCCGGAACGAGCGCTGACGACTGCTCGGCGACGATGTAGGTCTCGCCGAGCCGCCAGCTCACCCCACCGGCGAACTCCTGGAACACGTCGTATCCCAGCTCGGTCAGCAGCCAGCCGAGCGACCCTCGAGTGGCCGCCAGGTCGGCGACCCACAGCTCCACGTGGTGCAGCTGCCCGTGAGAGGTCATCGGATGCTCAGCTCGCGAACACCGCGACTGGCTTGGCGCCCTCGTCGGTGTCCTGGTAGAGCGCGAGGAACCGGCCGTCCGGCCCGAACATCGCGACCTCACCCTGACCGACGCTGACGCCCGGCAGCTTCTGGCCGTACGCCACCAGCCTGGCCGTCGCCTCGTCGAGGTCGTGCCGCGGGAACGTCTTGGCCGCCACGTCGGCGATCGGAATCACCGAGAAGCTGCGCTCGAGCTCACCCATCGTGTGCGCCTCGTCGAGTGAGTAGACGCCGACCCGGGTGCGCCGCAGCGCCGCCAGGTGCCCGCCGACCTGCAGCGAGCCGCCGAGGTCGCGCGCGATCGCCCGTACGTACGTGCCGGACGAGCACACGACCGTCACGTCGAGGTCGATGACGTTGCCGTGCCGCCGCATCTCGCGTAAGCGAAACTCCGACACCAGCACGCGGCGCGGCTGCAGATCGACCTCCTGCCCCTTCCGCACCTTGTGGTACGCCCGCTCGCCGCCAACCTTGATCGCCGACACCGCGGACGGTATCTGCTCGATCTCACCGGTCAGCGGCTCCATGGCCGCTTCGATGTCCGCACGGGACAAGTGCGCGGCCGAGGTCTCCCCCGTCACTCGGCCTTCCGCGTCATCGGTGTGGGTGGTGCGACCCAGCCTGATCGTGGCGTCGTACGCCTTCTCGCTCAGGCTGAGGTGCCCCAGCAGCCGGGTCGCCCGCTCGATACCCAGCACCAGCACACCGGTGGCCATGGGGTCCAGCGTTCCCGCATGACCGACCCGTCGGGTCCTCGCGAGCCGCCGGATTCGTGCGACGACATCGTGTGAGGTCCACCCCGCCGGCTTGTCCACGATGACGATCCCGTCGATCGCCACGTCCCCTCCTTCTCGGATTGGTACGTCTTGTCGGCCTGCCCGCCCAGGCGGCCAAGTGGTACGCGAAGTCGCCACCGGCCTGTCGGCGTTCGGCGCTTCGGGATCAAACAAGCGAAAGTGCTCGGTGTAGCCCTGCTCGAGTTCAGCTCAGTCCAGTTCGTCGTCGGCTTCCCGAGGCGTGCGGTACGGATCGGGGTCACCGGCGTACGCTGCCTTGGCCGCCCGCTGCTCGACCTCGGCATCGGCCTGTTTGGCCTTTCTCACCAGGTCCTCGATCCGAGCGGCCTTCTCCGGCACAGTATCGGGTTGGAAGGCGATGCTTGGCGCATGCCGCAGCCCGAGTTGGTGTCCGACTTCGGTCCGGATCATGCCAGTGGCACTCCTGAGCGCCGCTGATGACTCTTTGTGTTCGTGATCGTCGCCCATGACTGTGTAATAGACGGTCGCCTCCCGCAGGTCCTGGGTGAGCTGAACACCGGTCACTGTCACGAAACCCAGCCTAGGGTCTTTCACCCTGCGCTCGAGGAGTTCCGCGACGAGGACGCGGATCCGGTCGGCGAGCTGGTTCACCCGCGTCTGGTTCATGTCTCTTCCTCTTCCCCTGGCTGCGGTTCAGTCATCACTGGAGAACAGTTGACGGCGCACGTCCAAGATCTCGATCTCGGGACGTGTCGCGATCAATCGTTCCACGGAGTCAAGAACGTCCCGGCACTGCTGACCGTCCCCGCTGACTACCGCGACTCCGATCTCCGCGCGTCGATACAGGTCTTGATGCCCCGTCTCGGCGACGGATACCGCGAACTTACGCTGCACTTCGGCCACTATCGGGCGCACGACGGACCGCTTCTGCTTCAAGCTGTGAACGTCGCCGAGCCGGATGTCGACACACAACGTACCTGTGTACATGGTTCCCACCCCTCGATCCAGCCCGAGCCCGCGACAGTGGCAGACCGGGGAGCAGTCAGATCAACTGACTACTCCCCGGATCGCGCACTATCTAGTCGCGAGGCTTCTCGCGGTTCTCGAAGGTCTCGATCACGTCGCCGACCTTGATGTCGTTGTAGTTGTTCAACGTCAGACCACACTCGAAGCCCTCGCGGACCTCGGTGGCGTCGTCCTTGAACCGCCGCAGCGACGCGATGTCGGTGCTGTCGACCACCACAACGCCGTCCCGGATGAGCCGGGCCTTGGAGTTGCGCCGGATCGTGCCGGTGGTGACCATACAACCCGCGATCGTGCCGAACTTGCTCGAGCGGAACACGTCGCGCACCTCGGCCGAACCGAGCTGCACCTCTTCGTACTCCGGCTTGAGCAGGCCCTTGAGCGCCGCCTCCACCTCGTCGATGGCTTGGTAGATGACGGAGTAGTACCGGATCTCCACGCCTTCGCGATCGGCCAGCCGCTCCACCGCCGGGCCCTGAGCCCGGACGTTGAAGCCGATGATGATCGCGTTGTCGACCGTGGCGAGGTTGACGTCGTTCTCGGTGATCGCGCCGACCGCCCGGTGCAGGATGTGCAGCTCGACCTCTTCGCCGACATCGATCTTGACCAGCGCGTCCTCGAGGGCTTCGACCGAACCGGACGTGTCGCCCTTGATGAGGAGGTTGAGCGTCTGGCGCTGCTCGAGCAGCGAGTCGAGGTTGTCGAGGCTGACCCGCTTGGTACGCCGAGCGAACGAGGCGTTGCGCTGCATCGCTTCGCGCTTCTCGGCGATCTGGCGGGCCTTGCGGTCGTCGTCGACCACGAGGAAGTTGTCACCCGCACGCGGCACCGACGACAGACCGAGCACCAGCACCGGACGAGCAGGCAGAGCCTCCTCGACCTGGCGCCCGAACTCGTCGAGCATCGCCCGGACGCGGCCGTGCGCCTGGCCGATCACGATCGAATCGCCGACCCGGAGCGTTCCGCGCTGAACCAGCACGGTCGCGACGGGGCCGCGGCCCTTGTCGAGGTGAGCCTCGATCGCCAGACCCTGAGCGTCCTGCTTCGGGTTCGCCGACAGGTCGAGCGTGGCGTCGGCGGTCAGCACGATCGCCTCGAGCAGCCCGTCGATGTTGATCCTGGCCTTGGCGGAGATGTCGACGAACATGGTGTCGCCGCCGTACTCCTCTGGGACCAGGCCGTATTCGGTGAGCTGGCCGCGCACCTTGGCCGGATCGGCGTCGGGGACGTCGATCTTGTTGACCGCGACCACGATCGGAACGCCCGCCGCCTTGAGGTGGTTGAGCGCCTCGATCGTCTGCGGCATCACACCGTCGTTGGCCGCGACCACCAAGACCGCGAGGTCGGTGGCCTGCGCACCACGGGCACGCATGGCGGTGAACGCCTCGTGACCCGGGGTGTCGATGAAGGTGATCCGGCGTTCGTTGCCGTCGACCTCCGTCGCCACCTGGTACGCACCGATGTGCTGGGTGATACCGCCGGCCTCGCCCTCGACGACGTTCTCGTTACGGATCGCGTCGAGCAGCTTGGTCTTACCGTGGTCGACGTGGCCCATGACCGAGACCACCGGAGGCCTGGGCAGCTGTTCGCCCTCGTCCTCGCCGAACTCGATCGAGAACGACTCGAGCAGCTCGCGGTCCTCGTCCTCGGGCGAGACCACCTGGATGTCGTAGTTGAGCTCGGTACCCAGCGCCTGCAACGTGTCGTCGCTCACCGACTGCGTGGCGGTCACCATCTCACCGAGGTGGAACATGACCGTCACCAGCGCCGCCGGATCCGCGCCGATCTTCTCAGCGAAGTCGGTCAGGCTCGCGCCGCGCGCCAGCCGGACGATCCCGCCGTCGCCGTGGGGTACGCGGACGCCACCAATTGCGGGCGCCTGCATGTTGTCGAACTCTTGGCGCTTCTGCCGCTTGGACTTGCGGCCTCGGCGGGCCGGGCCACCGGGACGACCGAACGCACCGGCCGTACCGCCGCGACCACGACCGCCCCCACCGGGACGGCCACCGCCGGGAGGACCACTGAAGCCGCGTTGCGGCGCACCGGTCGTCGCTCCGCCGGGACCACCGCGGTTGAAGCCGCCGCCGCCGGGTCCGCCACGGCCACCACCGGGTCCGCCACGGCCACCGCCGCCACCGCCAGGTCCGCCACGGCCACCACCGGGTCCGCCACGGCCACCGCCGCCGCCACCGCCGGGACCGCCGCCCGGACGCTGCCGGGCCGGCATCGAGGCCGGGCTCGGCCGCGGGCCACCGGGACGGTCGCCACCTTCGGGACGCGAAGGCATCGACGACGGGCTCGGCCGCGGGCCACCAGGACGGTCACCGCTCGGACGGTCGCTACGCGGACGGTCGCCCCGGTCGGGACGGTCGCCACGGTCGGGCCGGCCGGAACGCGAACCCTGCATGCCCTGAGTCGAGGTGAACGGGTTGTTGCCCGGACGCGGTGCGCCCGGACCAGAGCGCCGGTCGCCACCACCCGGCCGCGGAGGGCGCGATGCGCCGTCACGGTCGGTACGCGGACGACGCTCGCCGCCCTGACCGCCACCAGGACGGTCGGACCGCTCGCCACCAGGCCTCGGACCACGGTCACCACGGGGGCCGCGGTCACCACGGTCGCTGCCCGGCTGCGGGCGCGGGGCGGGCGGACCCGGCCTCGGACCGCCGCGGGCTGCCGGACGGGCGACGTCGGCGCTGCCGGTGTCACCGGAAGTGCCGGCATCGGCCGCGGGCCGGTCGGCTACCGCGCCATGGCCGTCACGCTGGCCTGGCGCCTGGGACTGGCCCGAACCTTGGCCCTGAGCCTGCCGCTGGGGCTGACTCGGTGCCGCCGCTGTCTCGGACGGGCTCACGAATGTCGGCTGCGCCGGTGCCGGCCGGGGCCCAGGCTTCGGCGCGTTCGGACGCGACGCCTCCTTGACCTCGGGAGCAGTGGCGCGCTCGGCGGGTTGTGCCGGCGGCTGGCCAGTAATCTGCCCAGAAATGCTCTCTGTGACCTTCTCTGCAACCTTCTCGGAGGCATCCTCGGCCTTCTCAGCCGGCTTTGGCCTGGCTGGCGTAGGAGCCTTCTCCGAAGTTTTGTTGTCCGACGTGGCCGACTTCGCCGTCACCTCGGACGGCGTTTCGGCCGGTGCGGCCGGCTTCGGCGAGGCCTTCTTCTTGGCCTTGCCTCCCGCCGGCGGTGAGGAAGCGTACGACTCCTTCAGCCGGCGCACCACGGGCGCCTCGACTGTCGAAGACGCCGAACGAACGAACTCCCCCATTTCCTGAAGCTTGGCCATGACGGCCTTGCTTTCGATACCGAACTCCTTGGCGAGTTCGTAGACCCGGACCTTTGCCACTGCTCTCCTTTGCCTGGCCCGGGCCCCTCGCTTGGGTCCAGGCCGCTAGTTCCTGCGCGTGCTCATCGCTCGGTTCTCATCGAGAGTTCATGAGCCGCTCGACCCTCTTCCTGTCGTTCGGTAGCGCGTTAGGTCCCGCGCTGCCTTGCTTGGTACGTGTGTACGTGCGACGTACGTGTGTTGACGTGTGTTCTGCCTAGTCCGACGCGGCGGAGAGCCGCTCGACATACCGCCGTACCGGCGACACGTCAACCGAGCCTTCCGCGCGCAGCGCCCGGGCAAAGGCCCGACGGCGCTCGGCCAGCGCCAAACACTTTGCCGTGGGATGCAGGTGCGCTCCACGGCCCTCCGCCCGGCCGTCTGGATCCGGGGCGGCGAGCAAGGAGATGCCGCTTCGGCTCAGGACGACTCTGAGCAGTTCGGGTTTGGCCGTGCGTTGCCGGCACCCGACACACGTCCGCATGACCTGCGGACGTGACATAGGCACCCGACCCGTACGACCCACCTTGCGCAAGTGTACCTGGGGCCGCTGACGAAGGTCAGCCGGTTACCGGCGGTTCGGCCGGCGAGGTGGAACCTGCCGTGGGCGCCGGGTCGGTGTCGGGCCGGATGTCGATGCGCCAGCCGGTCAGTCTCGCGGCGAGCCGGGCGTTTTGCCCTTCTCGTCCGATCGCCAGCGAGAGCTGGAACTCCGGAACGATCACCCGCGCCGCCTTGGCCGTGGCATCGACGATCTCGACCTGGCTGACCCGGGCCGGCGACAGCGCCTGCGCGACGTACTCCGCAGGGTCTTCCGACCAGTCGACGATGTCGATCTTCTCGCCGTGCAACTCGTTCATCACGTTGCGTACGCGCGAGCCCTGCGGCCCGATGCACGACCCCTTGGCGTTGACCGAGTTGTTGTTGGAGTGCACCGCGATCTTGGTGCGGTGGCCGGCCTCCCGGGCGATGCCGCTGATCTCGACCGTGCCGTCGGCGATCTCCGGAACCTCGAGCGCGAACAGCTTCTTCACGAGGTTGGGATGCGTGCGGGACAGCGTGATCTGCGGGCCGCGGAAGCCCTTGCGTACGGCCACGACGTAGCACTTGATGCGGTTGCCGTGTTGGTACGGCTCGCCGGGCACCTGCTCCTGCGGGGGCAGCACACCTTCGATCTTGCCGAGGTGAACGTAGACGAGCCGCGGATCCTTCCCCTGCTGGATCACGCCGGACACGATGTCGCCCTCGCGGCCCGCGAACTCACCGAACGTGAGGTCGTCCTCGGCGTCGCGTAAGCGTTGGAGGATGACCTGCTTGGCGGTGGTCGTCGCGATCCGGCCGAAGTCGTTGGGCGTGTCGTCCCACTCGCGGGTCGGCGTGCCCTCCTCGTCGACCTCGGCGGCCCAGACGATGACGTTGCCGGACTTGCGGTCGAGCTCGACCCGGGCGTTCGGCTGGGCGCCGTCGGTGCGCTGGTAGGCGATCAGCAGCGCCTGCTCGATCGCCTCGGCGACGGCTTCGAGCGGGATGTCCTTCTCGCGTTCGAGGGCGCGCAGAACGGCCATGTCGATGTGCATCGGCTCATGCCTCCTCGTCGAGGTCGACCGTGTCTGCCTCATCCAGGTCGTCGAGCTCGTCTGTTTCGTCGTCGGTGTGCTTGCTGAACTCCACCTGGATCCGCGCCTTGGCCACCTGGTCGTAGGCGACCCGCTGGGCGTCCGTCTCGCCCTCCACCTCGAGGTCGGCGCCGGTGTCGTCGGATCCGACGATCCGTCCCACCAGCTTGGCGCCGTCGACGGTGGTGACCTTGACCAGCCGGCCGGCGTTGCGATGCCAGTGCCGTGGCTGGGTGAGTGGGCGGTCGACGCCACGCGAGGTCACCTCGAGCGTGTAGGAGCCCGAGCCCATGAAGTCAGCGTCGTCGAGAACCTTGCCGAGCTGGCGAGAAGCATCGGCGATCCGGTCGAGGTTGACGCCACCGTCCGCGTCGACGACCACCCGGACGACCGAGCGGCGGCCCGCGGACGCGAGCTCCACGGCGTCCAGATCGAGCCCGTCGGATGCCAGGACCGGAGCCAGGAGGTCGGCAATGCGGTCTCTGGTCGCGGAAGCGTTTACCACGGCGCCTCCTCCTTACTGTGTAGTTGTGACCCACCCGGGGCTGCAGTGCGGTGTCAGCGTACCCGCAGGCGGAAATCCTGATCAAACACTCGCGGGCGGACGCGTGCAAGAAGCCGCGCCGTAGCGTCCCCTGACGGCACGGTCCGGCACGTGCCGGCACGCGTGAAACTGATCGCCGCCGAACGCGACATAGGCACCACAGGCGCGGGTTGGGCCTCGTAAGGTACTGCCCGTGACACCGGATCGCGACATCGCATTGGATCCGGTCCGGATGCCGCGCCGGACAGTCGTGCGTGGCGCCCTGTGGACCGGCGCGTTCGTCGCCGGAACGGGGATGATCACCGCGTGTGACGGACCTGATCCGGGTAGCAGTGAGTCACCGACGCCGACGCCCAAGCCCGATCCCGACCTGCCGGTCGTGACCGCGGCGGTGACCCGGACCCGGAAGCTCATCGAGCGCTACACCGCGACGGCCGCGCGGCATACCGGGCTCCGGCTCGACGCGTACGTCGCGCGGCATCGCGCTCACCTGAAGGCACTGTCCGACGGCTCTGCCGGGCCGAAGCCGGCTCCGACGCCGAGTCCTACCGGCTCGCCGACGCCGACGGCCACTGGCGCCGCGGTGCCCGGTACGCCTGGGGCGGCCGTCGAGGAGCTGATCTCGCTGGAGACCGCGGCCGCGGCCGAGCGCGCGAAAGGCCTGGTCAGGGCACGCAACCCGGAGCTGGCGCGGCTGCTGGCGTCGATCGGTGCCTGCGAGACCGTACACGCCCTCACGTTGCCGGAGGTCTCGAATGGCTGACCGGAAGGCCGGCGAACTGAAGGCGTTGCAGGCCGCGCTGGCCGGAACGCACGCGGCGCTGTGGGGGTACGGCGTGCTGGGACCGCGGCTCACCGGCGCGGCGCTGAAGGGGTCGCACAAGGCGTACGACTCGTACCGCACGTTGCGGGACGAGCTGGAGGACCTCGTCATCGCGCGGAAGGGCGATCCGGTCGCCGCGCGGGCGGGGTACCAGCTGCCGTTTCCGGTGACCGACGGGACGTCGGCGCGGAAGCTGGCGCGGCACCTGGAGGACGGCTGTGCCGCGCTGTTCGGCGACCTGGTGGCGGCCGCGGTGACCGCTGAGCTGCGTACGTTCGCGGCGTCGCAGCTGACCGCCTGTGCGCGGCGCGGCATGTCGTGGAGCGACCGGCAGGTGGCGTTTCCGGGGCTGCCCGAGCGGGAGTAGAGCGCATAGGCTCGCACCCATGACGGAAGAGCGGTCGCACAAGGAGTTGCTGGCCCGGCACCAGGCGGTCATGCCGAGCTGGCTCGCGCTGTATTACGAACAGCCGATCGAGATCGTCAGCGGGTCGGGACGCCGGGTCGTCGACGGCGAGGGGCGTACGTACCTCGACTTCTTCGCCGGGATCCTCACCAACTCACTCGGCTACGACGTCGCCGAGGTGCGGGAGGCGATCGCCTCGCAGCTGGCGACGGGTGTCATGCACACGTCGACGGTCTACCTCATCCGGCGGCAGGTCGAGCTCGCCGAGCGGATCGCGGCCCTGTCGGGCATCGACGACGCCAAGGTGTTCTTCACCAACTCCGGCACCGAGGCCAACGAGACCGCGCTGATGCTGGCCGCGCAGTACCGCCGTAGCAACCAGGTGCTGGCGATGCGCAACTCCTACCACGGCCGGGCGTTCGCGACCGTCGCGATCACCGCCAACCGCGGCTGGTCGGCGTCGTCGCTGTCGCCGTTGCAGACCGCGTTCCTGCACGGCGGCTACCGCTATCGCAGCCCGTTCCGTTCGCTGTCCGACGCCGCGTTCATCGACGCCTGCGTCGAGGACCTGCGCGACGTGATCGCGACCAGCACAGCTGGCGACGTGGCGTGCCTGATCGCCGAGCCGATCCAGGGCGTCGGCGGCTTCGCGACACCGCCGGACGGGTTGTTCGGCGCGCTGCAGGCAGTGCTCGACGAGTACGGGATCCTGTTTGTGTCCGACGAGGTGCAGACCGGGTGGGGGCGGACGGGCTCGCACTTCTGGGGTTACCAGGCGCATGGTGCGCGGCCGCACGCGCTGACGTTCGCCAAGGGCCTCGGCAACGGTCTCGCGATCGGCGGGGTGGTGGCTCAGGCCTCGCTGATGGACTGCTTCACGGCCAACTCGCTGTCGACGTTCGGCGGCAACCCGGTCGCGACGTCGGGTGCGCTCGCCGTGCTCGACTACATCCGCGACCACGACCTGCAGGCGAACGCGGAGCAGCAGGGCACGCGCCTCCTGAGCGGCCTGCGGCACCTGGCCGACGCACGGGACATGATCGGCGAGGTGCGCGGCAAGGGCCTGATGGTCGGGGTCGAGCTGGTCGCCCCGGGCACCCGCGACCCGGCCGCGACGGCTGCGGCGCGCTTCCAGGAGCTGGCCCGCTCCCGCGGCCTGCTGGTGGGCAAGGGCGGGCTGTACGGCAACGTGCTGCGCATCGCGCCCCCGCTCACCGTCACCACCGAGGAGATCGACGAAGCGCTCGCCATCATCGCCGACACCCTGGCCGCGATGGCCTAGCGGAGCCGCCGGGTCCGCGTCGCGCTGTCCGGGACGCAGCCAGAGTTAGGAGCTGCGCTCGTCACGCGCTCCGGGCGTTCGCTCACAGCTCGCGGGGTGCGGCGGGCTGTGTCGCTGTTGCCCTGCGGGACAAGCCAAGAGCCAGCAGAACCTGCCCGCCACCTGTGCCGGACGCGATCGCACTGCCGGCCAGCTCGCCAGCACCGCGACCCCTGGCTGCCGCGATGGCGCGCGGGCGGGGCGCGATCGTTGGCCGGGCTGAGCTCGTCGGCGAGCGCCGGCTGTCGGCTGCGGTGGTCCTGGCGGGGTCGCGCTGGTGGTCAGGCGGCTCGGTGCCAGGTGTCGATGACGGCGACGAGGTCGGAGAGGCGCTGGACTACCGCGTCGGGGGTGCCGGTGGTGTGGCCGAGTTGGCTGGCCGGGATGTCGCTGTGGGGTACGTGGACCGCGCGCATGCCGGCCGCCTGCGCGCCGTAAACGTCGTCGAAGAGGCGGTCGCCGACGAAGACGCAGCGTTCGGGGGCGGACGCCGAGACCGCGGTCATCGCGGCGAGGAAGGCTTCGCGGTGGGGTTTGGTCCAGTCGATCTCGCTGGTGTAGACCGAGCCGTGGATCAGGTGGTCCACGGCGTCGCGGCGGAAGACCGACTCGTGATAGTCGCGCGACCAGACGGTGTTGGAGAGCACGCCGACCGCGATCCCGCGGTCTGCCAGCGCCGAGAACAGCGGCGGCACCTCCGGGTCGGTGAACGTGTGCGGCTCCCAGAACGCCTGGTAGGCCGCCAGCGCCCGCTCGTGCGCCGCCCCGCTGGGCTCGAGCCCTGCCGAACGCACGATCATCTCGAACGTCGAGCTGCGGTGCTCGTCGCGGGCGAGCCGCCAGGCCGCGTCCTCGGCCGCAAGCAGCGCCGCCGCGACCTCCTCGCCGTGCGCCGGGTCGTAGGCCCGGGCGTAGACCCGCCACTGCTCGGCCAGGTCGACCGTGTGCCATGGCGTGAGCGTGCCGCCCCAGTCGAAGATCACCGCGTCGATACTCATACGTCTGATAGTGCCAACAACCACCGACAGACCGGCAACTTCGCCGGGGGCCCGAGCGGTAGTAATTAGTGTGGCCGACGACATCGACTTCGACAGCTTCGTCGAACGACGCTCACCCACGCTGGCCCGGACGGCGTACCTGCTCACCCGTGACCACGATCTCGCCGAGGACGACCTGAGGGACATGCTGGCCGAACGCGGCGCCGTGCAGGCGACCCGCCCGAGCCGGCTCGACGAGGTTCACCGCCGGATCCGTCGTCGCAAGGTCGCGCGGGCCGCGACCGGGATCGCCGCCGCGACTGCCGCGGCCGCCGTCGTGGCACTCGCGGCGCCCACGGTCGCCGGCCGCTTCCCGGGAAACGACACCGACGGCCTGACAGCTGTGGGCAGCCCCTCGGCAACCCACAACCAGGGCGAAGCGACGTTCTGGATGGAGCCTCCACCCAGCCTGCAGGTGCGCAGCTTCCCGCCGGCCAGGTACACGATCAAGCGCGAAGGCGACAACTACCGCGTCACGATTTCTCGCGTGGGGGATCTCGAAGGACTCCGCCGAGACCTTCGAGCGCGTGGAGTTCCCGCGGTCGAGTCTCCGAGCCCTGGGTTCGGAGACTGCTCCACCTCCGACAACACGGGTCGCGCCAAACTGAAGAGTCCCGGGGTGTGGGAGTTCGTCGTCGAGACACGCAAGTACGACGCCAACCGAGAGGTCGGTATCTCGAACGATCCGAGCAGGCAGGTCATCGACCTGCTGCTCTACCAGGACTGGTGCCGGACGAAGTGACCAGGCACCGGACGGCTACAGGTCCTTGCGGTAGAGCCAGAAGATCCGGCTGATCCAGGCGTCGACGGACCGCGCGTAGAAGGTGTACGGACCCGCCCAGCCGATCTCCGCCCGCGCGAACCCGGCGGCGCGCTGGTCGGCGAGGCAGCGCTTCAACAGCACCGAGCCGATGCCGAGCCGGCGCTCCGCCTGCTCCGTCCCCATCGGCCCGAACCACGTCGGCGCGTTGATCCCCCACGCCGCGAAGCCCAGCCACTCACCGGACGAAGCCCGCGCAACGTGGCAACGGACGGGCTCATAGCGCAACCCCGCAAGGGCTTCCGCCGTCCACGAGCCGCCCCAGGTGTCGAGCCACGGCCGGATCGACGCCTCGTCCGCAGGCGACAGCCGCCGTACGGTGACGCCCGCCGCGGCCAGTCGCTGCTCGTCGGCAGCCGTGTCGATCCGCGAGCCCAGGTCGTCCAGCGCGACCGACATGTTCAGCGCGTCGTTGAACTTCGTGTAGCCCATCCGCTCGGCCAGCGTGATCGCCCGCGTGTAGCGGGTGTCGATGCCCGGGAACGCGTACGACGGCGGGTTGCCCGCGATCACCACCCGGCCGCAACCGGCAGAACGGAACCGGTCCTCCAGCGCCGACAGCAGTGCGCGCCCGATCCCCTGTCCTTGCGAGGAACGCCGGACCGCGATCAGGTCGACGTGTCCGGCATCGGCCGTGTCCGGATTCGGCCGCACCGAGCCGATAACCGTGCCCACGATCGCACCGTTTTGGCTAGCGACCAAGTGGAGGTGATCCCGACGAGCCAGCGTCACGAGGTAAGCAGTGGCGTTCTCAGGCGCGTCGAGCTCCAACGCGTTGACACACAATGCCTCCACGGCCTCCAGATCGGCGTCCGCCATCGGCCGGAGTTCGACATCCACCACTTTGAACCACCTTCGTTAACAGATCCGTGACTTCTACAGAACAGAAGACTTGTAGTTTCCCGCGTCGGAAGACAAAAATGACGCCGGGGGACGTGCCGTGCGAAGGGAAGGCAACCAATGTCGCGCCATCACCGCCCGCACCGCCCACACCACAGGGCCATGCGAGGGATCGGTCTGCTCCTCGCCGGGATCGTGGTCGCGGCCGCCTGCTCACCGGTCGGCCAGTCCGGCAACGAGACCAACGCCAACAACGGAAACGGGCAGGGCACCAAGTCGTCCCCGGCCGCTCGTAAGGTCAACGTCGGCAAGCCGGCCGATCCCGCCGCGGTCAAGCAGGGCGGCGAGCTCGTCCTCGCGATGGCCTCCGACCCGGACCTGCTCGACCCCACCCAGTCGCGCTCGCTGGTCTCGCGGTACGTCTACAACGCGACCTGCGAGAAGCTGTACGACGTCGACGCCGAGGCGAAAGTCGTTCCCCAGTTGGCCTCCGAGCTGCCGCAGATCAGCGACGACGGCAAGACGGTGACCATCAAGGTCCGTACCGGCGTCAAGTTCGGCGACGGCACCGCGTTCAACGCCGCGGCCGTGAAGACGTCGCTGGAACGCCACCTCAACTTCCCCGGCTCCGCCCGCAAGACCGAACTCGGGCCGATCACCGGCATCGAAGCGCCCGACCCGACCACGGTCGTCATCAAGCTGTCCGCGTCGTTCGCGCCGCTGACCGCGGCGCTCGCCGACCGGGCCGGCATGATCATGAGCCCGGCACAGCTCACCAAGCTCGGCGACAAGTTCTCGACCGCGCCGATCTGCGTCGGCCCGTTCAAGGTCGCCAAGCGCGTGCCGCAGAACTCCATCGAGCTGGTCAAGGATCCCAACTACTACAACGCCGACAAGGTCCATCTCGACCGCATCGTCTACCGCATCATCACCGATGCCAGCATCCGCGCTGCGAACCTTCGCTCCGGTGACGCGCAGGTCGCCGATGCCCTTTCCACACAGGACGTCCCGACCATCGAGAAGGACAACCGGGTCGCGCTGCTGGAGTCGGAGAGCCTCGGCTACCAAGGGCTGACGTTCAACATCGGCAACGTCGACGGCGTCGGCAAGCCGGGCAAGACCATCGACAAGCCCTACGCCAAGGACGTACGAGTGCGGCAGGCGTTCGACTACGCCGTCGACCGCGAGGGCCTGGTGCGGACGGTGTTCAACAACATCAACTCGGTCGCGTGCTCGCCGGTCTCACCGGCCAGCCCGTTCAACTCCGCCGAGGCACAGAAGTGCACGCCGCACGACCCGAAGAAGTCGCTGGCGCTGCTGAAGCAGGCCGGTGTCCAGACGCCGTACAAGATCGAGATGATCACGTCGAACACGCCCGACACGTTGCGGATCGCCCAGGCCCTGCAGGCGATGGTGAAGGAGGGCGGGTTCGAGATCGAGATCACGCCGGTGGAGTTCTCCGCGCTGCTGGACCAGCAGGACCGCGGCGACTTCCAGTTGCTGCAGCTCGGCTGGTCGGGCCGGGTCGACCCGGACGCCAACATCACGAACTTCGTCAGTACGGAAGCCAGCCAGAACGTCTCGGGCTTCTCCGACAAGGCGCTCGACGGCCTGCTGACCAAGGCCAGGGAGTCGACCGACCAGGCCGAGCGGGCCACGCTGTACGGCCAGGTCGCGACGAAGCTCCGGGAGACCGAGCCGCTGATCTACCTGTACCGGCAGCGCAACCTGACCGGCGTCGCCGGTGACCTGGACGGTGTCCAGGTCTTCCCCGACGGCGTGATCCGGGTCGCGTTCGCGGGGTACCAGAAATAGTGCTGTCGTACCTGCTGCACCGGTTGTGGCACTCGCTGGTCACGCTGGTGCTCGCCACGCTGGTGGTGTTCGCCGGGATGCGTGCGCTGCCAGGGGATCCGGCGCTCGCACTCGCAGGTGAGGAGCGCGACCCGGCTTCGCTGGCAGCGATCCGGGCGAAGTACGGCCTGGACCAGTCGCTGCCCGTGCAGTACTGGCAGTTCGTCTCCAACAGCGTGCGCGGCGACCTCGGCACGTCGATTCGTACGGACACGCCCGTGACCCAACTCCTGGGCTCGGCGCTGCCGGTGACGCTGGAGCTGTCCCTGCTGGCGTTGACGATCGCGATCCTGATCGGGGTCTCGGCCGGCGTCGCAGCGGCGGTGAAGCGCGGCAAGCTCACCGAGTGGATCGCGAACGCAGTGGCGCTCGGCGGGCTGTCGATCCCGCACTTCTGGCTCGGCCTGATCCTGATCCTGTACCTCTCGGTCGCCGCGAACCTCTTCCCCGCTTCGGGTTTCGTGCCGTTCACCGAGAATCCCATTGCCAACCTGCACCACCTGGTGCTGCCCTCGCTGGTCATCGGCACCGGGCTCGCGGCGGTCGTGATGCGGCAGACCCGGTCAGCCATGCTGGAGGCGCTCGAGGCCGACTACATCCGTACGGCCAGGGCCAAGGGCCTGCCGATCCGCGCGGTGATCGTGCAGCACGCCCTGCGCAACAGCCTGATCGTCGTGGTGACGATCGTCGGGTTGCAGCTGGGTGCGCTGATCTCCGGCGCGGTGGTCACCGAGCGCATCTTCGGCCTGCCAGGGTTCGGGAAGCTCACGATCGACTCCGTCTTCCAGCGCGACTATCCCGTCATCCAGGCCGTCGTGCTGGTGACCGCGACCGCCTACATCGTCATCAACCTGCTGGTCGACCTGCTCTACTCCGTGATCGACCCGCGGATCCGGATCAAGGGGCGGGCGGCATGAGCGAGACCTCGACGCTCGTACCGAACGCCACTCCGGCCGCGCCACGACCGCTGCGCGGCGGCAGGGTGCTGCGCCGGCTCGCCCGCAACCCCATGGCCGTGGCCGGATTCACCGTGCTGGCTATCGCCGTGCTGGGCGCGCTGCTGGCCCCGCTGATCGCTCCGTACGCCTACGACCAGACGCACTTCGACACGCCGTTCGCTCCGCCGGGAACGGCAGGCTTCCTGCTCGGCACCGACGACCTCGGGCGGGACGTGTTCTCACGGATCCTGTTCGGCCTGCAGTCGTCCTTGCAGGCAAGCGTTCTGGCCGTCGTTGCCGCGCTGGTGATCGGCGTGCCGCTCGGCCTCATGGCCGGCTACTCCCCTGTCCTCGACGCCGTCATCTCACGGGTCACCGACCTCGTGCTGGCGTTCCCGTTCCTGATCCTCGCCGTCGGGCTGGCCGCGATCCGCGGGCCGAGCCTGATCAACGCGGCGCTCGCGATCGGGATCGCCCAGGTGCCCGGCATGATCCGGGTCGTTCGCTCGGAGACGCTGCGGTTGTCGGCGCTCGACTTCGTGGCGGCTGCGGTCGCATCGTCGGCCAGCAGCGCGTGGGTGCTGTTCCGGCACATCCTGCCGAACGCCACGTCCGCCGTCATCGTCCAGGCGACGATCGCGATCCCGGTGGCGATCCTCGGCGAGGCGGTGCTGTCGTTCCTGGGCCTGGGGATCCGGCCGCCACAGCCGAGCCTCGGCACGATGCTGTCCGACGCCCAGCAGTACTCCGCGCAGGCGCCCTGGACGGCGGTCATCCCCGGCGTGGCCATCATGCTGGTGGCGCTGGCGTTCAACGTGTTCGGCGACGGCCTGCGCGACGCCCTCGACCCGAAGGCGAGCCGCCGGTGAAAGAGGTGCTCACGGTCCGCGGGCTGAGCGTGCGGTTCCGTACGGAAGACGGCACGGTGTCGGCGGTCGACAACGTGGACCTGGACGTCGGCGAGGGCGAGATCGTCGCCCTCGTGGGCGAGTCCGGCTGCGGCAAGAGCGTCACGGCGATGAGCCTCGCCGGCCTGCTGCCGCCGACCGCGACGATCGAAGGCTCCGTCCTGCTACGCGAGACCGAGCTGGTGGGTGCTTCGGAGCAGATGCTGCGCCCGTTGCGCGGCCGCGACCTCGCGTACATCTTCCAGGAGCCGATGACCTCGCTGAACCCGGTGCTGACCGTCGGGCGGCAGATCGGCGAGGTGTTGCGTACGCATCGCGGCCTCAGCAAGGCGCAGGCGCGGGAACGGACGATCGAGCTGCTCACGCTGGTACGGATCCCGTCTCCGGACAGGCGGGTCGACGAATACCCGCACCAGCTGTCGGGCGGCATGCGGCAACGCGTGATGATCGCGATGGCCGTCGCGTGCGACCCGACCGTGCTGGTCGCCGACGAGCCGACCACCGCACTCGATGTCACCGTGCAGGCAGGGATTCTCGGCGTGCTGCGTGACCTGCGCTCACGGCTCGGTACGTCGATCCTGCTGATCACGCACGACCTGGGCGTGGTGGCCGACGTCGCCGACCGGGTCGTCGTGATGTACGCCGGGCGGGTCGTCGAGCAGGCCCCGGTCGGGGAGCTGTTCGCGTCGCCCCGGCACCACTACACAGCGGCCCTGCTGGAGGCGATCCCGACCGCCCGCCGGGACGAGGGCGGGCGGCTGCTCGAGATACCCGGGCTGGTGCCGACGCTGGCCGAACAGCCCGACAGCTGTACATTCGCCGACCGCTGTCCGGCAGCCGACGAGACCTGCCGTACCCAACAGCCGGTGCTGCTGGGAAGCGGCCACGCGACGGCCTGCTGGCACCCTGCACAGGAGGCGGCGCGATGAGCGAGAACGTGCTGGAGCTCGAGGATCTCGTGATGCACTTCGGGCCGGTCCAGGCCGTCGACGGGGTGTCGCTGTCGATCGAGCGGGGCACTGTGGTGGCCCTCGTCGGCGAGAGCGGATCCGGGAAGTCGACCGTCGGGCGGCTGGTCGTCCGGCTGCTCGAGCCCACCGGCGGGTCGGTTCGCCTGCACGGCTCGGACATCACGCATCTCGGCCGGCGGGCGTTGCGTCCGCACCGGCGGAACGTCTCGATCGTCTTCCAGGACCCGGCCGGCTCGCTGGACCCGAGGCTGACCGTCGGCTCGATCGTCGGTGAACCGTTGCGGCTGCTCCGCCTGGCCCGAGGCAAGGCCGAGCGCACGCGGGTCGTGGCCGAGGCGCTCGGAAAGGTCGGGTTGCGAGCCGAACTGGCCGAACGGTATCCCCACGAGCTGTCCGGTGGTCAACGGCAGCGGGTCAGCCTGGCGCGGGCGCTGGTGTCGTCGCCTTCGCTGCTGGTCGCGGACGAGCCGACCAGCGCGCTGGACGTCTCGGTGCAGGCCGCGGTGCTCAACCTGCTGGGCGACCTGCAACGGGACCTGGGTTTCGCGTGCCTGTTCATCACGCACGACCTGTCGGCGGTGGAGTACCTCGCCGACGAGGTGGCGGTGATGTACCTCGGCGTGCTGGCGGAGTACGGCCCGAGCCAGGCGATCTTCGCCTCGCCCAAGCATCCTTATACGCAGGCGCTGCTCTCGGCGGCGCCGGTGCCCGATCCCGTACGGCAGCGGTCGCGGGACAAGGTGGTGCTCGGCGGCGACATCCCGTCGGCCATCGACCCGCCCTCCGGCTGCCGGTTCCACACGCGCTGCCCGATCGCCGTCGACCGGTGCCGGACAGACGTACCGGAGCTGCGGGTTGTCGAGGGTCGGAGGGTGGCCTGCCACCTCGCCTGACACCCGCCCGCCCCGGTCGCGAATGACCACGTTAACCACGCAATTAGCTGGTTAACCACGCCCCGGGGCGTGGCGAGGCACCTGTTTGCGTGGTTAACGTGGTCATTCGCGGCAGCGCGGGCGGCTGGTAGAAAGAGTTCCCATGACCTCTGGGACCGCAGAAATCGCCGCGCTGGTGGACCGTTGTCTGCTGATCGGGATGGCCGGCTCCTCGCCGGCTCCGGAGTTTCGCCGGTGGCTTGAGGAAGGGCTCGGCGGCATCGTGCTGTTCCGGGACAACATCCTCGACCTCGAGCAGCTCGGCGAGCTCTGCTCCGAGCTGCACGCGACGGCTACGGCCGACCTGCTGATCGCGGCCGACGAGGAGGGCGGCGACGTCACCCGCCTGTACGCGCGTACCGGCTCACCGCATCCCGGCAACCTCGCGCTCGGCGCGGTCGACGACGTCCATCTCACCAAGCAGGTCGCGGCCGACATCGGCAACCAGCTGGCCCGGCTCGGCGTCAACCTCGACCTGGCACCGGACGCCGACGTCAACACCAACCCCGACAACCCCATCATCGGCACGCGATCGTTCGGCGCGGATCCCGAACTGGTCGCCCGGCACGTCGTGGCGTACATCGAAGGCCTGCAGAGCACGGGCGTGGCCGGGTCGGCGAAGCACTTTCCGGGGCACGGCGACACGCGGCTGGACTCCCACCTCGCGCTGCCTGTCGTCGAAGGTGATCTCGAGCCGCACCTGGTGCCGTTCCGGGCCGCGATCGCGGCCGGCGTCAAGACGATCCTGACGGCACATATCATCTTCCCCGAGCTGGACGACCGGCCTGCGACGTTGAGCCCGACGATCCTCGGCGACCTGCTGCGCGGCTCGCTCGGCTTCGACGGCGTTGTCGTGACCGATTCGCTCACGATGGCGGCGATCTCGGCCCAGGCCGGCGGTGCGGCCGAGGGCGCTGTGCAGGCGCTGGCCGCCGGCTGCGACCTGCTGTGCATGAACTCCCCGTACGACGAGCAGCGTGCGGTCCGCGACGCCGTGATCGCGGCGGTCGTCGACGGGCGGCTGCCGGAGTCGCGGCTGGCCGACGCGGCCTCGCGGGTGACGGCGCTGGCGAAGGCGCACGCGGCTCCGGGTGGCGGGCTGGCGCAGAGCGTGCCGTTCGACGGTGACCTGGCGCGGCGGCTGCTGCACGTCGACGCGTCGCTGCCGCTCGCGGCCGCGCCGTACGTCGTCGAGCTCACCGCTCCGCGGCGCGGCATCGACCTGACGGCCGGCAGCCTGCTCGCGATCCTCCAACAGCGCAACGCGTCCGTGACCGGGGAACGGCTGCACGGCGACGCCTCCGGGCTGTCGGCGGCCGTCTCGAACGCTGCAGGGCGACCGCTCGTACTCGTCGTCCGGGACGCCCATCGCGACGAGCGGCAGGCTGAGGCGGTCGCGTCCGCTCTTGGCCAGCGTCCGGACGCTCTCGTCGTCGGGATCGGTACGACGGGCGACGCACGGCTGGCTCCCGGTCACTACCTGGGCACACACGGCGGCGCCCGGCCCAACCTGCTCGCGGCAGCCGGGTCTCTACTGGGTTAACTTCGCGAACGAACGCTTGCCAATCAGGCGAAACCGGGCTAGGACCGTGGGGTGGCCTTCACTACCCGCCCCACGCTGCGGGGCACCTTCGGCATGGTCTCCTCCACCCACTGGCTGGCTTCGCAGTCGGCGATGAGCGTGCTCGAGCGCGGCGGCAACGCGTTCGACGCCGCCGCGTGCGCCGGCTTCGTGCTGCACGTGGTCGAGCCTCACCTGAACGGTCCCGGCGGCGAGGTGCCCGCGATCGTCACGACGGCGGCCGACCCGTCGCCGATGGTGCTGTGCGGACAGGGCACGGCGCCCGGTGGCGCGACGATCGCGCACTACCGCGACCTCGGGCTGGACCTCGTACCCGGTGCCGGGCCGTTGGCCGCGACCATTCCCGGCGCGGTCGACGCCTGGCTGTTGCTGCTGCGCGACCACGGGACCTGGCCGCTGCGCGACGTCCTCGAGGCGGCGATCGGCTATGCCCGCAACGGCCATCCGCTGGTGCCGAGGGTTCCCGACACGATCCGGGCCGTTCAGGAGCTGTTCACCGAGCACTGGCAGACCTCGGCCGAGACCTGGCTGCCGGATGGTTCGATCCCGTCGCCGCACTCGCTGTTCAAGCTCCCGGCGTACGCCGACACGCTCGAGCGGCTGGTCAAGGAGGCCGAGTCGGCGGGCTCGGATCGCGAAGCCCAGCTGGACAACGCGCGTTCGACGTGGAAGCAGGGCTTCGTCGCCGAGGCGATCGACGAGTTCGGGCGGCGCGCGTTCCGTGACTCCTCGGGCAAGAACCACGCCGGGCTCATCACCGCGCACGACATCGCGGGCTGGTCTGCGACCTGGGAGCCGGCGCTCACGCTCGACTGGCAGGGCTACACCGTCGCCAAGACCGGGCCGTGGGGCCAGGGTCCCGTACTCCTGCAGGCGCTCGGAATGCTCGACGCACTGGGCGATCTCGCCGATCTCGACGTCGGCAGCGAGCGGGGCGTGCACTTCGTGGCGGAGGTCGTCAAGCTGGCGATGGCCGACCGCGAGGCGTGGTACGGCGACTCGGGGATGACGCCGATCACGTCGCTGCTGTCGTCGGACTACCTCGCCAAGCGTTCGAATCTCGTTGGGGCGTTGGCTTCCGGCGAGCTGCGGCCGGGATCGCCGGACGGTGGGTCGCCGGTGCTGCCGTCGGCGTTCACCGGGCGCAAGCAGCCCGCGTGGGAGTTCGGCTCGTCCACCGGCGAACCGACCGTCTCGCGCGACGGCGTGACCCGCGGCGACACCTGCCACGTCGATGTCGTCGACCGCTGGGGCAACCTGATCTCGGCCACGCCGAGCGGTGGGTGGCTGCAGAGCTCGCCGACGATCCCGTCGCTGGGCTTCTGCCTCGGCAGCCGGGCCCAGATGTTCTGGCTGGACGACGGGCTGCCGTCCTCGCTGGCGCCGGGCCGGCGGCCGCGGACCACACTGACGCCGACGCTGGTGTTGCGCGAGGGGTCGCCCGTGCTGGCGTGCGGCTCGCCCGGCGGGGATCAGCAGGAGCAGTGGCAGCTGCTGTTCCTGCTGCGCCATCTCGTGGGCGGTGCGTCGCTGCAGGAGGCGATCGACGCGCCCTCGTTCCACACGTCCAGCTTCCCGGGCTCGTTCTGGCCGCGCCAGATGGAGCCGCGCAGCCTGAGCGTCGAGGATCGCCTTGGGGACAAGGTGATCGCGGGCCTGGAGCGGCGCGGCCACCTGGTCCGGCGGACGGGCGACTGGAGCCTCGGCCGGCTCTGCGCTGTGGCGCGCGACCCGGAGACCGGCCTGCTCTCGGCGGGCGCCAACCCGCGCGGCATGCAGGGCTACGCCGTCGGACGTTGACCGGCGGCCGAAAAACGCGACGGTCCGGCACTCGGATTTTCCGCTATCCTGGCCGTGGCGAGCCACCACGCCCAACCTCCGTTCGATCCGCCCCAGCCGGATCGGTAGATGGAGGCAAAGGGGAACCGACCTCGGCGGCTGCACGACCTGTCATTTCCGTCGCCTGCGTGCGGCGTTGCTGGGGGACGCGTTGCTGCGCGGGCGAATCGCATACGGAAGACAGGTTCGACGCAATGACCAAGGACGCATCCTTCAAGCAGCGCGTGCGTGCCCGGATGGCGAAGACCGGCGAGAGCTATGCCGCCGCCCGCGCTCAGCTCGACCGGTTCCAGCCACCGGCGGAAGCCGATCCGGCGCCCGTCCTCACCAGGCGAGAGTCCGCCGAAGGCACCGAGATCTCCATCCGGCTCGAGGACAACGTACTGAACGTCACCAACGGCGACGCCGTCGTCGAGGTCCTCCAAACGCCGGGCGTACAGGTCCTGCCCTGGCGCGACGTCCTCCACGACGGGCCGGTGCCGGCGCTGCCGGATGACCGGCTCCGCGAGGTTCGCGCACGGTTCCTCTCCGGCCCGAACCACCCGCACGACGAGGTTCTCCGCGACCTCGACGAACGCGACCGCACCCTCGAGGCCTTCAAGGACCGCTCGTACGTCCTGTGGTTCGAGGCCGATCTCTACGACCAGCTGCAGATCATCCAGATCCTCGACCGGTTGCGCGGACTCGAGGTGAGTCCCGGGCGAATCCACCTCGTCTCGGCCGGCGAGTTCCCCGGCGTGGCGAGGTTCGGCGGCCTCGGCCAGCTCGATCACGGCGGGCTGATGCGCCTGCTCCGGGACGCCGTGCCGCTGGAGCAAGGCGACCTGGACACCGCCACGAAGGCCTGGCAGGCGTTCACGGCCGACGACCCCAGCGGCCTGCACGAGATCACCCGGGTCAGCTCGCCCGCGCTGCGCTTCCTCGGCGAGGCGTTCGGGCGCCTGATGCAGGAGTATCCCTGGGAGGCTGACGGCCTCTCGCTCACCCAGCGCAGGATCCTGCTCGCGATCGAGGGCGGCGCGCAGACTGCCGCCGAGGCGTTCCAGGAGGCCAGCCGCCGGGAGCGCCGGCCCTTCCTCGGCGACTGGTCCGCGTACGCCATCATGCGCGAGCTGGCAACAACCGGCGTACGCCCGCTGCTCGAGATCGAAGGGGACGCCGACCCCTCCGATCCGGCGTTCCGAACGCAACCGGTCACGCTCACCGAGCGCGGCCGGCTGATCGCCAACGGAGCGGTTCCGTTCGAAGGTGTCGACCGCTGGATAGGTGGGATCCAGCTGAGGCCCCTGACCCCTGGCACCACGAGCTGGCGGTACGACGACCGCCTCGAAAGGCTGATCGGCGTGTAAGGCCGGGCCGCGGCGGATATAGGCCTCCTAGCAGCACTCGCATGCCAGGAGGTCCCGCCGTGCCCGTCAATCCTCAGTTGCTCTGGTGGCCGCCGGTGATCCGCGGCGCTTTCGCCATCCTGTTCGGCGTGCTCGCCGTCATCTGGCCGGGGATCACGCTGCTCGCGCTGGTGGTCCTGTTCGGTGCGTACTCCCTCATCGACGGCATCACCGCGATCGGCAGCGCCGTGACGGGACGCCGGGCCGACGGCAGCAGCCGCATCATGCTCGGAGTCATGGGCGTATTCGGCGTCGCGGCCGGACTGGTGGCGCTGTTCTGGCCCCACATCACTGCGATCGCGCTGGCGTGGCTGATCGCGTTCTGGGCGCTGTTCACCGGCATCCTCGAGGTCTCGGCCAGCTTCCGGCTGCGCGGCGCCACCGGCGCGTTCCCGTGGCTGATGTTCCTGTCCGGACTACTCTCGGTCGCGCTCGGTGTGGTGATCGCGTTCATGCCGGGACGAGGCGCGCTCGGCCTGATCTGGGCGATCGGCGTGCTGGCGATCATCGAGGGCGTCGTGCTGATCGCCCTCGGGCTCTACATCCGGCACGACGCCAAGCGCTTCGAGACCGCGGTCGAGGACGCCGCCCATCACCCGCCCGCGCCGCCCGCCCCCGCCTGACGTCGCGGCCAAGCGGGAACGGGCAGGACGCTCAGCCCAGCGGCTTGACGTCCGCGCGGACCAGGCCGTACGTCACACCGTCGACCAGCGCCTCCCAGGACGCCTCGATGATGTTGGTCCCCACGCCGACGGTCTCCCACGACTCCTTGCCGTCGGACAGCTCGATCAGAACTCTGATCACCGCGTCCGTCCCGTGTCCGGAGTCGAGGATGCGTACTCGGTAGTCGATCAGGTCGAGCTTCTCGACGGCCGGGTAGACCTTGCCGATCGCCGAACGCAGGGCGCCGTCCAGCGCGTTCACCGGGCCGTTCCCCTCGGCCGTCAGGATCAGCCGCTCGCCACCGGCCCGCAGCTTCACCGTCGCCTCCGACAGCGCTTCCTCCCCCGGCCGCGAGTCGGTCAGCACTCGCCACGACTCGACCTCGAAGAACGCCGGCCGCTGCCCCTCGACCTCCTCGAGCAGCAGCAGCTCGAACGACGCGTCGGCCGCCTCGAAGGTGTACCCGCGCGCCTCCATCGACTTCACGCGGTCGGTGATCCGCGTGACCAGCTCCCGGTCGTGCGCCAGTTCGTAGCCGAGCTCGCGTCCCTTCAGCTCGATCGAGGCCCGCCCGGCCATGTCGGACACCAGCAGCCGCATGTCGTTGCCGACGCCCTCGGGGTCCATGTGCTGGTAGAGGTTCGGGTCGACCTTGATCGCGCTGGCGTGCAGGCCGGCCTTGTGCGCGAACGCCGACGCACCGACGTACGGCTGGCGGGAGTACGGCGGCACGTTGGTGACCTCCGACACCGCGTGCGCGATCCGCGTGGCCTCGCGCAGCGCGCCCTCCGGCATCACCACCTGGTTGCGCTTGAGCTCGAGGTTGGCGACGACCGTGATCAGGTCGGCGTTGCCGGTGCGCTCGCCGTAGCCGTTCAGCGTCCCCTGTACGTGGGTCGCGCCCGCGTCGACCGCCGCCAGCGTGTTGGCGACCGCGCAGCCGGTGTCGTTGTGGCAGTGGATGCCGAGCCGGGCCCGCGTACCGTCGAGCACGGTGCCGACCACATCGCCCACTTCGGCCGGAAGCATGCCGCCGTTGGTGTCGCAGAGCGCGACGACCTCGGCGCCCGCCTCGGCACAGGCGCGCACGCACTCCAGCGCGTACGCCGGATTGTCGCGGTAGCCGTTGAAGAAGTGCTCCATGTCGACGAACACCCGCTGCCCGCCCGCGCGCAGGTGCTCGACCGTCTCGCGGATCATCGCGAGGTTCTCGTCGAGCGTGGTGCGAAGAGCCATTTCGACATGCTTGTCGTGGCTCTTCGCCACCAGCGTCACCACAGGGGCACGCGAGTCGCGCAACGCGGCGACCAGGGGGTCGTCAGCCGCCTTCACACCGGCCCGGCGGGTCGCGCCGAACGCGGCGAGCGTCGCATTCCGCAGCGAGAGCTCGGTCTGAGCCCTGCGGAAGAACTCGGTGTCCTTGGGGTTGGCGCCCGGCCAGCCGCCCTCGATGTAGCCCACCCCCAGCTCGTCCAGGTGCCGCGCAATCGTGAGCTTGTTCTCGACTGAGAGGTTGAGCCCTTCTTGCTGCGCACCGTCGCGCAAGGTGGTGTCGTACACGTGGAAGTCGCTCATCGCGCTGGATCCTTACGAGGGTTTGGGTTGCGGAAAGCTTCGCGCCGACAAACAAAAAACCTCCCGCATGGGTGCAGGAGGTGTGGCGCGGCGGACTGTCGAGCAGCTGTCCGGCGCGCCTAACTAATAATGACGACGTAAGAGGTCACGGTCGGCAGTTAACCACACACGTCTCCCGGCTTGAACACCGGTCTCGGATAGTGGACAGGTGGTCGACACCAAGCCTCGCCCGGTACCCTCGTCCGCATGTGCAGCTGACGCGACCTTCCTCCGCAGATCTCGGTTCCTCCGACCCCTGAAGGCGCGTCCATGCTCAAGGCTGCCGGCCTCACCAAGTCCTATGCCGGCGAACCCGTGTTCGCCGATGTCCACCTGACCGTCAACGCCGGTGAGCGGGTCGGCCTGGTCGGCCCGAACGGTGCCGGCAAGACCTCCCTGCTCCGCCTGCTGGCCGGCCGCGACCGCGCCGACCGAGGCTCGGTGACGTACGGCTCGGGCGAGCGCGTCGGTTATCTCGACCACCAGGTGCCCCACCGCGACCAGAACGTCGGCGGCTTCCTCGATGAAGGGCTCGGCGAGCTGCCGGCCCTGGCCGAACGGCTGACGCAGCTCGAGGCGGCGATGGCCACGTCCGGCGAGCCCAGCTCCGAGTACTCCGACCTGCAGGAACGCTGGCGGCTGCTCGGCGGCTGGGAGGCCCGGGCCCGTTCGGAGGAGGTACGCCACCGGCTCGGCGTATCCGGCATCGACCCGGCCACGCCGCTGCTTCGGCTCAGCGGTGGCGAGCAGGCCCGCGTGATGCTCGCGCGCCTGCTGCTGGAAGCACCGGCCACCCTGTTGCTCGACGAGCCGACCAACCACCTCGACGGCGACGGGCTGGCCTGGCTCGGCGACTTCCTGTCGGCGTACCGCGGCGCAGTCGTCGTCGCGACGCACGACCGGGCATTCCTCGACCGCACGGTGCAACGGATCGTCGAGCTCGACGTCGTGACGGATCGCGCGGAGACCTACGAAGGCGGCTACTCCGACTATCGCGCCGAGAAGCACCGTCGCCGCGTCCGGCTGCTGCGCGACTGGGAGGCGCAGGAGAAGCACAGGCAGAGGCTCGCCGACGACGTCGAACGCACCGCGGAGCAGGCAATGCGGACCGAGGAGGGCACCAAGGACAGCAAGATGCGGCGCTACTCCAAGAAGGTCGCGAAGAAGGCCAAGGCCCGGGAACGCCGCCTGCGCAGGGAAATGCTGTCCGCGCGCTGGATCGAACGCCCGGAGGAACGCCCGCCGCTGACGTTCCGGTTCGCCGCCGTGACGCCACCGGAGGAGGACGTGCTGCGTCTCGACGCCCTCGTCGCGGACCGCGGCGCAGGCGCGCTGTGGCAGCCGTTCTCGGCCCAGGTGCACGGCGGCGAGCGCATCCTGGTGACCGGGCAGAACGGCACCGGGAAGAGCACGCTGCTGGACGTCGTACGCGGGCGGCTCGAGCCGTCGAGCGGAACCGTCGAACGCACTGCCAAGTTCGGCTTGCTTCCGCAGACGCACGACCGGCTGCCCCGGCGGATCCGCGTGATCGACTATCTGCGCCGGCTGGTCCGGCTGTACGAGGAGGACGCCGAGCGCCTGCTCGAGTCGTACCTCTTCGATCCGGAGCAGTACCACCGTCCGCTCGGCACGCTGTCCGCAGGCGAGATCCGCCGGCTGCTGATCGCGGCCCTGGTCAACAGCGGTGCGGGTTTGCTGCTGCTGGACGAGCCGACCAACTACCTCGACTTCGAGTCGCTCGAGGTTCTGGAGCAGGCGCTCGCGGCCTTTCGCGGAACGGTGGTCGCGGTCAGCCACGACGTACGGTTCGGCGAGGGCCTGCGACCCAGCCAGCACTGGCACCTGTCGTCCGGTGCGTGGGAAATCGGCGAACGTGTCGCACTGCGCTCCTGACCAGAATCGAAGGTCGGAGCCTTCGAAAACGGGCAGTTCGGCACGAACACGTAATAACGAATCGCCTTCTGAACAAGGGGTTTCAGGACTCTGGTTTGTTGTGGTGATCGGCTAGTACGGTACGTGCCAGGAGCTGATGATGAGCGAACACGGACACACCTGGGTGGCCGAGACTCTGGGGTCCTGGGCAGTAGACGGCTGCGAGGACGACGAGGCTCGAGCTGTTGAGAATCACCTGGCCGACTGCGACGAATGCACCGTGGAGGCAAGAAAGCTACAACTCGTTTCGGCTGGACTCGGCCATGCGCACGTCGCGCCGATCACGCCAGCACCCGGCCTCCGCGAGAGCGTGCTCACCGCCGCCCGGATGCGCCGCCGGCCAGGCTCCGCCGGCATGAAGGCGCTGATCGGGTCGTATGCCTACAAGGTGGCGGCTCTCGACGGCCTGCTGGCCGAACTGTCAACCGAACAATGGGAAACGCCAGTGCCGAAGCACGGAACGGTCAAAGGCCTGGTCGCCCACCTGACCTCCAACGACGCCCTGGTCGCGACGGGCCTCGGCGTCACCGAACGCCGGGCCGGCCAGCACGCGACCGGCACAGCCGTACACCAAACCTGGCAGGCACAAAGCCAGCTCCTGCTTCGCCGCCTGTCACACACCGGCTCCGACCAGCTCGACCGCCCCACGCGGCTCGCTGGCCGTAACGGTCCCGTCCGTGGCCGCCTGCGCGACGCCGTCGCCCAGCGTGTGTTCGAGACCTGGATCCACACCGGCGACATCGAGGTCGCACTCGGCCGTCCGCTCGACGCTCCCAGTCCGAACCGGATCCGGGTCATCGTCGAACTCGTTGTCCACTTCCTGCCCGACGCGATGCGCGCGCTCGGACTCCAGCACCCCGGACGGACCGCCCGGCTGATGCTGACCGGGCCGGGCGAAGGTGTCTGGCTGGTGCCGCTGGCACCGTCCGAACCACCCGGCGAGCCCGCCGTCACGCTGATCGCCGACGCCGCCGAGTTCGGCCGGCTGTGCGGAAACCGGCGTACGGTCGAGGAGTTCGCCTACCAATACGAGGGCGACCAGACGCTCGCCCTCGATCTGCTACGAGCCGCGGTAACGCTGGGTTGTGACTGATCGTGACACGAGCGGGGCGAGACTTCGAGCTGAAGCAACGTCTCATCGCGGGGGACGAATCGGCCCTGGCTGAGACCTACGATCTGTTCGCCGCGGCGGTCTTCGGACTCGCCGCGCGGGTGACGGCCGACAAGATGGCGGCCGAGGACGTCACGCAGGAGGTGTTCCTCTACATCTGGGAGCGCCCCGAGACGTTCGACCCGACGCGGGCGCCGTTGCGGTCGTGGCTGTGCACCCTCGCACACCGCCGCGCGGTCGACTGGGTCCGCCGCAACGAGTCCCGGCGGCGGGCGACCGAGGTCCTGGCCAGGGAGCCCATGCAGTTCATCGAGGTCGAGGAAGGCGTACTGAACGACGCGTCGTCCAAAGCCGTCCGCGACGCGGTGAACGGTCTCCCGGTCGAGCAGCGCACGGTGATCGCGCTCGCCTACTTCGAGGGAATGACGCACCGGCAGGTCGCCGCGACGCTCGAGATCCCCGAGGGCACGGCCAAGTCGAGGATCCGGATCGGCCTCAAACGGATAGCCGATCACCTCAGGCAGAACGGCCATCTGGAAGAACACGTCTGATCCTGGCAGGTTGGTGCCGTTAGGACTTCAACGTTGGAACCCCCGATGGTAGAAGGGACGTCGGATAGGCGAAACCCCACGTCGAGGGAGCCGGTGTTCATGGGTGTGCTGTCGCCAGTCGTCGCCGTCGTGATGTCCGTGCTCGGGCTGTTCGGCGTACCCGGTCCGAGCCTTTCCACGATCACGATGAATCTGGAATCCACTACGGCGACCAAGCAGACACCGGCGAAGCCGACGGCCGCGGGTGTGTTCCGCAACCCGATCAACACCAGCGCCGACCCGACGATGGTCTACTTCGGCAACTCGTACTACCTGGCGACCACACAGGGCGACCGGATCCGGATCTGGCGCTCCCCCAGCATCGCGACGCTGCTGAACGCTCCCGCCGCCGACGTCTGGATCGATCCCGACGCCAGCCGCAACAAGCAGGTGTGGGCGCCGGCGATGTACCGCTTCGAGACCGACGCGGGACCGCGCTGGTACATCTACTACACCGCTTCGGACGGCGTCGACGCCAACCACCGGATGTACGTCATCGAGTCCGCGGGCGACGACCCGATGGGGCCGTACACGTTCAAGAACAAGGTCTTCGACTTCGGGCAGTACGCCATCGACGGTGAGCCGTTCCGGCACAACGGCCTGCTGTACTTCGCGTGGGCGAGCCCCGGCCGCGGCCAGGGTGGTCCGGCGCAGACCTACGTCGCGCCGATGGTGAACCCGTGGACGGTGTCCGGCCAGCCGGTCGCGGTGCCGGTCGCCGGCGGGTGCTCCGAGGTCAGGGAAGGGCCGACGTTCCTGTCCCGGAACGGCCGGACGTTCCTGACGTACTCCACCTGTGACACCGGCAAGCCCGACTACCAGCTGTGGATGACCTCGATCGCGGACGGCGCCGATCCGCTGGTGCCGGGCAACTGGACGCAGCACAACGGGCCGGTGTTCGCGCGCAACGACGCCAACGGGGTGTGGGGACCGGGGCACCACTTCTTCTTCAAGTCGCCGGACGGCACCGAGGACTGGATCGCCTACCACGGGAAGAACACGTCGGCCTACGACTACGGCTGGCGCACGACGCGGGCGCAGAAGTTCACCTGGAACGCCGACGGGACGCCGAACTTCGGTACGCCGGTGGCCTTGGGCGCGGACGTGCCGCTGCCCGCGGGCGACCCCGGGCCCGCGCCGCGCGTGATCAACGACTTCGACATCGGCACCGGCGACTTCCAGGTGTCCTACGCCGGCAACTGGAACTCCGGAACAGGCTGCGGCAACCAGTGCTTCCGCGGCGACGACCACTGGTCGGGTGTGGCCGGTGAGACGGCGACGTTCACGTTCACCGGAACGCAGATCGGCCTGCTGTCAGTGCGCGACACCGGCAACGGCATCGCCGCGATCTCCATCGACGGCGGGCCGGAACAACGCGTCGACTACTACGGCACGCCGCGGGTGGGGCAGCAGCTGAACTATCTCAGCCCGAAACTCCCGGCAGGACAGCACAAACTGACCGTACGCGTCACCGGAGAGAAGAACGCCGCCTCGTCCTGGACCGCGATCTCGATCGACCGCGCCGAGGTCTGGCCGTAGGGCCTGGCCGGGCCTGCGGCCATCCTCCTCGATCTCGACCACTGTCTCAATCGTCCCCGCGCTGAGGTCCGGCCAAAGGTCAGTGACGTGTAGCGACTCGTCGCTGTCGCAGCGGCTGGATGCACAAGATCCTCTGAGCTTCACGCCACACTCCGGCCGCTGCGGGGCTGGTTCGAGCTGACGTCGCGATGGTCGACGCCAGTCGCCACCCAGATCCAGGTGCTGAGCTGACCCTGGACCGAAGCCGGAAGGCTTGTGTTCTGGGTGCAGAACCAAAGCGTGCGCCGGTGGCCGGCCTGGCGCCGGCCGGGCGCAGGCCGGGCGCAGGCCATCGGCTGTACGCGGCGGACGGGCTGCTCGCCTTCGCCGGACCGAATCCCCGGGCCTGGCGAAAGCCTGGTAACGGCGATGCGAGAGGTCTGGTTGGCGGCAGACCGGCCCGGGCGGCTGGCGTACCTGCGCGCGGTCGCCGGCGTTGAGTGGGACTCCTTCATGGCGTGCTGCCGACCGCACCAGTGGTGCCGGGATCGCCGGTGGCGAGAAACGGTCAGTGATCTGGACGGGCCACACGGTCAGCCCTAGCCTGCACGCGCAGCTTATGTGCAGGGAGGGGTCACCGTGGCGGCAAATTCTTTCCGTATGGGCAGGCGCGGGCTGTTGGCCGGTTCTGCCGGTGTCATGCTTGCTTCGGCCACTTGGCGGCCTGCGTACGCCGAGCCGCAGCCGGAGCCGAGTCCAGGGGAGGGCAGAGTCTTCACCAGCACTGGGGTGCGGCCCACCGCGGCCGACTACGCCGGACTGCGTGCCTCCTGGCGGCAGATGCTGATCGGCAGGGACGTCGACCCGGCCGACCAGCGGTTCGCGGCCGCGATCGCGGCGCTCGACACCGAGGCCGCCGGCTACCGCGCTCTGCTGGACAGGCGCGTCGATCGCGACCGCGTGTTCACCGACCAGCCGTTCGATCCGCCGAGCGGCATCACGCAGACCTTCGTCCGCACGGCGCGGATCGCGACCGCGTGGGCGACGCAAGGGTCCGCGCTCCACCAGAACGCCGGCGTGCTCGCCGAGCTCGTCGCCGCCATGCGCACGACGTACGACCTGGTCTACAACGAACGCCAGACGGAGTACGGCAACTGGTGGGAGTGGGAGATCGGCTCGCCGCGCAACCTCACCGACACGCTCATCCTGCTCTACGACCACGTGGATCCGGCGGACCTCGCGCTCTACCTCGGCACGATCGACCACTTCGTGCCCGATCCGTTCTACATGTTCCTCGACCAGCGCCGCACGCTGTCGACCGGCGCCAACCGGGTCGACCTGTGCCGGGCCGTCGCGGTGCGAGGGATCATCGGCCAGACCGACGAGCGGATCGGCCGCGCGCGCGACGGCCTCTCCGACATCTTCGCCTACGTCACGAGCGGCGACGGCTTCTACCGCGACGGTTCGTTCGTCCAGCACGGCACGGTCGCCTACACCGGCACGTACGGCATCGAGCTGATCGACGGCATGTCGAAGCTGATCGCGCTGCTGGCCGGATCGGCCTGGGAGGTCGACGACCCCAACCGCGAGGTGCTCTTCAAGGCCATCGAGATCACGTTCGCGCCGGTGATCTACGACAACCAGATGCTCGACTTCGTACGCGGCCGGGCGATCTCACGCACCAGCCGCCGGGACCACCACGACGGCCACTCCGCCGTCGAGCACATCCTCAAGCTGGCCGAAGGTGTCGCGGTCGAGGACGCCGGACGGGCGGCCCGCTGGCGCACCATCTGCAAGGGCTGGTTGACGCGGGACACCTACGACGACCCGTTCACAGGCGCCCGCGTGCCACGCGTCTCGGCGTACGCGGGCGTGGTCGACGACAAGGCGGTCGAGCCCGCACCGGAGCCCAGCGGCTTCACGATCTTCCCGAGCATGGACCGGGTGATCCACCGCCGGCCGGGCTGGGCGTACGGGATCAGCATGTCCAGCAAGCGGATCTCCTACTACGAGTGTGGCAACGGCGAGAACAACATCGGCTTCCACGGTGGCGAGGGCATGACCTACCTCTACCTCGCCGCAGACAACGGCCAGTGGGCCGACTCGTACTGGCCGACCACCGACTACTACCGCATGCCCGGCACCACGATCGACACCAAACCGCTGCCTCCGCAGGCCGGCGGCACGTTCGGTGCGGCCCGGCCGCAGGTCGTGACCTGGGTCGGCGGCGCGTCGCTCGACGGTGAGTTCGGCGCCGTCGGCCAGGACCTGGAGGGGATCCTGGCGCCGCTCACCGGCCGCAAGTCGTGGTTCTGCCTGGACGACTACGTGGTCGCGCTCGGCGCGGGCATCAACGACACCAGCGGATTCGCCGCCGTGACGACCGTCGAGAGCCGTAATCTGCACGCCGCCGGTGAGAACCGCCTGCTGCTCGACGGCATACCGCAGCCGGCCGAGCAGGGCTGGTCGGTCGCCGGCCGGGGAACTCGCTGGGCGCATCTCGACGGTGTGGCCGGCTACGTCTTCCCGGGCAAGGTGAACCTGTCGGCCGTACGGGAGGAACGTACGGGCAGCTGGCGGGACATCAACACCGGCGGCCCGACCGCGCCGATCACGCGGCGCTGGCTGACGCTGTGGATCGACCACGGCGTGGATCCGGTGGATGCCGGCTACGCGTACATCGTCGCGCCGAACGCGTCCGCGCGCCGCACCCGTGAGATCGCACAGTCGGGCGAGGTGAAGATCCTGGCCAACACCGAGCAGGCACAGGCGATCTGGGTGCCGCGGCTCGGCGTGGTCGCCGTGAACTTCTGGCAGGCGGGGCGGATCGGCGACATCGTCGTCGACGCGCCGTGTTCGCTCGTCCTGCGGGAGCGTCACCGCCGGTTGACCGTCGCCGTCGCCGACCCCACGCACCTCCAGACGGCTGTCAACGTGGTCGTGGCAGAACGCTTCGGCTACCGGGAAGCCGGCTCCGACTCGACGATCGAGGTGACGGCGACCCGTCCGGCGATCAGGTTCACCGTCGGCGTCGCGGGTACGTATGGCGTCACCCAGACGGCACGGTTCCAGCGCTGATGCCAGGTGATAGCTTCAGCCGGGGCCTGGGGCGAAACACTGGCTGACGAGAGCGAGGAATAACCGGTGACGGAGCACCCGACCAAGGGAATGTTCGACCAAACGCGCGCCGAGTGGCGCTCGGCGCCCGACAGCAACGTCGAGATCGCGTTCGTCGACGATCTGATCGGTATGCGTGACGGCCGTCAGCCCGATGGCCCGATCCTGGTCTTCACCGAGGCCGAGTGGGAGGCGTTCGTACTGGGCGCCAAGGACGGCGAGTTCGACCCCGAGGCGTTCGAAGAGGACTTGCGGCGGCAGGAAGCCGAGCTTGCCGGTGAGCGGGCCCGGGCGGCCCAGCAGGCCGAGGAGCTGCAGGAGGGCGAGTAGACCGCCGCCCGCCCAGATCCCGACCCTTCCGATCCCCTCGCCCGAAGCCGGCCCGGCAGCTGTTTCCGCATGGCGACCTTCGTCGAGCAGCGCGAGGTCGGCTCGAACCACTGCCGCAGCCGCGGCACGGACGTGCCGACAGCCGCTGTGGCGTCCTGGCCCGGCGGGACAGGAACCGGTCGACGACTGCCGCAAACCATGTCGAAGACGTTGCAGCGGCCGGAGTGCGGCACAGCCTCTGCCCGCCGCCGGCGCTCGAAGACGGCGGCGGGTGGAGGCGTGAGGCTCAGAGGATCTTGTGCATCCAGCCGTGCGGATCCTCGGCGCGGCCGTACTGGATGTCGAGCAGCTGCTGGCGGATCTGCGAGGTCACCGGGCCCGCGTTGCCGTCCCGTGAGCAGACCAGCTCACCGTCCTTGGACTTCAACGACCCCACCGGCGTCATCACCGCGGCCGTGCCGCAGGCGAAGACCTCGACGATCTGCCCGGACTCCACACCCGAACGCCACTCGTCGATCGACACGCGGCGTTCCTCGACCTTGTGGCCCAGTTGCCCGGCCAGTGTGATGATCGAGTCGCGGGTGACGCCTTCGAGGATCGTGCCGGTGAGCTCCGGCGTGACGATCTGCCCGTCGTCGTAGACGAAGTAGAGGTTCATGCCGCCGAGCTCTTCGATCCAGCGGCGCTCGATCGCGTCCAGGAACGCGACCTGCTCGCAGCCGTTCTCCAGCGCCTCCTGCTGCGGACGCAGGCTCGCGGCGTAGTTGCCGCCGCACTTGGCCGCACCCGTGCCGCCCGCCGCGGCGCGGCTGTATTCCTCCGACAGCCAGATCGAGACCGGCTTGACGCCCTGCGAGAAGTAGGCGCCGGCCGGCGACGCGATCACGGAGAACGTCACGTGCTTGGCCGGCCGCACGCCGAGGAAGACGTCGGAGGCGAACATGAACGGACGAACGTAGAGGCTCGTCTCGCCGCCGCCCGGCACCCACGCGTGATCGGTCTGGACCAGCAGGTCGATCGCCTCGACGAACTCGTCGACCGGCAGCTCCGGCAGCGCCATGCGGTAGGCCGAGCGCTGGAAGCGTTCGGCGTTGGAACGCGGGCGGAACGTCCAGATCGATCCGTCGTCGTGGCGGTAGGCCTTCAGCCCTTCGAAGATCTCCTGGGCGTAGTGCAGCACGGCAGTCGCCGGGTCGAGCAGGAACGGACCGTATGGCTTGACCACCGCGTCGTGCCAGCCCGCCTCGGGCGTCCAGCTCACCGTGACCATGTGATCGGTGAAGTACTTGCCGAAGCCGGGGTTGGCGAGGATCTCGTTTCGGCGTTCCGCAGGCACCGGGTCCTGCTTGAGTTGGCGGGAGTATTCGAGCGCGCTCATGGCAGAACCGTACCCAATCGTTGACTCGTGTAGTTGACGCTGTTGGGCTCGATGCGGTGCATCCAGCCGTGGTTGTCGGCGGCGCGGCCGTACTGGATGTCGAGCAGCCGTCCGCGCAGTCGTTCGGTGATCGGACCGGGACGCTCCGTGCCCCAAGCCACCTCACCGCCGTTCCATTTCAGCCGGCCGACCGGTGTGATCGCGGCCGCGGTGCCGCAGGCGAAGACCTCCGTGATCTCCCCCGACGACACGCCGGATCTCCACTCGTCGACCGAGATGGGCCGCTCCTCGACGGCCAGCCCGTACTCACGCGCCAGCGTGATCACGGCGTCGCGCGTGATGCCCTCCAGGATCGCGCCGTCCAGCTCCGGCGTGACCAGCCGGCCGTCGGCGTAGGAGAAGAAGACGTTCGACGCGCCGAACTCCTGCACGTACTTCTGCTCCCGGTCGTCCACGAAGCACACCTGGTCGCAGCCGTTACGCAGGGCCTCCTGCTGCGGCAGCAGGCTGGCGGCGTAGTTCGCGCCGGCCTTGGCGTCGCCGGTGCCGAACCGCCCGGCCCGCGAGTAGTCCAGCGACAGCCAGATCGAGACGGGCTTCAGCCCGCCCCGGAAGTACGCACCGGCGGGCGAGCCGATCAGGCAGAACGTGTAGCGCTGCGCCGGACGGACGCCGAGGAACGCCTCCGAGCCGTACATGAACGGCCTGAGGTACAGGCTCTCCTCGGCACCCGACGGCACGTCGTCGCGGTCGGCGTCGACGAGCAGGCCGATCGCCTGTACGAAGTCCGAAGCCGGCAGGTCGGGCATCGCCATCCGGTCCGCGGAACGCCGGAAGCGCTCGGCGTTGGCGAACGGCCGGAACGTCCAGATCGAGCCGTCGGGGTGCCGGTAGGCCTTCAGGCCTTCGAGAATCTCCTGCCCGTAGTGGAAGACCGCCGACGCCGGCTCGAGGTCGAGCGGGCCGTAGGCCTTCAGCTCCGGCGGTTCCCAGCCCCTGCCGGGCGTCCAGGCCATGGTGACCATGTGCCTGGAGAACTGTGTTCCGAACTGCATCGTCGTCTCATCTCTCTCATGCCCTGAATGAAACCTTTGGGTACACGGAAAACGCCGCCCGCGAGACTGCGCGGGCGGCGTTTCCGGGGAAGCTCGTGGGTGCCCGCTAGGGGCCGGCTACTCGATTGGCGATGGCGTCGCCGATCTCGGACGTGGTGCGCTGCGTGGACTCTCCGGCCCGGGCGGCCAGGTCGTCGGCGACGGCCTGCTCGACGCGGGCGCCGGCCTCGTCGAGGCCGAGGTGTTCGAGCAGCAGGACCGCCGACAGGATCGCGCCGGTCGGGTCGGCCTTGCCGGTGCCGGCGATGTCGGGCGCGGAACCGTGCACGGGCTCGAACATGCTCGGCGCGGTGCGGTCGGGGTTGATGTTGGCGCTCGGCGTGATGCCGCGGACGCCGGGGATGAAGCCACCGGTCACGGCGCCTGCCAGGTCGGTGATGATGTCGCCGAAGAGGTTGTCGGTGACGATCACGTCGAACCGGCCCGGGTCGCTCACCAGGAAGATCGTCACGGCGTCGACGTGGAGGTAGTCGACCTCGACCTCGGGGAACTCCTTGGCGACCTCTCCGGTCACGCGGCTCCACACGTTGCCGGCGTTGACCAGCACGTTGGTCTTGTGCACGAGCGTGAGGTGCTTGCGGCGGGCCTGCGCGCGGCGGAACGCGTCGCGGACGACCCGCTCGACACCGAATGCGGTGTTGATGCTGACCTCGGTCGCGATCTCCTGCGGCGTGCCCTTGCGCATCGCGCCGCCGTTGCCGACGTACAGGCCCTCGGTGCCCTCGCGGACGACCACGAAGTCGATGTCGGGCTGCGCGGCCAGCGGGGTGGGCACTCCGGCGTACGTACGAGCCGGGCGGAGGTTGATGTAGTGGTCGAGCTCGAAGCGGAGCTTGAGCAGCAGGCCGCGCTCGAGGATGCCGGGCGGGAGGCTGGTGTCTCCGGGACGGCCACCGACCGCGCCGAGCAGGATCGCGTCGTGCTCGCGAATCTCGGCGAGAACCGAGTCGGGCAGGACCTCCCCCGTGGCGAGGTAACGGTTGGCGCCCAGGTCGTACTCGGTGAGCTCGAGCTTGGTGTCGTACTCCGGCACGACCGCGCCAAGGACCTTGAGGGCTTCAGCCGTGACTTCGGGGCCGATGAAATCTCCGCCGATCACAGCCAGCCGGATGCTCCGCGACATGGCGATCACCGTACTCCGCGTGTCCACATGTCGGCATTCACGTCTCGACATGTGGACCGGTCGGGATGAGTCACGGCCGGGCTCAGTTGAACGCGTGCTGCAGCTGGTCGTGCGCCCACTCGGAGACCGGCGGCTCCGGGTGCTGCTCGGCCCGCTCCGGCTCGGCCTGGGCGGCCGGGTGGGCGGACTCGGAGACCATGCCGGCCGGGCCGCCGTTGTCGCGGCGGTCCAGGGATTCCTGCAGCGCCTGCTGCATCGCGCGGCGAGCTTCGTTCATCGGAGTTTCTCCTTCGCTGATTGGACTTTCGGCTGCTCTACGAGAGCTGGGTCAGCACGAGTCGATCACCGCGGCGGGCGGCTGACCCGTAATCAGCAGGGACCCGTCGCGGCTGCGAAGGAGGCGTACTCGGTGGAACATAACGGGTTCGAGATTAGTAGGACATCCAACTATCTGTCTCGGGAATTGTCGAAGGTTCTCGCATGCCGAGACGAACGATCACTCGGACTCGTTGCTTTTCCCCAGGTTGTGCGATAGTGACGCGCCATGAGCGCACGCCCTGACCTCCCCGACGTCGTGGATCGCGCGCGCCGGCTCTCCCACCGCCGCGGCTTCGTGTCGTCCTGCCGGAACGAGACCGGCCGCCTGCTGGCCACGCTGGCGGCCACACGTACGGGGACGCTGGCGGAGACCGGCACGGGATGTGGCGTGGGCTCGGCCTGGCTGCGCAGCGGCATGCACGCCGACGCCCGGCTGGTCACGGCCGAACACGACGGCAAGCTCGTCGAGGACGTACGCGACATCTTCGCCGGCGATCCGCTCGTGACCGTACTGGAGGCCGACTGGAAGGAGCTCTCGCACTACGCGCCGTTCTCCCTGCTCTTCCTCGACGTCCGGGAGGCCAAGCACGCCGGTCCGGAGAGCACACTGGAGATCGTCGAGCCGGGTGGCCTGGTCGTACTGGACGACTTCACGCCCTATCCGGGCTGGCCTCCGATGTACCACGGGCGCGTCGACACGATGCGCCAGCTCTGGCTCTCGCATCCCGGCTTCGTGACCGTGGAGATCATGGTCGCCGAGGACACCGCCGTGCTGCTCGCGGCCCGGCGCTGACGTCTCGAACAACCCGGCGTCGTCCGTCATAGGACTCTTCCGTTGACATGAAACCTCGTTTCACAAACCCTGCCTTCAACGATTGGGAGGCAGGACATGAAACGTCGCGTCTACGGTGTGCTCGGCTTGGCGGGGTTGCTGGTGCTGAGTACGGCCGCGAGCATTCCCGTGCAGGCGAGTCCACCAGCGCTGGTCGACGGCGCTCCTGGTGACGCCCACGTGGTGTCGGCGGGAGCGGCCTGGAACGTGTGGAGCCCGGCGCCCGGCCATATCGCGAACTATCCGCAGGCGTTCACCACCGACAACGTGGTGGACGGTTTCACGCGCAAGAAGGTCTTCGCGTTCTGGCAGAACACGCCCGACAACGAGTCGTACGCGACGACGGGCGCCCGCGCGTTCTCGACCGACGGCGGTGAGACATATCCGTCGATGTCGGACGGGGCCGGCACCGTCACCTCCGGCATCCGGCTGGACGACGGGTCGCTGCTTACCGTGGACTTCCTGGCCGACGGCACACAGCAGACGGGCTACCAGCTGAACATCGCGCGGTCCACCGACCTGGGCGCGACATGGACCAGGGGCAAGGCTCCGCTCGACGCCGGCACGTACCAGCTGGGCTGGATCCGCGTCCACCGCGGCATCGTGCAACTGGCCGACGGCACGCTGCTGCTGCCGATCTACGGCGTCGACGTCCGCGACGGGAGCCAGAGCAGCAGCTTCCTGCTGGAAAGCACCGATCGCGGCGCGCACTGGAAGATCCGGTCGCGGATCAGCGACGCCGAGCGGCCGGGTACGAACGAAGCCTTCGTCACGCCGACGTCGGACGGACGGCTGGTCGCGTTCCTGCGCAACGTCAACGAGGTCGACCTGATGCAGGCGTACTCCTCCGACCAGGGACGCACCTGGACCAGGCCGGCCGTGATCGTCCCGCCGAAGGGCGCGCCGACCGGCCTCGCCGACCCGGCGGCCGTGCTGCAGCCCAACGGCATGCTCGTGCTGGCGTACGGCCGGCCCGACAACACGGTCCTGGTCAGCCGCGACGGCACCGGGCGGACCTGGGACGACTACGAGAACGTCTTCGGCAACACGCCGCGCACCACGTGGCCGGGCAGCACCCACGGCTCCAGCGGCAACCCCGCGCTGGCGAACGTCGCCAGCAACCAGTCGCTGGTGTTCGGCGACACCTGCGGGCACCAGTGGATGTGCCGGGAGAAGGGCCAGCACTACCGCATCTGGGTGCGCCGGATCGATGCCGTCACGCCGGGGACCGGCAAGCTCGACCTGGCCGGCAAGGTGCACGCGGGCACGGTGCGGCTGAACGGGGATGTGGTGAGCTCAGCGGCGTTTCCCGAGACGCGGCTGGCCGGTGCGGTCGACGGGAGCTCGGAGCGTTACGCGGCGGCTCGCTTCGCCCCGGACGGGTCGCACTCGCTGGTCGTGGAGCTGGACCAGGCGTACCGGCTCGACCGGATCGGGCTGATGCTCGGCTACGGCACGCCGCAGGACGCCGACGTCCAGCTGTCGGCCGACGGGCGGTCGTGGGGGCAGCCGGTGCTGAAGCTGCGGCAGAGCGTCGACTACGCGCTGCGGTACCACTCGATCGAGCCGGCGACGGCGCGCTTCGTCAAGATCAGCGGGCCGCGCGCGCTGGAGGCGGTGACCGAGCTCGAGCTGTACTCCGCCGACACGCTGACGTTCGAGAACGACGCGGTGGACTCGGCACCGCGCGGCTTCACCGGCACGCGTTATGCGTACGTCAACGACACGATCATGCAGGGTGCGGGCGACAGCCGGCGACGGCTGAGCCTGGTCGACGCCGACGGCGACAGCTTCGCGACGGCGACCCTGCCCAGGCCGGCGGTCGCGGCGCAGCGGCTGGACTACGCGTACGCGGCGACGCAGTACGCCTCCGGCATGCGGATTCTCGTGCGTGGCAAGGATGCTTCCGGGCACGACATCGACCCGTGGCAGTTCCGGCTGGTGCCCTCGGGTACGGGGCTGAAGCTGTCGGCGTTCGACGGCTCCACGTGGCAGGACGTCGGCACCACGAAGACCCGGCCCGCCAACCAGGTCTGGACGACCGTACGCGTCGACACCACGGCCGACCAGGCGACGGTGACGATCGGCGGCGAGACGCTGCCGGCGACGACGTGGCGGGCGGTGGCGGCGGTGGCGTTCACAGGCGCCACGTTCGACACCGACATCCCCAACACGCCGGTCCAGTCGGGGATGCAGCACGACTTCGACGACATCCGCGTGACGGCCATCCCCTGACTGACCGTGAATTAGTTAATACGGGTCACCCAAACTAATTAATTCAACGCGCGGCGGCCGAGCTCGTCCAGGATCGCGACCACCTCGGGGCGGTGCATCGGGCCGGAGTGCGGAGCGGCGACGCTTCGCACGTCGGTCCGGTTGCGCGGCGTCAGCGCGTCCGCCTCCCTGATCATCCTGTCCTGCAAGGCGATCGGCAGCTCGCGGTCCAACGTGAACCGGACGTACGTGCGCGGGATCCTCCCCCACCCGTCCGCGTGGCCGCGGGCGTCGGCGGCGAAGTTGCTCAGCGTCTCGTCGGGCTCGAGCAGGTTGAGCATCGCGCGCACCTGACTGTCGGAGTAGTCGCCGGCGGTGGCCGCCCGTACCGCTGCCAGGAACCTCGGATCGGCCGACCGCCAGTTGATCCGCAGCACACCAAGTGCCTCGGCGTCGCCGACCGCGCCCCAGCGGCCGATCTCCGTGGACAGGCTCGTGCTCCCCTCGGGTGTCGCCAGGTAGTCGTCGACGCTGGGCAGGTCGACGCAGCACATCGCGGCGATGTAGACGATCCGATCGATCAGCTGGGGTACGAGGTCGCAGACCGGGTTGATGGTCGCGCCGCCCTGGCTGTGCCCGACCAGGATCACCGGGCCGTTGCGGCCGGCCCGGCGCACGATCCCGGCCACCCGGTCGATGTAGTCCTGGAACGTGATGCCGGCCAGCGGGGACGGCTCGACCGCGAGCGCCGCGAGGTCCTGCGGCGCCTGGTAGGCCAGCGGGTAGTTGGCCTCCACGCCGTGGCCCGGCAGGTCGACGGCGATCGTCCGGTAGCCGCGCATGGTGAGCTCGGGCGTGAGGCCGGCCCACCACAGCGAGGACGCGCAGGTCCCGTGCAGGAGTACGAACGTCGGCGGGCCGTCGCGGCCTGCCCTACGTCCGGCAGCGCCGTGGTCCGCGCCGGCCGGTGCGGCCGGGCCGGTCGTCAACGCGACCGCGCCCGCCGAGACCGCGGCCGCGCGGATCAGGTTCCGTCGTGTGTGTGTCGTCATGCGCGTGACGCTAACACGATACAGTGCAAGCCTTACACAGTTTTTTGCGACATGATTCCGACACGAGAGAATCCCTTCCATGACCGACGAGAAGCCGCTGCCGCCCGGACTGGCGCTGGCCTGGGGGGTCAGCTCGCCCGGGCGGCGTGGGCCCAAGCCCGCCCACAGCGTCGGTCAGATCGTCCAGGCGGGCGTCGAACTGGCCGACGCGGACGGGATCGGCGCGCTCTCGCTGCCGAAGCTCGCAACCAGGGTCGGGCTCAGTACCAACGCGATCTACCGCTACGTCGACTCCAAGGACGAGCTCGTCGTGTTGGTCCGCGACGCCGGCTGGGGCCCGCCGCCCGGCACGATCCGGCGCGCGGCGAACTGGCGGTCTGCCGCCACGGCCTGGACACACGCGGCGCTCGCTCGCTACCGCGCCAGACCGTGGCTGCTCGACGTTCCCGTCCCCGGTGCCCCGATGACACCGAACCTGCTGCGCTGGCTCGAGACCCTGCTCGCCGCGATGCGTGACACCGGCCTGAACGACGAGGACTGCCTGCGCTGTGCGCTACTCCTGGACGGCTACGCGGTCAGCACGGCCAGCCTGATCCGCAAGGTCCAGGCAGCGGCGGCCGAGCCGGCTCAGTCCGCGGCCGGCCTGGAGTTCCTGCTCCCCCGCCTGCGGGAACAGGGCCTCCCCGTCCTGGCGGAGATGCTGGCCGGCGGCACCTACGGCTCGGGAGACGAAGCGGAGCAGGTCGACTTCGGCCTGCTCCGCGTGCTGGACGGGATCGACGCGCTGATCCGCGCTCAAACCCCGCCATAGAACACCGAGCCGGCGCGCGCCCCCAACCCGACCGCGCTGCCAACCCAGAACCCGAAGCGGAGCAGGCCAACCTCGGCCTGCTCCGCATGGCTGGACGGGATCGACGTGCTGGGCGCTGCTCAGGCTGTGCCGTAGAACCGCCAGCTGGCATACCCGCCGTTGATCGTGAGCGTCGACTGGCCGAGCTGCTCCACGTGCCGCGCCACCGGGTGGTTCAGCACGAAGTCGATCTGCTTGAGACCCACCTCGGCGAGCGGGACAACGTCGAACCGGATCGTGGTGCCGCCGCGGACGGCGATCGCTCCGCCGGCCGGGAGGGTTCGGACGACGAAGCCGCCGGCACGCAGGAGTGGCAGCGTGTCGGCGAGGTCGCCGGCGGTCATCGCGATCTCGATGCCGGACACGTCGCGCATCAGGTGGTCGCGGTAGGCGTCGCTCAGGTAGCGCTCGCGGCCCACGTCGCCGGGATAGCTGGCCGGCTCGATGTTGGCCCGCGGGTCGGCGAGGTACTCCGGCCGGTACTCCATCGCCCAGGCGCCGAACTTGTCGTACTCGGCGGTGGTGAGGATCGCGTCGAACCACGGCACCCGTACACCGTCGCCGAAGTCGCGGGTCTGGTGGAACTCGATCGGGTTCGGGACGCCCTCGTCCACCAGCCGATCGGTCACGGTCTCGAGGTCACCGGCGCGCTCCACCGAGACGCCCAGGCCGGCGGAGCCGAAGGTGCCGTCCGGGTCCGGCAGGTCGCCGATGCCGAACAGCTCGACATAGGTTTCGCGCCCCATCAGGTAGCGGCCCGTCCACGAGCCCTGCTCACCGGTGGTGGTGCGGACCTGGAAGTTGGCGAACTCCTTCAAGTACTCCGAGTGCTCGATCGCGTCGGCGGTCGCCCGGTCGAGCACGCCGTACGCGTGGTTGAAGAACAGCAACTGACGCTGGCCGGTCTCGGCGTGCGCCGGGCTCGCGGCCCCGTTCGTCACGGCGACGAGGGCGAGCGGAACGACCGCGGCGACGGCCACGATCGTTCGCAACTTCCGGAGGATAGGCATGCGAGTGATGGTAAGTCGGCAAGATCGACTTCGCCGCCGCTTCGCGACTTCTCGCCAGTCATGCCACGAGGTCGATCGAACGCGCGGACTCCGCGGAGATCGCGCGCGCCATCTCGTCCAGCACGGGCTGCGGGACGCTGGAGTCGACCGACATCAGCGCGAGCGCCATGCCGCCTCGCCGGTTCCGGCTCACCTGCATGCCGGCGATGTTGACGTCCGCCTCACCGAGGATCCGGCCGACGGTGCCGATGATGCCGGGCCGGTCGACGTAGCGCAGCACGACCATGTGGTCGGTGAGTTCGACCTCGAGGTCGAACCCGTCGATCCCGATGATGCGCTCGGCGTACTTCGGGCCGACCAGCGTGCCCGCGACCGACGCGCGCCGGCCGTCGCGGAGCATGCCGCTGACCATGACGAAGTTGCGGAAGTCGGGACTGTCGGACGACGTGATCAGCCGGACCTCGATGCCGCGCTCGGCCGCGAGCAACGGCACGTTGACGTACGAGACCTGTGCCTCGACGATGTCGGAGAAGATGCCCTTGAGCGCGGCCAGCTCGAGCACCTTCACGTCGTATTCCACGATTTCGCCGCGGACCTCGACGTCGAGCGTCTCGGGCACTTCGCCCGCCAGCGCGGTGAAGATCCGGCCCAGCTTCTCGGCCAGCGGAATGCCCGGGCGGACGTCCTCGGCGATCACACCACCCTGGACGTTGACCGCGTCCGGTACGAGTTCGCCTGCCAGGGCGAGCCGAACGGACTTCGCGACCGAGACGCCGGCCTTCTCCTGCGCCTCTTGCGTGCTGGCGCCGAGATGGGGTGTCGCGACCACGTTGTCGAGCTCGAGCAGCGGCGAGTCGGTGCACGGCTCGGTCGAGAAGACGTCGATTCCCGCCCCCCGGAGCTTGCCTTCCTTGAGGGCGACATAGAGCGCGTGCTCGTCGATGATCCCCCCGCGTGCGGCATTGACCACGATCGCGCCGGGACGCAGCTTGGCGAGCTCCGCCTCACCGATCACGCCGATGGTTTCGGGCGTCTTCGGGAGATGGACGGTGATCGCGTCACTCTCGGCCAGCAGGTCGTCGAGCGTGACCAGCCGTACGCCCATCTGCGCGGCCCGGCCGGGCTGTACGTAGGGGTCGTAGGCCAGCACGTTCATGCCGAACGCGGCCAGCCGCTGGGCGACCAGCACGCCGATCCGGCCGAGGCCGAGGACGCCGACGGTCTTCTCGTAGAGTTCCACACCGGCGAACTTGCTGCGCTTCCACTCACCTTTGCGCAGCGACGCGTGCGCGACCGACACCCGGCGAGCGACCGAGAGCAGCAGCGCGATCGCGTGCTCGGCCGCGGAGATGATGTTGGACTGGGGTGCGTTGACGACCATCACGCCGGCGAGCGTGGCGGACCGGACGTCTACGTTGTCGAGGCCCACACCCGCTCGCGCGACGACCTTCAGCCGCGGCGCGGCGGCCAGGGCTTCCTCGTCGATCCGGGTCGCGCTGCGGATCAGGACCGCGTCGGCGTCGACGATCTCGGCCAGCAACTCGGCGCGGTCGGCGCCGTTGCAGTGGCGGATGTCGAAGTCGGGTCCGAGGGCGTCGACCGTGGCGGCGGACAGCTCCTCAGCGATGAGAACGACGGGCTTGGCCATACCCGGCGACGGCCGGGTGCTGGGCGAAGTTGGGGACACTGGTGGACCTTCCGACGTGGTCGACGACTGCCCCCGAGCACATCTCTGGGCCCGGCCTTGTTACGGCCAGGATAACGGCGGGCTGCACACAGCTTTAGTGACGCGGGCCACATCAACCGGTATCGGTCGTTACGTATGGCATCCGGACCGCTCCCCTGCGCACGATCCGGACGATTTTCGAACTTCTTCGCGCACGATGTCGATCCCTGCTCCGGCCCTTCGTCGGTGGGGCAACCAAACGGAAAAGAAGGAGACGTCATGACCACCGAACCGACGCACCACAGCTGCTGCACGAACGGGACCGACACGAAGCTGGTGCCGGCCGGCGCGCTCGACGCGGCGCCCCTGCCCCCGGTCGTCGACCGGGCGACGTTCCAGGCCGAGCTGGACGAGCTGCGGCTGCGGGAGAAGGCGCTCACCCGCGAGTACGACCAGGTCTCCGCCGCCCGGCGGCGCCTGCCGATGGTCGAGGTGTCCGGCACGACCCCGGTGGTCGGGCCCAACGGGCCGGTCACGCTGCTCGAGGCGTTCGAGGGACGCAAGCAGCTGATGACGTACTACTTCATGTGGTACCCGGGCCGCGCCGCCGCCGACCAGTGCGAGGGCTGCACCTGGAACGCCACGCAGGTCGCCGAGCTGTCGTACCTGCACTCACGCGACATCACATACGCGATCTTCTGCCAGGGCCCGTACGCCGAGAGCCGCCGCTACCGCGACTTCATGGGCTGGACCATGCCGTGGTACTCCGCGCAGGACTCGCTCGACACGCTCCTCGTCGGGCGCACGATCGGCATGATGCACCTGGTCTGCTACGTCCGCGAAGGCGATCGCGTCTTCGAGACGTACTGGACCACCCGGCGCGGCGTGGAGGCGGTCGACTGCGCGTACTCGCTGATGGATCTGACGGTCTATGGGCGACAGGAGCCGTGGGAGGACTCGCCTGCGGGCTGGCCGCAGCCGATGGAGGGCTACGTCCGGCTCAATGGCCGTCCGATCCCGCAGTGGTCGCGGATCGAGGCCGGCCGCTCCGACGACCTCACCGGCACCGCCTGAGGGTCCCGAAACGGCACCGCCGCCCACCCCCAGGTGCCTGGGAGCGGGCGGCGGCCGTTTGGTTCTGGCGCGCGGGGCTCAGCGAGCCGCGGTGCCCTCGACGTAGTCGTCGTCGTGGCTCTTGACCCAGCTCATCATCTCGCGGAGCTGGCGGCCGACGCCCTCGATCGGGTGCCGCTCGCCCTCCTCGCGGAACTTCTTGAACTCCGGGCCGCCGGCGTCCTGGTCGTCGATGAACCGCTGCGCGAACGTGCCGTCCTGGATGTCGGACAGCACTTCCTGCATCCGCGCCTTCACACTCGCGTCGATCACGCGCGGACCGGAGACGTAGTCGCCGTACTCCGCGGTGTCGGACACCGACCAGCGCTGCTTGGCGATGCCGCCCTCGTACATCAGGTCGACGATCAGCTTCAGCTCGTGCAGGCACTCGAAGTAGGCGACCTCGGGCTGGTAGCCCGCCTCGGTCAGCGTCTCGAAGCCTGCCTGGATGAGCGCCGAGACACCGCCGCACAGCACGGTCTGCTCGCCGAACAGGTCGGTCTCGGTCTCTTCCTTGAACGTGGTCTTGATGCCGCCGGCCCGCAGCCCGCCGATGCCCTTGGCGTACGACAGGGCCAGCGGCCAGGCGTTGCCGCTCGCGTCCTGCTCGACCGCGACGAGCACGGGTACGCCCCGGCCTTCGTTGTATTCACGGCGCACCAGGTGGCCCGGGCCCTTCGGCGCGACCATGAACACGTCGACGCCGGGCGGGGGCTTGATGTAGCCGTAGCGGATGTTGAAGCCGTGCCCGAAGACCAGCGCGTCGCCCTCGACCAGGTTGGGCTCGACCGACTCGGTGTACAGCTTGCGCTGTGCGGGGTCGGGCGCGAGGATCACGATCAGGTCGGACTCCTCGACGGCCTCGGCGGGCGTCAGCACACGCAGGCCCTCGGCCTCGGCCTTGGCGCGGCTCTTCGACCCCTCCGGCAGGCCTACGCGTACATCGACGCCGGAGTCACGAAGCGACAGCGCGTGGGCGTGCCCCTGGCTCCCGTATCCGAGGACGGCGACGGTTCTGCCGGAAATGATCGACATGTCGGCGTCGTCGTCGTAGAACAGCTCAGCTGCCACAAGTTCTCCTTCAGCGCTTTCTTTCTCTATCGATGTACGTAGCCGACTCTAGGCGGTGCGCTCGACGGACCGGAGCGTGCGGTCGGTGATCGAGCGGCCGCCGCGGCCGATCGCGACCATGCCGGACTGCACCAGCTCGCGGACGCCGAACGGCTCCAGCACCCGCAGCATGGCTTCCAGCTTGTCGGGACTGCCGGTGGCCTCGATCGTCACCGAGTCGGGGGCGACGTCGACGGCCTTGGCGCGGAACAACTGGACGGTTTCCAGTACGGCACCGCGCGTCGACGCGTCGGCCTTGATCTTCACCAGCAGCAGCTCGCGCTGCACGGCGGTCGACGGGTCGAGCTCGACGATCTTGATGACGTTGATCAGCTTGTTGAGCTGTTTCGTCACCTGTTCCAGCGGCAACTCCTCCACGTTGACGACTATGGTCATCCGGGAGACGTCCGCGTGCTCGGTCGGTCCGACCGCGAGCGAGTCGATGTTGAAGCCCCTGCGGGCGAACAAGCTGGCGATCCTGGCCAGGACACCAGGCTTGTTCTCGACCAGCACGGACAGCGTGTGACGGGACATTGCTCTGCTCTCTCCTTACTGTCTCGTGCCGGTCTAGAGGTCGTCGTGCTCGAAGGCGGGAGCCATGTCCCGGGCGATCTTGATGTCGTCGTTGCTGGTGCCCGCCGCGACCATCGGCCAGACCATGGCGTCGCGGTGCACCACGAAGTCGATGACGACCGGCTGGTTGTCGATCTCCATCGCCTTCTCGATCGTGGCGTCGACGTCCTCGGTCTTCTCGCAGCGCATGCCGACGCAGCCGTACGCCTCGGCGAGCTTCGCGAAGTCGGGGATCCGGCTGGAGTGCAGGTCGGTGTTGGAGTAGCGCTCGTTGTAGAACAGCGTCTGCCACTGCCGGACCATGCCCAGGCTGGAGTTGTTGATCACCGCGACCTTGATCGGGATGCCCTCCAGCGCGCAGGTCGCGAGCTCCTGGTTGGTCATCTGGAAGCAGCCGTCGCCGTCGATCGCCCAGACGGTGTTCTGCGGGCGCCCGACCTTGGCGCCCATCGCCGCGGGGACGGAGAAGCCCATCGTGCCGAGACCCCCGGAGTTGAGGAACGTGCCGGGGTTTTCGTACTGGATGAACTGCGCGGCCCACATCTGGTGCTGGCCGACGCCGGGGACGTAGAGCGCCTCGGGACCGGCGATCTGGCCGATCCGTTCGATGACGTACTGGGGTGCCAGCGTGCCGTCGTCGGGCTTCTCGTAACCCAGCGGGTAGCGATCGCGCCAGTCGTCGAGCAGGCGCCACCAGGCGGTGTAGTCGCCGCGGCGGCCGGCTTCGTGCTCGGCCTGGACGGCGACCACGAGGTCGGCGATCACCTCGCGGGCGTCGCCCACGATCGGCACGTCGGCGACGCGGTTCTTGGAGATCTCCGCCGGGTCGATGTCGGCGTGCACGACCTTCGCCTGGGGAGCGAATGTCGACAGCTTGCCGGTCACGCGGTCGTCGAACCGGGCGCCCAGGCAGATCATCAGGTCGGACTTCTGCAGCGCGCCGACGGCGGCCACCGTGCCGTGCATGCCGGGCATGCCGAGATGCAGCTGGTGGCTGTCGGGGAACGCGCCGCGGGCCATCAGCGTGGTGACGACCGGGATGCCGGTCATCTCGGCCAGCACACGTAGCTCCTTGGCGGCGTGGGCCTTCAGCACGCCACCGCCGACGTACAGGACGGGACGCTGGGACTCGGTGATGAGCCTCGCCGCCTCGCGGACCTGCTTGGCGTGCGGCCGGCTCACCGGGCGGTAGCCGGGGAGGTCGAGGGTCGTCGGCCAGTTGAACGTGGTCATCGCCTGCATCGCGTCCTTGGCGACGTCGACCAGGACCGGACCCGGCCGTCCCGTACCCGCGATGTGGAACGCCTGCGCGATCGCCTCCGGGATCTCCGCGGGGTCGGTGACCAGGAAGTTGTGCTTGGTGATCGGGAACGTGATGCCGCGGATGTCGGCCTCTTGGAACGCGTCCGTACCGATCGACGTGCTCGCCACCTGCCCGGTCACCGCGACCATAGGAACGGAGTCCATGTAGGCGTCGGCGATCGGGGTGACGAGGTTGGTGGCGCCGGGGCCACTCGTGGCCATGCAGACGCCGACCTTGCCGGTGGCGAGCGCGTAGCCCTCAGCGGCGTGACCCGCTCCCTGCTCGTGGCGTACAAGGATGTGGCGGATCTGCTTGGAGTCCATCAACGGGTCGTACGCGGGAAGTACCGCACCGCCGGGAATCCCGAACACGGTGTCGACACCCGCCGCCTCCAGGGACCTGATCAAGCTCTGGGCCCCGGTGATCTGCTCACTCATCGCCTTTGTCGTCCTTCTTCGCCGGATCTGCTCGCCGGATCGTTGGGCGTACGTGCATCGTCTCTTACAAGCAAAAACCCCTCGGCCCGAGGTGGGCAGCGAGGGGAGCGCGCTGGCATTGGTTCGTCCGCGAGGGACTCAGCCGGCGCGCTTTCGAAGTACGAGAATCTGCGAACGCACGAGGCTACGGTCCCGGATGGGCGCCCATGAGTCAAGCCCGCGAGACGCCCATCTCACCATCTGAACCAATGGCGCGACCTCACGCTGCCCGAAGTAGCTCGAGGATCTCGTCCAGTTTCCGGCCATGCTCGTCGAGCGTGGACGTGTGCTTCTCGAGCGTGGACGTGTGCTCGTCCTGCGTTCGTTCGATGCGCTCGAGCGCGACGGAGTGCTGGTTCAGCCTTCGCTCCACGCGTCCCAGCCGCTCGCGGACGTCCACGAGCGTCTCGCTGTGCGCATCGAGGTCTTCCTCGAGCTTCGTCACACGCTTGTCGAGCTTTGCCATGGTGATCGCCATCGTAGGCTCCTTCCTCCCTCCCCCGCGGTCGCGAGGATGGTGCGATCGAACAGGAGAGTTTCTACCACCCGGTTTCGACGGAGTGCTCCTGCGCGATCACGGTTTGTCATAACTTGACCTTGGTGCGATGAACGTGAGGAGCTTCCGCAGCCGCCCGCCGAACTCGGCGAGCTGGTTGCGCTGGTCCTGGAACCGCAGCTCGTGCTCCCGCTGCACCTCGACGCTCTGCTCGTGCAGCAGCCCGTGCAGCCGCAGCGTCGCCCGGTCGCCGTCCTGCAGCTCCTCCAGCTTGTGCAGCCGCTCCTCCAGCGCATCGCACCGCGACTCGAGATCGGCAGGCATGGTCATGCGACTTCCCCATTTCTCCCCATCGAACGGGATGGCCAGAACGGCCGGAATCCCTTATGAACAAGGAGATTTGTAGCAGCGCGCCCGACCCCGCGTCACTTTCGTCAGACCAGCTCGGGCGTGTCGTCCGTGGGTGCCGGCGCCGGGTCGTCGTCGAAGGCGGGGAGGCCGTCGATGCTGGTGCGGTTCTTCTTCCGGCGGTAGTCCACGCGGCCCTCGACGCCCTTGCGGTCCATGTGCGGCGGCAGCAGGTCGCGCTCGCCCTCGTAGGACATGAGCGGTACGCCGTAGCCGCAGGAATCCGACACCCGCTCGACGTCGACCACGATGACGGCGCGGGCGCCGCGGTGCTCCGTGAAGTGCCCGAGCAGCGATTCGTACTCCGGCTCGTACATCGACACCACGCGACCACGGCCGTGCAGGCGCACGACGTTCGGCGGCCCGGTGAAGGCGCAGAACATCAGCGTGATCCGCCCGTTCCCCGGCTCCCGGAGGTGCGCGATCGTCTCCGCGCCCGACGCGGTGATGTCGAGATACGCGACCCGGTGCTCCCCCAAAATGGCGAACGTCCCGCCGATTCCTTTCGGCGAGACGTTCACCCGCCCGGAACCCGACAGGGGCGCCGTGGCGACGAAGAAGACCTGCTGTGCCTCGATGAACGACCGCAGCCGTCCATCTATCCGTTCATGTAACTTGCCCACAGTGAGCCGACCGTACAGCCGGTTCCGGGCAAATGCTCAACCGCAGACCGCGCCCTGAGACGCCGACCCCACGAGCTTGGTGTACTTGCCGAGCACGCCACGGCTGTACTGCGGCGGCAGCGGCTGCCAGTCGGCCCGGCGCTTGTCCAGCTCCGAGTCGTCCACCAGCAGGTCCAGCGTGCGGCTGTCGACGTCGAGCCGGATCCGGTCGCCGTCACGGATGAAGGCGATCGGGCCACCGTCGACCGCCTCCGGCGCGACGTGTCCGACGCACAGGCCCGTCGTACCACCGGAGAAGCGCCCGTCGGTCAGCAACAGGACGTCCTTGCCCAGCCCGGCGCCCTTGATCGCGCCGGTGATCGCGAGCATCTCGCGCATGCCCGGCCCGCCCTTCGGGCCCTCGTAACGGATCACCACGACGTCGCCGGACTGGATCGTGCCGTTCTCCAGCGCGTCCAGCGCCGCCCGCTCGCGCTCGAAGACCCGCGCGGTGCCCTCGAACACCGCCTCGTCGAAGCCGGCGCTCTTCACCACCGCGCCGTCCGGCGCCAGCGAGCCGGACAGGATCGTGAGGCCGCCCGTCTTGTGGATCGGCTCCTTCATCGCGCGGATGATCACGCCGTCGACGTCCGGCGGGTCGATGTCGGCGAGGTTCTCGGCCATCGTCTTGCCGGTCACCGTCATGCAGTCGCCGTTCAGCAGCCCGGCCTCTAGCAGTGCCTTCAGCACCACCGGGATGCCACCGACCCGGTCGACGTCGGCCATGACGTACTGGCCGAACGGCTTCAGGTCGCCCAGGTGCGGCACCTTCGCGCCGATCCGCGTGAAATCGTCCAGGGTCAGGTCGACCTCGGCCTCGCGCGCGATCGCCAGCAGGTGCAACACCGCGTTGGTCGAGCCGCCGAGCGCCATCACCGCGGCGATGGCGTTCTCGAACGCCGGCTTGGTCATGATCTGCCGTGCCGTGAGTCCCAGCCGCAGCATCTCGACGACCGCCTCACCGGAACGCCGCGCGATCCCGTCCCGGCGACGGTCGACCGCCGGCGGCGCCGACGAGCCCGGCAGCGCCATCCCGAGCGCCTCGGCCGCCGTCGCCATGGTGTTCGCGGTGTACATGCCGCCGCACGCGCCCTCACCTGGGCAGATCGCGCGTTCGATCTCGTCGACCTTCTCGCGGGAGATCAGCCCGCGCGCGCAGGCACCCACGGCCTCGAACGCGTCGATGATCGTGACGTCGCGGCCGTCGACCTTGCCGGGCAGGATCGAGCCGGCGTAGACGAACACCGACGCCAGATCGAGCCGCGCGGCGGCCATCAGCATGCCGGGCAGGCTCTTGTCGCAGCCGGCCAGCAGCACCGAACCGTCCAGGCGCTCGGCCTCCATCACCGTCTCGACCGAGTCGGCGATGATCTCGCGCGACACCAGCGAGAAGTGCATGCCGACGTGCCCCATCGAGATGCCGTCGGACACCGAGATCGTGCCGAACTCCAGGGGGTAGCCGCCGGCGGCGTGCACGCCGTCCTTGGCGGCCTTGGCGAGCCGGTCGAGCGAGAGGTTGCAGGGCGTGATCTCGTTCCACGAGGACGCTACGCCGATCTGCGGCTTCTCCCAGTCCTCGTCACCCATGCCGACGGCGCGGAGCATGCCGCGTGCCGCGGTCTTCTCCAGTCCATCGGTCACCTCACGGCTGCGCGGCTTCAGATCTGCCATCGTTCTCGCGTCCTCGTCCAGGTGTGTACGTCTGCCGAAGGCTCACTGTACGACTGCCGCTCGAACTCCGGACGCCGCGTCCGGAGTTCGGTCACGTCCACTCCGCGCCCGGGTGCCTACGTCCGAACGAACCTTGTTGTGGGGAAGGCCGAGATCCTCGGCGAGTGGACACGGCGTGGTCTTTTGAGGCTATCGCCCTATGCTTCCGGGATGGCTCGGTCGAACGCAGAGGCAACCGCCTGGCGGGAACGGCTCCACGCTTTGCCGTCCGCCGCGCGGCGAGGGATCAGGATCACGCCGAACCGGATCGGTGTCGGCCTGATCACGCTCGTCTCTGCCGTGGCCTACTCCCTGCTGGGCCTGGTCAACCTCCGCAACTTCCGGGCTTCGACGTTCGACCTGGTGATCTTCGATCAGGCGGTACGCGGCTATGCGCACTTCGGCGCGCCGACGACTCCGGCGCGCGGCGCCTTCCTCGGCCAGGGGCCGGACTTCCTGCAGCTCGCCGACCACTTCTCGCCGATTCTGGCCGTACTGGCGCCGTTGTACTGGATCCATGACAGTCCGTCGACGCTGATCGTCGCGCAGTCGGTGCTGTTCGCGCTCGCGATACCGCCGCTGTGGATCTATACCCAGCGCAAGCTGGGCACCGCGCCCGCGTACCTCGTCGTCATCATGTACGCCACGTCGGCGGCGGTCGCGCAGGCGGCCGGGTTCGACTTCCACGAGGTGGCGTTCGTCCCCGTCCTGACGGCGGTGCTGGTCGAACGCTTCGACGCCGGCAAACCGCTCGCCGGCTCACTCGCCGGCTTCGGGCTGCTGCTCGTGAAGGAAGATCTCGGCCTGCTGATCATCGGATTCGGCTGCTACCTGCTGTTGACCCGCCGGTTCCGTTACGGTGTGGGCTTCGTGCTGGGCGGCATCGTTGCCATCGGGGTGACGCGGGGCGTCCTGATTCCCGCGTTCGGCGGTGATCCCGCGACGTTCTGGGCCTACAACCACCTCGGCAGGAACGTGCCCGAAGTGCTGCACACCATGGTCACCGACCCTGGCCGCGTGCTCAGCAATCTCGTCACGCCGCAAGAGAAACTTGACACCATGCTCGGCATGGTGAAGCCGCTGCTGTTCCTCTGCCTGCTGTCGCCGCTGATCCTGCCCGCGCTGCCGATGATCCTCGAACGCATGCTGTCCGACCGGCCGTACTGGTGGGCGGCCGACTTCCAGTACGACGCGTTCGTCATCGTCATCCTGATCTGCGCGGCAGTCGACGCGGTCGCACGCATCCAGCGGTGGTGGGACCGGCGGCGCGAGCCGCGGCGCGCCTTACGTCCGATCGCGTTCGGATGGGCGGCGATCGTCTGCGTCATCTCGTTGTTCCTCGTCAAGGACAACTACCTCGGAAAGCTGTTCAGTCCGGACTTCTACCGGGGTGGTCCGGAGGTCGCCGCCGCGAGGGAAGCAGCCGACCACGTTCCTGACGGAGTCACGGTCGACGCCTACAACACAGTCGGCCCTGCTCTGACCGGACGCACGACGGTGCTGTTGTGGGAGCCGAAGTTCCATGACGTGCCGTGGGTGGTCGCCAACACCGAGCGGATCCACTACCCCTGGAACTCCGTCGAGGACCAGGCCAAACGCGTCCCCGAGCTCGTCGCCATGGGCTATCGGATCGTCTACGAGAACGAAGGCTTCGTCGTCCTCCACCGGCCGACCGGACAGTAGGGTCTCAGACCGCGGACTCGGCCAGGAACCTACGGGCCGCCTCGACGTCGACGAGCTCCGAAAGCAGCGGGAGGTCGAGATCCTCCAGGATCGCCAGGCTTCGCTCCCAGTGCGCCCTGGCCGCATCGATCCGGCCGAGCGCACGTTGGGCCCGGGCGATCCCGTCGTGCGCGCGAGCACGATCCTCCGGCTGGTCGACCTCCTCAGCGGCTCGCCTGGCCTCCTCGTGATCCGCGAGCGCCTCCGTGCAGCGCCCGAGCGCCTGCTTCGCCTTGCCGCAGCCGAGCAGCCCTTCGATCTGGTAGTTGCGGTCGCCGATCTCGAGAGCGCGCTTCAGGACCTGTTCGAAGTGCTCCAGCGCCCGGCCAGGCTGGTCGACCGTGAGCTGGACGTCGCCCAGGCCGCACAGGGCTCCGAGCTCGCCGGGCCGGTCACCGCATGCCGCCGCGGTGTCCAGTGCCGACTCGAACAGCGGAGTCGCCTGGTCGTACGAATGCTGAGTCAGCCGGATGCGGGCCAGCCCGAGCAGTGCCCGCAACACGCCGCCGTGGTCCGCGATCTCCCGCGCGATGACCAGGGCCTGCTCGTAGCAGTCAGCGGCGGAGTCGGGCATCCCGCGCCAGCGACAAGCACTGCCCAGCCCCAGCAGCGCGCCGAGCTCGCCGCCGCGGTCGCGGATCCGCCGCGCGACCGCGAGCGCGTGCTCGAAGCAGCCGGCTGCCGCTTCGTACCGGCCACGAAGCGCGTGCAGGTTGCCGAGCGCGTCCGTCGCATCCCGCTCCCCCACACCGAAGCCGAGCTCGTCGGCGAACGCCAGCGCCCGCTCGAAGCATTCGGTCGCCGAGGCGTAGTGGCCGAGCCCGCGGTGGGCGTGTCCGAGCGCGATCAGCGCCTCGGCCTCCGCCTGGCGGTCGCCGAGTCGGTGAGCATGCCGCACTGCCCTTGTGTGCAAGGGCTCGGACTCCGAGTAGTACCCGCGGACCCGGAGATGCCAGAACAGCGCCGACGCCAGCCGGATGGCGTCCGCCGGCCGGTCGCGGTCGGAGGCTTCCGCGGCCGCCGCGAGCAGGTTCCCCAGCTGCGACTCCAGCCAGGCGGTGGCATCCCTCGCACCGGAGAAGGCCGGGACGGGTGCGGGCGGCTCGATCCGAGGCAGGCGCTCCGCGCGGTACGGGTAGATCGTGGCCACCGCCGCCGACGACGTGCGGACGTAGTGGTCGAACAGCCTCGCCAAAGCTTCGGACTGCTCGGGCTCCGGCTCCTGCTCGGCGCACAACCGCACCGCATAAGCACGAATCAGGTCGTGGAAGCGGTAGCGGTCAGGCGTGCCCTGCTGGAGCAGGTGGTGTCGAGCAGATGGCCGAGCAGACGGTCTGCTCGCTGTTCTGATATCCCGGCCAGTGCAGCGAGGGCACCGACGTCGATGTCCGCGCTCGGAAACAGCCCGAGCAGGCGGAAGGCCCGCCGCTGCTCCTCGTCGAGTTGCTCGTACGACAGGCGGAACGAGGCCGCCACCGAACGTTCCCCGGCTTCCAGCTCGGCCAGCCGGCCCTGCTGCTGCCGCAGCCGATCGCCGAGCTGCGCCACGGTCCAGCCTGGCCGATGTCGCAGCCGCGCGGCGGCGAGCTGGATCGCCAGCGGTAGCCGGCCACAGAGCTCGACGACCTCCGCGACCAGCGAGCGGTCCGCCGGAGTGACCTGCCTGCCGCTGCCCACAGCGTCGGCGAACAGGTCGACCGCGTCGGGCAGTGGCAGCTCGGCCAGGAACACCGCCTGGGCGTCGTCCAGCCCGGCCAGCTGCCGGCGGCTGGTGATCAGGGTCAGGCAACCGGGTGTCCCGGGCAGCAGCTGGCGAACCTGCGCCTCGGAAGCCGCGTTGTCGAGCACGATCAGCATCCGCTTGCCGGCCAGCGTGGTCCGCCACAGCGCCGCCCGCTCGTCGAGCTCCGCGGGCACGCGCTCGCTGGGTACGCCCGCCGAACGGAGCAGGCTGCCGAGCGCCCTTCCCGGACCGAACGGCGGCACGCCCTCGGTATGCCCATGGAGGTCCAGGAAGATCTGCCCGTCGGGATAGTCCGGCGCCAGGAGGTGCGCCGCCTGGACGGCGAGCGCCGTCTTCCCGATGCCGGCCATGCCGCTGATCGTCGTGATCGTGACGGTCTCCCGCGAGCGGCCGGCCACCTCACCGGACAACCGGCGCAGGCCGGCCAGCTCGGCGTGCCGTCCGGCGAACCACGCGGCCGTACGCGGGAGCTCGGCCGGTCGTACGAACGTCGTCCCGGCGGGTACGGCGGTCACGGCGTTCGATGCCCGCGTTCCCGTCGTGCCCTGACTCGCGGCGCCGGACCGGACGTGCTGGTAAAGCAGCTGCAGCTGCTCGCCAGGCTCGGCCTGCAGCTCCTCCTCGATCACCTGGGAGGCGCGCTGGAACGCGGCCAGCGCCTCGGCCTGCCGGCCGGCCTGGTGCAGGGCCTGGACGAGGAGCGCCCACAACGGCTCCCGCAGCGGAAACCGATGGGTGGCGGTCTCGAGCTCGGGCACCAGGTCCTCGGGCCGGCCGAGCGCGAGCCGGGCGGTCAGGGATCCCTCGAACGCGGTCGTCCGAAGCTCCTCCAGCCGCAGTGCCTCCGTGCGCAGCGACGCCGGCAGCGACAGCCCTTCCAGTACGAGGTCGCCGTGCCACAGCCCCAGCGCTCGGCCGAACCGTTCCGCGGCGACCGCGGGCTCGCCATCGTCAGCCGCCCGGGCCGCGCGGACGACGGTGTCCTCGAACACCGCGGCGTCGAGCTCGCCCGGCTCGACGCGCAAGAGATACCGGCCGGGCTGGGTCTCGATCCGGGTGCGTTCGCGGGTGCCGTCGTGAAGTTGCCGGCGCAGGTCGGAGACGTAGCTGTAGAGGTTCTGCACCGCGGACGCCGGTGGACGCGCGCCCCACAGCCAGTCGACGATCCGCTCGGTGGTGACGGACCGGTTGGCGTTGACGAGCAAACCAGCGAGCAGCAACCTCTGCTTACGCCGGACCAGTGGGCGCGCCTGCCCACGTTCGGACCGCACTTCCAGCGGCCCCAGGATGCGAAAGTCCACGCCAAGCCGCCCCACAGCTCGTAACTGGACAACTCGCCGACTCTAACACCGGCGGCGGACCGGACAGCTCGGTCGGACAATTCCGATCCGCACCACCTACACGTCCGTGTGTGGCCGCTTGTCAAGCCGCCTGGAGCACGCTGAGCTCGCCAGGTTTCTTCAGAGGCGAGAGGAGGCGATCGGTGGACGCGAGCTTCGGGCTGCTCGGCCCCATCGGTGTACGGCTGGGCGGTGGCTTCCACCAGGTCAGCGGGTCACATGTCCGCGGGCTGCTGGCCGCGCTGCTGCTCAGGGCCAACCTCGTCGTTCCGCAGCCGGACCTGATCGTCGACCTCTGGTCCGGTGCTCCCGTCTCGGCGACCGACAACCTGCGCAAGTTCGCCATGCGCCTGCGCAGGCAGCTGACGTCGGTCGACAGCCGGCTCCCGGGACGGCTCGTCACGTTCCGGGGAGGTGGCTACTCCATCCAGCTGGCGGCCGAGGAGCTCGACCTGTTCCGGTTCCGGGAGGCGTGGACGAACGGCCGGGTCGAGCTCGTCGCCGGCCGGTTCCACGACGCTCTCGTCCAGCTCAATGCCGCGATCGGGCTCTGGCGCGGACCGGCCGGGGTCGGCGCACCCACCGGCGGGCAGCTCGCCGTCCGCCTCTACGGGCTCAACCAGGAGTACGTCGCGGCCAAGGAGGACCTGCTGGCGACCCGGCTCGCCGTCGGGGACACCGTGGGCCTGGCCGACCAGCTGAGCGCGCACGTCGGGGTGTTTCCCACCCGCGAACGGGCGTTCCGCCTCCTGCTGGTCAGCCAGTACCGCACCGGCCAGATCTCGGAGGCGCTGGCCACGTACGGCATCGCGCGAACCCGCCTGATCGAGGAGCTCGGCGTGGAACCCGGCGAGTCTCTGAGGGAGCTGCACCTGGCCGCGCTCAACCGCCACGACACGGTCCTCTTCGACAACCGCCGGTTGTTCGAGGAGTCGCGTTCGGCGCCCGCCAGGGTGCCGGTATGACGGCGCTTCAGTAGGCGCCGGTGACGATGTTGGTCAGCGGCTCGCCTGCGACGTAGCGGCCGAGCTGCTCCGCCACCAGCCGCCGGCCGCGGGGGACGAACGCCGAGGTGTTGCCACCGACGTGCGGGCTGATCAGGACGCCGGGCGCGGTCCACAGCGGATGGCCGGCCGGCAGCGGCTCCGGATCGGTCACGTCGAGGGCGGCCAGGATGCGCCGCCTGCCGAGCTCGGCCACCAGCGCGTCGGTGTCGACGATCGGGCCGCGGGCGATGTTGACGAACAGCGCGCCTTCCTTCATCGACGCGAGGAACTTCGCGTCGACCATGCCCTTGGTCTCGGTGGTGTTGGGCAGCAGCATCACCACGACGTCGGCCTGCGGCAGCAGCGCCGGGAGCTCGTCGACTCCGTGCACGCCGGCGTCCGGCCGCGCGCGCCGGGCCACTCGTACGACCGAGCACTCGTTCGGCAGCAGCCGCCGCTCCAGCGCCTCACCGATCGAGCCGTAGCCCACGATCAGCACCTGCTTGTCGGCAAGCGACTGCCGGCGGTCGTTCAGCCTCCACTCACCGCGATCCTGCGATCGTACGAAGTCGGGAAACCCTCGCAGCGCCGCCAGGATCAGACCCACGCCGAGCTCGGCCGTGCTGGCGTCGTGCACGCCGCGGGCGTTGCAGAGCAGCACGCCGTCGGGCAGGTACGGCTTGACGTTCTCGACGCCGGCCGTCAACGTCTGCACGACCCGCAGCTTCGACATCTGCCGGATCACCTCGAGCGTGTGCACACCGGCCATGTACGGAGGGACGTAGAACTCGACCTCGGAGATCGACGCCGGCGGCTCGGAGTCACCGTCGTAGACGTCGACGGCGATGCCGCCGGGCAGCCCGTCGTAGACGGCAGGTGACTCGGGCAGCCATACGCGTGCGTCAACCATCGGCCGGATCTTCTCCTCGATATCGCTTGATGTAGGCCCCGAAGTCCCAATTCTGCAAGAACTCCTCGCCGGCGTGGCACCCGGTCGACATCAGCATGTCCTGCTCCTCGTCGGAGATGCCGAAATCGACGGCCGAGATGGCATCGGTGTCGACGAAGATCGTCCGCGCCCGGATCGCGGGATTTTCCAACGCCAGCGCGTCGTGCGCCTGCACCATCGTCTCGAACACCGACTTGCCAAGCGACAAGGCGCCCTTGATCGGCTCGGACGAGATCGGGAGGTCGGCCGGCGACAGCCGCACGCCGAACGTCGGCCAGCGCGGCGGTGTCCTGTCCTGCCGGTCGAAGATCGTGATGGGGTAGTTCGACAGCAGCCCACCGTCGACCAGCGTGCTCCGGCCGTGCTCGGCACCTGCCTGCAGCGTCACCGGCTCGAAGAAGAACGGAATGGACGCCGACGCGCGGACGGCGAGCGCGACCGGCAGCTCGTCGGGCTCGAGGCCGTAGTCGCCGCAGTCCCAGGGGAACCGGATCATCCGCTGCCGGGACAGGTCGCTGACGATGACGACCAGGCCGTACCGTTTCTCCGCAGGCAGGTCGGAGCCGGGATCGTCGGGCAGCCGCAGGTCGCCGAACCTGCGTACGCCGAACTCGCCGAGCACGTTCTCCAGCCACCGCCGGAGGTATTCCCCCTCGTAGACGCCGTCGTCGAGCAGCACCGACAAGCCGTCGACCAGCGGGCCGAGCCCGACGCCGGCCATCACCGAGCCGATCCGGCCGCGGTCGCGGAACTTGCGGTAGTCGATGGTGCGAGCGATGTCTTCCAGCCGGTCGTACGATTCGCCGGCATGGTTGAGCGCGGCGATCAGGCACGCCACGATCGCACCTGCCGAGGTGCCCGCCGTTCGCTGGAAGCGATAGCCGGCCTCCGCCAGCGCCGTCACCGCGCCGACCAGGCCGAGGCCCTTCACCCCGCCGCCCTCGAGAACCAGATCGGCGTTACGAGACTCTGGTTTTCGATCGGTTTTCATGTTTCGACTCTAGTCTGGTCACTTCGCCCCGCTGTGCCGAAGGAGACACCGTGAGACTGGCGTCGATGCTCTTCACAGTGGTCGTCCTGCTCGCCGGATGCTCCGGGCAGACGACCGATCAGCCGCCGCCCGGACCACGGACGACGCCGGAGCCGTCGCCGACGTTCTCCCGTTCACCAGGGTCGTCGGCCGCGCCGGAGCCGGCGGTGGCGGGCACGATCGCGTCCCGGTTGACCACGCCGTGGGGACTGCTGTTCCTGCCTGACGGGACCGCGCTGCTGTCCGAGCGCGACACCGGGAAGGTCAAGCGGGTAACCGCTTCCGGTCAGGTCTCGGAGGTCGGCACCGTGCCGGATGTGGAGCCCGGCGGTGAGGGCGGGCTGCTGGGGCTCGCGTTCAAGGACAACGTGCTGTACGCCTACTTCACCGCGTCCGACGACAACCGGATCGTGAAGATGGGGTACACGCCGTCGTCCGGTGGAGGCGGTGGGCTCGGCGAGCCCGAGGTGATCCTCGACGGCCTGCCGAGCGCGGGGAACCACAACGGCGGCCGGATGGTCTTCGGCCCGGACGGCTACCTGTACGTCACCGCCGGCGAGGCCGGTAACCCGCCGCTCGCACAGGACCTCGACTCGCTGGGCGGGAAGATCCTGCGGATCACGACCTCGGGTGACCCCGCTCCTGGTAACCCGTTCGACAACTCGCCGGTGTGGAGCTACGGGCACCGCAACCCGCAGGGACTGGCGTTCGACCCGCAGGGCCGGCTGTGGGCCGCGGAGTTCGGCCAGGACACCTGGGACGAGATCAACCTGATCGAACCCGGCAAGAACTACGGCTGGCCGGAGGTCGAGGGCAAGGCCGGCACCGCGGGCGGCAAGTACGTCGACCCGCTGGCGGTGTGGCCGACGTCCGACGCGTCGCCGTCCGGCATCGCGTACGCCGGCGGCGCGATCTGGATGGCCTCGCTGCGCGGCGCCCGGCTGTGGCGGATCGAGGTCGACGGTGAGCAGGTCGTGGGCGAGCCGAAGGCGTACTTCGAGGGCGACTACGGCCGGCTGCGTACGGTCGTGCCCGCGCCGGACGGCTCGCTGTGGCTGACGACCAGCAACACCGACGGCCGGGGTGAGGAGTACCGCCGGCCCGACGACGACAGGATTCTCCGCGTCGCGCTGTCGTGAGCGTTGTCCAGCGAGGATCCGGGGTAGGAGGCAGTGCGTCATGAGAGGTATGAGGCCCGTGATCACACTCCTGCTCGCCGCGCTGGTCGGCGCGGGCGGTGTCGCGTGCAGCGACGAAGGCGATCAGCCCACGGCGAGTCCGAGCGCGTCGGAGACGGAGACTCCGACGCGCACGCCGAGCCCGTCGGCCACTCGCACGGCCACTCCCTCTTCCACACCCATACCCACACCCACGCCCACAGCCGTCGCCAAGCCGAAGTTGACGCCGCGCGTCGCGGGAACGATCGCGACCGGGCTGCAGACGCCGTGGGACGTCGTCTTCCTGCCCGACGGCACCGCACTGGTGTCCGACCGCGACTCCGGACGGCTCAACCGCATCGGCACCGACGGCAGGGTGAGCCGCGCCGGAACGGTCCCGGGCGTCAGCCACCGCAACGAGGCCGGGTTCCTCGGGCTGTCACTTTCGCCTTCGTACGAAAAGGATCGGCTGCTCTACGCCTACATCTCCACAGCGTCCGACAACCGCGTGATCCGGATGCGCTACGACGGCTCGGGGCTGGGCGCGCCGAAGGTCGTGCTGTCGGGGATCCCGCGCAGCTCGGAAGGCCGCCACAACGGCGGCCGCCTGCGCTTCGGCCGCGACGGCTACCTCTACGTCAGCACCGGCGACGGGCAGACCTCCAGCCGCGCGCAGGACAAGCAGTCGCTGGGCGGGAAGATCCTGCGGATCACTGTGGGCGGGAAACCCGCGCCCGGCAACCCGTTCGGCAACGAGGTCTGGAGCTTCGGCCACCGCAACGTCGAAGGCCTCCTGTTCGACGCCGCGGGCCGCTTGTGGGCAAGCGAGTTCGGCGACAAGGGAGCCGACGAGCTCAACCTCATCAAGCGCGGCGGCAACTACGGCTGGCCCGCCATCGAGGGCAAGGGCGGCACGTCGCGCGGCTTCGTCGACCCCGTGGAGACGTGGGACATCGAGGACTGCTCACCATCGGGGATCGCCATGACCGACGGCGCGATCTGGATGGCGGCCCTGCGCGGGCAACGCCTGTGGCGAATCCGCGTCTCCGGCACCCGCGCTGTGGGCGAGCCGAAGGCCTACTTCACCAAGAAGTACGGCCGCCTCCGCACCATCGCCAACGCCCCAGACGGATCTCTGTGGCTGTTCACCAACAACACCGACGGACGCATCGAGCCACGCTCCGGAGACGACCGCATCCTCAGGCTCACGCTGAGCTGAACAGCTGCCCGGCGGCAGCGTTCGAAGAGCTCCGGCAAGAAAGAACGGTCCGGCCACGCGAATGTGACCGGACCGTGCAGCTTGCGCGTGCTCAGCCGAGCTTGCTGAGAATCAGCTCGCGGACCTTGCCGGCGTCGGCTTGGCCGCGCATCTCCTTCATCACCGCGCCGATCAGGGCGCCGGCCGCCGCCACCTTGCCGCCGCGGATCTTGTCGGCGACGTCGGGGTTGGCTTCGATCGCGCGGTCGACTGCCGCGCCGAGCGCGGAGTCGTCGGAGACGACTTCGAGGCCGCGCTTGGTGACGACCTCCTCCGGGGAACCCTCGCCGGCCAGTACACCGTCGAACACCTGGCGCGCCAGCTTGTCGTTGACCCGTCCGGAGTCGACCAGGGCCTGGATCTCCGCGACGACCGCCGGGGTGATCGGCAGCTCGTCGAGCTCGACGCCGGTCTCGTTGGCCTTGCGGGCCAGCTCACCGAGCCACCACTTGCGCGCGGCAGCCGCCGTGGTGCCCACGGAGACCGTCGCCTCGACGAGGTGGAGGGCGCCGGCGTTCACGATGTCGGCGAACTCCTTCTCGGAGAAGCCCCACGCCTCGAACAGCCGCTTGCGGTGGGCGGCCGGCGGCTCGGGCAGCGTCATGCGCAGCTCGTCGACCCACTCGCGCGCCGGCGCGATCGGCACCAGGTCGGGCTCGGGGAAGTAGCGGTAGTCCTCCGCCTGCTCCTTCGAGCGTCCCGACGTCGTGATGCCGGTGTCCTCGTGCCAGTGCCGCGTCTCCTGGATCACGCGGTCGCCGGAGGCCAGCAGCGCCGCCTGCCGCTGGATCTCGTACCGCACCGCCCGCTCGACCGACCGCAGCGAGTTGACGTTCTTGGTCTCGGTGCGCAGGCCGTACTCCACCTGCCCGTGCGGCCGCAGCGACACGTTGGCGTCGCAGCGCAACGAGCCCTGCTCCATGCGTACGTCGGAAACGCCGAGCGCCCGCACGAGGTCGCGCAGCTGACCGACGTAGGCCCGGGCCACCTGCGGCGCCAGCGCACCCGTCCCCTCGATCGGCTTGGTGACGATCTCGATCAGCGGGATGCCGGCGCGGTTGTAGTCGACCAGGGAGTAGTCCGCACCTTGGATCCGGCCGGAAAGCCCCACGTGGGTGGACTTTCCGGTGTCCTCCTCCATGTGGGCCCGCTCGATCCCGATGGTGTAGACCTTGCCCTCGACCTCGACGTCGATCGACCCGTTGAACGCGATCGGCTCGTCGTACTGGCTGGTCTGGAAGTTCTTCGGCATGTCGGGGTAGAAGTAGTTCTTCCGCGCGAAGCGGCACCACTCGGCGATGTCGCAGCCGAGCGCGAGGCCGATCCGGATCGCGGACTCCACGGCCTTGCCGTTGACCGCGGGCAGCGCGCCGGGCAGGCCGAGGCAGACCGGGCACACCTGCGTGTTGGGCGGCGCGCCGAACTCCGTCGGGCAGCCGCAGAACATCTTCGAAAGCGTCGACAGCTCGACGTGAACCTCGAGCCCGAGGACCGGATCGAAGCGCTCCAGCGCCTCGTCGTAGGACATCAGGTCGGCGATCACCGTCATTCGCCGGCCCCCTTGCCAGGCAGGTCGATGTCGATCAGCTTGTCGTCGGCGGCGACGGCGCGCAGCTTGCGGATCCCGATCAGCAGGCTGGTCACGGCACCCGCCAGCAGGATGACGCCGTCGACCTGCTCGAGCCGGTCGCCTTCCTTGCGCGTCTTGTTGAGCGTCCGCAACGCGACGACCAGCGCGACGATGCGGGCGAGAACGACGAACAGGTCCTTGTTCTTCATCAGATCCTTGCTCACAGCTCCGGTGCCTCCTCCAGCAGTGGGTGCCCCCAGCGCCCGACCAGCGCGGTCTCGACCGCGGCGCCGACGCGATAGAGCCGGTCGTCGGCCAGCGGAGGCGCCATCACGTGCAGTCCGACCGGCAGCCCGTCCTCGGGTGCCAGCCCGCACGGGAACGACGCCGAGGCGTTGCCGGCGAGGTTGGACGGGATCGTGCACAGGTCGTTCTTGTACATCGCCAGCGGGTCGTCGACCCGCTCTCCCAGCTTGAACGCCGTGGTCGGCGTGGTCGGCGACACCAGCACGTCGCACTTGGTGAACGCCTGCTCGAAGTCGCGCTGGATCAGCGTGCGGACCTTCTGCGCCTGGCCGTAGTAGGCGTCGTAGTAGCCACTCGAGAGGGCGTACGTGCCGATGATGATCCGGCGCTTCACCTCCGGGCCGAAGCCGGCCTCACGGGTCAGCGCCATCACTTCCTCGGCGCTGCGGCTGCCGTCGTCGCTGACGCGGAGGCCGTAACGCATGCCGTCGAACTTCGCGAGGTTGGACGAGCACTCGCTCGGCAGGATCAGGTAGTAGGCCGACAGGCCGTACTCGAAGTGCGGGCACGACACCTCCACGACCTCGGCACCGAGCTCGGTGAGCAGCTCGACGGTCTCGCGGAAGCGCTGCTCGACGCCGGGCTGGTAGCCCTCGCCGCCGAGCTCCTTCACCACGCCGATCCGCATGCCCCTGACATCGCCGTGCCGGGCCGCCGCGACGATCGCCGGCACCGGCTGGTTGATCGAGGTGGAGTCCATCGGGTCGTGGCCGGCGATCGCCTCGTGGAGGTAGGCCGCGTCGAGGACGGTACGCGCGCACGGGCCGGGCTGGTCCAGGCTGGACGCCAGCGCGACCAGGCCGTACCGCGAGGTGCCGCCGTAGGTCGGCTTCACGCCGACCGTCCCGGTGACCGCGGCGGGTTGCCGGATCGAGCCGCCGGTGTCGGTGCCGATCGCGAGCGGAGCTTCGTACGCCGCCAGCGACGCCGCCGAGCCGCCGCCCGACCCGCCGGGGATGCGCGTGGTGTCCCACGGGTTGCCGGTCGGGCCGTACGCGGAGTTCTCGGTCGAGCTGCCCATGGCGAACTCGTCCATGTTGGTCTTGCCGAGGATCACCAGGTCGGCCGCGCGCAGGCGCTTGACGACGGTCGAGTCGTAGGGCGGCTTCCAGCCCTCAAGGACCTTCGAGCCGCAGGTGGTCGGTACGCCCTCCATGGCGAGGACGTCCTTCAGCGCGAGCGGCACACCGGCCAGCGGGCCGAGCTGCTCGCCGGCCTTGCGCTTCTCGTCGACGACGGCCGCGGCGGCGAGCGCGCCCTCGGTGTCGAGGTGGAGGAACGCGTGGACCTTGTCGTCGACCTTCGCGATCCGGTCGAGGTGGGCCTGGGCGGCCTCGACGGCGGAGACCTCGCCGTCACGGATCAGGCCGGCGAGCTCACTGGCGGACTTCCTGATGAGGTCGGTCATGATCTGCCTACGCCTCCTCGTCGAGAATCCGCGGGACCCGGAACCGCTGGCTCTCCACCGCCGGCGCGGCCGCGAGCGCCTGCTCCGGCGTGAGGCCCGGGCGGGTCTCGTCCGGGCGGAAGACGTTGGTCAGCGGCAGCGCGTGCGAAGTGGGCGGAATGTCGGCCGCGGCCACATCGCTCACCTTGGCAACCGCATCCAGGATCTGGGCGAGCTGAGGCGCCAGGTGGTCCAGCTCGGCGTCGGTCAAGTCGATCCGGGCCAAGCGGGCCAGGTGCGCTACCTCGTCGCGGGTAATCGCGGGCACTTGGAGAGGTTTCCTTTGCTGTTGATCGGCGTCCCGCAATCCTATGGCGTCCGCCCCGCGAGCCGCCGCCCACCGTGGAGCGCGCGCCCGGCGAACGCCTCCGGCGGGGCCTCGGGGGGCGAATCGGGCCGAAACCGCAAGCTGTCTCGCGTGCCAGTGAACAGATGGCCGCCGCAGGCGGCACAATCAAAGCGTGCACCTGCTACGCATCGTCCTGCCCGACCAGCCCGGCATGCTGGGCGCGGTCGCTTCCGCGCTCGGCAAGGTCAACGGCGACATCGTCGCCGTCGACGTGGTGGAGCGGCAAGGTAACGGACACGCCGTCGACGACTTCCTGGTCGAGCTGCCGCTCGGCGGCCGGGCCGACGAGCTGGTCTCGGCATGCCAGTCCGTTCCGGACGTACGCGTCGTGTGGCTGTCCCGCTACGGCGCCGGCTCCGACCTGCGCCGCGACCTCGAGGCGGTCGAGGCGATGACCGCCGACCCCGGCCAGGCCGAGCGGGTCCTGGTCGACCTCGCGCCGGGCGTGTTCCGGGGCAACTGGGCGATGCTGCTGCGCCGTCCCAGCGAGTCCGGGCACGAAGGTCCGGTCGAGGTGCGCTACGCCACCTCCGCCGCTCCCGACCTGCCAGGCGGGGACGCGCCGTGGGTTCCGGTCGCCAAACCCACCCGGCTGGAGGTGCCCACGGAGTGGGAGGAGCACGGCTGGCGGCACGTGGCGGCGGCCGCCGTGCCGGCGGGCGGCAAGCAGGTCCTGGTGCTGGGCCGCACCGGCGGGCCGCCGATTCTGGAGTCGGAGCTGGCCCGGCTGGGTCACCTGGCGTCACTGGCTCGCACGATCAAACGCTCGACAAGAGGCGTCTGAGTACGTCTACTTAGGTAGCCGCCCTGAGTACCCACTCCCGTTGTGCTCAGGCGGACTTGAGTACGCGCCCGGATTCGGTACGACCCCGGATTCGGCCAAGCTTGTGCCCAAGAGCTTTACGGATGAGGTTTCCCGGCGGGTCGCGCCGAAGCAGGGAAACCTCCACAAGGTTCGACGGTCCGCGAGCGCAACACAAATCTCCGACGGGGCGGTACCGAAGAACCCTCAGCGGCCGGGTGACAGGACAAGGGGGCTGTCACCCGGCCGCTGATCATTTGCCCGCTCTTTTGCCCGGGCTTTCCGCCGGTCGTCACTGAGCGTTCTCACGCGTACTCAGGGATCGGCGCGGCCGAATAGGGGAAATCTGAGTAAGAGACCCGAGGCGCGGGCATTCCCGAATCAGGAAAGCTCGTTGTCAGGAGCTTTCCGAACGAGGTCTTCCACGGGTCGCCCCACGTTGGAGAGGCCTCAGCCGGGTTCACCACTCCGCGAAGCGCAGCACAAGACTCCGACGGGGCGGAGCTGGTGAACTTCGAGCGGCCGGCCGGCGGTCCGAGAGACCCGCCCGGCCGGCCGCCGGTGTGTTCGGCGGAGATCCGGCAGATTTCCTGATCATGAGCTGGCCGTTCGACGCATCCGAACCCTTCGTGACGGCGGAACGCGCAGTCCTCGCCAACCGTGACCGGCGCGGGCTGATCGCGGAGGCCGACACCCTGCCACCGCTGATGATCGGAACGTTCCAGGGCGCGGCGTACGAGCGCCTGCTGTCCCGGGCCGGGGTCGATCCCGCGCACGAGCCGGGCAAGCCGCCGGGCGGCATCGCCTCCCGGACCATGCATGCGACCGGCTCGCTGGGCGGGCGTCCGGTCCGGGTGGTGCGGTTCAGCGTCGGCGGGCCGATGGTGGGGATCACGCTGGAGCTGGCGATCGCTCGTGGCGTACGCGACATCCTGGTCGTGGGCTCGTCCGGAGGGCTGCAGCCGGACCTGCCGCTCGGCAGCACGGTCGTGGTGGACGGGGTGGACCCGATCGGACGGCAGGACGGCACGTCGCACCACTACCTGCCGGCGGGCGAGGCCGCGCTGGCCGATCCGGAGCTGACGGCAGCGCTGGAGGATGCGTCGGCCGCGCGCGGCGTAACCCCGCGGCGTGGACGGGCGTGGACCACCGACGCGCCGTACCGGACCGCCACCGACGGCTTGCGACAGCAGGTCGAGGCCGGGACCCTGGTCGTCGAGATGGAGGCGGCGGCACTGTTCGCCGTGGCCCGCCTGCGCGGCGCCCGAGCCGGGCTGATCGTCACGGTGTCCGACACGCTGGTCGGGCAGTGGGAGCCAGGCTTCGGCAAGCCTGCCTACCTCGACGCCCTGACCCGGGCCGCCGACGTCGTCGCCGACGTGGCCGAGTCCCTGGCGAGCTGAAGCCCACCGCCGCACCTGCCGGCACCCGTGCCCACACCCGGCATCGCCGATGACATCACCGAATTCCGGGCGCCACCAACCACACGGCGAGGCCTCCCGCGCCCACCTGCCCGCATCCCCGGCGACGGCCGAGTCACCGGCGAGCTGAAGCCCACCGCCACCCATGCCCACACCCCAGGCATCGCCGGTCACATCACCGAAGCCCCGGGCGCCACCAACCACGCCGCCACGCCTCTCGCGACCGCACTGCCCGCCCGCCGGGGACGTAGCCGGCCAGGAGGTGCCACACGTGCACATCCACGTGGTCGCGCGGTTCGGCGGAGACGAGCTGGACGAGCTCGCCGCGCGGATCGCGACCGGGCTCGGCTAGTCGGCCTTCTCGTCTGCCGCCTTGCTGTCTGTCTTCTCCGTCTTGTCCGCCTTCTCCGGCTCCTCCGGCACGGTGGCGACCTCGCGTGCGGCGTCCGGGCCGTCGTCGAGGAGGGTGCGGAAGCCGGCTTCGTCGAGGATGGGTACGCCGAGTTGGAGGGCTTTGTCGTATTTCGAGCCGGCGTTGTCGCCCGCCACCACGAACGCGGTCTTCTTCGAGACCGAGCCGGAGGCCTTGCCGCCGCGGGCCTGGATGGCCTCGGTGGCTTGGTCGCGGGACCATTCCTCCAGGCTGCCGGTCACCACGATGGTCAGGCCCTCCAGTGGCTTCGGCCCGGTGTCGGTGACCTCTTCGCGCATCCGGACGCCCGCCGCGCGCCACTTCTCGACGATCTCGCGGTGCCAGTCGACGCCGAACCACTCGACGACGGCGGCCGCGATCGTCGGGCCCACACCGTCGACGGCGGCGAGCTCCTCTTCCGAGGCCGCCGCGATCCGGTCGAGGTCGCCGAACGTACGCGCGAGGTCCTGCGCGGCAGTCGGCCCCACGTGCCGGATCGACAGCGCGACCAGGATCCGCCACAGCGGCCGCTGCTTGGCCGCCTCCAGGTTGATCAGCAGCCCGTGCGCGTTGGCCGACAGCTCGCCGTCCTTCTTGCGGAAGTATTCCGACTGCTTCAGATCCTCTGCCGTCAGCGCGAACAGGTCGCCCTCGTCGTGGATCAGACCGCTGTCGAGCAAGGCGGTCGCGGACTTGTAGCCGAGCACCTCGATGTCGAGCGCGCTGCGGCTCCCGAGGTAGAACAGCCGCTCGCTCAGCTGCGCCGGGCACGACCGGGAGTTGGGGCAGCGCAGGTCGACGTCGCTCTCCTTCTCCGGACGCAAAGCCGTGTCGCACGCCGGGCACAGCGTCGGCATCACGAACTCCTCCTCGGAGCCCGTACGCAGGTCGACCACCGGCCCGACGATCTCGGGGATCACGTCGCCGGCCTTGCGCAACACGACGGTGTCACCGACCAGCACGCCCTTGCGCTTGACCTCCTGCGCGTTGTGCAGCGTCGCCCGCTCGACGGTCGACCCGGCCACCACCACCGGCTGCATCACGCCGAACGGGGTAACCCGCCCGGTTCGCCCGACGCCGACGTGGATCGCCAGCAGCTTGGTCATCACCTCTTCGGGCGGGAACTTGTAGGCGATCGCCCAGCGCGGCGCCCGCGAGGTGGAGCCGAGCTGCCGCTGCAGCGTGATCTGGTCGACCTTCACCACGGCACCGTCGATCTCGTACGGCAGGCTGTGCCGCTTCTCGCCGCACTCCTGGATGTAGGCCTCGACCTCTTTCAGGCTGTGGACCAGCTTGTACTGGTCGCCGACCGGGATGCCCCAGTCCGCCAGCACGGCGTAGGCCTCGGACTGCCGCGACGACTGCCAGCCCGTCACCTTGCCGAGCCCGTGTGCCCGAAAGCGCAGCTTGCGGCTGGCCGTGACGCGCGGGTCCTTCTGCCGCAGCGAGCCGGCCGCGGAGTTGCGCGGGTTGGCGAACGGCGCCTTGCCGGCCTCGACCAGCGAGGCGTTCAGCGCCTGGAAGTCTTCGGTGTGGAAATAGACCTCGCCGCGCACCTCGAGGAACCCCGGTAGCTCGTCGCGGTTGCCGGTGAGCCTGGTCGGCACGGAGTCGATCGTGCGGACGTTGAGCGTGATGTCCTCGCCCGTACGCCCGTCACCGCGGGTGGCCGCCCGGACGAGCGACCCGTGTTCGTAGACCAGCGAGACCGCGAGCCCGTCCATCTTCTGCTCGCAGAGGTAGTCGGCGCCCTCACCGACCTCGCGCAGCACCCGGTCGCCCCACGCCGCCAGCTCCTCGGCCGTGAACGCGTTGTCGAGCGACATCATCCGCTCGGGATGGTCGACCGGCTTGAAGTCGGTCGACCACGCGCCACCGACCTTCTGCGTCGGCGAGTCGGGCGTGACGAGCTCGGGGTAGCGCTCCTCCAGCGCGCGCAGCTCCCGCATCAACTTGTCGTATTCGGCGTCCGAGACGGTCGGACGGTCGAGGACGTGATAGCGGTAGTTGTGCTCGGTGAGCTCCTGGGCGAGCTCGGCGTGTCGTTCACGCTCACTGGCGGGTACACCCGCGACATCGGTGCTGCTCATAACCGCAAACGGTACCCATCCGCACCGACACAGGCGGCCCGAACCGCGGGACCGGCCAGAAGCGCCGGAGCGGCGTCAGGGCTTGGCGACGTTCTCCGCGGCCGAACGGGCCAGGGTCATCGCCGTCCGGGCCCAGCCGGGGTCGGCGCCGGCGAGCCCGCAGGACGGCGTCACGACCACCGAGGCGGTCGCTGCGCCGGCCTCGAAGCCGAGCCGGTGCCACCACTCGAGCACCCGCTGCGCCACCTGGACGTCGGTCGGCGGCCGTACGTTCGTCTCCGGCGGCAGCGAGGGCACCGCGCCCAGGAACAGCGCGACCCCGTCCTCCACCGCCGCCGACAGCTCGTCGGACGGCTGGACCAGCGAGAGGTCGAACGCCAGCCCTCGGGCGCCCGCCCGGGCCAGCAGTGCCACCGGTACGTCCGGTGCGCAGCAGTGCACGATCGGCAACGCCGTCTCGTCGGACGCCGCGTCGACCACGGCCGACAGCAGCTCGACCGCTTCGAAGTCCTCGACCGTGCGGTACCGGGAGTACCCGGACGGCGTCGGCACCCGGCCGGCCAGCACCGCCGGGAGCGACGGCTCGTCGAGCTGCAGCACGATCCGTGCGCCCGGCACCCGCCGGCGTACGTCAGCGACGTGCGTTCGTACCCCCTCGGCGAGCGACTGCGCCAGGTCGCGCCTGGCGCCCCGGTCGCCCAGCACGCGCCCGCCCTTCGGCTGCTCTACGGTCGCCGCGAGCGTCCACGGGCCGCAGACCTGCAGCTTCAGCTGGCCGGTGTGGCCGTCCGCCGCCACCTCCAGAGCGTCGAGGTCGTGCGCCAGCGTCGAGCGCGCCCGCTGCTGGTCGATGCCCTCGCCGAACGTCAGCCGCCAGCCTGCGGGCTGCAGGTCGGCGCCGAGCTCCACGAGCAGGCCGCACGCCCGCCCGGTCAGGCCCGCGCCCGGTCCTCGCGCCGGCAGCTCCGGCAGATACGGGAAGCCCGGTAACTCCCCGAACACGACCTTGCACGCCTCCGCTGCCGACTCGTACGGAAGGGAGCCGATCCCGGTGGCTGTTCCCGGCTGTAACGCTTGCTTCGCATGGTCCGACACGGCTAGGAAGACTAACCGCCATCCGACCGGACATGCCCCGGGAACGCACCAATGCGTCAGATGCGTCAAGGTTGACGGACAAAGGGGAGGGTCTGAACCAGAACGCGAGGCCGGCACAGCCGGTCAGGAGGACTACACATCCATGACCACACTCGGGCCCTTGCCCCCGGTAGGCACACCCACCATCACCCTGGTCGAGGGCGCCTGCTTCGCGATCTCCACCACCAGCGGTGAGATGGAGCCGGAGCACGCGCACGGCCTGTTCTACCGGGACACCCGTTTCGTCTCCGGGCTGCGCCTGCTGCTCGACGGGCGTGAGCCCGAGCCGCTGTCGGCGCAGCCGCAGGCGCCGTACGAAACCACGTTCCTGGCCAGGCGGCCCGACGTCAACAGCGCGCCGCTGCTGGTCAGCCGGCACCGCCTGGTCGGTGAGGGCATGCGCGAGGACATCACCTTGCGCAACCTCGGCGGCGAGGACACCGTCTGCCAGCTGCAGTTCGAGTTCGAGACCGACTTCGCCGACATGTTCTCGGTCAAGGACGGCCGGCCGAAGCGCCTCGGTGAGGTCACCTGGTCATCCGACGACGACACGCTGGCCGCCGACGCCGAGGACAGCGAGCAGCACCGTGGCGTCCGCATCCATCTCGACCTCGACGGTGCCTCGTTCCCCTCGCAGGGTGTTCTGACGATCAGCCCGATCGTGCCCGCGCACGGTGAGTGGAAGGCCACGCTGCAGATCCACCCGGTCGTCGACCACGAGATGGTGCAGCCGGCGTTCCCGCACGCGGAGCCGCTGACCGAGACGCAGCCCGCGGCCCGGCTCCGCGCCTGGCGCCACGGCTCCCCCACCATCGACCTGCCCGGCGACCGGCTCGACGCGGTGCTCGACCGCAGCGTCGAGGACCTCGGCGCCCTGCGCATCCAGCTGAAGGACGAGAACGGCCTGCCGGCCGACGCCGTGGCGGCCGGAGCTCCGTGGTTCATGACGCTGTTCGGCCGCGACTCACTGCTCACCGCGTGGATGGCGCTGCCGGTCGACCCCGACCTCGCGCTGTCGACGTTACGCGTGCTGGCCCGCCTGCAGGGCACCGAGGCGAACCCGCTGAACGAGGAGCAGCCCGGCCGCATCCTCCACGAGGTACGCCACGGCTACTTCCCGCTGAGCCCGGGCAAGTCGGTCTATTACGGCACGATCGACGCCACTCCACTGTTCTGCATGCTGGTCGGCGAGCTCCACCGCTGGGGCATCCCCGACGAGGCGCTGCGCCCGCTGCTGCCGCACGTCGACCGCGCGCTGGAGTGGATCGTCAACTACGGCGACCGCGACGGCGACGACTTCGTGGAGTACAAGCGGTTCACCGACCGCGGCCTGCTGAACCAGGGCTGGAAGGACTCCGGCGACTCGATGGTGTTCGCCGACGGGCGCCAAGCCGAGCCGCCGATCGCGCTCGCCGAGGTGCAGGGCTACGCCTACGCCGCCTACAACGCGCGCGCCGAGCTGGCCCGTACGTTCGACGACGAGGAGACCGCCAAGCGGTGGTCCGCCCGCGCCGAACGGCTCCGGCAGCGCTTCCACGAGGCGTTCTGGCTGCCCGACAGGGGCTACTTCGCGCTCGGTCTGGACGCCGAGAAGCGGCCGATGGACTCGCTCGCGTCGAATATGGGCCACTGCCTGTGGACCGGCATCGTCGACCCGGCGCTGGCCGGCCAGGTGGCCGCGCACCTCGTCTCGCCGGAGATGTTCAGCGGCTGGGGCATCCGTACACTCGCGTCCTCGATGCCGACCTACGACCCGGCTTCGTACCAGCGCGGGTCGGTCTGGCCGCACGACACCGCGTTGTGTGTCGCCGGCCTGGCGCGGTACGGCTTCACGAAGGAGGCGCACCAGGTCGCCGAGGGCATGCTGGAGGCGGCCGTGGCGTTCGGTGGGCGGCTGCCGGAGCTGTTCTGCGGCTTCCCACGCGCCGACTTCCCGTACCCCGTGCCGTACCCCACCTCGTGCTCGCCGCAGGCCTGGGCGGCCGCGACGCCGGTGATGCTGCTGCGTACCCTGCTCGGCTTCGAGCCGGACATCCCGCGTGGCAAGGTTCACCTGGTGCCGGACCTGCCGCGCGACTTCGGCCGGATCGAGGTGTCGAACCTCCCGCTGGCCGGCAACCGTGTCCAGCTGACCGCCGAGGACGGCACCGCCTCGCTGTCCGGCCTGCCCGAGCGGATCGAGGTCGTTCGCGTCCGGCCCGTGCCATCGCCGCTAAAAGGCCCGACGTCGTGACCTTCGCCCCTTGAAAAGCCCTCCCTCGCCCTGCCAGATGGGGAGGGAGGTCTTTTTCACAATATGGCCAATTCAAAAGTGGGACCGCTCTGTGTCGCGATGATCGCGCCACCTTGGTATGAAATACCGCCGCGCAAATACGGCGGAATCGAGCAGGTGGTCGCAGGTCTTACTGATCGGCTCGCAGACCGCGGACATGACGTTCACCTGTTCGGGACCGGAAGGGACGGAACCCGCGCCCGCTTCTCGCAGATCTATGCCGAACCACCTCCGCCGGACGGCAGCGGAACCCTTCCGGAGGTCGTCCAGGCCGCTGCGGCCGCCCGGCTGCTGACCGAGCTCGGGCGCAACGTCCGGCTCGACCTGGTCCACGACCACAGTCTGGCCGGAGCCCTGCTCGCACGCGGCAGAGACATCCCGACGATCGTGACCATGCACTGGCCGACGGTTGGTGATCTGGCGAGGTACTTCGAGGAGATCGGCGACACCATCCAGCTGGTGGCGATCAGCGACTCCCAGCGCAAACTGGCTCCGACGCTGCCATGGGCCGGAACCATCCACAACGGCGTCGAGGTCACCAGATTCCCCTACAGCGACGACAAGCTCGACTACGTCGCATTCCTCGGACGGTACGGGCCGGAGAAGGCGCCTCACCTGGCGATCGATGCCGCCCGCGAGGCCGGGTTGCCGATCCGCCTGGCGGGCAAGTGCTCCGATCCGCCCGAGCTGGCCTATTACGCGGAAGAGGTCGAGCCGCGCGACGGGCCGGATGTCGTGCACCTCGGTCAGCTCGGCTTCGCGGCGAAGACGGACCTGCTCGTCAACGCTCGGTGCCTGGTGTTCCCGATCTGCTGGGAGGAGCCGTTCGGGCTGGTCATGGCCGAGGCACTCGCGTGCGGGACGCCGGTCGTCGCGCTCGGCCGCGGCTCGGTGCCAGAGGTCATCGAACATGGCGTGACCGGCTTCGTCTGCAGGGATCCCAGCGAACTCGCCGTCGCGATCCGCGACGCCAAGACACTGGACCCGGCGGCCTGCCGCAAGAGCGCCGAGGAACGGTTCGACCTGCCGGTGATGGCGCAGGCGTACGAACGGCTCTATCGCGAGGTCGCCGCCTGACGAAACCGTCCGGAAACCGGTCACACCCGAACCTGCCGGCATGACGCGAACTCGAACTCGCACTCGTACCAGAACGAGAACGATCGCCGGCATCCTGACCGGTCTGGTCGCCGGCGCCGCGCTGATCGTTCAGTCCGGCGCCGCGACCGCGGTTCTACGCCGGCGCGTACCGGCTGCGGGACGCTCCAGGCGCCGCTGGACCATCGCGCGCCAGACGGGCGGCTGATCACGGTCATCACGGTCGCCGTGGAGCGGTAGCGGGCGACTGACCAGGCGCACCGGATCGGCAGCCTCGCGCTGAATTCGGGCCACCCGGGTGGCAGCAGCTACTTCCTGCGGCATCACATCGGCGGCGCTGTGCTCACCGTCGACGACGTGCACGGCTCGACGGACTCGCCGGAGTCCGACTGCGCGCCGCAGATCGCGGCGTACTTCCTCACCGCCCGGCTCGGCGCCGATGTGTGCGAGGGCGTCCCCGTACCGGACGACGAGCCGCCACCGGCCGCGAATGACCACGTTAACCACGTGTTTGGCTGGTTAACGTGGTCATTGGCGCTTCGCCACGCGTTCGGCCCACGCGGCAGAGCCGCACATCGGCACTGCGCCACGCGTTCGGCCCACGCGGCAGAGCCGCGCATCGGCACCGCGCCACGCCATCAGGTGGTTCGCCACGTCCCGGGGCGTGGTTAACCCGCTGATTGCGTGGTTAACGTGGTCATTCGCGGGCGCTGGGCTTGGCGGGTAGGGCGCGGAGTGCGGCGGCGAGACCCTCGAGGCCGATCGGGCCGAGGGAGAGGGCGTCGGTGTGCCACTGCTTGAGATCGAACGCCGAGCCCAGCCGCTGCCGCGCCTCCTCACGCGCGGCCAGCCAGGCCCGCTCGCCCAGCTTGTACGACGGCGCCTGCCCGGGCCAGCCGCAGTAGCGCACGATCTCCGGGTGTACCCGATGCGACGCCAGCCCACCACGGTCGCGCAGTACTTCCGTCGCCACCTCGAACGTCCACCGCGTGCCGTGCCGCCCCACCTCGTCAGCCGGCAGCGGGAGGTCGAGATGCAAGCCGATGTCGATCACGACCCGCGCGGCCCGGACCGCCGAGCCCTTCAGCATGCCGAGCCGGCTGCCGGGAAGTGCCTCGAACCAGCCGAGCTCGTCGGCCAGCCGCTCGGCGTACAGCGCCCAGCCCTCGCCGTGACCGCTCACGCCGGAGATCCGGGAGTAGCGCGACAGCCGCTCCCCCATCACCCGCGCGGTGCCGAGCTGCAGGTGGTGGCCCGGCACGCCCTCGTGGAAGACCGTGGTGAGCTCGCGCCAGATCTCGAACCGGTCGCGGTCGCCCAGCGGCCACCAGGTGCGGCCCGGGCGGGTGAAGTCCTCGCTGGGCGGCGTGTAGTAGGGCGCCCCGGCGGTCGACCCGACCGGGATCGTGCACTCGATCTTGCTGATCGACTCGGCGATGTCGAAGTGCTTGCCGTTGAGCTCGGCCAGCGCGCGGTCGTGCTTCTCCTGCAGCCAGGTCTGGTAGGCCTCGACGCCCTCGACGAAGTGCTCCGCGTCGAGGATCGCCGTCGCCTCCTCGGCGCTCGCGCCCGGACGTACCGCCGCGGCCTCGGCCTCGATCTCGGCCTCGATCCGGTGCAGCTCGGCCCAGCCCCAGTCGTAGGCGTCGAGCGGATCGATGTCGGCGCCCAGCGACAGCCGGCTGGCCAGCGCGTAGCGTTCGGCGCCCACCCCGTCGGAGGTCGCCGCCTTGGGGGCGTACTCCTCACGCAGGAACCGCGCGATCTCGACATAGGCGGCGTAGGCCGACCGGATCGCGGTCTCCAGCGACGAACGCAGTGGCCCGTCGCCGTAGGCCCGCAGCAGCGCCTCGTGCGTCGGGCTCGCACCGTCGCGGCCGGCGTACTTCTCCGCCTGGTTGGCCGTCTCGACCGCCTGCCGGACCGCGGCGACCAGCCCGCGCCGCATGCCGAGCCGCAGGCCGGTGCGCCAGCTGGTGAGCATGCTGGGGATCGCCGCCAGCCGCGCCGCGACCGCCTGCCAGTCCTCCGTCGACCGCCGCGGCAGCAGGTCGACGCTGTCGCGGATCGTCGACAGCTGGCCGAAGGGGGTACGGACGTTGCGCAACGCCTCGCCGGAGTCGTACCACGCCAGCTCGGCACCGAGCCGCTCGCGCAGGTGCGCCGCCGCGGCGACATCTGCGGGTCCGGACGGCTCCAGCCGCGCCAGCCGGTGCAGCGTGTCGCGGATCAGGCCGGCGCGGGCCGCCTGCCCGTCGGGTCCGTAGTCGGTGCCGGGCGCGAGGTCGGGTCCGACCACACCGCGCATGGTCGCCGCGACCGGATCCAGCCCGGCGGCCTTGGTGACGTACTCGTCGCACAACTCGAAGATGGGAGTGGGCACGGCACCACTGTAGTAGGAATACCGGCCTATTCGTTGCTGAGTGGTTTGGGTTCGACTTCCTGTTTCGCGTCGCTGTTGCCGAAAGCCTTCGTCACTTCCTTCAGCGCCGAGGTGACTTCGCTCGGTATCACCCAGAACGTATTGCCCTCACCGTGCGCCAACTGCGGAAGCATCTGGAGGTACTGATAGGCGAGCAACTTCGGATCCGGGTCGTTGCGGTGCACGGCACTGAAGACGGTGTCGATCGCCTTCGCCTGGCCCTCGGCCCGCAGAATCGCTGCCTGCCGTTCCCCTTCAGCGGTGAGGATCGCGCCCTGCTTCTCGCCTTCGGCGGTCAGGATCTTGGCCTGCCGGACGCCTTCGGCGCTGAGGATCTGGGCCCGCTTTTCGCGGTCGGCGCGCATCTGCTTTTCCATCGAGTCCTTGATCGAGGCCGGCGGGTCGATCGCCTTCAGCTCGACGCGGTTGACGCGGATACCCCATTTACCGGAGGCCTCGTCGAGAACGCCGCGCAACTGACTGTTGATATGTTCACGCGAGGTCAGCGTCATTTCCAGGTCCATGCTGCCAATGACATTCCGCAACGTGGTAACGGTGAGCTGTTCAATCGCCTGGATGTAGTTGGCGATCTCGTACGCCGCGGCTCGCGGATCGGTCACCTGGAAATACAGCACGGTGTCGATGTGGACGACGAGGTTGTCCTCGGTGATGACCGGCTGCGGCTGGAACGAGACCACCTGCTCGCGCAGGTCGATCAGCGGCCGCACCCTGTCGACGAACGGGATCACGAAGTTGAGCCCGGGCTCGAGCGTTCTGAGGTACCTGCCGAGCCGTTCGACGTTGCCGGCCCGGGCCTGCGGCACGATGCGTACGGTCCGCAGGACGAGAATGATCGCGACCAGTGCCGCGACCAGACCAACGATCAGCTCACCCATGGTTCCTCCCGCGGGTGCACGAGCGCGGTCGCCCCTTCGATGGCGAAAACGTCGACGGTGGCGCCCTGTGGAATAACGAGATTCGAGTCGTACGGTCGTGCGGTCCACTCCTCGCCGCCGATTCGTACCAGGCCGGAATCCTTCGTCACCTGAGTCAGGACGAACGCTTCCCGGCCGATCAGTGCACGTACGTTGTCGCGTACGGGCGGCGCTTTGGTGAGCTGCCGGCGCGCGAACGGGCGTACGACGGCGAGCATCAGCACGGCTGTGACGGCGAAGGCGGCGAACTGGAACCCCACACCGAGGCCGGCTCCCGCCACCGCTGCCGCAGCTGCCGCCGCGATGGCCAGCAGGATGAGATCCAGGGTCGCGGTGAGCAGCTCGGCGGCGCCGAGAGCCATCGCGATCGTCAACCAGATCAACCAGGCCGGCATCGTTCCGCCACCTCGCCGGGGGATGTGATCCCCTCGGATCAACAGTAGCTCCGCGGGCGGCCAGTTTCAGCCAGAAGTTGGGGTTGGTTCGCCGGGCCTTGCGGCCGAGCCGGGCCGGGGGCTGGCGGGGCCGCCTAGGCTGGGAGGCGATGAGCGAAACCGCTGACCGTACGGCCCAGACCGGCCACGTCTACCTCGACCACGCGGCGACCACGCCGATGCGGCCGGAGGCGATCGCGGCCATGACCGAGCGTCTGGCCGAGCTCGGCAACGCCTCGTCCCTGCACGCGCCGGGACGGGACGCGCGCCGGGTCGTCGAGGAGTCGCGTGAGGCGATCGCGCAGGCGCTGGACGCGCGTCCGTCCGAGGTCGTCTTCACCTCGGGCGGCACCGAGGCCGACAACCTCGCGCTGAAGGGCTTGTACTGGGCGCGACGCAAGGCCGACCCGGAGCGACGGCGGGTCCTGGTCAGCTCGGTCGAGCACCACGCCGTCCTCGACTCGGCCACCTGGCTGGGGTCGGACGCCGGGGCGGAGTTGGAGTGGCTGCCGGTCGACGGCTACGGGCGGCTGGACCTCGACGCGCTCGACGGCTCCCTCCGCCGCGATCCCGGATCGGTGGGGCTGGTCTCGGTGATGTGGGTCAACAACGAGGTGGGCACCGTGCAGCCGGTCACGGCTGTCGCGGAGCTGGCCCGGGAGTACGGCGTCCCCGTACACACCGACGCCGTGCAGGCAGTCGGCCAGCTGCCGGTCGACTTCGCCGCCTCCGGCGTCGACGCGATGACGGTGACCGGGCACAAGGTCGGCGGTCCGGTGGGCGTGGGCGCGCTGGTCGTACGCCGGGAGGTCTCTCTGGTGCCGCTTCTCCACGGTGGCGGCCAGGAACGCGACGTCCGCTCGGGCACCCTCGATGTGGCGGGAATCGCCGGCTTCGCGGCGGCGCTCGTCGCGGCCGTGGCCGAGCGGGAGGCGCACGCGTCGGCCCTCACCAAGCTGCGCGACGAGCTGATCCGGCAGGTGCTGGAGGCCGTCCCCGACGCCGAGCTCAACGGCGATCCCGGGCCCGAGCCGGAACGACGACTGCCGGGCAACGCCCACTTCTCGTTCCCCGGCTGCGAAGGCGACTCGCTCCTGTTGCTGCTGGACGCCCGGGGCATCGCCTGCTCGACCGGATCGGCCTGCTCGGCAGGCGTGGCGGAGCCGAGCCACGTCCTGCTCGCCATGGGCCACGACGAGAAACGCGCCCGGGGGTCGCTGCGCTTCAGCCTCGGCCACACCACCACCCCAACCGACATCGACGCCCTCGGCGCGGTGATCGGCGGCGTGGTCGAACGCGCCCGCCGCGCCGGCCTCGCCTGAGCCAGCGACCATCCCCCGGCCACCCGCCGATCGATCCGCGCGCGAGGAGCTGGTCGGAGCTGATCGACTCCAAGCCGACGCGGAGCCCAACAGCGACGAAGGTCTCGCGCACTGGACAGCATCGGCCGATCAGGCCGGAGCAGAACCACGTCCCGCTGGCCAAGCCGACGACGAGAAGCGCGACCCCACTCGGCGCGGCGATCGGCGGCGTGGTCGAACCCGCCCGCCGCGCCGGCCTCAGGTGAGGAACGGCCCCACCGACTGCCAGCTCGGGTCGTCCGAGACTTCGAGGTGCGCCTTGCCCTGAGTCCAGTCGCCGGAGTACGCGCGTACCCGCTCGGCCGCGTTGGTCGCGGAGTCGGCGCGGATGTGGAGGACGCGGTTGCCGGCGCCGCTGAGGTGTGCGACCAGTACGCCGTCCGAGCCGAGGATCTCCTCCAGCCCCGCCTGGAAGGACTCCAGCGCGCCCTCGGCCTTCGGCGCCGGCAGGCCTTCCTTGGTGTGCTGCTTGTACGGCAGCGCGAGCGCCAGATGCTGGTCGAACAGCGGGTAGTCGACTCGGCGCAGCGGGAACCGGGTCAGGCCCACGACCGGCTGCGCACTCGGACCCTGGCCGGTCACCTGCGCCCAGTGCGTGCCGGGGTAGCGGCTCGCGGTGTCCTGCACGACGTACCGCAGCGCGGGCGCCTCCAGCGCGTCGACCGGACGTTCCGGGGCCAGGTGCAGCTGCCCGATCCAGCGAGTCACGTCGTCCTCGCCGAGGGCCCAGCCGAGCGCCAGCGTCGCGATCTCCAGTTGGGTCGGCTCGTCGATGAAGAGGAAGTCCGGGTGGTAGATCGAGGCGTCGAAGCGGGCCCGCTGCTGGTCGAACCGTACGCCGAACGCCACGTGCGACAGGTCGACCTCGTGGCCGTCGAGGTCGACGGTCGTCTCGAGCACGCCGGGGTTGGGCTGCTGAGCGGAGTAGTACTCGAACGTCGCGTCCGGGCCGGGGCCGGCCCGCAGCCAGCGCTCGGCGAGCGAACGCAGCTCCGGCACGCCGGCGCCCGAGACGGCGATCGCGTACATCGCCGTCTCCGGCTTGGCGAGGTCCCAGCCGAGGTCGGGGTGGATGGCGGCCAGCCGCGGCTCGAGCTCCTCGCCGAGCCGGTCGAACTCGCCGGTCTCGATCAGCGTCGCAGCCTGCGGCGCGAACCCACGCCACCACGTCCAGAAGTCGGCGATCGCCGCGACGGCGGCCGCGCGGTCAGGTTGCTCCGGCATGCGCGCAAGTATGGCGGCTTCGCGCCCGGCGCCGTCGACCGCGTACCCTCGTACGTTGACATGACCTTACGTGTACTCGCCGCCATGTCGGGCGGTGTCGACTCCGCGGTCGCGGCAGCCCGCGCGGTCGAGGCCGGACACGACGTCACCGGCGTCCATCTCGCCCTGTCGCGCAACCCCTCCTCCTATCGGACGGGCGCGCGAGGCTGCTGCACGCTCGAAGACGCCCGCGACGCGCGCCGGGCCGCCGACGTACTCGGCATCCCCTTCTACGTATGGGATCTGGCCGAGCGCTTCCACGCCGATGTGGTCGAGGACTTCGTCAGCGAGTACGCCGCCGGGCGCACGCCAAACCCGTGCCTGCGCTGCAACGAGAAGATCAAGTTCGCGGCCGTACTCGACCGTGCGCTCGCACTCGACTTCGACGCGGTGTGCACGGGCCACTACGCCCGGCTGGTCGACGGCGGCGGCGGGCGCGAGCTGCACCGGGCCGTCGACCCCGAGAAGGACCAGTCGTACGTCCTCGGCGTGCTCACCGAGCAGCAGTTGGCGCACGCGATGTTCCCGCTCGGCGACAGCCTGAAGACCGCGGTCCGTGCGGAGGCCGAACGCCGCGGGCTCGCGGTCGCGGACAAGCCCGACAGCCACGACATCTGCTTCATCGCCGACGGCGACACCGGTGGCTTCCTGTCCCGGCAACTCGGCGAGGCGCCCGGCACGATCGTCGACGAGACCGGCGAGGTCCTCGGTGAGCACCAGGCGACCCATGGCTTCACCGTCGGGCAGCGCAAGGGCCTGCGGATCGGGCGCCCGGCCGACGACGGCAAGCCGCGCTACGTCCTGTCGATCGAGCCGGTGAGCCGCACGGTCACGGTCGGGCCGAAGGAACGGCTGGCGATCGGCGCCCTGACCGGCCTCGACCCGAAGTGGTGCGGTCCCGCGCTGACCGGCGAACTGGAGGGCCGGGTGCAGGTACGCGCCCACGGCACACCACTGCCGGCCCGCGCCCGCCTCGACGGCGACACCGTACGCGTCGACCTGCTCGAGCCGGCGATGGGTGTCGCGCCGGGCCAGGCCGCCGTGCTGTACGACGGCACCAGGGTCGTGGGCTCGGCCACCATCACCGCGACCGAGCCGGCCGCCGCCTCGGTCTGATGCGCTGGACCAACCACGGCGAGCGGACGGTCTACGCCAGCCGCTGGCTGACCGTCAGGCTCGCGGACGTCGAACTGCCGAACGGGCGGCGCTTCGAGCACACCGTGATCCGGGAGCGGCCCTCCGCCGTCTGCGCCGCCCTCAACGCACGTAACGAGGTCCTGCTGCTCCACCGGCATCGCTTCATCCCGGACACCTGGGGCTGGGAGCTGCCGGGCGGTGGCGTGGAGGCCGGTGAGAGCGCGGAGCAGGCTGCCGCACGCGAGCTGCTGGAGGAGACCGGCTGGAAGGCCGCCGGCCCGCTGTACCACCTGCTGTCGGTCGAGCCCGCGAACGGCATCTCGGACGCGACGTACCACCTGTACTGGACCGACCAGGTCGAACACGTCGGCGACCCAGCCGACCCGATGGAGTCGACCCGGCGGGACTGGATCCCGCTGGCCGACGTACCCGGCCTCGTCGCCGCCGGCGAGGTCCGCGCCGCCGAGGCGGTCGCCGGCCTGCTGCTCCTCCACCACCAGAGGCTGGCACGGGCGAGCAGCTAGGCCGTGTCCTGTGAATATCGCCTGACGCGCGGCGGCGTCGCGCGCTTGACCGGCCCTATTCACAGGACACGACCTAGACCGGCCAGTCCTCCTGGCGGTACGCGGCGTCCCAGAACATCCATTCGTAGCGGGAGGACGTGACGAACGCCGCCCGCATGCGCGCCACTGTCTCCGGATCGGACTCCGCCGCCGCCCGGTCGGCGATCCCCCGGATCGTCTCCGTCGACGCGGCGAACGCCTCGTCGGAGTAGGTCGCGATCCAGTCGCCGTACGGATGCTCGCCCAGATCGCCCGCGATCCCCAGCAACCGGGCGCCCACGTCGGCGTAGATCCAGAAGCAGGGCAGCACCGCGCCGACGAGCTCCGCGTATCCCTTCGTCTGCGCCACCGACAGCAGGTGTGAGGTGTACGCCGCGCAGGTCGGCGACGCCCGCCGGGAGCCACCGCCGTCCAGGTCGGCGACGTACTTGGCGTGCAGCTCGCGCTCCACCACCACCGCCGTGTGCGCCGACGAGGCGAAGAACGCCAGCTCCTCGGCCCGGGGCGCCTTCACCGCCGTGGCGGCCAGCGCCCGGGCGTACTCGCCGAGGTAGAGCGCGTCCTGCGCGAGGTAGTAGACGAACCGCGAGCGCGACAACGTCCCGGCACCCAGCTCCTTCACGAACGGCAGTGCGTCGATCTCGGCCCGAATCGACGCCACCGCGGCCCAGGCCTCAGCGGTGAAGCTCATCGCCACCACGCATGGAAGTGATGGACCGGCCCGTTGCCCGTGCCGACGTCGAGCCCGTCGGCCAGCTCCAGCGAACGACTGAGGTACGCCTTCGCCTCGCGCACGGCAGTGAGCCACGACGACCGCCGTGGCCGCAGCGCCGCGATCGCCGACGAGAGGGTGCAGCCGGTGCCGTGCGAGTGCTTGGTGACGACCCGGGGCGCGGAAAGCAACGTGGTGCCGGACCCGTCGAGGTAGACGTCGGTCGACTCCGGCGACTCGGTGAGGTGACCGCCCTTGACCAGCACCCGGCCGGCGCCGCGGTTGTAGAGCTCGGCGGCGTGGACCTGCGCCTCCTCGACCGTACGTGCGGGCGCCCGCTCCAGCAGGTCGCCGGCTTCGGGGAGGTTGGGGGTGACGAGATCGACCAGCGGCAGGAGCTGGTCGCGCATCACAGCGACCGCATCCGGCTCCAGCAGGCGGTCACCGCTCGCGGCGACCATCACGGGGTCGAGAACGACGAACGGCGGCCGGTGCCGCTCGATCGCGGCCACGACGGTACGCACGACGTCGGCGTTGGCCAGCATGCCGATCTTGACGGAGTCGATGCGGACGTCGGCGAACAGAGTGTCGAGCTGTTGCTCGATGAAGGCGGACGGCACCACGTGGATGCCTGTCACGCCATGGGTGTTCTGCGCGGTCAGTGCGACCAGGACGGCGGTGCCGTAGGCGCCCAGAGCCGAGAACGTCTTCAGATCGGCTTGGATGCCGGCTCCACCAGACGGGTCACTGGTCGCGATGGTCAGCGCAATAGGTGGTGCTGTCACGGTGCGACGATCCCTTCGCCAGTACGACCTGGATCAGGTTCGACGGGTGTGATCTCAGCCCGCTCGCATGGGAGCGGGCACCCCGCGTCACTGTTGTGTCCCGAAGGTACCCCGGAACACAACACCGTGCCACAAACTGTTCGGTTATGAGCCCTGAGAGCCTCAGTCGCGCAACGGACGGCCCTGACCGTCGACGCCGCCGTTGGCCAGGATCATGATCCCGTCGATCAGACCCCAGAGCGCACCGGCGCCACAGGTCACGAGGCTGACGACCAGCTGGATCACACCGATCTTGGTGTCACCCATGTAGAACCGGCCGGCACCGAAGCCACCGAGGAAGATCCCCAGCAGACCGGCGACCATCTTCTGCTTGTCGGAGTAGGGCAGGCCCGTACGCGGGTCGTAGCCGTACGGAGCGTTCGGGTCATAGCCCGCGGGCTGGCCTCCGGCGGCGCCGTAGCCACCAGCTGCCTGGCCGTAGCCGGCCTGCTGGCCCTGCTGGCCGTAGCCGTAGCCCTGCTGCTGGCCGTAGCCCTGCTGGCCCTGCTGACCGTAGCCGGCCTGCTGACCGTAGGCGGACGACTGCTGACCGTAGCCCTGGTCCTGCGGTTGGCCGTAAGCCTGCTGGCCCGGCTGGCCGTAGGCCGACGGGTCTTGCTGGCCGTGGGACTGCCATGGCTGCTGTTCCTGCTGGCCGTGCGACTGCCACGGCTGCTGGTCTTGCTGGCCATGCGACTGCCACGACTGCGCCCCGGACTGCTCCGAGCCGCTCGAGGGCTGCTGGCCGTAGGGATCGGACGATTCAGGCGGATTCGACGACATGGCACGTGATGGTAGCGGCCCTTCGTGACTCAGCGCAGCTCACGTCCCCCGGCGCGCCGGTCAAAGGGTCGAAAGACCCAGGCACGCAGTAGCACGAACCGGACAACCGTCGCGGCCAGGTTCGCGGCCACCAGAACGACCAGCTCGACCGCCCGGTGCGGCGTGGCCGTGACCGCGTGTAGTCCGGCGAGCGAGCCGCTGGTGAGCGCCAGCCCGATCCCGAAGACGACCAGCCCCTGGAGGTGATGCCGCCCGACCGCCTCCCGGCCCCTGACACCGAACGTCAGGCGCCGGTTCGCGGCGGTGTTCAGCAGCGCCGTGGTCAGCAGCGCCAGCAGGTTCGCCACCTGCGCGCCGGTGCCGAGCCGCAGCAGAGAGAACAGCACGAGGTACGCGATCGTGCTCGCGACGCCCACCGCGCCGAACCGGACCAGCTGCCGCAGCATGCCACCGGGCACGCCGGACGGAGGTGGGCCGAGCGGCGCCCGGCCGAGCGCGCCGCGTACCTCCGCCAGCGGCAGCCGGCCGGTGGTGAACGCACGAACCAGCCGTACGACGCCCTTCAGGTCGGCGAGCGCGGTCGACACGATGTCGACCCGGCTGTCGGGGTCGTCCACCCAGTCGACCGGCACCTCGTGGATCCGCAGGCCGGCCCGTTCGGCGAGCACCAGCAGCTCGGTGTCGAAGAACCAGCCGGTGTCCTCGACCAGCGGCAGCAGCCGCTCGGCCACCTCACGCCGGATCGCCTTGAAGCCGCACTGGGCGTCGGAGAACCTCGCCGCCAGCGTCCCGCGCAGGATCAGGTTGTAGCAGCGCGAGATGAACTCGCGCTTGGCTCCCCGTACGACCCTGGACGCCTTGGCCAGCCGCGTACCGATCGCCAGGTCGGAGTGCCCGGAGATCAGCGGCGCGACCAGCGGCAGCAGCGCCGCGAGGTCGGTCGACAGGTCGACGTCCATGTACGCCAGCACCGCCGCGTCGGAGGCCGACCAGACGTGCCGGAGTGCGCGGCCGCGGCCCTTCGCGTCCAGGTGGACCGCGGCGACCTCGGGCAGGTCCCGCGCGAGCTCCTGCGCGAGCGGGTACGTGCCGTCGGTGCTGGCGTTGTCGGCGATCGTGATCCGGAAGGGGTACGGGAACGTCGCCGCCAGGTGGTCGTGCAGCCGGCGCACGCTGGGCCCGAGGTCGATCTCCTCGTTGTAGACGGGGATCACGACGTCGAGGACGGGCCGGGTCTCGACCTCGGCCGTACCGGCGAGTGTGCGGGCCGTGGTGGTCTCGAGCCTAGGCATCGGTGGCACCGCCGCTCAGGTCGTACACCGTGACGTTGCCGACCGTCGTCGACTCGAAGTTCGCCTGGACCCAGGACGCGATCTCCGACGACTCGCTGCTGCCGCCCATGCTCTGGCCGCCGAAGCCGCCACCGCCGATGAAGTAGTGGATCTTGCCCGCGGCGACGTACTGCTTGAACTGCGCCAGCGTCGGTGCTGGATCGCTGCCGTTGAAGCCGCCGATCGCCATCACCGGGTAGCCGCTCTCCAGCTGGTAGGAAGAGGCGTTGTTCGAGCCGACCGCGGCCGCGACCCAGGTGTAGGAGCTCGCGTTCTCCTGCAGGAGCGCGACCATCTCGTCGCTGACCTGGCTGCCACCGAGCAGCCCACCCATCCCGCCGTCCTGGCCGGGCCCTTGCTGGCTCTGGTTCTGTTGGCCCTGGTTCTGCTGACCCTGCGCCTGACCCGGGACCTGCGGGAAGCCGTTCTGGGTCTGACCGTTCTGGGTCTGACTGTTTTGGTTGGTCTGGCCGTTCTGGCCGGTCATGCCGGGCGGCGGACCGCCGCGGAACCCGCCACCAGGTCCGCCCATGGCGCCCGCCACCGCCGGACCCGCCGACACGATCGAGCCCGCTTCGGCCGTGCTCGCGGTGTCGATCGAGTACGCCGCCGGCCCGGCCAGCGCGGCCAGCACCGCGACCGTCGCGACCAGCTTCCCCGCGACCGCCTTCGCCGGCGCCGGCAGGAACGTCATCACCAGCAGCCCGACCGCGGCACCGAGCCCGGCGACCAGCACGACGTACCGCAGCCACGGCAGGAAGTCCGAGCTTCGGGTCAGCAGCACGTACGACCAGACCGACGTGAGCGCCAGTCCGACCGCCAGCGTCACCGAAGCGACCAGGTGCTCCCGCTGCCGCCACAGCAGCGCCGCACCCAGGCCCGCCAGAGCCGCGACGGCGGGTGCCAGCGCGACGGTGTAGTACGCGTGGAAGATGCCCTGCATCAGGCTGAACACCAGTCCGGTGACCAGCAGCCAGCCGCCCCACAGCACGAACGCCGCGCGGGTCTTGTCGGTACGCGGCAGCCGCCGGGTCAGCCACAGCATGACGGCGAAGAACAGCAGCACCGCGGGTATCAGCCAGGAGATCTGGCCGCCGATCTCGGCGTCGAACAGCCGGGTGAGGCCGGTCTCGCCCCACATCCCGTTGCCCTGCCCATCGCCACCGCCGACGCTGCCGGTCTCGTCGCCGGTCAGCCGGCCGAGGCCGTTGTACCCGAGCGTGAGCTCGAGGATGCTGTTGTTCTGCGAGCCGCCGATGTACGGCCGGTACTGCGCCGGCACCAGCTCGACGATCGCGATCCACCAGCCGGCCGACAGCACCATCGCCAGCCCGGCGAGCAGGAGTTGCCCGATCCGGCGGCGCAGCCGCGGCTGCCCGGCGATCAGGTAGACCAGCGCGAACACCGGCACCACCAGCAGCGCCTGCAGCATCTTGGTGAGGAAGCCGAATCCGACCAGGACGCCGACCAGCACGAGCCACCTCGTGCTGCCCTTCTCCACCGCACGTACGGTCGCGTAGGCGCCGATCGTCATCAGCAGCGTGAGCAGCGCGTCCGGGTTGTTGAACCGGAACATCAACGTGGCGACGGGTGTGAGCGCCAGCGCGAGCCCGGACAGCAACGCGGCCGACGGCGAGAACCACCGGCGGACGGTGGCGTACAGCACTCCGACGGACGCGACTCCCATCAGCGCCTGCGGAACCAGGATGCTCCAGCCGCTGAGCCCGAAGATCCGTACCGACAACGCCATGATCCACAGCGCCGCCGGCGGCTTGTCGACCGTGATGGCGTTCGCGGCATCAGACGAGCCGTAGAAGAACGCCTTCCAGCTCTCCGATCCGGCTTGCACTGCGGCGGAGTAGAACGAGTTGGCCCAGCCGGACGCACCGAGTCCCCAGATGTAGAGGACGCCGGTGACGACCAGGAGGGCGATCAGCGCCGGCCGCTCCCAGCGCGGGCGCGTCGCCTGTTTTTTCTGTACCTGTGGAGTTTCCAGGTCTCGCGGCATAGTCGTCGTCATGCCTACGACAATTCCGGCGGACGCTGTTAGCCCTTTGTGGCCAACCTTTGGAGCGGCTGTGAGTAGATTTCGCGCTCGTGAACTTACGCGGCGGCGGGCAGCGTGACCGTGAAGACAGTGCGGCCGGGTTCGCTGTCGACGCTCACGGTGCCGTGGTGTGCCTCGACCACGGCAGCCACGATCGCCAGGCCCAGCCCGGTGCTGCCGGCGGCTCGCGAGCGGGAGGAGTCGCCGCGGGCGAAGCGTTCGAAGATGTCCGGCCGCAGCTCTTCGGGAACGCCCGGACCGTTGTCGGCCACTGTCAAGTGGACGTTGCCACTGCTCTCGTTCGCCAGGCCGACGGTGACTTTCGTACCTGGCGGCGTGTGCGTGCGTGCGTTGGCGAGCAGGTTCGCGAGCACCTGGTGCAGGCGGTTGGGATCACCGGACACCTCGACGGGCTCGTCCGGCAGCTCCAGCGTCCACTGATGGTCGGGGCCGGCGACGTGCGCGTCGCTCACGGCGTCGATGACGAGGTGGGTCAGGTCGACGGGCTCGCGATCCAGGGGCCGGCCGGAGTCCAGCCGGGCGAGGAGCAACAGGTCGTCGACGAGCGTCGTCATCCGTTCGGTCTCCGACTCGACACGGCGCATCGCGTGCGCGACGTCGGGGGGTACTTCCTGCCCCCCGCGCCGGGTCACTTCGGAGTAGCCGCGGATCGCCGAGAGCGGCGTGCGCAGCTCGTGGCTCGCGTCGGCGACGAACTGGCGGACGCGCGTCTCGCTGGCCTGTCTCGCGGCGAGCGCCGCGTCGATGTGGTCGAGCATGCTGTTGAGCGCGTTGCCGACCTGGCCGACCTCGGTGTTCGGGTCGGTGTCTGGTGCGGGCACCCGTTCGGCGAGCGCGACCTCTCCCCTGTCGAGCGGCAGCTCGGCCACCCGCCCCGCCGTCCGGGCGACGCGGCGCAACGGCTGCAACGAGTGCCGGACGATCCAGGTGCCGACCAGCCCGGCGGCGATCAGCCCGGCCAGGCCCAGCATGGAAACGCTTACCGACAGCTGCACGATGGTGTTGTCGACCCGCGCCAGCGACCGCCCGACGATGATCCGGTCACCGGGGCCGGTCGCGATCTCGGTGAGCCGGAAGCGACCAAGGTCGCCCACCGCGGCGTTGGTGCGGCCGGCCCCGCCCGGTCCGTAGTCGTCGAGGTCGAGCTCGAGGAGCGCCTGCCGCTGGCCGGCGCTCAGAGCCTTCGGGCCGGCGCGGAACTGGCTGACACCGGCTGTGACGACCTCGCCGTCCTTGACGTACGCGACCAGCGTGTCCGGCACGAGCGGTCCCTGGGTCATGTCCAGCGGGGTGCGTCCCTCCTGGATGTCATGCGCGACTGGGCCGGCGGTCCGATCGAGCTCGTCGTCGACCTGCCCGATCAGGACGCGGTTCAGCGAGAGCATCGTCAGCACCCCGATCACGACACTGACGACCGTGAGCAGCCCGATCATCGCGGCGACCAGCTTCGTACGCAACGTCCAGGTGCGTAACGGTCTCGTTCGCAGGCGGTTCATGGCCCTGGCGCCGGCAGCAGTTTGGCGAGGCGGACCTTCTTGCTGTTCTCCCGTACGATCCACGCGACGTCGGCATCGGCTTCGGACGCCTTCAGCGCTTTGAACGCCAGCAGGCCGGTGGCCGGGTCGGCCGCGACGGCGACGCTCCAGCAGTAGCCCAGTGCCTTGCGCAACGCGCGTACCGGATCCGAGCGGCGCTCGTCAGCGGGACGGCGGGCGAGAGAGCTCGTGACGTCGGCGCAGATCCGCAGCGCGGCCGCGGCGGTTTCCTGGCGCTTGAGCAGCCGAGGCTCGCAGATTCCGGCGATCGCGGCGCGCTGGACCAGCGGGTCGGTGTCGGCGGCCCACGCTTTCGCCAGCGCGACCAGGCGTTCCGGGTCGGCGTCGCCGAGGCGTTGCAGCGCCATGGCGACGCCCTCGCGTACCCGCCAGCGCTGGTCGGAGGCGTGCTGGTGCAGGCGCGTTTCAAGCAATCGATCGGGCTGCTCTGCGACCAGCCGGCCGAGGCCGATCACGCCGCACAGCACGAGGTACTCCTCGTCGGTCGCGATCACCTCGTCGAAGTCCGAAGCGGTCCCCTCGTCGGCGAACGACTGTGCCAGCGTGAGGTTCCCCCGTGGACCGGGCAGGCCCGAGTGCGTACGCAGGTGGGCCGGCCAGTCCGCTCGCTTGGTCATGACCGTGATGCTAGTTCTGGCTGGCGGGGCGCAGGACGTAGCCTGCGCCACGCATGGTGTGGATCATCGGCGGGCGGCCGTTGTCGATCTTCTTGCGGAGGTAGGAGATGTAGAGCTCGACGACGTTGGCCTGGCCGCCGAAGTCGTAGTTCCACACGTGGTCGAGAATCTGCGCCTTGCTCAGCACGCGCCGGGGGTTGCGCATGAGGTAGCGCAGCAACTCGAACTCGGTGGCGGTGAGGCGGATCTCGTCGTTGCCGCGGCGTACTTCGCGGCTGTCCTCGTCCATCACGAGATCGCCGACGACGAGCTGGGCCTCCTGGCGCTGAGGGCTGCCGAGCGTACGGCGGAGCAGGCCACGCAGCCGCGCGACGACCTCTTCGAGCGAGAACGGCTTGGTCACGTAGTCGTCGCCGCCTGCTGTGAGGCCGGCGATCCGGTCCTCGACCGCGTCCCTTGCCGTCAGGAACAGGACGGGGACGTTCGGGGCGTCGGCGCGCAGGCGCTGCATCACCTCGAGGCCGTCGATGTCAGGCAGCATGATGTCGAGCACCACTGCGTCCGGCCGGAACTCCCGGGCCAGGCGGATCGCCGTTCGCCCGTCGCCGGCCTTCTCGACCTCGCCGCCTTCGTAGCGAAGTGCCATCGACAGCAGGTCGGCCAGGGTCGGCTCGTCGTCGACCACCAGGAGGCGCACCGGGCGGCCGTCCGGCGTGGTCAGGCCCGCTCCGGCGCCTGGCTGGGGAGGAGTACGCACACTGCTCATGTACCCAACTGTGCGCCCGAACCCTGGGGCGGGCCTGAGCCGAACCTGTGAGCTTGCTGTGGACGTCGGTGGCGGGCTGGGCAGAAGTGGTGGCCGGGGCTGAGGTCGAAGGGGCGCCGGTGGATTGATGGCGGCGGCGGAGCTTGTTTCGGCGCCTCTGCCGCCAAATCGAGAAGCCCTTGGCGGTCAAGCAAGCTTGACCGCCACTAACCCGCCGCCGCCACCAATCCACCGGCGCGGCGACTTGCTGTCGGCCTGACGCCGGCCGGCGGGCAGTGACCCTCAGCCCTTGCGCTTCTGGATCTCCTCCAGCGCTTGCGGCACGACTTTGTGCAGGTCGCCGACGATGCCGAAGTCCGCCAGTTCGAACAGCGGCGCCTCCGGGTCCTTGTTGATCACGACGACCGTCTCGGCGGTCTGCATGCCGGCTCGGTGCTGGATCGCGCCCGAGATGCCGGCCGCGATGTAGAGCTGCGGCGAGACGGTCTTGCCGGTCTGCCCCACCTGGTAGGCGTGGGGGTACCACCCAGCGTCGACCACTGCTCGGGAGGCGCCGACCGCGGCACCGAGCGCATCCGCCAGTTGCTCGATCAGCGCGAAGTTCTCCGCCGACCCGACCCCGCGGCCGCCGGAGATCACGATGCCGGCCTCTGCCAGGTCAGGGCGCGCGGCGGCTGCCCGTTCCTCTCGCGAGACCACGCGGGCGGTCTTGGCCAGGTCGGAGATCTCGACCTCGACCTTCTCTTCGACCGCCGCGCCCTCCGAAGGCTCTGGCGTCGCCGCGTTCGGTTTGACCGCGATGATCGGGGTGCCGTGGGTGACCTTGGCGTTCACGGTGTAGTTGCCGGCGAACACCGACTGCACGGTCACCGGCGCACCATCCGCGCCGGCCTGTACGTCGACCGCGTCGGTGATCAGCCCGGACGAGGTCTTGATCGCCAGCCGTCCGGCGATCTCCTTGCCCTCCGGGCTCGCAGAGACCAGGACCGCGGCCGGTTGAGTACGCGAGACCAGCTCGGCCAGCGCCTCGGCCTTGGGCACGACGAGGTAGTCCGACAGCTCCGGCTGCTCCAGTACGTAGACCTTCGCGGCGCCGTACTCCGCCAGCGTCGCGCGGGCGGCGTCGTACCCGGATCCGACGAAGACCGCGGACGGCTCGCCGAGCCGGCGGGCGATCGTGAGCAGCTCGGTGGTGGTCTTGCGTACCTTGCCGTCTGCGTGATCGACGAGAACGAGAACCTCAGCCATCAGACGAACTTCCTTTCGGCGAGGAAGGCGACCAGCTGCGCGCCGGCGTCGCCTTCGTCGGTGACGATCGTGCCCTTCTGCCGCGGTGGGCGCTGCTCGAACGACTCGACGGCGGTCCACGCGGCGCCGAGCCCGACCTCTGACGGCTCCACGCCGACGTCGGCGAGCGCCCAGGTCGTCACGGGCTTCTTCTTGGCGGCGAGGATGTTCTTGAACGCGGCGTAGCGCGGCTCGTTGGCCTGGTCGGTGACCGACACCAGCGCCGGCAGGCTCGCCTCGATGGTCTCGGTGGCGGCCTCGCCGTCGCGGCGGACGCGGACGGTGCCGTCACCGACTTCGACCTCGGCAGCGAACGTCACGGCCGGCAGCCCGAGCCGCTCGGCCAGCATCGTGGGTACGACCGACATGCCACCGTCGGTGGACGCCATGCCGCACAGCACGAGGTCGACCGGGCCCTCGTCCGCGGTGTACTTCTCCAGCGCCCTGGCCAGCACCAGCGAGGTGCCAACCGCGTCGGAGCCGTGCACCGCGTCGTCGACCAGGTGGACTCCGGCGTCGGCGCCGAGCTGCAGTGCCTTCTTGATCGCATCGGTGGCACCGTCGGGCCCCACCGTCAGCGCGACGACCTGGGTGTCACCCTTCGCCTCGGCGAGCTGCAGCGCGGCCTCGATCGCGTGCTCGTCGAGCTCGGACAGGATGCCCGGGTTGCTGGAACGGTCAACGGTGTTGTCGGCGCTGTCGAAGCCGCGTTCGCCGGCAGCGTCCGGCACGTACTTCACGCACACAACGATCTTCATGGTCGGCAGCCGCCTCCTTGTGTCGCAAGAACGTAAGCCCGCGCTCCAGCCTGCCAGGACAGCAGACAGGGCCGGGACGCAGGCCTGGACATCCCCAGAACTCGGAGGTTACTGGCGAGTAGCTTTCGGCGCAAACACCGTCGTCAGGACCCGCCGTCCAGCTCGGCGAGAAACCCGCGCAGCGCCTCGCGGCACAGCTCCGGCCGCTCGGCCCACGGAACGTGCCCGACGCCAGGCAGTCGCGCCAGCCGGCCACGTGGCAGAACTCCGGCCAGCTCGGCCGGCCCGTCGACCGGCCGCGGATCCGCCTCGCCGTGCACGACGAGCGCGGGTACGTCCAGGTCACCGCACGCCTTGGCCAGCGCGTCCTGGTCGGTACGCGCGAACTCGCTGCCGAGCCCGAAGTTGGCCTCCAGCGAGATCTCGAACCGGTCGTAGGCCCATCGCTTCGCGAGCTCCAGCGCGGCAGACCGGTCCCCGAAGTCCGTGCTCCACGACAGCAGGTTCATCTCGTGGGTCTCGGCCGGCGTGCGCAGCTCGTTGGCGACCAGGTCCTCCCAGCGCCGCAGGTGAGGGCCGAGCCGGGCGACCTGCTCGCGGCGGTAGGCGATCCGGTGCTCGTTCCAGCGCAGGTCGGTGCCGGAAACACAGACCAGCGCGTCGGTCCGGCCGGGATGCGCCAGGGCGTACCGCAGTGCCAGCCCCGCGCCCCAGCTGTGTCCGCCGACGATCCACGACTCCCAGCCGGACTGTTCGCGTATGCACTCCAGGTCGGCGACGAAGCGGTCGATCTTGTACGGCCCCGCGTGGTCGGACCGGCCGGCGCCGCGCTGGTCCCAGCGCAGCACCGTGGCCTGGTCCTCGACCATCGAGGCGAGCGGGCCGAGCTCGTCCCACAAGCCCGGCCCGCCGTGGCACAGCACGAACGGCCGGCCGGCGCCCGTGCGCACAGTCCACAGCGATACGCCGTCATCGGTGCCGACCAGGCGCTCGCTGATGTCGCCGCCGTCGTTGTCTTCGCTGATCTCGGCGCTCTCAGGTATTCGCGGGCCCGGACTCGTCGCCGGATTCGACGGAGTCGGAGGCGTTGGTCATCTCGCGTACCTGCTCGGCGAGCTTGAGCGCCAGCTGCGACCGCTCCTCGTCCGTCATCGGCTTGGCCAGGTCGGCCAGTGCCTGCAGGACCTGCGGCCACATGCGGTGGTCTTCTCGCCCGTAGGCGTCGGACCCCACGAGCAGCCCGCCCGCGGGGTACGTCGTCTCGGGCGGGTAGCCACCTACCCGTTCGGCGAACGGTCCTGGGTCGAGCCGGTGGCCCCAGACCGCCGTGGCGATCTTGCGGGCGTCGGCGTCGCTGATCGGCATGTCGTCCTCCGGAGGTGTGTACGTTCCCGACGCCTCGAACGAGACGTGCACGTGGTCGGTGTGCGGGTTGTCACCGCGATAGGTGGTCCAGCGGTTGTAGGCGTAGCTGTCCGGGTTCGTCGAGATGATCCGGCGACTCCAGATGATGTACCAGATGTTCAGCCGGACCCGGTTGGCCCAGAGGTAGTTGGCGATCTCGTCGCCGAGCGCCGGTCGTGCCGGGCCCGGATCCGGTACACCGTTGCCGTATTCGAGCACGGAGAAGTCGAGCGCACGGCCGAGCGGATGCTCCCCGGACGTGCCGCTGCTCTTTCCCCAGACGAAGTAGATGCGGCGGGTGGTGCAGATCTCCGCGACGACTGGTTCGACCCAGGGTTTGACCGGTTTCCACACGGTCTTGATGTCGCTGAGTGCTATGTCGTTCACCCTCTCGTCGGCGTTGGCGGCGTGGGTGGGGTGGCGCAGAAAGGGCATGGTAGCCGCATATCGTCCAGTACGCTTCCGGCGTGATGCGGTTGACCGGTGAGCGGACGTTGCCAGGCATCGGCCACGAGAACTACTGGTTCCGCCGTCACGAGGTCGTCTACCAGTGGGTACGCCGGCAGCTGACCGCCACGCCAGGGGCTCGCGTGCTCGACGCGGGCTGCGGCGAGGGCTACGGCGCCGAGCTGCTGCGCCCGCACGTTCGCACGCTCACCGCGCTCGACTACGACGAGACGACGGTCGCGCACGTCCGGCAACGCTATCCCGGCGTGCCGGTCGTCCGCGGCAACCTCGTCCAGCTGCCGTACGCCTCCGACGCGTTCGATGTTCTGGTCAGTCTGCAGACCATCGAGCACCTGTGGGACCAGGAGGCGTTCGTCGCCGAGTGCGCGCGGGTCGTGCGCCCCGGCGGGCGCATACTGCTCGCGACGCCGAACCGGCTGACGTTCCCGCCCGGCAACATCTGCCACACCAGGGAGTTCGTAGCCGCCGAACTGCTGGAGGTGCTGCGGGCGGAGTTCGGGACGGTCGAGCTGCTCGGGCTCTGGCACGGCGAGCGCATCGACGACTGGGAACGCGACAACGGCTCCCTCGTCGACGCCCAGCTCGCCGAGCCCCCGGAACACTGGGCGCCCGCACTCACGGCCTTCGTCGCCTCGCTGACCGCGGAAGACTTCGTGCTCCGCCCCGGCGAGCTCGACACCAGCCTCGACCTGCTGGCGATCGCTACGCCCGCTACGGCCGGATGACGCGTTCGATGATGCGACCGGCGATGAGGTAGACCGCGGCCGCGATCCCCCAGTTGACCAGCGTCTGCTTGATCACGCTGGTGAACGTGAAGACGTCGGCGAACGGGCCGTCCAGACGGTTGGCCAGGTCGAGCACACCCGAGACGATCGGGTTGTTGACGTTCGCCTTCAGGCCGGCCAGCACCGCGCCGAGAGCGAGCACCAGCGCGGCCAGCACGGCAACCGTCAGCACCGCTGTCGCCAGCAGGTCGCGCACCTTACGAACGGCACCCGAACCCGGCGCCGGCGAGGAGCTGCTCTCGCGCACCCGCGCCCGCGGGCCGACCCGCGAGCTCAGCGCCGGCCGCTCGGCCGCCGCGCTCTTGTCGCCGTTGCCGTTACCACCGTTGCCGTTGCCACCATTGCCGCCGTTGTCGGCCCGCTTGCCGTTCTCCGGCTCCGCCGGCGCGCCGACGTGCGCGGGCTCGCGTTCGGTACCCGGCCCGTGGTCGTCTTGTGCCACGACAGGCCCCCTCGCCCAGTCTCGGTCCGATCCCCTGCCGCCAAGCCCGTTGCCTGACGATACGCCCAAGTCTGGACCAGAACCGCCCGAGCGGGAAGAGTGGCCGCCCGGTTACACCTCTTCGCCCACCACGACGGCTTCCGCCGGAACGGTCGACGGGTTGGGTTCGCGGCCCATCGCCATCAGCCCGATCGCGGCCACACCGAGCACCGCGGCGATCGTGAACGGAGCCCGCTGCGACCCCGCCCACTCGGCGACGTGACCCACGAGCAGTGCGGCTCCGGCACCGCCGAGCCAGCGCAGGAAGTTGTACCCGGCGCTCGCGATCGGCCTCGGTGCGCTCGAGACCGACATCGCCATGCCGGTGAGCAGCGTGTTCAGGCAGCCGGACGCGATACCCGAGGCGATCGCGGCGGCCGCGACCATCCACTTCGGGCCCCAGATGAACCCGAGCAGCAGCACGACGTACAGGCCGAGCACGGCCATAGTGGCGTTCCGCTCGCCGAGCTTCGCCGCCAGCCGGGGGCCGACCAGCACACCCGAGATCGCGACCAGGACACCCCAGCCGAAGAAGATCGCGCCGACGGCGTACGGGCCGTACTCCAGGACGAACGGCGTCCAGGCCAGCACCGTGAAGAACGCGTACGTGTAGAGCATCGCCGACAGCGAGACCGCCAGCAGCCGGCGCGAGCGCAGCGCCCTGAACGGTGCGGCGATCGACGGTCTTGCCGTATGGGCTTCGTGGTCGGCAGGCAGCAGGAAGAACGTGAAGACGAACGCGACCAGCATCAACACCGACGTGCCGAGGAACGGACCGCGCCAGGAGATCCCGCCGAGCGCCGCGCCCACCAGCGGGCCGGCCGAGATGCCGAGGCCGAGCGCGGCCTCGTACAGCAGGATCGCTGCGGTCTGCCCGCCCGACGCCGCACCGACGATCGCGGTCAGCGCGGTCGCGATGAACAACGCGTTGCCGAGACCCCAGAAGGCCCGCAGTGTGACCAGCCCGGTGATCGAAGTGGCCAGCGCACACGCCCCGGCGAACACCACGATGAACGCGAGCCCGGCGAGCATGGTGCGTTTCGCACCGAACCGCGCGGTCAGCATTCCGGTGATCAGCATCGCCAGCACCTGAACGATCAGATATGACGCGAACAGCAACGGCACCTGCGACGGCTCGGCGTGAAATGCCTTCGCGATGGAAAGCAGGATCGGGTCGACCAGGCCGATACCCATGAACGCGATAACGGCGGCGAAGGCCACCACCCAGACCGATTTCGGCTGTCCTTTTATGACATCAAGCAATCGTGCTTGTGACATCTCTTTTGTTTCCCTCGTCGAATCCTCACTGATCCAGCAATCGCTCCAACGCCGGCAAGGCCCGCGAGATCGACTCCTGATCTCGGGCGGACAACCGCGCAAGCCGCTCCTGCAGGAACGCCTCCCGAGCCTTCCGGACGCGGGCGACGTCGCGCCGCGCCTGTGGCGTCGCGGACACCATCACGACCCGGCGGTCGTCGGGGTCGCTCGCCCGGCGGACGTAGCCCGCCCGCTCCAGCCGGCCCACCACGTTGGTCATCGTCGGCAGCCGGACGCCTTCGCGTTCGGCCAGCACGCTCATCCGCTGCGGCCCGTCGGTGACGAGCACGCTGAGCACGGAGTTCTGCGTGAGTGTGGTGGTGCTGAGCTGCGGCGAGTGGCGGCGTACGAGGTCGTAGAGCCGGAAGACCAGCGGCCGCATCTGCGCGGCGAGCTCGATCGCTCGAGGATCCTGGGTCAGCACAGTTCTCGTCATTACTTAGCCAGTCTAAGTTAGACAAGCTAAGTAAGCAAGCAGAAGCTGCCCGGCCCAAGCAGGGAGGGCCGGGCAGCTTCTACTCGAGGACGACTAGGGGTTGAGGCCCTTGTCCCGCAGCCAGTCGTACGGGTCGATCGGGTCGCCACCACCGGGGCGAACCTCGAAGTGCAGGTGCGGGCCGGTCACGTTGCCGGTCGCGCCGACGTAACCGATCGTCTCCCCCGCACTCACCGATCCGCTGGTGCGCTCGAAGCCGGACATGTGGCAGTAGTACAACACCGTGCCGTCGTCCAGCTCCATCTTGATGCGGTTTCCGTACGCGCCGGAGTAGGCCGCCTCGATGATCGTGCCGGAGTGCACGGCGTGAACCGGAGTGCCGGTGGAGGCCGCGAAGTCCAGTCCCGTGTGGTAACCGGACGACCAGTTGCCGCCACTCTGACCGAACGTGGCCGTCAGGTGATAGTCACTCACCGGGAGTCGCCAGGCGCGTGCCAGCGCCGCCTTCGCCGCCGCCCGCTTGCGAGCCAGGTCGCGCGCCGCCTTCGCAGCCGCGGCCTTGCGAGCCTCGGCCTGCCTGCGCTCAGCTTCGGCCCTGGCCTTCGCGGCCGCCTTCTCGCGCGCGATGCGATCCGCGTAAGCCGTCCGGCCCTGCACCGCGCTGCGCTGCGCCAAAGTGGTGAGGTCGGGGCTCAGACTCGCGGTCGCCGTCGGAACGGCCCGAGCGGACCGATCCGCCCGAGACCGATTTCGGTCGGAGAGATCGACGCGGTGCGAAGCGTCAGCGTTGAGCAGTTTCGGCTGCGCGTCGTTCTTGATCATTGCACTGCCGCCGGCCAAGGTCGAACTCGAAACGACCAGCCCAACGGTGAACAAGGGAACAAGTCCCAATCGGAAGCGACGGACGGACCTATGCCGGCCGCCCCTTTCCGATGTTTTTCTTGATGTCACAACAACCTCGGTCAGTCGACAGCACACTCCGTGCACACGGTGTCAACCGCATGAATATGGAGGGCTGTGCCCTGCTGCGGGGCCATGGTTCTGGAACGTGCTCTAAAAAGCCGCCCGGCCAAATAAGCGGATCTTGGGGCATGCGTAGTTCCGCTATTCGTATCGAGCGCTGGACTTTCCTAACAGACATTTCCGCCCCCTGACTAGGCCGTGATCGCTTGATTACTACGATGCCGAGTCGTAGTCACGGACGTCAGATGACGAGCTGGCGCAGGGCGTTTCCCGGCCGTTCTCGAGCTACCGGCGAGTTGTGCGCCCAGCCCTGCCACTGCCTTGACCTGGCACTTTTGCACACATCGTGACGATGCGAACAATCCGTGATCGCTCCATTTGAAGCACGATGGGCACTTTGTCCGTTTTCTGGATTCGGGTAGCTACTATGGCGCATAGGACTCAGCGCAAACGTAGTGACACAGATCACACGCAAGCAGGGTGAAACGGGATGCCACAGGAAGGGAGTTGGACCAACAATGCCGAGGTTCGGCGAGCTGGAGGAGCAGGTGATGCTCCGGCTCTGGGCCTCTGAAGGACCCAGCCAGGTCCGCGAGGTACGGGAAGCCCTGTTACCCGATCGACCGCTTGCGTACACGACTGTCATGACCGTTTTGGACAAGCTCTACCGAAAGGGCTGGCTCCGGCGAGAGGCCCACAAACGGGCATACCGCTACGAACCGGTGATGTCGCGCGAGGCCTACACCGCCTCCCTGATGCACGAGGCCTGGTCGGTGGCCGAGAATCCCGGCGCGGCCCTGGTCTACTTCATCGAGGGCATGACCGAGGATCAACTGGAGGCGCTGAGAGCAGCCCTCCGCGTCATGCCCCCAGAACCGGCCGGCTGACCATCCCCGCCCGCCCACGACGGCGGAAGAGCGAAGCGCAAGCCGGTGGCGGAGGCCCTCAGCCCAAGCCGGTGGCGGAGGCCCTCAGCCCAAGCCGGTGGCGGAGGCCCTCAGCCCAAGCCGGTGGCGGAGGCCCTCAGCCAGGGCCACCCGCATCGACGGCGTCCGGTGTGGGTTGGTGGCAGCGGCGGTCAATGGACAGGCGCCAGCCTGTCCACAAGGCCTGTCCTTGGGCGGCAGAGGCTCCAAAGTCAAGATGCTGTCTCACGGCGGGTTGCCGCATCAGCCCGACCAGGCCCATCGAAGCCACCAGACCCAACAGACCCAACAGACCCAACAGACCCACCAGACCCGCCCGCCCGCCGCGCCCGCTGGGCGTCCGCCTCCGCACCCCGCGCCAACCCCTCGAGATACGCCCGCCGATCCCCATCGGCCTCATACGCCTCCCGCCGATCCTTCACCGGCTTCGCGGGCACGCCAGCCACGATCACCTCGTCGGGCACCTCCCCCCGAACCACCGAGTGCGCCCCCACCACCACCCCCGTGCCGACCCTTGCCCCACGCAGCACCGTCGACCGGATGCCGAGCCAGCAGTCCCGCCCGACCCGCACCGGCGACTTCACCAGACCCTGATCCTTGATCGGCTGCTTCAGGTCCGTCGTCACATGGTCGAAGTCCGAGATGTAGACCCAGTCGGCGACCAACGTCGACCCGCCGATCTCCACATCCAGGTAGCACGTGACCGTCACCTCCGACCCGAACACGGCCTTGTCTCCGATACGGAGCGTGCCCTCGTGCGCGAACAACCGAGTTCCGTCACCGAGGTGAACCCAGCGCCCGATGATCAACCGTCCGTAACCGCTACGGACGCTCGCCCGCACGTGCTTACCCAGAAATACGAAACCCTCCGTAATGACGTTCGGATATCGAACACGGAACCAGCAATAACGCCACAATCGAACGATGTAGTAAGGCGTCCAAGCTCGGTGTTTGATTACCCAACGCATCCAGCGCACCATGGACAAGAACCCTAGAGCGTCCCGCATGACGGGCCTGTCGGAGGGGTTTGAGGAAACGCAAGGACCCGCGGGCAATGCCCGCGGGTCCTTGTTTGTTCGGCGTACGTATTAAGGTGCGACCCTTGCGTCGAAGAGCTAGCCGGCTACGGGGCTGCCGGATAACTCTTCAACCGTCTAAAGACTGTTGTCAGACCTTGCGAACGTTCTCAGCCTGTGGGCCCTTCGGTCCCTGCACGACCTCGAACTCGACCCGCTGGGCCTCGTCGAGCGTCCGGTAACCGTCGGACTGGATAGCCGAGTAGTGGACGAAGACGTCCTGTCCGCCATCAACGGAAATGAAGCCGTAACCCTTGTCGGCGTTGAACCACTTTACGGTTCCCTGCGCCATATTTTCCAGTTCCCCTCGGTAGGAGCGGTGTTGCAGTGCTCGAACCTCACGAGCACCGAGTCGCTACGGGGTAACCTGACGGGCGCCGGGCCACCCCCGCGTGTCGAGTCCTCCGCGGGCGTGCACGCGCGCGCCTTGTCGAAACGACGAACGACCGCGGGTGAACTTACCATGGCACGGCGCGTTTGACCATGGCCCGTTAACAACTTCTTTGCCCTTAGTCGCTGTTAGTGCACTGCCTGCCCGGTGATGGAGACGTTGTAGTAGAGCTCGTCCGGGACGAAGGGCTTCAGCACCCGATCGAACGCCGACAGCGCCAGCCAGCCCCTGTACGCGAACATCGCCCAGTTCCACCCGAGGCGTTCGGGGTTGACCGCGCATTCGAACGTGCGGACCGGCCAGCCGAACCAGGCCGCGGTCAACTCCTCCGTAACGGTTCTGACGTCCTTCGCCCCCGCTCGGACCGCCATCCGGCGCAACGTGTCCGGATCGAAAGTGTGCAGGTCCACAACGGATTCGAGGGCGGCCGCACGCGACGATTCGCCGAGTTCCTCCGCCGACCTGGCCCAGCTTTCACGCAATACGGGAAGCTTCGACGCACGGGTCGCCAACCACCACGTAGCACGCGACAACCGGCGCGCCACGAAGTCTCCGTATCTGGTCGGCTCACCACAGATGACGAAGCGGCCACCTGGCTTCAGGACCCGAAGCATCTCGCGGAAGGCGGCCTCGACGTCAGGTATGTGGTGGATGACGGCGTGCCCTATCACAACGTCGAAGGTCTGGTCGTCGTATGGCAACCTTTCGGCGTCCGCGACTCGTCCTTCTACATCGAAGCCGAGTTCGCGACCGTTGCGCTTGGCCTGTTCGACCATGCCCGGCGACAGGTCTGTGACGTGCACCTCAGAAAGGACGCCCGCCAGCTTGAGGTTCAGGCTGAAAAAGCCTGTACCACAACCGATTTCCAGACTGCGAGCGTGGGGCCATCCGCTGGCACCGGCGACGGCGACGAACCGGTCCCTGGCGTAGGCGATGCACCGCTCGTCGTACGAGATCGACCACTTCTCGTCGTACGTGCCGGCTTCCCAGTCGTGATAGAGCACCTGCGCGAGCTTGGTGTCGTTCCACGCCTGTTCCACTTCTTCGGCGCTGGCGTGCGGGTTGGGACGGTCGTCGGTGTCAGCCATGTCAGCGCCCTTTGAATTCCGGTTTTGTCTTTTCCACGAACGCGGTCATTCCGATCGTTCGGTCCTCGGTCGCGAACAGCGCGGAAAAGGCCTGCCGTTCGATTTCCAGCCCGGTGCCGATATCGGTCTCGAGGCCACTGTCAATCGCGCCCTTCGCTGCGCGCAAGGCCTGTGCCGGACCACCGGCGAATTGTGCAGCCCAGGCAACAGCGCGTTCATAAACAGCGCCTTCCTGGCCCGGTTCGACAGGAACGATCTCGTCGGCCAAACCGATCGCCAGCGCTTCTTCCGCGTCGACCATGCGGCCGGTGAATATCAGTTCCTTGGCCCTCGACGGGCCGACCAAACGGGCCAGCCGCTGGGTTCCACCGGCGCCCGGAATGACACCGAGCTTGATTTCAGGTTGACCGAATTTGGCCGTCGAAGCGGCGATTCTCCGGTCGGCAGTGAGCGCGAGCTCACACCCGCCGCCAAGGGCGTATCCCGTGACGGCGGCGACGACCGGTTTCGGAATCGTGGCGACGGCCGTCCAGGCGGAAGTGAGGCCGTGCGAGCGGACCGCCATGTCGGAATAGGACATGCCGGCCATCTCCTTGATGTCGGCGCCGGCCGCGAACACCTTCTCGCCGCCGTAGAGGACGACCGCGGAGATGTCGTCCCGTTCGGTGGCCTCCTGCGCGGCCGCCCGGAACTCCTCCTGCACCTGCACGTTGAGCGCGTTCATCGGCGGTCGATCCAGGCGAATCGTACCCACGCCGGCCTCGACCTCGAGCCGTACGAACTCCATCCGCGCAACACCCCTTCCGAACGATGCGATCTGACCAGTACCGGCACGGGCGAGCCTAACGGGATCGGTTACGGGCCAGTAACCGAGACAGATAGTTGCATCGCACAACTAGGCGTGGCAGCCTGACAGGGCAGTGCCGATGCCGCATTCGATCGCGCTCAGTTTCGCCGCGGCCCGCTGTCGTTGCTGTCCGCTATCGGCGGCTGCTTGCGCGCGATCGACTGCTGAGTGGACAGGAGGGTGTGTCGTGGACGCGGCTGCCGAGGCGGTGGAGCGGGAGCTCATCGCACTCGTACGCAGAGCCCGTACCCGCGGCAACCGAGCCGCCCGTGAGCTGGACGCCCGCCTCGACGGTTCCGCCTACGCCGCGCTTGCCCGGGTCGCCGACGGTGGCCCGCTGCGCGCGAAGTCGCTCGCGTGCCAACTCGGCCTGGACAAGTCGACGGTCAGCCGGATGCTGACCACGCTGACCGAGCTCGGCCTGATCGACCGGATCCCCGACCCGTCCGACGGCCGGGCGTCGCTCATCCGGCTCACCGCCACCGGACGCGATCGAGTCGACGCGGTCCGTACGAAACGGCGGGCGGAACTCCAGGCACTCCTGGCGGCCTGGCCCGCGGAAGACCAGGAAACCTTCGCGCGGCTGCTCGCCGCGTTCAACGTTGCCGACAGCGAGGCCGGCACAACCCAGCAGAAGACCCCAGACCAGAAGGAGGTCTCGACCCCGAATGTCCCAGCAGACGGACACGAGCTCATCAGCTGAACCCCTCTCGGATGTCTCGCAACCCCTGATTGACGCCTCGCCTCGCTTCACCCACCGGCAGATCCTCGAAATCGTCCTCGCGCTCGTACTCTGCCTCTTCGTCTCGGCGCTCGGCCAGACCGTCGTCGGCACGGCGCTGCCCACCATCGTCGGCGACCTCGGCGGGCAGGACCAGCTGTCCTGGATCGCCAGCGCGACGCTGCTGACCACGACGGTCTCGACACCGTTGTGGGGCAAGCTCTCCGACATCTTCGGCCGCAAGCCGTTGTTGCAGCTCGGCGTCACGACGTTCGTCGTCGCGTCCGTCATCGCCGGGTTGTCGCAGAACATGGGCCAGCTGATCTCGGCCCGCGCGTTGCAGGGCATCGGCATCGGCGGCATCGTCTCGCTCTCCCAGGCCATCCTCGGCGACGTCGTGAGCCCGCGCGAGCGGGGCCGTTACGGCGGCTACCTCGGCGCCTCCTTCGGCACCGCGACGGTCGCCGGGCCGCTGATCGGCGGCTTCCTGGTCGACGGGCCGGGGTGGCGCTGGTGCTTCTACGTGGGCGTACCGGTGTCGGTGATCGCGCTCGTCGTCCTGCAGAAGACGCTGAAACTGCCGGCCATCCACCGCCGTACGCGGATCGACTGGCTGGGCGCGACGTTCATCTCGCTGGCGGCGTCCGCGTTGCTGCTGCAGCTGTCGCTGGCGGGCCAGGAGTTCGCCTGGGCCTCGTGGTGGACGGTGCTGCTGGTGACCCTCACCGTTGTGAGCTTGGTGGTCGCGGTCCTGGTCGAGCGCCGCGCGGCCGACCCGATCCTCCCGCCCCGGCTGTTCCGGAGCCGTACGTTCTGCCTGAGTGGAATCGCGTCTCTCGCGATGGGCGCGGCGATGTTCGGCGGCATGATCTACTTCCCGCAGTATCTCCAGGTCGTCCGTGACAAGAGCCCGACGATCTCGGGGATGCTGACGCTGCCGCTCGTCTTCTCGATGCTGCTGATCTCGATCGTCTCCGGCAAGGCGATCACGAAGTGGGGACGGTGGAAGGTCTTCCCGCTCGTCGGAATGCTGATGGTGGGCACGGGCGCGTTCCTCCTGTCGACGATGTCGTCGTCGACGAGCCTGGGCGCGATCTGCGGCTACACGATGATCTTCGGCGCCGGCCTCGGCCTGACGATGCAGGTGCTGATCCTGGCCGTACAGAACGACGTAGAGCGTCGCGACCTGGGGATCGCTACGTCGTCGTCGATGTTCTTCCGCTCCATGGGCGGCGCGGTAGGCGTGGCCCTGTTCGGAGCCATCATCGCCTCCCGGCTGACGACGGAGATCCCGCGCATGCTGGCCGAACGCGGCATCAGGATCCCGTCGACGGAAGGGCTGAAGTCGCAGCTCGGCACCCCGGACGAGATCGCGATGCTGCCGGAGCCGATCCGCTCCATCATCCGCGACGGCTTCACGCTGGGCCTGGACCGTGTTTTCCTGGTCCTCGTCCCGATGATCCTGCTCGGCTTCGTCGCCATGCTCATCGTCCGCGAGGTGCCGCTCCGCAAGCACAGCTAGAGCCGCGTCCAAGTAGGCCAAAACCTTCACAGCCAGGCCGTGTGCTGCTTGGATCTGGGTAGGAAACTCACGCGGTGGGAAGCAGCGAGAGGGAGCGCGATGGTGCACGAAGTACAGGCGGTCGTTTCGCGAGCCAAGGGCGAGCCGGTCGAGCTGACCACGATTCTGGTGCCGGACCCTGGCCCTGGCGAGGCGCTGGTACGCGTCCAGGCGTGCGGCGTCTGCCACACCGACCTGCACTACAAGCAGGGCGGCATCGGCGACGACTATCCGTACCTCCTCGGGCATGAGGCCGCCGGCATCGTCGAGGCGGTGGGCGACGGTGTGACCGAGGTCGAGGCCGGTGACTTCGTGATCCTCAACTGGCGCGCGGTCTGCGGTCAGTGCCGGGCCTGCCAGAAGGGCAAGCCGTGGTACTGCTTCGCCACCCACAACGCCACCCAGAAGATGACACTCCAGGACGGCACAGAGCTCTCCCCCGCGCTCGGCATCGGCGCGTTCGCGGACAAGACGCTGGTCGCGGCCGGGCAGTGCACCAAGGTCGACGCCGGTACGCCGGCGACAGTGGCCGGGCTGCTCGGGTGCGGAGTGATGGCCGGCCTCGGTGCGGCGCTCAACACCGGCAACGTCCAGCGCGGCGACTCCGTAGCGGTCTGGGGCTGTGGCGGCGTCGGCAACGCGGCGATCGCGGGCGCGAAGCTCGGCGGAGCGACCACCATCATCGGCGTCGATATCGACGACCGGAAGCTCGAGTGGGCCAAGCAGTTCGGTGCCACCCACGTCGTCAACTCCCGCGAGAAGGACGCGGTCGAAACGATCCAGGAGCTCACCGGTGGCTTCGGCGTCGACGTCGCGATCGAGGCGATCGGGTTGCCCGAGACGTACAAGCAGGCCTTCTACGGAAGGGATCTGGCCGGCACGGTCGTACTCGTCGGCGTGCCCACGCCCGAGATGAAGCTCGAGCTTCCCCTGCTCGACGTGTTCGGACGCGGGGGCGCGCTGAAGTCGTCGTGGTACGGCGACTGCCTGCCAAGCCGTGACTTCCCGATCTACACCGACCTGTTCCGGCAGGGCCGGCTGCCGCTCGACGCCTTCGTGAGCGAGGAGATCGGCATCGGCGACGTCGAGGCCGCGTTCGAGAAGATGCACAAGGGCGAGGTGCTCCGCTCGGTCGTCGTGCTCTAGCCCGCGCGCAGCACGAACACACCCCAGCCGAGGTAGTCACGCCGGTACGCCAGGTGTGACCGCCGCGCCTGGACGAGGAACTCGCGCATCGCCGGCGCCTCCGGGTCGCCGGCGTTGTCGCGTAGCCACTCGTGGATCGTCCACCACTGCGCGGCAACGTACCGATCCCAGCTGTCCGGCGTGGCGAGCACCATCTCGACCAGTTCGACGCCCGCGGTCTCGAAACGATCAAGGGTGCCGGCGAGCGAGACAAACGAGTCCTCGGGAAAGCCCATCGTCTCCTCGGCTTCGGCGGGCGGCGGCGAGAGCCAGTACGGCTCACCCACGAGCAACAACCCGCCCGGACGCAACGACCGAAGCATCAGGTCGAGTGTTCCCACCAGCCCGCCACCGATCCAGGTCGCGCCGATGCAGGAGACGACATCGAACGTGCCCTCGACCGGCTCGGCCGCGTCGCCCTGCTGGAACCGCACGCGATCGGCCACGCCCAGCTCGGACGCCCGCGAAGCAGCCGCCGCCAGGAACACCTCGCTGAGGTCGACACCGAGCCCGCCGGTGCCGAACCGCTCGGCGTACCGGCAGAGCAGTTCGCCCTTGCCACACGCGAGATCCAGCACCTGCTGCCCCTCCGAGAGCCGGCTGACCTCGCCGACCAGCATCAACTTGTCTTCGGTGAACGGGTTGAGGATGCGGTGGTTGGCTTCGGCGATCTCGTGGTGGCGAAGGCTCATGCAGCTCCTTGACTCCGACGGAAGGGTTGCGCGGAATCCTCGCCGGAAGGCAACACACGAGGCAAGCGATTTACAGCGAGCGCTGTGTGAAGACCGTGTCGAGCCACTGCCCGAACTTGAAGCCCACCGCCGACAGCCGCCCCACCTCGGTGAAGCCGCACTTACGATGCAACGCCAGCGACGCCGTGCCCCCAGGCTCCGCGATCACGCCGATGATCTGCCGCACCTCACCACCACGTACGCACTCGTCGATCAGCGCCCGCAGCAGCGCGCCGCCCAGACCGCGCCCCTGAGCGGCAGGCGAAAGATAGACCGAGTCCTCGACGGTGTGCCGGTACGCAGGTCGCGGCCGGTAGGCACCGCAGTACGCATAGCCGACCACCGCACCGGAGACCTCGGCCACCAGATACGGCAGCCCGCGGTCGACGACGGTCTGGTACCGCTTCTCCAGCTCCGGCAGCGACGGAGGCTTCAGCTCGAACGTCGCTGTGCCGGTGCGCACGTGGTGCGCGTAGATCTGCTCGACCACTGTCAGGTCGGAGAGTGTCGCGGGTCTGATCGCTGGGGAAACAGGCACGGCCCCATTTTCCCCACGCGATGTTGCCGACGTGTTACGTCAGCTACGTCAGAACAGCAGGTCCCATCCGCGGCACAACGGCGCGGATGCCGTCGGCGAAGATGCGGGTGATCGCTTCCAGGTCGAGTGCCGCACCTGTCAGCGGCGTCATGTTCGCCTCGTGCAGCAGCAGCGCCGCGAACGCCTCCGCCACGGTGTTCTTCCGCGCCTCGTCGACTTCCGGCTGCTTGCTCAACGCGAGGTCCAGCGCCAGCCGGGTCAACCGCACCGCCTCGGTGAAGACACCGTTGACGAACGCGCGCACCTCGGGATGCGTCTCCGCCTCCCGGAACACGATCCGCCGCATCCGCTCCGACGCGTGCTCCCCCTGCCGCACCCGCTCCGCCAGCCGCACCAGTGTCGCCGCGACGTCGCCGTCGACGACCTCCAGCTCACCCTCCGACAGGGCGGCGGCGTTCGTACGCTCGGACACCAGCGCCGTCAGCAAGTCGATCTTGGTCGGGAAGTAGTGGAAGACGAGCCCTTTCGGCACGCCGGCCTGCTTCGCGATCCGGGCGGTCGGCGTCGCGTCGAGGCCGTTCTCGGCGATCAGCTCCTCCGCCGCGTCGAGGATGCGCCGCCGGGAGTCGACCGGGTCGGGTGTGCGCCGGGTGCGGGCGACGGCGTCGGCCGCGCGACCAGCAGCCGCCCGTACCCGGCCGGGACGCCGGCCGGGTCCAGACGGCTGCTTGGTGCTCTTCATGACTGCTGAGTCTAGGTCGTGTCTGGCAAATAGCGGTGGTAAAGCTCGCGGCGTATCCGCGCCGCGCTGGCGGTGCCGCGGGCCGAAGCTCGTGTTGGGCATACTCGCAAGGTTCGCGGTGCCGTCAGCGTGGATGCGGGGCGTCGCGAGTCAGGCGATATTTGCCAGGCGCGGCCTAGGGCCGCGAAGCGGCCCGGGTCACGGCGTCGTCGGTGTCGCCGTTCCAGATGTCGAGGGCATCATCCTGACGGCCCACAGGCCGACCACGACCGCGATCAGACCACCGGCCCACGAGGTCCACGCTGCGCCGGCCTGGTCGTAGTACGACACGACCCACGGTGCGACGAACGCCAGGATGCCGAGGATCGCGTGGGTCCATTCGCTGAGAACGGCGCCGGGCATGGCCAGCGACCAGAGCCCGGACAGCGCGAGCAGCCCGCCGACGATGACCATCGTCCAGATCTGGAGGGCGTCGCCCGGGTCGAACCACAGCGGGGTCAGCGCGATGACCAGACCAACGACGAGAGCCACCCAGTCCTGCCAGCGGACCCATTTGCGGGGTTCCATTGCACCTCCTCTGACGTGCTCGGTCAGTGTGGCCGAACCACTCCAGTATTGCTCTGATTGACCGGCCGGTCAACATGATCCGAAGACGGTCCACGGCCGGTCCTTTGGCTCGAAGCACGCCCGTACGAAAGGATGGCCCGATGCATACCCCGACCAGCCCGGCCGGTGTCCCGCCGCAGGGTGCGACGTACGACGGCTCGGGCACCACGTTCGCGCTGTGGGCGCCCGCGGCCGACCGTGTCGAGGTATGCCTGTTCGACCAGGCCGGCAACCAGACCCGGCACGACCTGCCGGACCGGCTGCACGGCGTCTGGCACGGCTACCTCCCCGGCGTCGGTCCCGGACAGGAGTACGGCTTCCGCGCGTTCGGCTCCTGGGACCCGCAGACCGGACACCGGTTCAACCCGTCGAAGCTGCTGGTCGACCCCTACGCCCGGGCGATCACCGGAGATCTCGTCGACAACGAGGCGATCTTCGGGTACGCCCTGTCGACCGGCAACGACACGATGCCCGACTATCGCGACTCCGCCGGGTACGTTCCGAAGTCGGTCGTCGTCGCGCCGGAGCCGATCGGCGACCATCCGCGCCCGCGCGTGCCGTGGGACCACACGGTCCTGTACGAACTGCACCCGCGCGGTCACACCATGCGCCATCCGAAGGTGCCGCCCGAGCTGCGCGGGACCTACGCCGGCCTGGCGCATCCGGCGGTCGTCGACGACCTGGCCGACCTCGGCGTCACGACGATCGAGCTGCTGCCGATCCACCACTTCCTGTCCGAGACCTGGTTGCGCGGCAACGGCCTGACCAACTACTGGGGCTACAACACGCTCGGCTTCTTCGCACCGCACGCGGCCTACTCCGCCAGTGGCAGCCACGGCGAGCAGGTACGCGAGTTCCAGGCGATGGTGCGCGCGTTCCACGCCGCCGGAGTCGAGGTCGTGCTCGACGTGGTCTACAACCACACCTGCGAGCACAACGAGTTCGGCCCGACCGTGTCGTACCGCGGCATCCACAACGCGGCCTACTACCGCCTGCTCGACGGCGGCCGGCGCTACGTCAACACCACCGGAACAGGCAACACCGTCAACCTCTCCCACCCCCAGGCCGTCCGGCTGACGCTCGACTCGCTGCGTTACTGGGTCGAGGAGATGGGCGTCGACGGCTTCCGGTTCGACCTCGCGACGACGTTCGCACGCGACCGCGAGCTCCAGATCGACATGGTCACGCCGGTTCTGGTGGCGATCGGCCAGGATCCCGTGCTGTCGAAGGTGAAACTGATCGCCGAGCCGTGGGACATCGGACTCGACGGCTACCAGGCCGGCGCCTTCCCGGCACCGTGGTCGGAGTGGAACGGCAAATACCGCGACGACGTACGCGACTTCTGGCGCGGCATGAGCAGCGGCCTGGCCGACCTGGGGTTCCGGTTGTCGGGCTCCAGCGACCTGTTCGGCCGCGGCGGGCGGCGGCCGTTCTCGTCGGTCAACTTCGTCACCTGCCACGACGGCTTCACCCTGCGCGACCTCGTGTCGTACGACCACAAGCACAACGAGGCCAACCGCGAGCAGAACCGCGACGGCACCGACGACAACCGCTCGTGGAACTGCGGTGAGGAAGGCGAAACCGACGATCCCCTGGTGCTGGCCCTGCGCCGGCGGCAGGCCCGCAACCTGCTGGCGACGCTCCTGCTCTCGATCGGCGTACCGATGCTGCTGGCCGGCGACGAGCGTGGCCGGACGCAGGGCGGCAACAACAACGCCTTCTGCCAGGACAACGAGATCTCGTGGACCGACTGGGAGGGCGGCCGCGACTGGCTCGAGCTGCGCGACTTCGTCAAGGAGTTGTTGCGGCTGCGCCGCGAGCACCCCGTGCTGCGCCGGGGCCACTTCTTCACCGGCGCGTTCGACAGCGGGCGGCACATCGACGTCGGCTGGTTCACCGCGGCGGGCACTCCGCTCGACGCGGAGGCGTGGCACGACCCGTGGCGTCGTACGCTCGGCATGTTCCTGGTCGGCGAGCACACCGGCGAGTACAGCATCGAGGCCGGGGGGAACCAGGAGCTCAGCGACGACTCGTTCCTGCTCTGGCTGAACGCCGACCCCGAACCCATCACCGCCACGTTGCCCGGGCCGCCGTGGGCGCTCGCCTACAGCCGCGTGCTCGACACCAGCTTCGAAGTCGAGGGTGACCGCTTCCGCGCACTGGACCGGATCGTGCTTCCGGCGCGATCGGTTGTGCTGTTGCGGGCCGAACGCGTGCCGGGACATGATGAGCCCCATGGTGCTGCGAGTTCGTGAGGCGCGGGTCGGGGACGCCCGCCGGGTTGCCGAGGTGCACATCGCTGCCTGGCAAGCGGGTTACGCGGGCCAGCTGCCCGCGGACTTCCTGGCCGGCCTGTCCGACGACATGGAGGCGAGAGCCGAACGCCGGCGGGAGCGGCTGGAGCTGGCCGCCAATCCCTGCCTGATAGCGGTCGACGACGAGGCCGGCGAGCTGTATGGCTTCACGGAGTTCGGCGCGTACCGTTCCGGCGGCGACGGCGACACCGTGCCCGAGACCACCGGCGAGCTCTACGTCATCAACCTGCGTCCCGACGCGTGGGGAAAGGGCATCGCGGCGTCGCTGTTCCAGGCCGGCATCGACGGCCTGCGGGCGATGGGCTACCACGACGCGGTGCTGTGGGTGCTGGAGACCAACACCCGCGCCCGGCGGTTCTACGAGAAGCACGGCTGGAAGCCCGACGGCCAGGCCAAGACCGACCACAACGGCACGGTCGAGCTGCGCGAGATCCGCTACGCCATGCCGCTGGGATAAGCGGACGACCAGCCACTGACCGGCGTGGCCGCCTCGTCCGGGATCGTCTGCGACGGCTCGTCGCTCGAGCGCGGCCACTCCTCGAACAACCGCACCGCGCGTTCCAGCCGCCACCAGTACCAGCCCGCGCCGGCTGCCAACGCGCCGAACAGCAGGAACCCCAGCACCCGCCCGGACGGCGCGATGCCGGAGTGCAGTGCCGCCGCGACGGCCGCGGGGCTGACCAGGAACGCGGCGACGAGGTACGAGTGGTGGGATCCGCCGGCATAGGCCCGGATGTTCTTGCTGACCCGGTCGTTCTGCCGTTCGAGCAGGACGCGGGCACGCCGGCGTTCGTCGACGGAAGGGTCCGGCAGGCCGGGATCCGTGCCAGGACTCGCCATCCGTGCCCGGCTTGCCCGCTCGCGGATGAACGCGGCCAGCTCGCCCGGTTCGTCGACCGGCACCAGCCATTCCTGTCCGGGTCCGGCGATCCGGATCGCCGGACCGTTGGCCAGCTTGACGTTCGCGTGGTTCGGCAGCTTCCAGGTCGCGCCGGTGCGCTGCGAGGCCAGCGTCCCCGCCTCGACGAATGCCAACCGGGTGAAGGGAATCGCGAGCCGCAGCGCCGCCGGTGGCTCGGCCGGTCCGGCCATGCCGACCAGCCGTACCCGGTCTCTGCCGATCTCCACGCGCAGCCTGGAGGTCCGCGACTTCACGTGTACGGTGAGCCCGCTGGCCGCGAGCTCCTCGTCCAGCTGCCGGGTGAGCACCCTCGCGGCCAGGTGCACGAGCCACCACGCGAGCACGACGGACGCGACGCTCCACACCAACGGCAGTCCGGCCGCCAGGCCGACGACCGCCCACAGCACACTGACCAGGAACGTGAGCCGTGCCCAGTAGCGCGGACTCCGGCGCACCACGAACAGCAGCCCGGCGACGATCGCGTACAGCGGCAGGGACCTGAGCACCAGCTCGGACAACGACCAGGGTTCACCCCTGCCGCCCGCCCACAACCAAGCGCGGCCCAACGGCACCACGACGAAGCCGGCCAGCGCCAGCGGAACGGCCAGCAGCCAGCGGTTGAGCATCTGCTTCCTCAGTCGAGGGTCGCGGTCAGGGACTCGCCGGCCGCGAGCGTCCGGTTCTGACCACGGAGCGTCCCGCCGCCCCGCAGGCTCAGCGTATCGACCCGCAACTCGCCCTCGATCACGGTCAGCTCGATCCGGCCGCCGTCCTCGCCCTGTGTGAAGGTGCCCCAGGCGTCACCGTTCGACCAGAACCACGTCACCGGCTCGGCCGACGCGGCGAACGTCAGCGTGCCCGTCACGCCGTCGTAGGAGAACCCCGTCAGCGCGGGAATCGCGCCCCAGCTGGCCATCGCGCGGACGTAGTGGTGCCCGCACTCGGCCTCGTCGAACGGGTTGCGCCGCCGGCCGTCGAAGCGGTCCCGGGCCGCCGCGAAGACGCTCTCGCCCTCCTCCAGCAGGCCTTCGTAGAACATGCCGACCGCCGCGGTGTACTCCAGCCCGGTCCACACCTCGTCGAAGTACGGGAACGGGCGCTCGGGCCGGTTGCCGTGCGGGTAGGCCGCGACGACCAGTCCGGTCTCGTCGCCGAGCGCGTAGCTGCGCATCGGGTTGAAGTGGCCGGCCATGCCGGCCCGCCGGTTGTGGCGCAGGATGCTGCGCAGCGTCGTGGTGACTTTCTCCTTGTCCAGCAGGTACCCGAGGCCGGACAGGTGGGCGAGGTTCTGCCCGACGAGCTGGTCGGCGAGGCAGCCGTCGCCGATCTGCAGCTCCGGGTTGACCAGGTCGCGCGCGCCGATGCCCGGCAGCCGTAGCCCCGGCGCGATCGCGTCCTCGCTGCCCGGCGGGCGGATCTCGTGCCGGTAGTACTCGCCGTCGAAGAGGTTCGCGTCGAGCCACTCGCTACCTCGACGGAACAGATCGGCACACTTGCCGGCGAAGTCGTCCTCGCCGAGATAGCGCGCCATCTCCTCACATGCTCGCAGCGCGGCGAGATACCAGGCGCCGATCTCGGGGTTGGGGCCGAAGTACTCCACGTCCATCGTGTTGTGCTGCGAGCCCTCCATCACGCCGTCCTGGTCGGCGTCCCAGCCACCGGGGATCCAGGCGAACTCCATCGCCCGTTTCGCCTTCGGCCACAGCGAACGCACCATCTCGTCGTCGCCGGACAGCCGCCATTCCCTGTACAGCTTGACCAAACACCCCATCTGCCCGTCGGCTGCGGCGACGCCTTCGGACAGGGCGCGGTCGAGCGGCAGCTGGATACGGAAGCTCATGTGCCCGTTGCCGGCCGTGCCGTGCGCGAACTCCACCTCGCGGAGCGAACGAGCCAGCGCGCCGAACAGGAACGGTGTGGCCTGCTCGTAGTTCCACACGTGGGTGCAGTTTCCGAGGCAGCAGCCCACGTCGTCGCTGCAGCCTTCCCAGCCGTAGAAGCGGCCGTCGGGCGTACGGAAGCAGGTCTGCGTGCGCAGCGTGGAGAGGTTGGCGAGCGCGGACTCCTTCACCACGACGGGGAGATCGCTGCCCGCGACGGCGTTGACGAACGCCAGCGTCCGGTGCTCCAGCTCGGCCAGCCGCGGCGCGGTGCCGGCCAGGACGTCCCACGCGTCGTCGTAACGGGTGGTGTAGTAGTTGCCGACCAGGGCGTCGCGGTTCCAGTTCTGCCGGTTCGGGAAGTGCCAGCCGATGAGGAACGTGAACGCGGTCGTCTCTCCCGCTGTCAAGGTTCGCTTGGCGGCGACGGAGGCCATCGGCGCGTCGACGTCGCTCGTCCGCTCGTCGACGTGACCGTCGGCGGTGAAGTCGTCCCAGAAGTCGAGCAATTCACCGCCCCAGCTGGCGTCCGCCCAGGCCGTCCGGATGCTGACGTCGTTCTCGCCGACCACAGCCAGCGCCAGCGAGCCCCACTGCTCGGCGGTGCTCTCGACGCCTTCGGAGTCGAGGAACACGCCGGTCAGGCCGTCGGATCGCCTTGCGGTGTTGCGGTTCCGGTTCGGTTTGCCCTCGGAGCCGTCCGTGCCGACGAAGTTCTGCAGGCTGCCGACCAGCGACACGTCGAGATCGCTGTCGCTGTGGTTGGTGACGACGTAGCGCAGGATCGCGATCGGGATCCCGCTGGCGTCCGCGTCGGCGGGCACGAGTGGGTTGAACGCCTGCAGGCGCACCGAGACCGGCATGGCGTCGTCGTCCAGGTGGACCTGGCCGAACGGATAGGCGGCGCTGAACTCCGACCGCTGGAAGCGCGGCAACCCGTGGTTGGGCACGCCGGAGCCGTGCGCGCCTTCGTACAGCACGAGGTCGATCGGGCCCTCGAGCGCCCGGGCCGCGCTCTCGCCGTCCGGGGTGGCCGTGCGAATCGCGAAACAGCTCCACCTCGGGTTCCAGCCCTTGGCCGGCCGGTTGACCGGCTCCCAGTCGCGCAGGTCACCACGTCCACCGAGACTGATCGTTCCCGTCCCGATGCCACCGAGCGGCATCGCGACGCGCAGCGAGTGCGCCTGGTCGTGAGTTCGAAGCACCGGCCACTCGAACGCGTCGGCACCTGTCATCTGGATCTCCCGTGGCTGTGCGATTACAACGTCGTACACACGCTATAGCGCCGATTCCGCATTGACCTGCCAGTGGGTCCGATACCGGCCTATCATGAGGCCCAGCCAGAGAAGGCTACGGCCAGGGGAGGATGCGCCGATGGCCGAAACGGGTGGCGAGGCGATCAGGAGCGGCGGGCGGATCGCGGACGCCTGGGCGGGGCTCGAGGCGGCTTACGAGCGGGCAACCCAGCCCGGCGTCGAATGGTGGAAGGCCGTCGGCGTCATCACGGTGGCGCTCCTGCGTCTGGTCAACGCACTCGAAGCCATCTGGTCGGCCGGTGGGAACGAACTCGACTCGCGTTCCGCGAAGGCAAAGCCGTCTTCCTGCGCAACTGGCCGTTCGCCTATCACCAGTTGTACGACGCACCGGCAGCCAGGACGACCTGCTCACCTTCGGCGGCAACCCACCGGTGCGGGAGTCGTCGTACCGCCCGAGAGACTGTACGCAAGCTCCCGTTGCGTCGAACCAGGTCTCGACGCCAGCGTGCGAGCAGCTCAACCAGGTCGCGGCCGAGCTCAGGAAGTCCCTTGCGAGATCCGAGTCAAGGCCCAGGTCGCGGTGGTACTCGGCGTACAGCAGGGTGTTGCGAAGCCACCTCTACCCCGCCCTCGCGAAGGTCTCGGAGCTGAACTTCGACCGTTTGCAGCGGGACGTCGACGCCGTGGTCGGGTAGGTGTTCCGGCTCGGCGCCCGTATAGTTTCGGTCCGAACCGGCTGGAAAGGGCAAGCACATGTTGCGCTACGGGCTCATACACCCAGAGATCCTGGCCGCGCTGGCGTCGGCCGGCCATGGCTCGCGGGTCCTGATCGCGGACGGGCACTATCCGTTCACCACCGCGGCCGGGCCGAACGCGGTGCACGTGTTCCTGAACCTCGCCCCCGGCAAGCTGACCGTGACCGAGGTGCTCGAGACCCTGGTCGAAGCGATCCCGATCGAGGCCGCGGCCGTCATGCAGCCGCCGCAGGAGCTGGGCACACCGGAGATCTTCGCGGAGTTCGAGCGCCTCCTGCCCGACGGCACTCCGATCGAGCCGCTCGACCGGTTCGGCTTCTACGACGCCGCCAAGACCGAGGACGTCGCGCTCGTGATCGCGACCGGGGAGCAGCGGGTCTACGCCAACCTGCTCCTGACCATCGGCGTCGCGGTCTAGCAAGCAGTCGTTGGCCGGATGCGACGAAGCCGGCCGAACCCGTTGTCCGGCGTGCCCGCCCACCTGACAATGGCTGGGTGCGCCACCGACTCGTACTCATAGCCTGCGTCCTGGCGTCCTCGCTCACGGGGATGGACGGGCTGATGACCACCACCGCGCTGCCGGCCATCGCCGACGACTTCGAGGTCGGGCTGGCCGTACAGCAGTGGATCGTCGCCGGGTTCCTGCTGGCGCTGGGGAGTCTGCTGCTGGTCGGCGGCGCGCTCGGCGATCTCTACGGCCGGTGGCGGGTCTTCCGCCTGGGCGCCGTGGCGTCCGGGGTGGCCGTGACCGTGTGCGCGCTCGCACCCAACCCCGCGCTGCTGCTGGTCGGGCGCCTGCTGCAAGGGATGGCCGCGGCCCTGCTGCTGCCCAGCGTCCTGGCCGTGTTGACGCGGGCGTACGAGGGCGAGCAGCGCTCGAAGGCGATCGCGTCGTGGTCGGCGTGGAGCGGGCTGTCGGTGATCGCCGGACCGCTGGTGGGCGGGTTGCTCATCGACGCGCTGTCCTGGCGGGCGATCTACTGGGTGCAGGTGCCGTTCGCCGCGCTCGTGGTCTTCCTGATCTACCGCGCGTCGCCGCGGCAGGAGGAACGCGCGTCCGCCGGCCGGGTCGACATCGGCGGTGCGCTGCTCGCCGTGGTGGCGATCGGCGGACCGGTGTTCTACGTGATCCAGGGTTCGAACGCCGGCTGGAGCTCCCCGCCGGTGGTCGCGGCGCTCGTGGCCGGGCTCGCGGCCTTGGTGCTGTTCGGGTGGTGGGAACGGCGGGCCGCCAGCCCGTTGCTGCCGCTGTCGCTGTTCCGGATCCGCCGGTTCACGATGCTGAACGTCGTGACGTTCGTGCTGTACGGCGGGCTGATCGCGTGTGGCACGTACACCGTGATGTTCCTGCAGGACGGCCTCGGCTACCACCCGGCCGTCGCCGGTGTGGTCAGCGCGGTGCCGATCATCGTGCTGTTCGCGCTGTCCGGGCGGTTCGGCGCGCTCTCCGACCGGTTCGGCGGCACGGTGTTCGTCGCGGGCGGCTCGCTGGTCGCCGGGCTGGGGATGCTCCTGCTGCTTCGCGTCGACTCCGCGGACGACCTGTTCACGCTGGTCCTGCCGTCGACGCTGATCCACGGCCTGGGCCTGGCGATGCTGGTGGCGCCGCTCACTGCTGGCGTGATGTCGGCGGTGCCGGGCTCACGGGCAGGCATCGCCTCGGGCATCAACAACGCGGTCGCCCGTACGGGCAGCATGGCGGCGATCGCCGTGATCGGCGTGCTGATCTCACTGCAGTTCTCGGCGTCACTCGACCGTGCGTTGGAGGGCAAGGATCTGGGCCCGGCCATGGCCGGTGCCGTCGAGCAGGCGCACGAGCACCCGTTCTCCGGCACTCCGCGAGGTCAGCTCAGCGGGGCCGAACGGGCGGAGCTCTCGCCGATCCTGTCGACCGCGGCGGTGGACGCCTTCCGTTCCGGCATGGGCGTCACCTCGGGCCTGGCCTTCGCGGCGGGAGCGATCGGCCTGGTCGGACTACGAAGCCGGCCGCGGCCGGGCTACGACGCCGCCGGAACGATCGGCTGCCCGATCACGGGCGCCCGCACGCACCTCGAAGCCGCCCCCATCGGCTCCGGCGACCGCTCCCCCGGTCCTGTCGACGCATAGCCCGTGCTTCCCGCATCGACGGCGGGTTTCGATGTCCTAGACGATCTAGGAGCCGCAAGGCGGACCACCGCGGTACGGACCGCCCCGGACGGCCTCTTCGACTCCCTCGTTCAGGGCATGTGCGATCAGCGTTCCGAACAGGCTGCCGGCCACCAGACCAACCGCGACCCAGATCGCGTGGTGGGCCAGCATGCCAATCCATGCACCGCCACCCGCGCCGGAAACCGCGAGGAGCAGCAGGAGGGCAAGGGCGACACCACCGCTGGCGTGCTTGTCACGCTCACGAAAAAGATGGTCCACGAAGATGGCGGCCAGGGCGCCCATGAGCGCCAGACCAAGGAGGCAGCCCACTACGGGAGACATGCGCTCGATCTCCGTGCCCACCCGGTAGCCCACGAACGCGCCCACGGTGCCGAAGCTGCCGAAGACCAGCCCTGCCCTACCTTCGGCACGCTGCTCGCGATCGTTTCCCGCCGTGGCCATGGCGACCACGCCACCGATCACGGTCGCCCCGCACGCCAGGCCGCCGTAGGCGCCGACCAGTCCCCAGCTCCAGGAACCGATCGAGGCGCCCACCGACCCGCCGATGATCACACCGAGGATGGCGCCCGCCCAGACTCCGATGATCATCGGTCCAGGCTAGGAGGGACGCAGGGCCGTCCCTGGAGATGGCAGGGTGCTGCCATCTCCAGGCGCGACGGCCTCAGCGCAGGTCGCCGTTGGTCATGCCCTCGTGGTCGGGTGGCCAGGCCACCAGGCCCATCTCGGCCGCGGAGACCAGAGCCGGGTGGTTGGGCAGGATGCGCACGGTGTAGCCGAACGGTCCGGTGCGGTCGAGCTTGATCTCACCCTCGTACCGGTGCCGCCCCGCCTCGTACGCTTCCGCCGGCTGCAAGGCGACGCCCGACGGCTCGCGCAGGGTGTCGGACTCGTCGACCCGGCCGTGCAGAACCTGCACCGTCACGTCGTCGGGCGACAGCGAGCCGAGGCTCACGAACACCCGCAACGACACCGTGCTCCCGAGCTCGGCACCGTCGAACAGGCCCGCCGACTCCAGGTGGTCGACCCGCACGGCCTCCCATCCGGAACGCACGCGCTGCTTCCACGCCGCCAGTTCCCGGGCGCCGTCGAAGGAGTCGTTGAGCGCCCGCGACGACACCGACGACGGGCCGTACAGCTCGTTGACGTAGTCGGCGAACATCCGCGAAGCCAGCACCTTCGGCCCGAGCGACTTCAGCGTGTGCCGCACCATCTCCATCCACCGGCGCGGCAGGCCGTCGGCGTCGCGGTCGTAGAACCGCGGCACGACCTGGCCCTCGAGCAGGTCGTAGAGGGCGTTGGCCTCGAGCCAGTCGCGGTGGTCGGCGTTGCCGGAGCCTTCGGCCGACGGGATCGCCCAGCCGTTCTCGCCGTCGAACCACTCGTCCCACCAGCCGTCGCGGATCGAGAGGTTGAGCCCGCCGTTCAGCGCGGCCTTCATCCCGGACGTGCCGCACGCTTCGTACGGCCGCAGCGGGTTGTTGAGCCAGACGTCGACGCCGGTCACCATCGGGTGCGCCAGCCCCATGTCGTAGTCGGGCAGGAAGACGATGCGGTGCCGCACCTCGGGATCGTCGGCGAACCAGACGATCTCCTGGATCAGCTTCTTGCCACCGTCGTCGGCGGGGTGCGACTTGCCGGCGATCACCAGCTGGATCGGCCGCTCCTCGTCGAGCAGCAGCGCCTTCAGCCGGTCACGGTCGGCGAGCATCAGCGTCAGCCGCTTGTACGACGGAACCCGGCGCGCGAAGCCGATCGTCAGGATGTTGGGGTCGAGCGCGTCGTCGATCCACCCGAGCTCGGCCTCGGACGCACCACGCGTCCGGCACGACTCCCGCAGCCGGCGCCGGGCGTCCTGGACCAGCCGCGAGCGCAGCCCGGCCTTGATCCGCCACAGCTCGGCCTCGTCGACCTGGTCCGCGACGTCCCAGTCGCCCGGGATGTCGTTGCCCGAGGCGCGCGCCTCCAGCTCCAGGAACTCCCGGCCCACCCAGGTGGCCGCGTGCACACCGTTGGTGATCGAGCCGATCGGCACCTCGGAGACGTCGAAGCCCGGCCACAGCCCGGCGAACATCTCCCGTGACACCGCGCCGTGCAATGACGACACACCGTTGGCGCGCTGCGCCAGCCGGAAACCCATCACGGCCATGTTGAACACGGCCGGGTCGCCGCCTTCGTAGTCTTCGGCGCCGAGCGCGAGGATCCGGTCGACCGGAACGCCCGGGCAGGCGTTGTCGCCTCCGAAGTACTGCTCGATCAGCTCCCGCTCGAACCGGTCGATGCCGGCGGGCACCGGCGTGTGGGTGGTGAACACCGTGCCGGCCCGCGCGGTCTCCTGCGCCGCCTCGAAGTCGAGCCCGTGCTCCTCGACGTACTCGCGGATCCGCTCCAGACCGAGGAAGCCGGCGTGGCCCTCGTTGGTGTGGAACACCTCGGGTGCGCTCACGCCGGTCAGCCGGCTGTAGACCCGCAGCGCGCGGACGCCGCCGATGCCGAGCAGCATCTCCTGCAGCAGCCGGTGCTCGGTGCCGCCGCCGTAGAGACGGTCGGTGACGTCGCGCTCGGCGCCCTCGTTGTCCTCGATGCCGGAGTCGAGCAGCAGCAGCGGAACCCGGCCGACCTGCGCCACCCAGATCTGCGCGACCAGCCGGCGCGAGCCGGGCAGGCCGACCACGATCTTGGCCGGCGAGCCGTCGTTCTCACGGAGCAGCGTGAGCGGCATCGCGTCGGGGTCGACCAGGGGGTAGCGCTCCTGCTGCCAGGCCTCGTGCGACAGCGACTGCATGAAGTAGCCGTGGCGGTAGAGCAGCCCGACCGCGACCAGCGGCGCGCCGAGGTCACTGGCCGCCTTCAGGTGGTCACCGGCGAGGATGCCGAGGCCACCGGAGTACTGCGGCAGCACCTTCGACAGGCCGTACTCCGGTGAGAAGTACGCGATCCGGCGCGGAACGTCCGCTCCGAGGCTTTGGTACCACCGGTCGGCGGTGAGGTAGTCCGACAGGTCGTCGGCGGCGGCCCGCAGCCGCTCACCGAAACCCGGGTCGTCGGCCAGCTCGTTGAGCCGGCGGGCCGAGACAGCGCCGAGCAGGCGGATCGGGTCGTGATCGACCCGCTCCCACAGCCCGGGGTCGACGGCGGCGAAGAGGTCCTGGGTCGGCGGATGCCACGACCAGCGCAAGTTCAGCGCGAGCTCGCCCAAGGGAGCAAGCGGCGGTGGCAGGACCGGCCTGACGGTGAATCGACGAATGGCACGCACGGAGAGAAACGCTATTGGACTCAGATAACGGGACACGCCGGGGGTCTGTCACAGCTTTGCAACGCCAGCAAGGTCTTTCAACGCCGTACCGGATCTACCCACCCGAACAGGGGCACTGGTCCGGACCAGGCCGGATGTTTCAGCCCCGAATGTTTCGTCCCGGCGCCTCGGCGTAACTAACCAGGCAAGAAGTTTTGCGCGCCGCGTATCCCCGAGGAAACATCGATGGAACACACTGGATAGGTTCCACGTCTGTGCAGCAGCGCCGCCGACAACCAGCCCAGAAAGCTCGGACCGCCACGCCTATGTCTGACGCCAAGAACGCACGCAGGAAACAACCGGCCGCAACGCCCGCGGGTCGCCCCAAGGACCTCCACGCCAAGGACGCCCTCGGCCGGATCCCGATCCTCGATGTCGCGCCCCTTGTCGACTGCGGCACGTTCCCGGCCAAGGCCGTGCCGGGTGAGGACTTCACCGTTTCGGCCACGATCTTCCGCGAGGGCCACGACGCCCTCGGCGCCAACGTCGTCGTCAAAGGACCCGACGGCGAGGACCTCGGCTGGATCCCGATGCACATGCCGGTCCCTGGCACCGACCGCTGGATGGCCGACGTCCGCCCGACCGCGACCGGTGACTGGACGTACCAGGTCGAGGCCTGGAGCGATCCGGTCGGCACCTGGTGGCACGCCGCCGAGCTCAAGATCCCGGCCGGTGTCGACGTCGACCTGATGCTCACCGAAGGCGAGCAGCTGTTCGAACGCGCCGCCGCCAACCTGCCCGCCGACCACACACACGGTCGCGAGCTGATCGCCGACACGCTCCGCGCGCTGCGCGACACCCGGCGTCCGGCCGAGGTCCGGCTGGCCGCCGCGACCGCCGCCGACGTACGCGAGCTGCTCGCCCGGCATCCACTGCGTGAGCTGGTCAGCACCTCCCCGGCGTACCCGCTGCGAGTCGAACGCGAGCGGGCGCTCTACGGCAGCTGGTACGAGTTCTTCCCCCGCTCGGAAGGCGCCTACTACGACGAGGCCGAGCAGCGCTGGGTCTCCGGCACGTTCAAGACCGCCGCGCAGCGCCTGCCGGCGATCCGGGACATGGCCTTCGATGTGGTCTACATCCCGCCGATCCACCCGATCGGCCGCACCAACCGCAAGGGCCCGAACAACACGCTGGACGCCGGCCCGAACGACCCCGGCACGCCGTGGGGAATCGGCTCGCCCGAGGGCGGTCACGACGCGGTGCATCCCGACCTCGGCACGCTGGAGGACTTCCGGGACTTCGTCGCCCAGGCCCGCGACCTCGGGCTGGAGATCGCGCTGGACATCGCGCTGCAGGCCTCGCCCGACCACCCGTGGGTCAAGGAGCACCCGGAGTGGTTCAGGACGCTGGCCGACGGCACGATCGCGTACGCCGAGAACCCGCCGAAGAAGTACCAGGACATCTACCCCCTCAACTTCGACAACGATCCCGAGGGGATCTACGCCGAAGTGCTGCGCGTGATGCGGCACTGGATCGCCCAGGGCGTGCGGATCTTCCGGGTCGACAACCCGCACACCAAGCCGGTGCGGTTCTGGCAGTGGCTGCTCGCCGAGATCCGCGAGACCGACCCGGACGTGCTGTTCCTGTCGGAGGCGTTCACCCGGCCGGCGATGATGCGGACGCTGGCGAAGGTCGGCTTCCACCAGTCGTACACCTACTTCACGTGGCGCAACACCAAGTACGAGCTCGAGACCTACCTCACCGAGCTCGCCAACGAGACACCGGCGTTCCTGCGTCCGAACTTCTTCGTCAACACGCAGGACATCCTCACGGCCTACCTCCAGTACGGCGGTCCGGCCGCGTTCAAGATTCGTGCGGTGGTGGCTGCCATGAGCTCACCTACGTGGGGGGTCTACTCCGGATACGAGCTCTTCGAGCACGTGGCGCTTCGCCCCGGCAGCGAGGAGTATCTCGATTCCGAGAAATATCAGTACCGGCCACGAGACTGGGCGGCATACGAACCCGGCGGCACCCATGCCGGCGAGTCGCTTGGTCCCTATCTGCGCAGGCTGAACGAGATCCGGCGCCGTCACCCGGCGCTCCAGCGGTTGCGCAACCTCCGCTTTCACCACGTACCCGATGACCAGTTGCTCGTTTTCTCGAAACACGAGCCCGTAACCGGCGCGAAACCTGAAGGTAACCCGGATACAGTCATCGTCGTCATAAACCTTGACCCCCACGGGACCCGTGAGTCGGTCGTTTCTCTCACCATGCCCGACCTGGGGATGGACTGGCACGACACGTTCGTCGTCCAGGACGAGCTCTCCGGCGCCACCTGGAGCTGGGGACAGCACAACTTCGTACGGCTCGACCCCTCGGTCGAACCCGCCCACATCCTCACCATCAGACGGACACCATGACCGACGAACCTCCTGACGGCACCGGCCGGCTCTCCACTCTGCTCGACCAACCAGAGTGGTACAAGCACGCCGTCTTCTACGAAGTCCTGGTTCGCTCCTTCGCCGACTCCAGCAACGACGGCGTCGGCGACCTCAAGGGCCTGCAGGACAAGCTCGACTATCTCGAGTGGCTCGGCATCGACTGCGTATGGCTGCCGCCGTTCTTCGTCTCGCCGTTGCGCGACGGTGGCTACGACGTGGCCGACTACACCGAGGTCGCTCCTGACATCGGCGACATCGACGACTTCAAAGCGTTCGTCGAGGCCGCGCACGCCAGGGGCCTTCGCGTCATCATCGACTTCGTCATGAACCACACCTCGGACCAGCATCCCTGGTTCCAGGCTTCGCGGAGCGACCCGGAGGGTCCGTTCGGCGACTTCTACGTGTGGGCGGACACCGACGAGGCCTACTCCGACGCGCGGATCATCTTCGTCGACACCGAGACCAGCAACTGGACGTACGACCCCGTACGCAAGCAGTATTTCTGGCACCGGTTCTTCTCGCACCAGCCCGACCTCAACTTCGAGAACCTCCACGTCCAGGAGGCCATCCTCGAGGCGCTGCGGTTCTGGCTTGACCTCGGCATCGACGGCTTCCGGCTGGATGCCGTGCCCTACCTCTTCGAGAGGGAGGGCACCAACTGCGAGAACCTCCCGGAGACGCACGAGTTCCTCAAGCGGATCCGCAAAGAGGTCGACAAGGACTACCCCAACACGCTGCTGCTGTGCGAGGCCAACCAGTGGCCGGCCGACGTGGTCGAGTACTTCGGCGACATCGGCATCGGTGGCGACGAGTGCCAGATGGCGTTCCACTTCCCGGTCATGCCGCGCATCTTCATGGCGGTCCGCCGGGAGTCGCGTTACCCGATCTCGGAGATCCTGGCGCAGACCCCGAAGATTCCCGACACCTGCCAGTGGGGCATCTTCCTGCGCAACCACGACGAGCTCACGCTCGAGATGGTCACCGACGAGGACCGCGACTACATGTGGTCGGAGTACGCCCGCGACCCGCGGATGAAGGCCAATATCGGCATCCGCCGCCGGCTGGCGCCGCTGCTCGACAACGACCAGAACCAGATGGAGCTGTTCACCGCGCTACTGCTGTCGCTGCCGGGCTCGCCGATCCTCTACTACGGCGACGAGATCGGCATGGGCGACAACATCTGGCTCGGAGACCGCGACGCGGTTCGTACGCCGATGCAATGGACGCCTGACCGCAACGCGGGATTCTCCAAGGCCGATCCTGGGCGACTTTCCTTGCCTGTGATTATGGACTCGATCTACGGTTATCAGGCAGTGAACGTCGAGGCTCAGCTGCAGAACAGCTCATCGCTGCTGCACTGGGTCCGCCGGATGATCTGGGTTCGCAAGCAGAACCCAGCCTTCGGTGCGGGGGCGTTCACCGACATGGGTGGCAGCAACCCGAGCGTGCTGTCGTTCGTCCGCGAGCTCGGTGATGACATTGTGCTCTGCGTCAACAACCTCTCGCGGTTCCCACAGCCGGTGGAGCTCGACCTACGACGCTGGGAGGGAGTCGAACCGATCGAACTGCTTGGTGGCGTGCGATTCCCACGCGTCGGTGAGCTGCCTTACCTGCTGACGCTCGGCGGGCACGGCTTCTACTGGTTCCGGCTGCCGCAACCGCAACCCGAACTTACCTGAGCCGGCCCGGCAACCGGACCGGCTCGGGGCACCGCTCCAGAAGCAGGCACAGAAAGGAACGTTGTGGGTTCCCGACAGGCTGAAAACGTCCACGACTATCTCGAACGGCAGAGATGGTTCGCGGGCAAGGGCAGGGACTTCCAGGTCGAGCGGATTCACCCGCTTCCGTGGCTGTCCCGGCCCAAGGCCTGGCCTGCCGTAAGGATCGAACTGATCACCGTCCGGTACGCCGACGACGGGAGCACCGAGACCTACCAGCTCCCCATCGGCTATCGCGCTGAGCCGTCCGACAACATGGCGCACGCCTACATCGGCGCCTGGACGTTCTCCGAGCTGCTGAACCGGCCAGTGATGGCGTACGACGCTCTGCACGACAAGGAGTCGACGTCGCTGTGGCTGGCCGGTCTTCTCGAGGGTCGCAGCCTGCCTGGCCTGGTGTTCCACCGGCTGGGGCAGCTCGACATCGATCCGGCGGCCCAGTCGCTGGTGCTGACCGCCGAGCAGTCCAACACGTCGCTGGTGTTCGCCGAAGCGACGCTGCTGAAGGTGTTCCGCCGCGTGCACCACGGCCACAACCCCGACATCGAGATCCACGAGGCGCTGACCAAGGGCGACGGCGACAACATCGCCAAGCTGCACGGCTGGGTCGACGCGACCTGGCCCGACGAGTCGGGGCAGGAGGCGCGCGGCGACCTCGGCATGTTCAGCGACTTCTTCCGTACCGCCTCCAGCGGCTGGGAGCTGGCGATCACCTCGGTGCGCGACCTGTACGCCGAGGCCGACCTGCATCCTGACGAGGTGGGCGGTGACTTCGCGGCCGAGTCGTTCCGGCTCGGTGCGACGACCGCGGAGATCCACGGTGACCTGGCCCGCGTGCTGACCGTCGACACCTGGGGACGGGAGGAGCTCGGCGCGCTGGCCGCGGCGATGCGCGAACGGCTCACCGCCGCGGCGGGCATCGTGCCCGCGCTGCAGCCGTTCGTGAAGGGACTGCGGTCGGCGTTCGACGACCTGGCCGCGATCGAAGAACGCGTGCAGGTGCATCGCGTCCACGGCGACCTGCACCTCGGCCAAACCATGCGGACGATCGGCGGCTGGCGGATCATCGACTTCGAGGGTGAGCCGGCCAAGCCGCTCCCGGACCGGCGCGCGCTCGACTCGCCGTTGCGCGATGTCGCGGGCATGCTGCGGTCGTACGACTACGCCGCGCAGCACCTGCTGATGCAGAGCGACCACCTCGACGAGGTGCCGATGCCGGGCTCGGCCGGCGGCGGCGAGACGAACCAGCTCGCGTACCGGGCCGAAGAGTGGTCGGAGCGAAACCGCGACGCGTTCTGCCGTGGGTACGCCCGAGTTTCGGGTATAGACCCACGCGAGCAGGGCGCGCTGCTGCGAGCGTACGAGACGGACAAGGCGGTCTACGAAGTCGTCTACGAGTTCCGTACTCGCCCGGACTGGATTGGTGTGCCGCTCAGCGCCATCGAACGCCTTGCCGGATAGGGGTCTTTCAGGATGCGGACCGTAGAGATTGCCGCGGAGGAACTGCAGCGAATCGTCGACGGGGAGCACCACGACCCACATCAGGTGCTCGGCCCGCACCGGGGGTCCGACGGTGTGACCGTCCGGGTGCTGCGGCCCATGGCCGAGCGGGTCACCGTGCTGGACGGCGCGTCACGTACCGACCTGACACACGAGCACGGCGGCATCTGGGTCGGTGTGCTCGACGGCTCGGACGTACCCGACTACCGCCTGGAGATCGCCTACTCCAACGGCGTCGTGCTCTCGACCGATGACCCGTACCGCTTCCTGCCGACGCTCGGCGAGATCGACCTCCACCTGATCGGTGAGGGCCGGCACGAGCAGCTGTGGGCGGCGCTCGGCGCGCACACCCGGCGCTATTCGACGGCATCCGGCGAGGTGACCGGCACGTCGTTCGCGGTGTGGGCACCGAACGCGCGCGGCGTGCGGGTGGCCGGCGACTTCAACTACTGGAACGGCCAGGGTCACCCGATGCGCTCGATGGGTGGCAGCGGGGTGTGGGAGCTGTTCGTACCCGACGTGGGCGACGGCGCGTGCTACCGCTTCCAGATCCTCGGCAGGGACGGGGTCTGGCGCGACAAGGCCGACCCGATGGCGTTCCGCGCCGAGACACCACCGGCGACGGGCTCGGTGGTGTTCACGTCCGCTCACGAGTGGAACGACTCGGAGTGGATGGAGGCCCGGCCCGGGCGGCAGCCGCACGCGGAGCCGATGAGCGTCTACGAAGTCCATCTCGGCTCGTGGCGGCAGGGGCGCTCGTATCGCGATCTGGCGGACGAGCTCGTGCCGTACGTCCGCGCTGCGGGCTTCACGCACGTCGAGCTGATGCCGGTGATGGAGCATCCGTTCGGGCCTTCGTGGGGCTATCAGGTGACGTCCTACTACGCGCCGACCTCCCGCTACGGCTCGCCGGACGACTTCCGGTACCTCGTCGACGCGTTCCACCAGGCCGGGATCGGTGTGCTGCTCGACTGGGTGCCGGCGCACTTCCCCAAGGACTCCTGGGCTCTGTCGCGGTTCGACGGCACGCCGTTGTACGAGCACGCGGATCCTCGCCGCGGCGAGCATCCCGACTGGGGCACGCTGGTGTTCGACTTCGGGCGGCACGAGGTGCGCAACTTCCTGGTGGCCAACGCGTTGTACTGGCTCGAGGAGTTCCACATCGACGGGCTGCGGGTCGATGCGGTCGCGTCGATGCTCTACCTCGACTACTCCCGGCGGGCCGGCGAGTGGACGCCGAACCAGTACGGCGGGCGCGAGAACCTCGACGCCGTCTCGTTCCTGCAGGAGATGAACGCCACCTGCTACCGCCGGATGCCCGGAATCGTCACCATCGCCGAGGAGTCGACGTCGTGGCCGGGCGTCACGCGGCCCACGCACCTTGGCGGGCTGGGCTTCGGCATGAAGTGGAACATGGGCTGGATGCACGACTCGCTGGAGTACGTGCGGCACGACCCGATCCACCGGCAGTACCACCATCACGAGCTGACGTTCTCCCTGGTCTACGCGTGGTCTGAGAACTTCGTCCTGCCGCTGTCGCACGACGAGGTCGTCCACGGCAAGGGCTCGCTGCTGCGCAAGATGCCCGGAGACCGCTGGCAGCAGCTGGCGAACCTGCGGGCGTATCTCGCGTTCATGTGGGCGCATCCGGGCAAGCAGCTGCTGTTCATGGGCGGCGAGCTGGGCCAGGAGGCCGAGTGGGCCGAGTCGCGCGAGCTGGAGTGGTGGCTGCAGGACCTGCCCGACCACGCCGGGCTCTCCCGTCTGGTGGGCGACCTGAACGCCGTCTACCGTTCGACGCCCGCGCTGTGGACGCAGGACACCGGTCCGGAAGGCTTCGGCTGGATCGACTCCAACGACGCGGGCAACAACGTCTTCAGCTTCCTGCGCTGGGGAGCGGACGGCAGCGTGCTGGCGTGCGTCACCAACTTCTCCGCCATCCCCCACGGCGACTACCGCCTGGGCCTGCCGTCGGGCGGAACCTGGCGCGAAGTCCTCAACACCGACGCCGAGAACTACTCCGGCTCAGGCGTCGGCAACCTCGGCTCCGTCGCCGCGGACGACACCCCGTGGCACGGCCGTCCGGCGTCCGCCCTGCTGACCATCCCGCCCCTGGGCACGATCTGGCTCGCGCCGGCCTGAGCTGCGTCGATGACGAGTGCTGACGGAATCCACCGGCGGCTGACCGGGCGGTTCACCGTCGCCCTGCCGCCGGAGCGGGCGTTCGGGTTGTTCACGCCGCTGGGCGAGCAGGTCTGGGTGCGGGGCTGGAAGCCGCGGTTTCCGGCGGGGACCGACACCACGTTCGACGACACCGAACCCGGGGCGGTGTTCGAGACCGACGCACACGGCCAGACGGCCACCTGGATCGTCGTCGAACGGGAGCGGGGGCGGCGGATCCGGTACGCCCGGGTGATTCCACACCTCAACGCCGGAACGATCACCGTCACCCTCGCGCCGGCAGCCGAAGGCGAACAGCGCAGCGAGGTCACCGTCACGTACGAGCTGACCGCGCTCACCGACGAAGGACAGCAGCGGCTGGACGAGTTCGCCGGGCACTACCCCGCGTTCCTCCAGTCCTGGGAGGAGCAGATCGCCGACCACTCCGGCTGACGAAAAGGCTCCGGGGCCACGACGCTGGGGCACCCGGAGCGGTTCAGGAGCAGGGTCTCGGCTCGGCTACGCCGTCTCCAGCCGATCGGCGAGACGGACCAGCCGACGCCCGGTGAAACGCAGCGACCGCACCACGAGCGAAACCTGCTCGCCCCGCTTACGGCGCTCCCGCGCCACGAACGGGCGGTAACGCACCGACCCGTCGTCCGGCACGCTGTCCTTGTGCTCGTCGATGACGTTCAAGGTGACTGGCCACATTCTGGGTTCCCCCTCGGGTCCCTGGCACACCGTGAGCGTCGGCGCTACGGCTTTTCCTTTGTACGACGGAGAAAAGCCTGCCCTGCCGGTGTTTCCGTTGTGCTTCGCGTTGGTGGCCCTGGCGAAAACCATTGGCGTACACGCGTCCCGGTCTATTAACGTGGACGCCATGGTGTGACCGAGCCCACGTCCGCCCAGTGGTTTCCCCACCCCAAGCAAGGCCGCCGCATGCTGCATCGGCGGTCACTTTCGCCTGCCCATACAACGAAAACACACATCATCACGGAGGTGGTCCCACACCATGTGGGACATAGACGTCATCGCGACAGGGCGACACAACGACCTGCTTCGCCGCTCCGCGCAGCGCCAGTTGGCGCGACGCGCCAAGGCCGCTTCCGCTGCCGCCGCCCGGCAGCGTGCGGACCTCGAGCCCACCCTGAACTCGCACCGCGGGGCAAGCGCCCGCCGGGCGCTCGGCTTCGCCCTGGACCAAGCCGGCCTGTGGATCCTCGTCGGCGGCGGTCGTGACGTACGCGATGAGCAACTCGAGCAATTGGCTCGGAATTCTGAGCTGGAAACGGCCCGGGCTTCCGCACCGCATCGCTCCTAACCTGGAACCCGTACGAAACCAACGATGGAGGTCATCCCACAGATGTGGGTTCCAACCGAAGTACCGAAGTTGATCCATCAGCAGCACCTACGCGACGCCCAGCTCCGGCTGCAGTACCGCCAGTTCCGCCAGCAGTCGCGCCGGCTCCGCCGGTCCGGTAGCGCCGGCCACAAGCGCACGCCGAAGGCATCGCCGCGCCGCGCGCTCGGCGTCGGCCTGGTCCGGCTCGGCCTCTGGATGGTCGCCGGCACCGCGCGCCCAACCTGCTGACACGTCGAACGCCAACGGACGGCCCGGCGACCATCGCCGGGCCGTCCCGAGTTCGCCGGAAGCCGTGAATTCATGCCGGCTTCCCGGGACGTTCACCTGTCGCCGCCCGTAGGGGTGGTGGTCGCGGGTAGCGTCTTGACGCTGTGCACCGACTCCGTACGATCGCGGGCGTTCTCGCCGCCAGCCTGCTGTTCACACCGGCCGCCTTCGCAGCCAGGCCGGCCAACCATGACGCACGAGTCTCCGTAGCCACGCTTCCCGGCATCGGGCTGGCTTCGTTCCAGAACGCCACGCTGCCAGGCAGCATCGCCGACGACCGGGGCGTCGACCTCGGCGGCATCGGCAGCGACCTCTACCCCGCCGGGCGTTCCGGTGAGTACTGGATGGTCACCGACCGCGGCCCGAACGGCCAGATCAAGGTCGACGGCAAGAACCGGCGGACGTTCCCGGTGCCGGCGTTCGACCCCACGATCGTCCGCGTGCGGGTCGACGGCTCCCGGATGCGCGTGCTGCGCTCGGTCCCGATCCTCACCCGCTCGGGCGAGCCGGTGACCGGCCTGTCGAACCTCGAGGACTACGACGAGAAGCCCTACAACTACAACGCGACGACCGCACTCGCCTACAACCCGGACGGCCTCGACACCGAAGGCCTGATCGTCGCGCGGGACGGGTCGTTCTGGCTGAGCGAGGAGTACTCCCCCTCCGTCGTCCACGTCGCGCGGGACGGCCGGGTGTTGGCCCGGTTCGTACCGAAGGGACTCGGGCTCGAGGACACGGGCTACCCGGTCCACGAGACACTGCCGGAGATTCTCCTTACCCGGCAGGGCAACCGCGGCTTCGAGAGCATGGCGCTGGCGCCTGATGGCCGGACGCTGTACACCATGAACCAAAGCCCGCTGGAGAATCCGGACGAGGACACCGGCGAGAGCTCGCGCCAGCTGCGCATCCTGGCGATCGACGCGCGCGACGGCAGGCCGAAGGCGGAGTACGTCTACCGCATGGAGGACGTCACCACGTTCGACCCGGGCGCCGACGGCGACCAGAACGAGATGAAGGTGTCCGGCCTGGTGGCGCTCGGCCGCGACCGCCTGCTGGTCGACGAACGTACCGACGACGTGGCCAAGCTCTACGTCGCCGACCTCCACCACGCGACGAACATCCTCGGCAGCACCTGGGACGACCAGGACACCGCACCCAGCCTGGAACAGCTGGCCTCCCCGTCGGACGGCGACCTGACGGCCGTACGCAAGTCGCCGGCACTCGACCTGTCGACGATCGAGGGCGTGCCGGGCAAGGTCGAAGGCGTCGCGATGCCGAACCCGTGGACGATCGCGGTGGCCTCCGACAACGACTTCGGCATGACCGACGGCCCGGAGGCGTTCGACGAGAACGGCCGCCTGGTCGACAGCGGCGTCGAGTCCAAGCTGGTCACGATCCGGCTGCCGCGCCCACTGCGGTAGCCGTACGCTGAAGAGCATGCCAGCGATCAAGCCCGACGCACGCGTGCTCTTCATCGGCGACAGCATCACCGACGCCGGCCGCGACCGCGCCGATCCGGACTCCCTCGGCGACGGCTATGTGGCAGACGTCGCGCGGTCCTACTCCGGATCGGACGGCGTGCGGTTCCTCAACCGGGGAATCAGCGGCAACCGGGTGCGCGACCTCAAGGCGCGCTGGCAGTCCGACTGCCTCGACCTCGAGCCGGACCTGCTGTCGATCATGATCGGTGTCAACGACACCTGGCGCCGCTACGACAAGAACGACCCGACGACCGCCGATGCCTTCGAGGCCGACCTGGACGCGATCCTGGCGCAGGTCCACGCCGAGCTCCCGGACACTCGTCTGGTCGTGCTCGAGCCGTTCCTCCTGCCGGTGAGCGACGCGCAGGCCTTGTGGCGCGAAGACTTCGACCCGAAGCTCGCAGCCGTACGCCACCAGGCCGTCAAGCACAGCGCGACGCTCGTACCCCTGGATGCCGTCCTCACGGAGGCGGCCACCAAGTCCGGCCCGGCCGCGCTCGCCCATGACGGCGTTCACCCAACGCCGGAAGGCCATGCGCTGATCGCGGGCACCTGGCTGTCGGTCGTCACGGGCCAGTAAGGCGCCGGCGCGCTCAGCGGGCGTTCCAGTGGGCGGTGACCTGAGTCGAGGAGAGCGCGCTGGGATACGTCGCGGCTTCGTCGACGGATCCGTTGAAGGCGGGGTTGAAGGGTGCTGCCGGCCAGCCGCCGAAGCCGCCGGGTAGGGCGTCGTAGCCGACCCGCCAGTAGCCCGTGTAGTTCTGGACGCCGAAGCCGCCGTAGCCGCTGGCGACTTGGTGCCCGTCGACGTAGAGGCTCGGGGTGGTGCCGGTCACCGTGCCGACCGCGTAGTGCCACTGCCGGTCGTTGTAGGCGGTACCGAACGGACTGGTGACGACCGTCTTGCCGCCGAACTGGTCGACGTAGCCGAGGCTGAGCCGGCCGTCGTCACCGAGGTAGAGCTGCCGGCTGGTCTGGAAGGAGGATCCGGTGGCGGCGTTGCCGAAGCCGATCAGCCGCCCGCCGGCGGATGTGCCGGTCTTGAACCAGATCTCGACGCTGAAGTCGCCTTGCGGTGTGCTGGCGCCGGTGGCGGCGACGTAACTCTGGTTGCTGCCGGTCAGCGTGACGGCAGGGTTCGGGTCGTTGGGTAGCGCGGAGGTCGCACCGCGGGTGACGTTGGCGGCGTAGGTGCCCGTCTTGCCGTTGCCGGACTCGTCGGCGGCGGTGCCGCCGGTGGTTTCGGCCAGTCGCCAGTACAGGTACGGGCTGGAGGCCAGCACGGCGGCGCGGTAGGCGGAGAACACCGCGGCGGCGCCGAAGCTGCTGCCCGCGTTGGCGGTCTGGCGGGTGAACCGTGCATCGGCCTGCGGCCAGGCCAGGTGAGAGCCGGCGACAACGGCGGCGGCCAGCAGGGCGGTGCCGAGCGTGCTCGTGGCAAGCGCGAGCCGCCGGCGCGAACGCCCAGGGGGACGGTCCGCGTTGCCCCGGTCGTGCCGGTTCGACGGCCGGCTCGGCAGGTGGTGGCGGCCCGGCCTTGGCGTCCGGGCCAGCCAGGCGACGACGACCAGGCCGAGCATGGTGCCGGCCAACGTGCCGTAGCGGTGTTCCCGTACCCAGACCACCGGCGACGCGATGCGCGGGACGCGCAGCGCCCCGACGCCGTGGACCGCCGCCTGCCGGACCGGGGTGGAGTCGGCCGCCTGGTTCGCATCACCGCGCAACCGCAGCGCCCCGTCCGGCTCGATGCGGGAGAGCCGGTGCAGCCGGAGCCGGCCGGGGTGGTCCGGGTCGTCGGCCAGCACCACCCGCCCGGGCCGCAGTTGGTCGACGGCGACCGGCCGGGTCAGCACCACGTCCCCCGGCGCGAGCGCGGGTCGCATCGAGCCGGACATCACGACCGTGGGCTGCCAACCGAACGCGGCCGGAGCCGTCGACCACAGGACCAGCCCACCCGCGCAGATCAGCAGTCCACGGGCGAGCACCGCCAGCACCGCATGCGCCGTCCGCACCGTCGAGGCGATCCGGCCCGGCCCCGACCCACCCGCGCGGACTGCACGGGCGGGCCCGAGCGGTACGGCTTCGCGGGTTGGCTCGGGCAGCATGATCACGATCTTTCGTAGACACCGGCAAGAGCAGGACAGGTGCGAGCCCCCAGACCCGCTGCGTGGCTAGCTGTTCTGGGCTTCCCAGGTGAAGCCGATGGCGGCGGTGCCGCCCTGCGCGGAGTTCGGCGTGGCCGGGTCCAGCGTGTAGGTGAGCTTGTAGGTGCGGGTCTCCGACGCGGAGCCCGACGGAGCCCACGTACCGACGCCGGTGGCGAAGTCCGTCTTGCCGGACGCGAACGCCGACAGCGTGCCGGTGTAGGAAGTGCCGGTGGCGGTGAAGCCGCTGCAGCCGCCGGCGAAGCTGCCGCCGGAGCCTTCCTCGACCGTCAAGCTGAGGTAGCTGCTCAGGGCGTTGGTGGTCGAGGCGCTGGTGCCGTACAGCTTCACCGTGGAAGCCAGGCTGCCGGTCGAGGTCACCTCCACGCACTTGGAGCCGGTGGAGCCTGGCTTGAGGTTGGACGCGGAGAACATCGCGGTGTTGGAGTCGTCATCGCTGATCGCCACCGTTCCCGCCGACCAGTTGTCGCCGGGGTTCTGGGTGGTCGAGTTGAACGCGGCATACGAGGCGCCCCACACCAGGGCGGCCGAGGCCAGCAGCCCGACCGGGACCGGTGCCCAGCGCAGGGCGGCGGAACGAGTCGAGCGCCACGGGCGGTCGGCGGCAGGACGAGATCGCTTGGAACGCGCGAGAACGGACATCGGTGGTGCTCCCAGAGGTTGGGGGTGGAAGAGCACCTCCATTACGCCAGTCCGCGCTATCCCGGCGAATCGGGCAAACGGCCGACGCCGCGAGACCAACGGTCCGAGCCTGGCGGACCATGCGGTCAGGCCGCCGCCGGCGACAAAGCAGATGGCCGGACGGAATCCGGCCATCTGCTTCGAGTCAGCTCAGGCGCCGAGGGCGTGGTACCCGCCGTCGACATGGATGATCTCGCCGGTGGTCTTCGGGAAGAAGTCCGAGAGCATCGCCACGGACGTACGGGCCGTTGCCTCGTGGTCCTTGGTGTTCCAGCCCAGCGGCGCCCGCTGGTCCCACGACGCACCGAGCTGCTCGAACCCCGGAATCCCCTTCGCCGCCAGCGTGTCCGTCGGTCCCGCCGAGATCAGGTTGACCCGGATCCCCTTCGGGCCCAGGTCACGTGCGAGGTAGCGCGCGCAAGCCTCCAGCCCGGCCTTCGCCACACCCATCCAGTCGTAGACCGGCCACGCCTGCGACCCGTCGAACGTCAGGCCGACGATCGAGCCGCCGTCCTTCATCAGCGGCAGCACGGCGACGGCCAGCGCCTTCAGGGAGTACGTCGACACCTGCAGCGCCGTCGCGACGTCCGGCCAGGAGGTGTTCAGGAAGTTGCCGCCAAGGGCCTCCTGCGGTGCGAACGCGATCGAGTGCACGATCCCGTCCAACCCGTCGACGTGCTCGCGGACCGCGCCTTCCAACCCGGCCAGGTGCGCCTCGTCGGTGACGTCCAACTCCAGCACCGGAGGCGCCACTGGCAGCCGCCCGGCGATCCGGCGGGTGATGTTCAGCGCCCGCCCGAAGTTGGTGATCAGCACTTCCGCGCCCTGCTCCTGCGCGGTCTTCGCGACCTGGAAGCCCAGCGACGACTCCATGGTCACGCCCGCGACCAGGATCCGCTTCCCAGCAAGAATTCCACCCATGAGAATCAGTACCCCATTCCGAATCCGCCGTCGATCGGGATCACCGCACCGGTGATGTACGCAGCCTCGTCGCTGGCGAGCCACCGGATCACCCGAGCCACCTCATCACCGGTCGTCGTACGCCCGAGTGGCGTCGCGGCGATGTACTCCTTCTTCATGTCCTCAGACAGCTCACCGGTGATGTCGGTCTCGACGAACCCCGGTGTGACGACGTTCGCGGTGATGCCGCGGGAGCCGAGCTCGCGCGCGATCGAACGGGCCATGCCGATCATGCCGGTCTTGCTGGCCGCGTAGTTGACCTGGCCGGGCGCGCCGCGCATGCCGTTCACGGAGGAGACGAAGACGATCCGGCCCTTGCGCTGCCGCAGCATGCCCTTGGAGGCACGCTTCACCACGCGGAACGCGCCGGTGAGGTTGGTCTCGATGACGCTGGACCAGTCCTCCTCCGACATCCGCAGCAGGAGCGTGTCGCGTGTGATGCCGGCGTTGGCGATCAGGATCTCGACCGGCCCCTGCTTCTGCTCGATCTCGGCGAACGCGGACTCGACCATCACCGGTTCGGTGACGTCGCACTTCACCGCGAGGAAGCCCTCGGGCGGCGCGCTGCCGTTGTACGTGATCGCCACGTCGTCGCCGTTCTCGGCGAACGCCTTCGCCACCGCGAGTCCGATTCCCCGGCTCCCGCCGGTCACCAAAACCGATCGCCCCACGCCGTACTCCTTCTACACGCTCTGTCGACACCAGCCAGCGAACCGCACGCTAGCAGTCACGGCGGCGCGTACCGACCGTGAGATCTCCCAAGAATCCGGCGTACGACGTTGTGGTCTCCCGTCATCTGGCCAAGTTGAGTGTAGTACTTATACTATCGATCGTGAGAGACCTTAGACGGAAAGTCAGAGACCTATGGCCGACGACGCTATCGTGCTCGACGTACGCGCGCCGGGAGTCGGGCTCGCTGCTGGTGGCACGTCGTCAGCAGGCTCTGCAGCGGTGAACTGAGACAAGGAGATCATGAGCGAGACCATCTACAACCGGATCGCGATGCTCCGTGCCGAGCGGGGCATCTCGCGCCGGGCGCTGTCCGAAGCCGTCGGCGTGCACTACCAGACGATCGGCTATCTGGAACGCGGTGAATACAGCCCGAGCCTCTATCTCGCGTTGCGGATCGCGGAATACTTCGAGGTACCGGTGGAGGTCATCTTCTCCACCACACCATTCCCCCGGATCGGTGGCAAGGAGCGCCCGGCATGACTGGGTTCGGCATCGCTCCGGTCGACGATGCCCGGCTTCTCCGTCCACCGCAACGCGCCATCGCGGAGGCATTGCCGGCGGCTTCGCCGGGGTAAACACCACGCCATGAGTGAAAGCGTGGCCGTCCCTCCACGGGCGGATTCGCCGGTGCTGATCAGTGCTTCCCGGCGCAACACAGTCTTCGTCACCGTCGCGCTGGGGATGTTGCTCGCCGCGCTCGACCAGACGATCGTCGCGACGGCGCTGCCGACGATCGTCGGTGACCTGGGTGGTGCCGAGCATCTGTCCTGGGTCGTGACGTCGTACCTCCTGGCCCAGACGATCAGCACCGCCCTCGCCGGCAAGTTCGGCGACCTGTTCGGCCGCAAGCTGGTCTTCCAGCTCAGCGTCGTGGTGTTCGTCGGCGGCTCGGCGTTCTGCGGTCTCGCCGAGAGCATGACCTGGCTGATCGCCTGGCGGGCGGTCCAGGGCTTCGCCGCCGGCGGGCTGATGGTCACCGCCGCCGCGGTGATCGGCGACGTGATCCCGTTGCGCGACCGCGGCAAGTACCAAGGTGCGCTCGGCTCGGTGTTCGGCGTCGTCACCGTGATCGGGCCGCTGCTCGGAGGGCTGTTCACCGACCACCTGTCGTGGCACTGGGTGTTCTACATCAACGTGCCCGTCGGCATCCTGGTCTTCGTCGTCGGGCTGGCGACGATGCCGAGCGTGCGCAGCGTCGCCAGGCCGCTCATCGACTGGTGGGGCATCCTGCTCATCGCGCTCGGCGCGGCCGGGTTGACGCTGGTGACGAGCTGGGGCGGCACGACGTACGAATGGACGTCACCCACGATCATCTGGATGTCGGTCGGTTCGGTCGTCGCACTCGCGCTGTTCGTCTTCGCCGAGAGCAGGGCGAGGGAGCCGATGCTGCCGCTGCGGCTGTTCGCCAACCCGGTGTTCACGATGTGCGGCGTGCTGAGCTTCCTGGTCGGGTTCGCGATGCTCGGCGGCATGACGTACCTGCCGACCTACATGCAGTACGTCCAGGGCGTCTCGGCGACCGAGTCCGGCCTGCGCCTGCTGCCGATGGTGATCGGCCTGCTCACGACGTCGCTGGCCAGTGGCGCGCTGGTGAGCCGGACCGGCCGGTACAAGATCTTCCCGATCCTCGGCGCGGCCGTGATGGTCGCCGGCTTCTACCTGCTGTCGCGGCTGGACGCCGGCACCAGCTTCCTCGGCGCCTCGCTCGCCATGCTCGTGCTCGGCGCGGGCATCGGCCTGATGATGCAGGTGCTGATCATCGTGGTGCAGAGCACGGTGTCGTACGCCGACCTCGGCGTGGCCACGTCGGGCGTGACGTTCCTGCGTACGATCGGGAGCTCGTTCGGCGTCGCCGTCTTCGGGACGATCTACGCCAACAACCTCTCCGACCACCTGACGAGCGCCCTGGCCGAGACCCCGCTGCCGGCCGGCACGCCGCCGCAGGCGGTGCAGAGCCCGGAGCTGCTGTGGCGGCTGCCGGAGGCGATCCGTGCCAACGTGATCGACGCGTACGCCGACACCATCCAGACAGTGTTCCTCTCCGTGACACCGATCGCCGTCGTCGCGCTGATCTGCGCGCTGTTCCTGCCCGAGCGACCGCTGCGCGACAGCGCCAAGGCGTCGGCGGCCGACCTCGGCGAGGGCTTCGCCATGCCCGAGGCCGGCACCGCCGAACGCGAGCTGGAGCGGGCGATCTCGGTGCTGTGGCGCAAGCAACCGCGCGACGTGGGCCCGGAGATCCTCGCGCGGGCCGACATACCCATGCTGGACGCCGCCGACGCGTGGATGCTCTGGCAGATCTACCTGCACAGCAAGGACGATGGCACCGCGACGATGGAGGAGATCGCGCAGGCGACGCAGATCCCTGCGGGCATCTTCGCGCCGTCCTGCCGGCAGCTGGTGGCCCGTGGCTACCTCGACGAGGTCGCCGGCGCCGGAACGATGGCAGGCACCGCGGCCGAGTTCGTCCTCAGTGAACGTGGCCGGGCCGACTTCACCCGGCTCGTCCACGCCTGGCGCGACTGGCTCGCCGAGCAACTGGCCGACTGGCAGCCGCAGGAACAGGTCGACCTGGTGGCCGCGCTCGACAGGCAGGCCGAGCGCATCATCCGGGAGACGTCCGGCATGGGCCAGGGTCAGGCGCAGCGGGAGCCGGTTCCGGCCCAGCGAGTCGGCCAAACCGGTTGATCCGTCCGAAAGAATGGCTGGTGTGGGCACCTACGACGAACTGCACGCACAGGCCCAGGCCGCGCTGCCGGCCGGCTCGTACAACTACTTCGCCACCGGCACCGGCATCGAGGAGACGCTGGTCGCCAACGAGGCCGCGTGGCGCACGATCGGGCTGCGGCCGCGCGCGCTGCGAAACGTCGCCTCCGTCGACACGTCCACCACGGTGCTCGGCGTCCCGCTCAGCACACCGATCGGCGTCGCGCCGACGGGCTTCCAACGGCTGGCACATCCGGACGGCGAGGTAGCGAGCGGCAAGGGCACAGCCGAGGCGGGCGGGCTGTTCGTCCTGTCGAACCGGGCGTCCTGCGAGTACGACGAGTTCAGCGCGGTCGCCGGACCCTGGTGGTTCCAGGTCTACGTCCTCCGCGACCGTGACCTGACCGAACGCATGGTGCAGGGCGCGGTGCGCGCCGGTGCACGTGCCCTCGTACTGACGGGCGACACCCCGTACGTCGGCACCAAAGCCCGCCCGACGCCATACCCCGCGCCAGGCCGCGCCCTCGTCCCCGACATGCTGAACCGCGACGACGACGGCACCTACCAGGACCCGACGGTGGGCCTGGCCGAGATCGCCTGGCTCCACGACATCTCCGGCGGCCTCCCAGTAGTCGTAAAGGGCATCCTCCGCGCCGACGACGCCCGGGCAAGCATCGACGCCGGCGCCGCCGCGATCTGGGTCTCCAACCACGGCGGCCGCCAGCTGGACGGCGCGATCCCGACGGCCGTCGCGCTGCCCGAGGTGGTTGCCGCAGTGGGCTCGGAGGTCGAGGTCTACGTCGACGGCGGGCTGCGTAACGGCCGCGACGTCCTGCGCGCGCTGGCGATGGGCGCCCGCGCGGCGTTCCTGGGCCGGCCGGTGCTGTGGGCGCTGGCGGCAGGAGGCTCCGACGGCGTACGTGACCTGCTGACCAACCTCACCAACGAGGTCACCGAAGCGCTCGCCCTGTCCGGCTCTCCCACCATCGCCGACGCCACCTCCGACTTGCTCGCCCGCTAAGCAGCGAAGCGGTCGGGCGCCAGATGCGCGATCGACAACTCGGTGCGGCCGTCGCGGATGAGTTGCGCGGCGAGCTCGCCGACCATGGGCGCCAGCTTGAAGCCATGCCCCGAGAACCCACCCAGCACCCACACGTTGTCGACGCCGGGCAGCCGTCCCACCAGCCCGTGGTCGTCGCTCGTATAGGCGTCCATGTACGCCGACACCCGCACCGGCGTCGGCGTCAGACCGGGGAGATACCGAGCCACCGCCGCATTGGTCGCCGCCAGCGCGGACTGCGGTACGTTGCGGTCCAGCGCATCGGGATCGTCGAACGCGCCCTCCTGCGGCCACAGCCCCACCTTCACCGAGCCGCCGTCGAGCGTGGGCATCCCGAACACGTGCGGGTCGCGGCCGTACCGCACGAACACCGGGAAACGCGACGGCACGTAGTCGGCGGGCTGATGCGCGAGGTACCAGCTCAGCACCTCTTTCTTCGGCTGCACGTGCGATGCCAGAGCCGGTGCCAGCTTCGAGAGCCACGACCCGAGCCACGGCCCCGGAGCCAGAATCACCTGCCCGGCCTCGTAGGCGCGCTCGTCAGTCCGTACGACGACGCCTGAGCCGGAAGGCTCGACCGCCTGCACGCGCGACCCCGACACCACCGTCGCGCCGAGCGCCTGCGCCGCCCGGGCCGCCGCCACCACGGCGAACTCCGGCCGCACCACCCCGGCCCGTTCGTCCAGCACGGCCGAGTCGCCGGGCAGGAACCGCAGCTGCGGATACCGCCGCGCCAGCTGCCCGTCGTCGAGCACCTTGTGCGGCACGCCGTACGTCTCCGCCGACCGCAGCACCCGCTGCAAGCTCTCGTGCTCCAGCGGCCCGATCATCAGACACCCGGTCTGCGTGAGCAGATCGAAGCCGGACTCCGCCTCCAGCTCACCCCACAGATCGAAGGCACGCAGCAGCAAGGGCACGTACTCCGCGCCCTCCTGATAAGCCGTCCGGAAGATCCGCGACTCCCCACCCGCGGCCGACTGGTCGTGCCCCGGACTCCACTGCTCGAAGCCGATCGCCTTGATGCCCGCCCGCGCCAGCTGCCACAGCACCATCGAGCCCATCGAGCCAACACCGACGACCGCCACTTCTGCGTCCACGAGTCAGAACGCTACCGCGTTGCGTCACCGATAGGCTTTCGATTGCAGGTCGTAGAGCTCCGCGTACAAACTCCCCTGCGCCATCAGCTCCGCGTGGCTGCCGTACTCACGGATCAGACCACCGTCGAGTACGAGGATCAGGTCGGCCATCGCGACCGTCGAGAACCGGTGCGACACCAGCAGCGTGACCATTCCGCGTTCACTGCCCGAACGGGCCGCCTCCGCGAAGCGTTCGAACAGCGCATGCTCGGTCTGGGCGTCCAGTGCCGCGGTCGGCTCGTCGAACACCACGAGCAGCGGGTCGTCGCGCATCAGGCCCCGGCCGAGCGCCAGTTTCTGCCACTGCCCGCCGGACAGGTCGACGCCGCCGTCCCATCCCTTGCCGAGCTGTGTGTCCAGCCCGGCCGGCAGGACGTCGAGCACACCGGTCGCCCCGGCCCGTTCCAGCGCCGCCTCAACAGCGGGACGATCGTCGATCCGCGGCAGGTCGGAGACGCCGACCGTCTCGTGGGCCAGGAACTCGAACGCGGAGAAGTCCTGGAACGCCGCGCTCACCCGCGTCCGCCACTCCTGTGCCGGTACGCGCGCCAGGTCGAGCCCGTCGAGCCGGATCTCGCCGCCGGTCGGCTGGTAGAAGCCGCACAGCAGCTTGATCAGCGTGGTCTTGCCGGCGCCGTTCTCCCCGACCAGCGCGATCACCTTGCCCGCCGGCAGCTCGACGGACAGTCCGGCGAGCACCGAACGCGACGTCTCCGGATACCCGAACGAGACATCGCGCAGCGAGATCCCCCGCTCCAGCCGCGCCGGCACCTGCGCGGGCGAGGAGATCACCCGGGTCGACCGGCGCGTGTAGTCCTCGAGCCACACGAACCGCTTGGCGACCTTCACCGTCCGCAGGAAGTGCGTGCCGTACCCCACGGCCGTCGCCACCAGGTTGCTGACCTGGGCGGTCAGCCCGACGGCGAGGACGACGTCGCCCGGCGTCGCCTCCCCGCGGATCGCACGGACGAGAACGAGCGCGATCGCGGCCACGTACCCAACCGCGACCACCACGCCGTCGATCGCCTGCAGCCCTGCCGCCTGCCAGCTCGCCTGGTCCCGGGCACTCAGCACCTCATCGCCCGCGCGGTGGTGCCGGTCGAGCAGGACGCCGGTCAGCCCGAACATACGCAGCTCCTTGCCGGCCGGTGCGGACGTTCCCACCTCGAACAGGTGCCGGCGCAGGCGTTCGGGCTCACTGGTCGCCTCCTGCGCGGCGACGTCCAGGTCGCGGCTGCGCTTGCCGAGGAAGAACGACACCGCGCCGAGCAGTGGCAGCGCCAGCAGGAGCGGATGCAACTGGGCGAGCAGGATCGCGGTGGCGGTGAGCATCGTGAGCGCCCGCACCACACCGGCGGTCGCGTTCACCATCTGCGACAGCGCGTGCCGGTCCTCGCGGATCCGCTGCACCTCGTCGAGATACTGCGGATGCTCGTGGTGCGCCAAGCCCTCCGCGCCGCCCATCAGCTCCATCAGCCGGCGGTCGGCGTAGGCGCTGGTTCGCTCGATCACGGCGAACACGCAGTCGACGTAGTAGAACACCACGGTCAGCACGACCCCGGCCGCCGCCGCGCCGAGCGCGATGGCCCAGCCGGCCAGGCCGACGTCGCGCTGCACGATCGCGTCGACCAGCAGTTTGGCGGAGTACGCGCCGACCGGGCCGGCCAACGCCATCAGCACACCGGTGATCAGCTGGAACGTCGCGTGCCAGGGCGCGGCCCGGAAGCCGAGCCCGAACAGCACACGGTACGCACGGAACGCCTCACGCATGGTCAACTCCCAGGAACCGCTTTGCCTGCAGCGTGAACATCTCGGCGTACCGGCCGGAAATCGCCATCAGGTCGTCGTGGTCGCCGTCCTCCTGGATCACCCCGTCGGCCAGGACGACGATCCGGTCGGCCCTTCGCACGGTCGAGAACCGGTGCGAGATCAGGACGGTGGTGAGCCCTTCGGTGAGCTCGAGGAACCGGTCGTACAGCTCGGCCTCGGCTCGTACGTCCAGCGCCGCGGTCGGCTCGTCGAGGATCAGCACCTTCGCGCCGGCCTCGACCGCGAACATCGCGCGGGCCAGCGCGACCCGCTGCCACTGGCCGCCGGACAGGTCGACGCCGCCGGTGTACTCCCTGCTCAGCACGGTGTCCCAGCCGCCCGGCAGGCCTTCGATCAGCTCCAGCACCCCGGCCTTGCCGGCTGCCGAACGCAGCCGGTCGAGGTCGTGGGCGTACGCGGGTGCGCCGAGGCCGATGTTGTCGCGTACCGGTAGCTGGTAGCGGGCGAAGTCCTGGAACAGCACGGCGACGCGGCTGCGCCAGGCTGCCGGGTCGAGCGCGCCGAGATGCTCGCCGTCGACGCTGATCTTGCCCTGGGTGGGGAGGTAGAGGCCGCACAGCAGCTTCACCAGCGACGTCTTGCCGGCACCGTTCTCTCCGACGATCGCGAGCGACCTGTGCGCGGCGATCGTCAGGTCCAGCCCGTCGACACCGCCGAGCGCGTCGCGGTCGGCGCCGGGATAGCGGAACCGCACGCCGTCGTAGCGGATCTCCTGTTTCGGGGTGTCCGGCGGTGGCGCGGGGCTCGCCGTGAGCGTGGGTGGTCTGGGCGTGCCGGCATCCAGTTGCGCGTCCAGCTCGAGGATCTTGGGCACGGCGACGGCGGCGAACGAGAGGTAGGCGTTGGAGTCGTCGAACGCGGTGTAGGAGTTCGCGCCGGCTAGCGCCTGCACGTAGACCGCGATCGCGGTGAGCGCGAGGTCGCCGCTGATGCCGCCGTAGGCGAGCAGGCCCAGCGTCAGCACGTTGATCGCGAGCACCGTGCCGCTCGAACCGAACAGCACGCGGGCGCGCGGGCGGCGCTCCTTCCAGACCGGGCCGAGCGCGTTCCGCCACGCCGTCTCGAACCGGTCGATCAGCCAGCCGAGCATGCCCCAGATCCGGACCTCCTTGCCGGCGGGCGCGGTGATCGCGAGGTCGCGGAGGTACTCCGCCCGCCGCAGCAGGCTGCTCTGCCCGTACACGACCTTGCCGACGCGGATGTACTCGCGCTGCATGACGAACACCACGAGCGGCCAGGTCACCAGCCAGAGCAGGCCGAGCCACCAGTGGAACGCGGTCAGCACGGCGGCCGAGCCGAGCGCTCGCAGCCAGGACGGGAGAACGGCGGCGAGCGCCTCGATCGCCAGGCTTGGTTTGTTGCTGTCCATGCCGAGTCCGCGCACGATTCGCAGCCGGTCGAGGACTTCGCTGTCCTCCAGGTGCTCGATGCCACTCGGGCGGCCGACCGCGGTCAGCACGCGTTCCTGCAGGTACAGCTCCAGCCGCCGGCCGAGGACGGCGGCGAGCGTACGGACGAGCGGATCGACGATGCGCTGCGCCAGGATCAACCCGCCAATCGCGGCGAGCCTCAGCAGCGCGTCGCGGCCGGCTTCGGAGTCGAACCCGCCGCGTACCGCCGCCGGAATCGAGCCGATCAGCGCACCGGTCAGCACGGCGATCATGATCGGCAATGCCGAGGTCACGACGACCCCGACCGCGAAAAGGACCGACTTGCGCCGGTCCACCTTGGGCAAGAGGCGGATCACCGCGACCAACCCCGCCACTGACTTTGGCATCAGCCTAGCCACCATCATGACATCACTATGACGTCATCTTGCTCGGACGTCAAGACACTCATTGACAGCCTGCCCGGCATGGACGGAAAATGGCGTTCGCTCCTGACGGGCGCGACGGCGATCGCCGGAAGGGCTACGCCCACCTGAAGCCATCCATAGGTGTGAGCAGATGCCCAATCTCGAGAACCTCAAGAAGCAGGCCAAGCAGCTGGTGCGCTGGCATCGCCTGCAGAACTACTCCGTGGCCGCCCGGATCCGGACCGGCCTGCCGCGCTACGGCGCGGCCAGTGACGCCGAGATCCTCGGCGGACCGTTCACGCTGGCCGAGGCGCAGCTGCTGCTCGCCCGCGAGGCGGGTTACGAGAGCTGGGCCGAGCTCACATCGCGAGTGTCAGGAGCAGAGACCATGACCACGAACACCAACCCGGCCTCCGATGCGGAGGCGCCGATGTTCCGGCAGGCGGAGCCGCAACTGTTCGTCTCCGACGTCAGCGCGTCCTGCGCGTACTTCGAGCACCGGCTCGGCTTCTCGGTCGTCTTCACCTATGGCCAGCCGCCGTTCTACGGCCAGGTGGGCCGCGACGGCGTACACCTGAACCTCCGCCTCGTGTGCGAACCGGTGTACGTAGGCGACGTGCGCGAGCGCGAGCAGCTGCTGGCGGCCGCCATCACCGTGGCTGACGTCAAGGCGCTGTACTCGGAGTACAACCCCGCGGGCGTGGAGTTCCAGCAGCCGTTGCGCAGGCAGCCGTGGGGCGCACTGCAGTTCGTCGTTCGCGACCCGGACGGCAACCTGATCCTGTTCAGCGGTGACTGAGCCGATCAGCGGTAGGCCCGGGCCTGCAGCGTGAACAGCTCGGCGTAGCGCCCGCCGGCCGCCAGCAGCTCGTCGTGGGTTCCGACCTCGTCGATCGTGCCCTCGTGCAGGACGACGATGAGCTCGGCCATCCGCACGGTGGAGAACCGGTGGGACACGAGCACCGTGATCCCGCCGGTCTCCGCCGCTGCGGCTCGGGACGCGGCGGCGAAGCCCTCGAACAGTGTGTGCTCGGCTTCCGGGTCGAGCGCGGCCGTGGGCTCGTCGAGGACGAGCAGCAGCGGCTGGTCTCGCATGAACGCACGCGCGAGCGCCAGCCGCTGCCACTGCCCGCCAGAGGGCTCGACACCATCGGTGAATCGCTTGCCCAGCTGGGAGTCGAGCCCGTTCGGAAACCCGGCGACGACCGCACCGCCGGCTGCTCGGTCGAGCGCCGCGAGCACCGCCGGCCGTTCGTCCACCCGCGGCAGGTCACCGACGCCGACGGACTGCCGCGCCACGAACTCGAACTTCGTGAAGTCCTGGAAGCCCGCCGACACCCGTGACCGCCACCCCGCCACGGAAAGCTCACGCAGCTCCTGCCCGTCGACCAGCACCTCGCCGGCGGTCGGGTCGTAGAGCCGCAGCAGCAGCTTCACCAATGTCGTCTTCCCTGCACCGTTCTCGCCTACCAGCGCGACCGTCGCCCCGGCCGGCAACGTCAGGTCGAGGTCGCGCAGGCTCGGCGACTCCGAACCCGGGTAGGCGAACGACACGCCACGCAACGAGATGCCATCGCGCAGCCGGTCCGGCACCGCCCCTGTGCTCCCGGCCCAGGCGTGCTCCCGGGCGTAGTCGCGCAGCCAGACGACGTTGCCGAACGTCTTCGCCAGTGTGCCGAAACCGTGGGCGTTGCCGCTGATGCCGGCGATGGCGGCGTCGAGCTGCGGCGCGAGCAGGACGAGCATGCCCACCTCGCCAACGGAGACCCGGCCCGCGCGAGCCAGCAGGACCATCCAGACGGTCGCGCCGGCGTAGCAGAGGTAGTAGAGCAGGCGAACGGACGCTTCGAGCAGCGCTCCTCGCCGTATCACCGTGCGCTGTTGTGCGAACCGGCGCCCGAACAGCTCGCCGATCCGCCTCAGCAGCAGCGGACCGAGCCCGAAGACGCGCACCTCCATCCCGTGCCGTGGCGACTCGGCGATGTTGACGAGCTTCAGCCCGAGCCGCCAGTAGGGTGCCGTCCGGTCGTGCACCTCGAAGAACATCCGGAGGTTGACCAGCCGCGCCCACACTCGCGCGAGGCCGATCACCGGCAGCAGGAGCAGCACCGGGTGGACCGAGACGAGCAGCGTCAGAACCGCGCAGGTGTTGGCGATCGTGGCGATTCCGAACATCAGCTGGCCGGTGCTGCCGGCCATCTGCCGGGCCTGCTGCCGCACGACCGCCACCTTGTCGGCGACCTCCGGCTGCTCGTGATGGGCCACGCCCGGGATCGACGTGGTGAGCGTGAGCAGCTGGTGGTGCACCTCGAGCTCGAGCCGGTCGTTGAGCGTGAGCATGAGGTTGCGGGTGACGAGGTTGCCGCCGAACGTCAGCACGAGCGAGCCGACGAGCACGACCAGGCCCGCCGTGAACGAGTCGCCGCCACCACCGGTCAGCCCGTCGACGAACAGCTTGACGGCGTACGCGGACAGCGGCCCGGCCGCGCCCGTGAGGACGGTCAGCGCCACGTTGAGCGTCGCGACCAGCGGGGCGGCGCGAAACGTCGTGGACAGCCACAACGCCAGTGCACGAACGGTTTCACGCATCGGCGGCACCCACATATCGCTCGGCCTGCAGCCGGAACATCGTGGCGTACCGGCCACCCGCCGCGAGCAGCTCCACGTGGCTGCCCTGCTCGACGATCCGCCCGGCTTCCAGTACGCAGATCCGGTGCGCGTCCCGGACCACCGAGAACCGGTGCGAGATGATCAGCGACGTGACGCCCGCGGTGAGCTCGAGGTAGCGGTCCACGAGCGTCGCCTCCGCCCTGACGTCGAGGGCGGCGGCGGGCTCGTCGAGTACGAGAACCTCGGCGCCGGCCTCGACCGCGAACAACGCACGCGCCAGGGCGATCCGCTGCCACTCCCCGCCCGACAGGTCGGTGCCACCCTCGAACGTCTTGTCCAGAACGGTTTCCCAGCCCGAGCCGAGCCGGTCGACCAGGTCCTCGATGCTCGCCCGCTCGGACACCCGCGTCAGACCACCGCGATCGGCCGAAGGCGCACCCAGGGCCACGTTGTCGCCCGCGGACAGCGGAAAGCGCACGAAGTCCTGCACGATCGCGGCGATCCTGTGCTGCCAGGCCTGTAATCGTTCGGGATCGAGCGTCGCGAGGTCGACGTCACCGACCAGGATCCGGCCGGAGGTGGGTTGGTAGCAGCCGGCCAGCAGCTTCACCAACGTCGACTTCCCCGCCCCGTTGGCTCCGACCAGCGCGACCGCCTCGCCGGGCGCGAGCTCGAGGTCGAGCTCGTGCAGGACGTCATGGTCTTGTCCGGGATAGCGGAAGCCGACGTTGTCGAACCGGATCGCCGCGCTTTCCGGCGGGGCGGTGGATTCGCTGCCCGTCAACGGATCCGGGTGGCGATCGGCAATGGCCGCCGGCAGACTCCGAGCGGTCCGGAGCGCGGCCTGCGCCCGCCGCACCCAGGTCGCCTGGGCGGTGGCCTCGGACATGCCGACCCGCAACACCGCCGGAACCACCGACACCAGCGCGGCGAGCGACAGCTGCCCATCTGCGCCGGCCCGGCCGGCCAGCACGACCGCACCGACCAGGACACCGACGTGGACGGCATAGACCGCGGAGCTGCGCAACGTGTTGCGATTGCGCAACCGCCACAGTGGCTGGAAGACAGCGGTCAGCTGCGCGAGGTAACGCGTGCCCAGCCAGTCGGCGAGCCCGAAGACCCGGATCTCCTTCGGCGCCGCGGCCATGCCGAGCTCGAACGCGTACGACGCATGCCGCTGGCCCTCCGTGCGGCCGAACCAGGTGCCCTGCTCGCTGCCGGCCAGCCGGCTGCCGTAGGCCTCGACCAGAGCGGTGGTGACCGCCAGCACGAGCGCGACCCACCAGGAGTAGAGCCAGCCGACCAGTGCGGCCGAGCCGAGCATGGTCAGGCGGGCGGAGATCAGGTGGGACAGCCCCCAGATGCCGGCGGTCGGTGAGAAGCCGTACTTGCCGCGAGCGCGCTCGAGCTCGTCCTGGATCGCGGGGTCTTCCAGGTGGCCGATCCGCCGGGGACGCAACACCGCGCCGGCGACCTGGAGCCCGAGGTCTCGATCGGCCTCGTTGGCGACGTTTCGCACGGTCACGTCGGTGACCATCGGCAGCAACCCACCGGCGACCAGCGTCGCGAGGAGTGCTGCCAGCCCCGGCCAGAGCACGGTCTGCTCACCCTGGACGTAAGCAGGCAACGCGCCGACGACCTGTCCGACGAGATAGGTCAGCCCGACCGTGGCGACAGACGACGCCACCGTCGCCAGGATGGCGAAAACCGCGCTTCCCGGCGCGACCCGGAACGCGAAGCGGAGCATGAGCAGCACTGGCCACCTCCCGTGAGCTTGGCGGGATCGACAGTAATGCCGACCACCCCCAGGGCAGCGGGAGTTCGGGAACTCGCGGCCGGTTGCGGCTGGGTCGGCCAGGTGGTGTCTCTAGAGCCAGCCGTTGTCCAACGCGATCCGGACCGCCTCCGCACGCGTACGCGCGCCGGTCTTGCCGATCGCGCTGGAGAGGTGGTTGCGTACGGTGCCTTCCGACAGCATCAGGCCGCGTGCGATGTCGGCCACCGTGCCGCCGCCCTGCGCCGACCGGAGCACGTCCTGCTCGCGGGCCGTCAGCGGGCTCTGCCCGGAGGCCAGCGACTCCACCGCCAGCGTCGGATCCACCACGCGCAAGCCGGAGTTGACCCGGCGGATGCTGTCGGCCAGCTTGTCGGCCGGGGTGTCCTTCACGACGAATCCGCTCGCGCCCGCCTCCAGTGCCCGCCGCACGTAGCCGGGCCGGCCGAACGTCGTCACGATCAGCACGCGGCACTTCGGCAGTGCCTTACGCAGTTGCTCGGTCACCTCGATGCCGTCCATGCCGGGCATCTCGACATCGACCAGCGCGACGTCGGGTGCGACCTGCCGGGCAGCGGCCACGACCTCGTCGCCTCGCCCCACTTCGGCGACCACTTCGAGGTCGGACTCCAACGACAGCAGGGCGGCCAGCGCCCCACGGACGAGGTGCTGGTCGTCAGCCAGCAGCAGACGGATCATCGCCCCACCCGTACGTACAGGCGGAAACCACCCTCGGGCGCGCGGCCGATCTCGAACGTACCGTCCGCGCTCTGGACCCGCTCGCGCAGGCCGGCCAGGCCACTGCCCGTGCCGTCGGACGTGCTGTCGGAGGGTCCCACCCCGTCGTCGACCACCTCGACGCTGTTCGGCGTCAACCGGACCGTGCAGGTACGTGCCTTGCTGTGCCGCACGACGTTGGTGACTCCTTCTCTCGCCACCCAGCCGAACAGCTCGCGGTAGTCGCCCGGCACCTGGTCGATGGAGTTGGGCAGGTCGGCGCCGACGCCGGCCGCGGCGAGTGTTCCCCTGGCCCGGCTGAGCTCCGCCGCCAGCCCGACCCCGCGATAGCCGGCCGCGGTCGAACGTACGTCGGCCAGCGCCTCACGGCCCAGCCGCTCGATGTCGGTGATCTCGGTGACGGCTCGGCCCGGGTCGCGTTCGACCAGCTTGCCGGCCAGTTCGGCCTTCACGGTGATCACAGTAAGGCTGTGGCCGAGGATGTCGTGCAGGTCCCGTGAGAACCGGACGCGTTCCTCGTTGACCGCGAGCTCCGCGATCCGGCTCTGCGCTTCGGACAGCTCCCGGTTACTACGGAGCAGCTGGGCGAACCCGAACGACGCCAACGAGCTCATGGCCACGGAGAACGCGGAAGAGAAGTCGCTCTCCCAGCCCGGCATGAGCAACGGCAGGACCAGACAGGCGGCGATCAACGTGAGCGCGAAGACCAGGGCCGCCCGCGGTTCCAGCACGGTCACCCCCGCGGCGGCGATGAATACCGCGGGGAACAGTCCGATCTCGCCGGCGGCCAGGCAGAACAAGCCGGTCAGCACGACCAGCACCGCCAGATCCGCGTGCGCCCAACGGCGGTAGCGCGGATTCCAGCCGATGAAGAAGACCGGTACGTAGGCCGCACCGAACACCACCGCGAGCGCCACGATCGCGATCCGGGCCGCCGTGCCCTCGTGCCGTTCGAACGCGCTGGTGACCGGCACGAACAGGAACACGAGCCACGCCCCGCCGAAGATCAGCCCGCGGCGGGGGCGGTTCCGTCTCCAGACGCTGGCGGCTGTCGTCGTGTCCCGCTCCTCGGGGCACTCCTGTTGGCCGGCCGCCGCGGCATCGGTGTTCATGGTCATCGACGTTAGTCCTGTGGTTCACGCCCGGGCGGTATCGACCCGGTACCGGTTGATCACGATCAGGCCGAGCACCACCGTCCAGCCCAGCAGGACCGGGACCGACAGCCAGTCGAAGCTCTGGTCCAGCAGCGGACCGCGGGCGATCAGGCCGAGCCAGTACGACGGCAGCAGCTTGGCGATCGTCGCCATCACGTCGGGCAGCGTCTCGACCGGGAACCACAGTCCGCCGAACAACGACATGCCCATGAACACCAGCGAGAAGATCGGACCGGTGCTGTCGGGGTTGCCGGCGTACCCGATCATCAGGCCGAGCACCGCGAACGGGATCAGCGCGATCCACAGCCCGATGCCGGACTCGATCCACTGCATCGCTCCCAACTGGACGTGCTCGATGAACGCGCCGGCTGCGAACACCAGCAGGATCGAGGGGATCGCGATCAGCATGGCCAGCAGGCCCTTGCTGACGAGGTAGGCCGAGGGGCGCAGCGGCGTCAGCCGGAGCTGCCGGTTCCAGCCCACCTGGCGTTCGGTCGCGACGCGCATGCCCACCGAGATCGCGGAGGTCATCGCGCCGAACGCCGCCATGCTGGCCATCAGGTAGGCGGTCGTGCCATCCTTCGCGTTGCCCCACAGGCTCGAGTTGATCAGGAAGAGGATCAGCGGCGTGACCAGCGTCATGATCAGGAATCGCCGGTTGCGGTAGGCACGGCGGGTCTCGAGCAAGAGGTACTTGGCGGTCATCGGTTCGTCTCCTGCGAGGAAGTGGCGGTCAGGGCGAGGAAGGCGTCTTCGAGGTCGGCACCCGCGACCTCGATGTCGATTGCCTGCGGGCAGGCGGTGAGCAGGGCGCGGAGGGCTCGGTCGGAGTCGGTGCAGGAGAGCTGCATCCGGTCGGCCTTGGTGGTGACGGACGAGACACCGGGCAGGGTCTCGATCGTTCGCAGGTCGGCGCCGGGGACGGTCGCCTGGATGGTCCGGCCGGAGACCATGCCCTTGATCGACGCAGCCGTACCGTCGGCGACGATCAGGCCCTCCCGCATCAGCACGACCCGGTCGGCGTACTCGTCGGCCTCGTCGAGGTAGTGCGTGGCGAACAACACGGTCTTGCCGGCGTTGGTGAGCTCGCGCATCGTCTGCCAGAACGCCCGGCGCGACTCCACGTCCATGCCGACCGTCGGCTCGTCGAGGACGAGCAGGTCGGGGTCGGGCACGATCGCCAGCGCGAAGCGGACCCGCTGCGACTGGCCGCCGGACAGCTTGGTGGTCGCACGCTTCGCGAGGTCCTCGATGCCCGCGCGGCGCAACGCCTCGGCGACCGGAACGGGCTTCTTGTGCAGGGCTGCGAAGGTTTCGACCAGCTCGCCGACCTTGATGTCGGGCAGCAGGCTGCCGGACTGCAGCAGCGCCCCGACATCCCCGTCCGCGACGGCCTTCCTGGGATCGCGGCCGAACACCTTCGCCTCCCCGCGATCCGGCTTGGCCAGCCCGAGCAACATGTCGACCGTGGTGGACTTGCCCGCACCGTTCGGGCCGAGCAGGGCGACGACTTCGCCCGGTGCGATATCGAGATCGACGCCACGGACCGCATGTACGGAGCCATAACTCTTGGCCAGTCCGGTGAGCCGTACGGCCATCCCTTGCGTTGTCACAGTTGAGGTGGTCATACCGTCAACTTTGGCGTCGGACGACTCTCGGTTTAGGTGTCGTCGATCCCGACTCGGCAATGACATCCGTCATGGCCGGGCGTAGGTTGGATGAGGGAGGACCCTGGATGTCGCGCAAACCGGTCGCTTACTCGATCACCGGTGCGCCCAAAAGCCGCACTGCGGACGTGCGGTCCCGTGAGGTCCGTTACCTGATCTCGATGGCCATCCGCACTGCGTGCTTTATCGGCGCATTTGTCACGCACGGTGTTTTCAGGTGGGTACTCATCGTGGCCGCCGTACTCCTCCCGTACATCGCCGTAGTCATCGCGAACGCGGGCCGAGAGCGCACCAAGAGCGGTCCGGCGCCATACGTTCCGGAAGGCCGGCTCGAGCTCCCGTCAGGGGGTTCCGCCGCAGTTCACGGGCCTGGTAACGATTACCACCGAACCGCCTCCCAGAAGGCCGATCAGGCGTCGAATCGGGCGTCGAACCAGGGGCGAAGTTCTGGCGAAGATCTTTCGTCGCCCCACTAGACGCAGAGGCGCGGTTCGTGCCACACTCTTCCTGCGCGCTCCGCTTCCCCCGTCGGAGTGCGACGTGATGCGACGCCGGGCGGCTTCCCCCGTGGCTGCCCGGCGTCGCTTCTTTTTGCCTTGACTACTCCCGCTTTGCATTACACAGTGTTAAATCACGACCTGATCTCGGTCGAATCCGTTACGCATTGCAATTCCTGCCTGTGCGTGACCAAGCCCCGCGACCGACCAAGCGATGTAGGGTCAGTCCTTCAGCTAGATGCACACCGACCGGTCAGCGGATATGACATCTCATCATTCGGACAGTTTGCAGTGTTCAGCCAAAGGCTGCCGAGCCACAGCAACCTGGGAGCTGCGCTGGAACAACCCAAAGCTGCACCCACCCGAGCGTCGAAAGGTGTGGCTGGCCTGCGACCAGCACCGCGAATATCTTTCAGACTTCCTGAACAGGCGAACATTCCTGCGAGAAGTCGTAGCCTTCGAAGCTCCCTCCGAAGACACCCCTGCAACCGATCCCACAACCGACAGCTGACCAACGTCGTGCCGAGTGGACCGGCCATCGGACAGTTCCACGCTCCACAAAGGCGCCCCTGAGTGCTGTGCGCACCAGCACAATCCAAGTCCCGCTTTCCGGTTCCTCGCCTGTCGGACGCGGCATGCTTGCATTTGGCCGGCGATGCCCAGGGATGCAAGGCCAAAGCCAAAGCAGACCGAGGCCGGGCAGCCTTGCATCCCTGGGCAGCGTCGGCTAAACCTCTGGTGACGTGTCCGACGGGCGAGGGGCCGGAAAGCCCCGGTTCCGAACCCGAGTGTCCGGCCCGCCGGAGGCCACCGACAACGACGACTCGCCGCGAACAAAGCCGAGCCCAAAGCAGCGAAGAGCCAACCCACCAAGGCAACTCGCCAAAAGCAACCCGATCCGCGAGCGACCAAAACCGCACAACCGACCCGCGGGCAACCGACCCGCGCGCAACCCAAACCCCGAGCAGTACGACCGCGAGCCGGCCGCGCCACCCCTCACCCCGAACCAGTCAGCCCCGCCTCCTGCGCCACCACAGCCGCCGCCCGATTCGGCACGTCGAGCCCCGCCAGTATCGAGCTCACGTGCGCCTTCACCGTCCCCTCCACAACATGCAACAACCGCGCGATCTGCGCATTCGACAATCCCCCAGCCACCAACCGCAGCACCTCCCGCTCGCGCCCGGTCAACGCCGCCACCCTCTGCCGCGCCACCGCCCGCCGATCCACCCCCGTCGCGGCCAGGTGGCAATCACCTTGGCGGCAACCCGTAGCGACAGATACGCAGCCCCGTCCGCCACAGCCCGCACCGCGGCCGGCAGTTCCTCCGGCTCCCCCGACTTGACCAGGAACCCACTCGCCCCACCTCCGAGCGCCGCCAGGATGTAGTCGTCCTGCCCGAACGTCGTCAGCACGATCACCGCGGTCGAAGGCATTGTCCGCCGGATCTCAGCAGTCGCCTGCAGCCCGTCGGTACCGGGCATCCGTACGTCCAGCAAGGCGACATCGGGCCGATGCCGCTGCACGAGCTCGACAGCGGCCCGCCCATCCCCTGCCTCACCGACCACAGGCGCACCGGCCCACACCAGCTCGCGCGACTGCCGCCAGACCCGGCCGATCAGCCAGGGCAGCAAGGTCGCCAGCAGCGCGACGTCCAGTAACTCGTCGCCCCACCCACTCCAGTCGGGCACCGCGAGAAGCACGCCGGCCGTGACCAGCACCACGCCGAACGAAACCAGTGCAGGAGCCGCGCGCACGGCAAGTCGCCCCGCCAGCAGGCCCGCGACGGCGGCGAGCACCATCGCCCAGGTGTTGAGCAGGCTCAGCGACATGGCCGCGAGGCAGGCCAGCGGCCACAGCAGGCTTTTCCTAGCGAGGACCGTACGTAACCGCCCGTCCGAGCGGATCTGCCGAAAGTCCAACTCAGCGGTGCTGGGTGTGAACGATCGGGGCCTTGCCGCTCAGGTGCAGGGCGGAGTTGATCAGCGCGATGTGGCTGTAGGCCTGCGGGAAGTTGCCTACCTGCCGGCCGTACCGCGGGTCGTACTCCTCGGCCAGCAGCCCGACGTCGTTGCGCAGCTTGAGCAGTTCCTCGAACAGCTCGCGCGCCTCGTCCTGCCGCCCGATCAGGTGCAGGTCGTCGGCCAGCCAGAAGCTGCAGGCCAGGAACGTGCCCTCGCCGCCGCGCAGCCCGTCGACCTCGTGGACGGCCTGGTCGTGCGGCGGCAGTTCGTACCGCAGCACGAACCCGTCGTGGGCGAGCTCGCGCTGGATCGCCTCGACCGTGCCGATGATCCGAGGATCTGTCGGTGGCAGGAAACCGACCTGCGGCATCAGCAGCAACGAGGCGTCGAGCTCGGGCGAGTTGTACGACTGGGTGAACGTGTTGCGCTTGGCGTCGAACCCCTGCGCGCAGACGTCGGCGTGGATCTTGTCGCGGATCGACCGCCACAGGTCGGCGTCACCGCGCCGGCCGAACTCCTCGATCCCGCGCACGGCCCGGTCCAGCGCGACCCAGGCCATCACCTTGGAGTACGTGAAATGGCGCGCCCCGCCGCGAACCTCCCAGATGCCGCTGTCGGGCTGGTCCCAGATCTCGCAGAGATGCCCGACCAGGTTGCGCTGGAGATCCCAGGCATTGAGGTCGGCGTGGACGCCGGCGTGCCGGGCGACGTCGAGTGCGTCCATCACCTCGCCGTAGACGTCGAGCTGCAGCTGCCCGGCCGCGTCGTTCCCGACCCGCACCGGCTTGGAGCCCTCGTAGCCGCCGAGCCACGGCAGTTCGTACTCCAGCAGCCGGCGCTCGCCGCCCAGGCCGTACATGATCTGGAGGTTCTCCGGTGCGCCCGCGATCGCACGCAGCAGCCACTGCCGCCACGCCGTGGCCTCTTCGGTGTAGCCGCTCTTGATCAGCGCGATCAGCGTCATCGTGGCGTCGCGCAGCCAGCAGTAGCGGTAGTCCCAGTTGCGTTCGCCGCCGATGTCCTCCGGCAGCGAGGTGGTGGCGGCCGCGACGATGCCACCGGTCGGAGCGTAGGTGAGTGCCTTCAGCGTGAGCAGCGAGCGCATCACGGCGTCGCGCCACTCGCCTTCGTAGGTGCAGCGCTCGGCCCAGTCGGTCCAGAACGTCTCGGTGGTGACCAGCGCCACCTCCGGCTCGACCGGCATCGGCGGCTCCAGGTGGGAGGGATGCCAGGTCAGCACGAAGTCGACGCGCTCGCCGGCGCGGACCTCGAACTCGGAGTACGTCGCGAAGTTCTTGCCCCGGGTCGGCACGTCGGACCGCAACCAGACCGCGTCGGGCCCGGCGACCGCGCCGAGCTGGCCGTCGGCCTTGCGCACCCAGGGGATCGCCGAGCCGTAGTCGAAGCGGAACCGCAGCTCGCCGCGCATCTCGACGCGACCACTGAGCCCTTCGACGATGCGTACGACGTCGGGCTGTTCGTCGCGTGGAGGCATGAAGTCGATCACCCGGACCGCGCCGTCGGGCGTCTCCCAGGTGGTCTCGAGGATCATCGTGTCGCCGCGGTAGCGCCGGCTGCTCGCGCGATCGGCTCCGACCGGCGCGATCCGCCAGTGGCCGTTCTCCTCATCGCCCAGCAGCGCCGCGAAGCACGCGGGCGAGTCGAAGCGGGGGAAGCAGAGCCAGTCGATGGAACCGGACCGGTCCACCAAGCCGACCGTGTGCAGGTCGCCGATCAGTGCGTAGTCCTCGATGCGTCCAGCCATGCGATCAGTGTGCCCTCTCCGCGGCCTGTCTCTCCTCCGCCGCCCGGCGAGCCTCGTCTTCCTCGTCCTCCTTGTCGGCGGCCCGGCCGCTGCGCCGGAGGCGTTCGCGCAGGGCACCGTCGTGAGCCTCGTCGTAGGCCAGGAAGATCAGCCCGCCGACCGCCATGAGCGAGAACAGCCACCACTGGATGCCGTACGACAGGAACGGCCCGGCGTCCTGCTCGGGAGGCGGCAGCAGCGTGAGGTGCCGGTCCGGTTGTGGGGTGCTGGTGGTGAGTTGGACGTACGAGCCGTAGACGGGGTACGGCAGGGCCTTGGCGATTGTGCCGACGTCGATGAAGCGGACCTGGCCGGTCTCCGGACGTACCTGGTCGGCGGGGCCGCTCTCGCTGGGCAACACCCGGCCGGTGACCGTGACCTGGCCGCTCGGCGGTGGTGGGAGGTCGGGCAGCTCGGCGGTGCCGCCGGGGGCCGAGACCCAGCCGCGGTCGACCAGCAGCGCGGCGCCGTGGTCGGTGACCAGCGGGGTGAGCACCTCGAAGCCGGGCTCGCCGCCGAGATGGCGGTAGCGGACGAGCAGCTGGTGCTCCTCGTCGTAGCGTCCCGTCGCGGTGAGTGGCGACCACTGCTGACCGGGCTCGAGGTCCTTGCCGACCTGGAGCACCTCGCCGGCCGGGCGTGCGGGCGCGGTGAGGTTGCGTTCGATCAGCTGGTTGGCGGCAGAGCGCTCGGAGTTGCGCCGGAACTGCCAGCCGGCCAGCTGGACGAACACCGTGACCAGGACGATGACGGCGAGAATCAGGGCGATCCATCGTGGCCGCAACAGGAAGCGGTACACGCCTGGTGACGTTACCCGACGTGCCTGGGGGGCCAGGCGGCATGCCTTCGGTTGTGCGGTGTGCCTAGGCTGGCGGGATGGGCGGTCTTGTCGACAGGTACGGGCGTACGGCGACCGACCTCCGTGTCTCGCTGACCGATCGGTGCAACCTGCGGTGCACCTACTGCATGCCCGCCGAGGGCCTGCCCTGGCTGCCTTCGCCCACGCTGCTCACCGACGACGAGGTGGCGCGGTTGGTCTCGGTGGCGGTGCGGCAGCTCGGCGTCCGGGAGGTGCGGTTCACCGGTGGTGAGCCGCTGATCCGGCGCGGGCTGGTGTCGATCGTGGAGCAGACGGCCAGGTTGGAGCCGCGGCCGGAGATCTCGCTGACCACCAACGGGCTCGGGCTGACGCGGCTCGCCGGGTCGTTGCAGGCGGCCGGACTCGACCGGATCAACGTGTCGCTCGACACGCTGCGACCGGAGACGTTCGTCACGTTGGCGCGGCGAAACCGGCTTTCGGACGTGTTCGAGGGGCTGGAGGCGGCCGCGGCTGCCGGGCTGACGCCGGTGAAGGTCAACGCCGTCCTGATGCGCGACGTCAACGACGACGAGGCCCCATCGTTGCTGGCGTGGTGCCTGGAGCGGGGATACGAGCTGCGGTTCATCGAGCAGATGCCGTTGGACGCCCAGCACGGCTGGCGCCGCGACACGATGGTCACGGCGGAGGAGATCCTGGAGCGGCTGCGAGCCGCCTTCACCTTGACGCCGGACGACCCGTCGCGGCGAGGCTCGGCACCGGCCGAGATCTTCCTGGTCGACGGCGGCCCCGCGAAGGTCGGCGTCATCGCGTCAGTGACCCGCCCGTTCTGCGGCGACTGCGATCGGGTCCGGCTGACGGCGGATGGACAGGTGCGCAACTGCCTGTTCGCGCGCGAGGAGTCGGATCTGCGGACCGCGTTGCGGTCGGGCGCATCCGACGAGGAACTCGCGGACCGGTGGCGGCTGGCCGTGATCGGGAAGCGGCCCGGGCACGGCATCGACGATCCGTCGTTCCTCCAGCCCACCCGCCCCATGTCCGCCATCGGCGGCTGACCCGTCAGGCGCCGGGCCGTTGGCCGGGCGGGCGGCAGCGCTAGCACTCGGCCTGCCGGCCACCCCAGCTCCGCCACCAGGAGCCGATCCGTCAGACAACGGCCACCTTGCCCGCCCGGCGGCCGTTGAGATGTCATGCCGCCCGAACGTAGGCACGCGGCAACGCACCGCCATGCCTCGAACGACACCACCCGGCATTGACGATCGTCAGGGTTGACAGCCGGCCGGATCTGGTTGGCTTGCTGTCGATGCCGAAACGAGAGTTCGCCGCGCTGGACGACCCGCGCTTCGCCCAGTGCCATGCCTCCACGCTGCTTCCGTTGCCCGGCGGCGACTTCCTGGCCGCGTGGTTCGGCGGTACCGAGGAGGGCGCCGGAGACGTCGGCATCTGGCTCGGCCGCCGGACGAGCGACGGCTGGACGCAGCCGCGCCAGGTCGCCGCCGAGCCGGAGCTGCCGCACTGGAACCCCGTACTGTTCGCGACCGGACCCGACGAGATCGCGCTGTTCTACAAGGTCGGCACACAGATCCCGGCGTGGCGTACCCGCGTGATCCGTTCGGCCGACGGCGGTGAGACCTGGTCGCCGCCGTCGGAGCTGGTGCCCGGCGACTCCGGCGGCCGCGGGCCCGTCAAGAACAAGCCGATCCGCCTCCACGACGGCACGATCGCCGCGCCTGCGTCGCTCGAGGGCGACCGCTGGGACGCGTTCGCCGACCTGTCGACCGACCAGGGCGCCACCTGGACCGCGTCCGAACTCGTACCGATGGACCTGCCCACGCCCGCCGGCCGGCGCGGGCTGATCCAGCCGGCGCTGTGGGAGCCGGCGCCCGGAACGCTGCGGATGCTGGCCCGGAGTACGGAGGGCTGGGTCTACACCAGTACGTCCACCGACGGCGGTGCCAGCTGGGAACCGGCCCGGCCGACGACGCTCCCGAACAACAACAGCGGCATCGACGCCACGCCGATCGCGGGCGGCGCGCATGTGGTCTGCGCGTACAACCCCGTCAGCGCGAACTGGGGTGCGCGCACGCCGCTCGTGCTCGCCGTCTCCACCGATGCGTACGGTGAGACCTGGACGCCCGGGCCGGTCATCGATGACGTCGACGACCAGCCCGATGCGCGAACCGGGCGCGCCGAGCTCTCCTATCCTGCCGTTGTGCCTTACGCAGACGGGATCGCGATGACGTATACCTGGCAACGGCGCGGCATCGCGTTCGCGATCGTGCCGGGTGCCGAACTGATCGGCGACGAGGGGTGAGAGGAACTTCCGTGCCGTCCGATGTTGAGGTGATCACGCCGATCCCCACGCCGTTCCTTTCCGACGGCGAGGTCGACTACGCCGGCGCCGCCAAGCTGGTGAAGGCGCTTCCGGCCGAGATCGACGCGTTCCTGGTGGCGGGCACCACGGGCGAGTTCCCGGCGCTCACCGACGACGAACGGATCAGGCTGATCGAAACGGTCCTGGAGGCTGCCGGCCCGGAACGCGTGATCGCCCACGTCGGCGCGGCGAGCGCGCGCCAGGCGGCCGGGCTGGCCTCCCGTGCGGTCGCCGCGGGCTCGACTCGGATCGCGGCGATCACGCCGTACTTCCTGCCGGCGCCGCCGTCGGCCGTACAGGACTACTACGAGCAAGTCCTCGAGGCGGCCGGCGGCGTCGACACCTACGCCTACCTCTTTCCGGACCGCACCGGGCTCACCGTGCTGCCGGACCAGCTGGCTGAGCTCGCCGAGCTGCCGCACATCGTCGGCGCCAAGCTGTCGGGCCGCGCGGCGACCGACTTCGCGTTCTACGTCAGCGCCGTTCCGGACGACTTCGTGTTGTACTCCGGCAACGACACCGAACTGCCGGAGGTGGTAGCCGCCGGCGGACACGGGATCGTGTCGGGCGTGTCGGCGGCGTTCCCGGAGCCGTTCCTGGCCCAGGCGCGCACGGTCGCGTCGTCCGACCAAGTGGGTGCCCAACGCCACCGCTCGACGATCACGCGGGTGATACGCCTGGTGGGGCCGAACATCGCGGCACTCAAGCTGGCGGTGCATCTGCGGTACGGCATCGACCCGTCGGCGCGGATGGCGCTGGCCGCCCCGAGCCCGGTGGCCGTCGCCCAGATCCAGCAGGCGATCGAGGACCTCGCACCCGTCTGAGTACGAACCAGGTCGTCCCGGCGAGCGCGGCAGTGAGGATCGCGCCGCCGAGGGCGGTGGCTGCCACGCCGTCGGCGTAGGCGGCGAAGGCTGACTCATGCAGCGCTGGCGCCGGCTGGGCGCCGGCGATGGTTTCGAGGGCGGCCGGGTCGGTGCCGGGCGGTGCGGTGGCGAGCATCCTGGCGGTGTAGATCGCGGCGGCCAGCGTTCCGAAGCCGGCGATGCCGAGTGCCGAGCCGAGGTGCGCGCTGGTCTCGGCGATGCCGGCGGCCGCGCCCGCCCGCTCGGACGGTACGCCGGAGAGCACCAGCCCGCCCGCGATCGTTCCGGTGAGCCCGGTGCCGAGGATCAGGATCGCGTACCCGAGCAGGAACCGGCCCAGGCCGTCATCGGGCTGGGCAGTCGCCAGGCTCGCCACGATCGTCAGGCCGGTTGCGGCGAGCAGGAGTCCGGACGTGAGCAGCGCGGCTTCGGAGAACCGCCGCGCGAGTTGGGTCGCGGCCACCGCGCCCACGAACGAGCCGGCAAGCATCGGCGTCGCCCACAATGCCGACTGCAGCGGCGTGAGGTGATGGACGTACTGCAGGTACGGAAACGCCAGCACGCCCAACCCCGCGGTCACGATCGCTATCACAGCGTTGACGGCGACGGCCACCGAGAACGACCTGGCTCGGAAGAGGCGGAGGTCGACCAGCGGGTCCCCGGTCCGGCGCTCGTGCCGTACGAACCACGCGGCGGCGGCACAGCCGGGCAGGGCCGCGACGACGGCGGGCCAGGTCGGCCCGTTCCGCGCGAGCTCCTTCAGCGCGAAGACCACGCAGAGGATGGCCGCGAGCGAGAGGGCCGCGCCCGGTAGGTCGAATCCGCGTTGTCCGGTCGGCTTCGACTCCGGCACGAGGAACGGCGCGGTGAGAAGGAGCAGCGCCATCACCGGAACGTTGATCAGGAAGACCGATCCCCACCAGAACCGCTCGAGGAGCACGCCACCGAGGATGGGCCCGGCGACGGCGCCGCCCGCGAACGCGACCGTCCACGCACCGACGGCGGCCCGTCGTTCGCGTTCGTCGGCGAACATGCCGCGGATCAGCGACAGCGTGGATGGCGCGACCGTCGCACCGCCGACCGCGAGGACCCCGCGGGTCAGGATCAGCGCGGTGGTAGTTGGCGCGTACGCCAGGACGACCGATCCCACGCCGAACAGCGCGGCGCCGGCGAGCAGGACCTTCCGGCGGCCGATGCGGTCGCCCAGGCTGCCCATCGTGATCAGCAGGCCGGCCATCAGGAAGCTGTAGATGTCCATCGCCCACAGCCACTGGGTGGCCGTCGGCCGCAGCGCATCGGCGATCGCGGGGCCTGCGACGAACAGCACCGAAATGTCGGTCGCGGTCAGCAGCGCGGCGAGTAGCAGTACGCCGAGGCCGCACCAGGTGCGGGCGGTGGCTTGTGGCATTGGCTGATCGTACGTACGTACAAATCATGGCGTCAATACGTACGTACGTACAAATCTGGTAGCGTTCGGTGGCATGAGCCAACGCGAGGACCTGCTGGCCGCGGCCAGGCGACTGCTGGTCGAGAAGGGCTATCACCGCACGACAGCACGCGACATCGCGGCGGCATCCGGCTCACATCTGGCGTCGATCGGCTATCACTTCGGCTCGAAGGACGCCCTGATGAGCACCGCGGCCCTGCAGGCGCAGGGCGAGTGGGGCCACGCCGTCGACACGGCGGTGGAGGCCGCGGGCGGCTCGGCCGGCCCGGCCGAACGCCTGCGCATCTGCGTCGACCAGTTGCTCGTGGCGATGGCTGGCCAGCGGGAGGTGCTGGTGGCCAGCGTGCAGACCTACGCCCAAGCCGAGTTCGAGGACGGAATCCGCTCGGCGCTGGTCGAAGGGACGCGGGACGCGCGGGCGTCGCTGGCGGGCCTGCTGCTGGACCGGTCCGTGGCCGACCTGGACCCGTCGGTGGCGCGGGGTACGGGGTCGGTGATTCACGCGCTGATCGCCGGCCTGGCGCTGCAGGCGTTCCTCGACCCGGACTCGTTGCCGACCGGCGAACAGGTCGTCGAAGCGGTCCGGGCGCTCGGCGCCGAGACGCAGGCGCAGGCGTAGGCGTGGGTCAGTCGGCCGGACGCTTCGGAATCGGCAGCCCGCGTGGCGGTACCGGCGACGACTGGACCACCGAGCTCGTCGTCTGGCCGAACAGCAGGAAGCGGTCCAGCACTTCCTCCAGCGCCGACACCTCCGCGACGTACACCTTCAGCAGGAAGCAGTCCTCTCCCGTGATCCGGTGGCACTCGACGACCTCCGGGAGCTCTTGCGCCAGCTCCGCGATCTTCAGCAGCTGGCCAGGGCCCGGCCGGACGCGTACGTACGCGGCGACCGGCCGGCCGAGCGCCGCCGGGTCGAGGTCGAGGCGGTAGCCGCGGATCACGCCGCGGCGTTCCATCCGCCGGACCCGTTCGCGCGCGGTCGGCGCGGACAGGCCGGTGCGGCGCGCCAGCTCCGAAACCGCCAGCCTCGGGTCGTCGCGCAGCGCCTCCAGCAGGCGCAGATCGGTGTCGTCGAGCTGGGCTTTGCCATTCGGTAAGTTCATGCCGCGATCCGTTGCCGATTCGATGGATTCGAGTCCGTTTCCTGTCCATCAGCGTATGGAAACTCGCCCGGTTTCGCCGCACTCTGGCATCTCGTGATCCCCTATGCGTACTTCCTGACCAGCGCGATCTTCCACTACCTCGGGCCGGCGTTCGCCGTGCTGCTGTTCGGGCAGATCCCGGCCGCGGGCGTCGCGTGGCTGCGGATCGCCGGCGCGGCCGTGGTCTTCGGCGCATGGCGGCGGCCGTGGCGGACGTTCCGGGCGGCGGGCCGGCGGCAACGGCTGCTGCTCGCCTCGCTCGGCGGCGTACTCGGCACGATGAACCTCTGCTTCTACTGGGCCATCGACCGCTTGCCGCTGGCGACGGTCGGCGCGATCGAGTTCCTCGGACCGGTCCTGCTGGCGGCGATCGGGGTGCGGACGCCGCGCAACCTCGGAGCGTTGGTACTGGCGGTGTCCGGCGTCGTCCTGCTGACCGACGTACGGCTGGCGGGCTCGCCGCTCGGGGTGGCGCTGGCGTTCGCGAACTGCTTGCTGTTCGTGCTGTACGTCGTACTCGGGCACCGCATCGCGGCCGACGGCGGCGGCGCGGGCGTCGAACGCCTCGGCGCGGCGATGGCGGTAGCGCTCCTGGTCGTGACGCCGGCCGGGCTCGCGGGCGCACTGCCGGCGTTCGGCTCGCCCGTGCTGCTGCTGGCCGGACTCGGCGTCGGCGTGTGCTCGTCGGTGATCCCGTACGTCTGCGACCAGCTCGCGATGGCCCGCCTGCCGCGGGCGACGTTCGCGTTGCTGCTGGCCCTCCTACCCGCGACAGCGACGACGATCGGCTGGCTCGTACTCGGGCAGGTGCCCAAGCCGGTCGAGCTGGCCGGAATCGGGCTGGTCGTGCTCGGTGTACTCCTGCACCGGCCTCGCCCTGAGCCTGTTGACGCCGAGGAAGAAGCAGGGGTGACAGGGCTCGAACCTGCAACCTGCGGTTTTGGAGACCGCTGCGCTTCCAGTTGCGCCACACCCCTGTGCGGACGAGCAGCCTGTCAGGCAAACCTTGGCAGGCGCCGTCCGTACGGCCGATCAGTATAGGCCCAGCCAGTCCACGAAGATCCCGCCCCGCAACCACCCCGCGACGATGGCCACCCCTCCCACCGCCGAGAGCTGCGCCAGCATGCGAGCCGCCGCGTGTCCGGCGCCGAAGGCATCGAGGCAGCCGCAAGGGCCGGCGCCAAGCCGCTCCGCTGTGCAGGCACGCGAGCCGCCCGGGCGCGGGGCAGCTCGTGGTCCCGGCACGCCGACGACGAAAGGTCCGCCGACCCGGCCCGCCGTCGGCATCAGACGTCGAGACAGGCTGGCTTGCACGAGCAGCGTGCCATCGACGCCAGGCGAGATTTCAGAGCAGCGGCAGGCCGCCGCGTCGCCACTGCCAGGCCGCCGCTCGCCACTGCCAGGTCGCCACCGCCAGGTCGCCACCGCCAGGTCGCCACCGCCAGGCCGGCGCGGAGCCGGTGGCATGGCGGGCCGGCCTGCGTCACACTCGTGGGCCGTCGCCGCGTTCGATGCTGTGCGCGGCAGAGGCGGCGGCTAGGGCAGGTCGTCTGGGTCTTCGGTGTCGAAGGCGTCGAGGTAGCCGTCGAGCTGGGCGTCGGTGCCTTCGGCGGCGAGAGCTTCGCGGACGACAGTGAGGGCGACGGTGCTGGGGTAGCCCTTGCGCGCCAGCATTCCCGCCAGCCGGCGAAGCCGGACCTGCGGCTCGAGCTTGCGCGTCGAGGCGAGCTTGCGGGCCACCAGGGCACGGGCGGTCTCGCGTTCGGTGTCGGGCGAGAGTTGTTCGACGGCGGCGTCGACATCGCGGTCGTCGACGCCGCGGCGGCGGAGCTCGTGGGCGAGAGCGCGGCGTGCCAGGCCGCGGCCCGCGTGCCGGGACTCGACCCAGGCCGCGGCGAACGCCGCGTCGTCGATCAGCCCGACCTCGGAGAAGCGGCCCAACACGTGGCCGGCCACTTCGTCGGGCACTCCCCTGCGGCTCAACGTGCGAGCCAGCTCCATCTTGGTACGCGGCTGCAGCGCGAGCTGCTTCAGCACGATCGAGCGCGCGACCTGCTCGGGATCCGCGTCCGGACCGGCCTCATCGGCCGGGTCCGCTGGATCCCGAGCGTTCGCCCTGCCAGAAACGTGATCAGAGCTCTTCCGTCCCCCGCTACGTCTGTTGCGACGACCCGCCATCGATTACGTCCTAGAAGTCGACCGGCGGCTCGGTTGCTGCGGCTTCCTCGGCGGGAACGTTGAGCTGCGGCCCGATACCGAGCTTCTCCTTGATCTTCTTCTCGATCTCGTCGGCCAGGTCGGGGTTGTCCTTGAGATGCTTGCGGGCGTTCTCCTTGCCCTGCCCCAGCTGGTCGCCTTCGTAGGTGTACCAAGCACCCGCCTTGCGGGCGATGCCGTTCTCCACCGCGAGGTCGATCAGGTTGCCCTCGCGAGAGATGCCCTCGCCGAACAGGATGTCGAACTCCGCCTGGCGGAACGGCGGCGCCATCTTGTTCTTCACGACCTTGATCCGGACCCGGTTGCCAACCGCGTCCTGCCCGTCCTTCAGCGTTTCGATCCGGCGCACGTCCAGCCGGACCGAGGAGTAGAACTTCAACGCACGGCCACCAGTCGTGGTCTCCGGCGAACCGAACATGACGCCGACCTTCTCACGCAGCTGGTTGATGAAGATCGCGGTGGTCTTGGAGTTGCTGATCGCACCGGTCAGCTTGCGCAGCGCCTGGCTCATCAACCGGGCCTGCAGACCGACGTGGCTGTCGCCCATCTCGCCCTCGATCTCGGCGCGTGGCACCAGTGCGGCCACCGAGTCGATCACGATGACGTCGATCGCGCCGGAACGGACCAGCATGTCGACGATCTCCAGCGCCTGCTCACCGTTGTCGGGCTGCGAGACCAGCAACGAGTCGGTGTCGACTCCGAGCTTCTTGGCGTATTCCGGGTCGAGCGCGTGCTCCGCGTCGACGAAGGCCGCCGTGCCGCCGCCACGCTGGGCGTTGGCCACCGCGTGCAGGGCAACCGTGGTCTTACCGCTGCCCTCCGGGCCATAGACCTCGACAACCCGGCCGCGTGGCAACCCACCGATGCCGAGTGCGATGTCGAGCGAGATCGCGCCGGTCGGGATGACCTCCATGGGCGCACGGGTCTGCTCCCCGAGGCGCATCACCGCACCCTTGCCATGGGCGCGTTCGATCTGGGCAAGCGCAGTGTCGAGCGCCTTCTCACGATCGCTACTTGGAGCTGCCATTGGAGCCGTCCCGGTGGGATTGGGGGCCTTCTTCGGGCCTCGGGTTTTCTTCTGCGGAGTCGTCACATCACAGACGCTAGACGCAACCACCGACATAGGCGAGGAGGCGCCTCGGGGATGTGGAGAACCCCTTTTTTCGCCGACCTGTGGACAAAACCGGGTCGCTGGAAGCGGCTGCATCCCGGGTCAACGGGGCAACCGTAGTACGAACACCCGTTCGAACCAAACCCGACACGCCGTACGCCGGAGAACACCGCCGTCAGTCAGACATCAGACCCGGAAGCGCGCTCCGCAAGACCTTTCCGGTCACTGTCCGAGGCAGCTCGCCGACGAAGATCACCTCGCGCGGCACCTCGTACCTCGCCGCTCGCCCGCGCACGTACGCCAGCAGCTCCTCCGCTGTGACCGCGCTGCCGGCTCCCAGCACGACGTAGGCCGCCAGCCGCTGCCCGAACTCCGCGCCGGGTACGCCGAACACCGCTACCTCGGTCACCGCGGGGTGCCCGGCCAGGCAGTCCCTCCACCACCTGCGGAAACAGATCGAGGTCGGCAGGGTGTGCATCCGTGACGCCACCCATAGCGACGATCCTGTCACGCACCACCGACAGTCGTTCGGCTGTACGCGCGACCAGCACCACGTGCGCCCCAGCCGCGGCCAGCCGGTACGCCGTCGCCTCTCCGATGCCTTCCGAAGCGCCCGTGACCAGCACTTTCCGGCCGGCCACTGCCGCGCGCAGCCGATGCGCGCGCGGCCCCCAGCCGGCGCAGCCGAGCGCGATCCGCAGGAGCTTGCCGGCCGTTCCCACCGCGGCGGCTCAGCGCTCTGTGAAGGGCAGCTCGAGCTCGCTCCAGACCGCCCGCCACACTTCCTTGGCGTCGTGACCGGCTTCCAGCGCCTGCACGACCGTACGATCGTTCAGCGCCGCGAGGACATGATCGCGCGCCCACGTCCGGGCGTAGGCCGGGCCGAGGTTGTGTTCCATTCGCTGCCAGAAGTCCGTCAACCGCACCCGGCAAGTATCCTCGGCCGCCGGGAACTGGCGCGATCGCATCGCCAGGTGCGACCATGGTCGTTGCTCTTCCTCCCCAAAACACATGGACGAAAGGACCGGATAGGCATGCGCTCGTGTGTCGTGCTCAAGTACGGCGAGCTGGCACTCAAGGGCAAGAACCGCTGGCGGTTCGAGCAGGTCCTCCTGCGCAACCTCGAGTCGACCGTGGCCGACCTCCCGGACGTGCACATCCGCCGGCGGCACGGCTTCCTCGTCGTACGCAGCGGCGCGCCCCTCGACGTCCTGATCGAACGTGCCCGCAGCGTTCTCGGCATCGCCGTCGTCCATCCCGCCGTCATGGTCGTCTCGGAGCCCGGGCGCATCGAGCGGGCCGCGCTCGACCTGCTCCGTCCGTACGCCGAGCGCCCCGGCACCACGTTCGGCATCCGGCCGCGGCGACGCTGGAAGGGCTACCCCGGCAGCTCCCACGACCTCGCCGTCTCAGTCGGCGACAAGATCCGCACCGAGCTCGGCCTGAGCGTCAACCTGTCGAAGCCCGACATCGAGCTGGGCATCGAGGTCGACCGCCACGAGACGCTGCTCTACACCGAGAAACTGCCTGGTCAGGGCGGCCTCCCGGTCGGCGTGAACGGCCGCGCGCTCGCGCTCCTGTCCGGCGGCTTCGACTCCCCCGTCGCCGGCTACCGCATCATGCGCCGCGGGCTGGCCGCCGACTACATCCACTTCTCCGGCATGCCGTTCACCGGCCCGCAGTCGGTCTACAAGGCCTACGCCCTGGTCTCCAAGCTCGACGCCTACCGCGGCGGCGGCTCGCGGCTGTGGGTCGTCTCGTTCGGCAACGCCCAGCGCTCGCTGGCCACGGCCGGCGCCGGCCGGCTGCAGGTCCTCTCGCAGCGTCGTCTGATGGTCAAGGTGGCGTCGCGCCTCGCCGAGGAGATCGGCGCGCAGGCGCTGGTCACCGGCGACTCGCTCGGCCAGGTCTCCAGCCAGACGCTGTCCAACCTCGTCGCGGTCGAGGCGGCGGCCGAGCTGCCGTTGCTGCGTCCGCTGCTCGGCTGGGACAAGACCGAGATCATCGCTGAGGCCGAACGGATCGGCACCGCCGAGATCTCCACCCTGCCCGACGAAGACTGCTGCACGCTGTTCGCGTCGCCGCTGGCCGAGACCAGAGCGCAGACCAGCGCGCTGGAGAAGATCGAACGCCGGCTCGACCTCGACCCGATCGTGGAGGAGCTGGTCAAGTCGGCGCAGCTGCACGAGTTCGGGCACCACAAGCCGCCCGCGGCAGCGTGAGCGATCCGGTCGAGCGGCTGCGGGCACAGTACGGCGACCGGCTGATCGGGCTCACCGGCGCCGAGGTCGAGCAGGTTCGGGCTGCTCAGGGCGTCGAGCGGCTGCCGGCGGCGTACGAACGCTTCCTGCGTACGGCCGGGCGGTCCGGGCACGCGCTGCTGGTCGGAACCGACGCCTTCTACCCCGTACTCCTCGAGATCCCGGCCTGGACGCGGGAGCTGCTGGAGGAGAACCACGTCGCCGAACTGCTGCCCCCGGACGCGGTCACGATCGCGCTGCATCAGGGCTACCACGCGTCCTGGCTGACGACCTGGCGCGAGGACGACCCGCCCGTCGTGGAGTACGGCGAGCAGCAGCCGTTCCCGGCAGCGGGCTGGCCGACGTTCTCCGCGTACCTGTCCGACCAGCTCGACCGCGCGATCGTCGCCGTCGAGCGGTTCGGCGAGTGGTGGCACGGGTCGGGGCCGGCCTCGGCATAGGCTCGTTGGACATGAGCACACAGTCCACGGCGCTGCTCACCGACCAGTACGAACTGACCATGCTGCGCTCCGCGCTGAGCAGCGGCGTCGCCGACCGGCGTTCGGTGTTCGAGGTGTTCGCGCGCCGGCTGCCGGACGGACGGCGGTACGGCGTGGTCGCGGGCACGGGCCGGCTGCTGGAGGCGCTGTCCGCGTTCCGCTTCGGCGACGACGAGCTGGCGTTCCTCACCGAGCGCGGCATCGTCGACGAGCGAACGGCCGGGTGGCTCGCCGACTACCGCTTCCGGGGCGACATCTGGGGCTACGGCGAGGGCGAGTGCTACTTCCCCGGCTCGCCGATCCTCGTCGTGGAGTCGACGTTCGCCGAGGCTGTGCTGCTGGAGACCCTCGCGCTGTCGATCCTCAACCACGACACGGCGATCGCTTCCGCCGCGTCCCGGATGACCGTCGCGGCGGGCAATCGTCCGATCATCGAGATGGGCTCGCGGCGTACGCACGAGATGTCGGCGCTGGCCAGCGCGCGGGCGGCCTACCTCGCCGGCTTCGACTCGACGTCCAACCTCGAGGCCGGGCGGCGCTACGACATCCCGACGCGCGGGACCAGCGCGCACGCGTTCACGCTTCTGCACGACAGCGAGAGCGACGCGTTCGTGGCGCAGGTGAAGGCGCTGGGCGCGTCGACGACGCTGCTGGTCGACACGTACGACGTCCGCGAGGCGGTACGCCTCGCGATCGAGGTCGCCGGCCGCGACCTCGGCGCGATCCGGATCGACTCCGGCGACCTGACCGTGCTGGCGCACGAGGTGCGGTCGCAGCTCGACTCCTACGGCGCGTTCGGCACCAAGATCGTGGTGAGCGGCGATCTGGACGAGTACTCGATCGCCGGACTCGGGGCGACACCGGTCGACTCGTACGGCGTCGGCACGTCGCTGGTGACGGGGAGCGGGGCGCCGACGGCTGAGCTGGTCTACAAGCTGGTGGCACGTTCGGAGTCTGATGGTCTGGACGCGCCGCTGGTCGGGGTGGCGAAGCGGTCGACTGGCAAGCCGACACACAAGGGACGCAAGTGGGCCGTCCGACGCTACGACGAGCGCGGCGTGGCGGAGGCGGAGGTGATCTCGACCGAGCCGCCTGCCTCCGACTCGGAGGGGCGGGCGCTGCTCGTACCGCTGGTGCGTTCGGGCGAGATCGTGGGCGCCGAGCCGCTCACGGCAGCGCGTTCGCGGCACGAACGTTCGCGGGCGGAGCTGCCACAGACGGCCCTGAAGCTTTCCCGCGGTGAACCGGCCTTGGTCACCGCTTACGGGCAGTGAGGCGCCTAGGCTGGATACATGACACGGGCATTGATCGTGGTGGACGTACAGAACGACTTCTGTGAAGGCGGGAGCCTCGCGGTCAGGGGTGGTGCGGAGACCGCGTTCAAGATCGGCAACGTGCTGCACGCGTGGCAGGAGGCCGAGGAACGCGACCGCGACTACGACTTCATCGTCGCGACCAGGGACCACCACATCGACCCCGGACCCCACTTCTCCGACTCGCCCGACTACGTGAAGTCGTGGCCGCGGCACTGCGTGGCGGGAACGGATGGGGCCGGCTTCCACCCCAACCTCGACCCGCAGCCGTTTCACGCGGTGTTCTCCAAGGGCGAGTACGACCACGGCTACTCCGGCTTCGACGGCAAGTCGATCGAGGGCAAGCCGCTGACGGACTGGCTGCGCGAACACGGCGTGGAACAGATCGACGTGGTGGGCATCGCGACCGACCACTGCGTCCGCGCGACTGCGGTTGACGCTGCGCAGGCGGGATTCCAGACTCGTGTACTGCTCGACCTCACGGCCGGCGTCTCGGTGGAGACGACCGAGCGAGCCCTCGCCGACATGCGCGAGGCAGGCTGCGAACTCAACGGAGTGCCGACGGTCCGCTGACCGCGCCAAGCGCGCGCCGGCGACGCCTCGCTCAACGCCCGCGCAGCCAGAGTCGGCCATCGCGGACGCATCTGCTCCGGGCAACCGTCCTGCACTGAAGCTCATCCGCGCTCAGCCGACACCGGATCCCGGCTGGTACCGAGTACCACTTGGAACCGAGTACCACTTGGAACTGAGTACCAGTCGGGACCGAGTACCAAACGGGACCGAGTACCAAACGGGACCGAGTACCAAACGGGACCGAGTACCACCTGGAACCCAGTACCAAACGGAACCCAGTACCAACGCAGATCGGCTCGCTCTGTCCGGCGTTCGCTGATCAGAGGCGTACGCGGGAGAGCTCGTCCTCCGTCAGTGCTTCCAGCCTGGCGCGGAGGCGTTCCGGCGTCAGCGGCAGATCCCGGAACCGCACGCCGATCGCGTCGTCGACGGCGTTGGCGAGAGCGGCCGGGATCGCCGGTGTGGTCACCTCGCCTGCTCCCAGCGGCGGGAAGCCCGGCCGGTCCAGCACGATCGTTTCCAGGCGCGGTACTTCCGCGAACCGCAGCACGGGGTAGCTGGTCCAGTCGACGGTCTCGATACCGCTCGCCGACGCGCGTACCTCCTCGTGCAGCGCCCGGCTCAGGCCCTGCAGCGTTCCGCCCTCCAGCTGGTTGGCCAGGCCGTCCGGGTTGACCACCCCACCGGCGTCGCAGGCGGTGACGACGCGACGGACGGCGATCACGCCCGTCTCGGTGTCGACCTCGACCTCGGCGACCTGCGCCACGTACGCCTTCGCCCCCTTGTACCGCGCGACCGCCACGCCCTGCCCCACGCCACTCGCCCCACCCGCCCCGCCCGGTCCGACCCGCGGGCGCCAGTTCGCAGCGCGCACAACGGCATCGAGTACGGCCAGCGCTCGCTCGTCGCGCAGGTGAGCACGCCGGAACTCCACCGGATCGGCGCCCGCCGCCTCCGCGAGCTCGTCCATGAACGACTCGATCGCGAACTGGTTCAGGTACGCGCCGAGCGACCGCAGCGACGACGTACGCAACGCGCCGCGGACGTACTCGCCCCGGACCTCGCGCGCCGGCAGGTCGTAGATCGGGTTCGCGCTGCGCACACCACCCTCCCCGCCGCCCGCCGGCCACGTCCGCTCCACCGCACCGCGAAGCCACGACACGATCAGCCGGTCGCCGGAGCCGTTCGGACGCGACCCGTGCGGCCCGGTACGTACGACGTGCCGCCAGCCGGTGATCCGGCCATCGGACGACAGAGCAGCTGACATGTCGGCGAGCATCGGCGCACCGTACGGCTCCCAGCCGAACTCGTCCTGCAACGAGAACTGGAACCGCACCGGCCGTCCGCCGGCAGCGCGCGCCGCCAGCACCGCGAACCCGGCCGCGTCGTCGGCGCCGTTGTGCCCGTAGCAACCGGGCCCGTCGATGTGCCGCACGATCAGCTTCTTCTCCGGCTCGCCCAACAGCGCAGCGAGCTCGCGGCGCAACGGGAACACGCCCTGGTTGTGCGTCCATACCGTGATGCCGTCCGGGCCGTACTGCGCGACCGCCGCCGACGGCGCCATCGAGGCGTGCGCCTCGTACGGCTTGGAGTACGCCGCGGACAGCTGCCGCCCCTGGGCCAACGCGGTGTCGACATCCCCCTCCGACGCCACCGGCTGCGGCACGCTCTCCAGATCGCGCAGCCCGGTTCTGGTGACGGTCGGTGGCAGGCCCGGGTCGTTCCAGGTCGCGGAGCGCCGCAGGCTCGCGACCGCTCGGACCGCCTGCTCCTCGCGCTCGGCGAGTACGAGCACCAGCCCGTCCTCGTGGACGATGTCGACGACTCCCGGCAGCGCGCGGCCCGCCTCGAGGTCGAGCGAAGCCGGACGCGCGTCGTACGTAGGTGGCAGCAGCGTGCGGGCGTGCAGCATGCCGGGCAACGAGAGGTCGTGGAGGTACGCACCCGAGCCGGTCAGCTTGTCGGCGAGGTCGGATCGCGGCACAGCCGCGGGCGGGCCGGCCCAGCTCGGCCGGTCGCTCGGAAGGATCGGGCCGGACGGGTAGGTCTCGCCCGCCTCGAGCAGCCGGCGGTACGCGGCGGCGGCGCGGGCCAGTGCGGCGCCGCCCAGCTCCATCGACATCGAGCCGGCGGTGTAGCCCTCGTCCGGTGTCTCGTCGGTGGCGGCGGAGCGCACGACCACCTGCTCCACCGGCAGGCCGAGCTCGGTCGCGACGACCTGCGCGAGAGCGGTACGGATGCCCTGGCCGAGCTCGACGCGTCCGCTCAGTACCTCGATCCGCCCGTCGTGGGTGGGTCGCAGCCACTGCTCGACGTTCGGGAACGACTCGATCGCGCGCGGGATCGAGTCGTTGGCGCTGGTCGCCTCGGCCTGCTGCTCTCCCAGCGGCGGCGCCTGTACGACAGTCGTACACGGCGGCTCGTCCTTGCCGCAGAGCCGGCGGATCGCGCGGAGTACCCGGTGCTGCGTGCCGCAGCGGCAGATGTGCTCGGCGAGCGCGCGCTGGATGTCGTCCTCGCCTGGAGCGGCAGCGGCGTCGGAGCCGACGAGGCTCGCGGTGGTCATGATCATGCCGTTGATGCAGTAACCGCACTGGGCGGCCTGCTCGCCGAGGAACGCCTGCTGCACGGGATGCGGGTGTTCCGACGTGCCGAGCCCTTCGGGAGTGGTGATGCGAGCTTCGGCGACGGCGGAAAGCGGTGTCTGGCAGCTGCGGATCGGCCGGCCGTCGGCCAGGACGACGCACGCGCCGCACTCACCGATCGCGCATCCGGGACGGACGCCGCGCAGGCCCAGATCGTTGCGCAGCGCGTAGACGAGGGGTGTTTCCGGATCGACGGTGGTGAGCTCGGCGTCCTCGCCGTTCACGTGCAGGCGGACCATGGCCCTATTCGATACCGAGATCAACTCGCCAGACAAGCCGGGTGTGCCGCAGCTCCACCTTCCCCGCGTGGCGGTCGAGGAGCGCGGTGAGCTCGCCTTGAATTAATTCGTTTGGGTCACCCGTAAAAACTAATCCGAGCTTGGACGCCAGCTGCCCGGGATCGTCGAACGTCTCGGGTACGTCGAACCACCAGCAACTCTGCAGCGTGGCGCGGCTTCCGGCGAGGCCGCCGGTGACCCACTCGCGTACCTCCTCGTAACCGAAGACGCGCTCGATTCGCCGCAGCTGCTCGGGTAGCTCGTCCTGCCAGCCGGGTACAGCGCCGGCGGCTCCGGTGGGGTGCATGCCGATCGCGTACGCGCCGGGTTTGGCCACCCGCTGGGCAAGCGGCAACCACTTTCCGATCACCGGGCCGCGCCGGCAGACGAACAGATCTACCGAACGGTCGGCGATCTCGAGCTCCGCCGACGGCTCGCCGACCAGGAACTCGACGTTCGACACTTCGCGTTCGGCGGCCAGCTCGCGGGCCAGGTCGAGTACGCGGGCGTCCCGGTCGACGCCGATCACGCGTCCGTCCGGGCATGCGGCGGCGAGCGACATCGCGTACGCACCGTGACCGCAGCCGACGTCGAGTACGACGGCGCCCGGGCGCAGGGAGTCACGTACGAGCGCGTCGAAGAACGCCTCACCGTTGGCCGCCGCGACGTCCGACCGCCATGGGTGCGTGAACCCACGGCTCACCAGCCGTTCGTCACGTTCCCAGTCGGCGAGATCCGCGGGATAGTCCGAGAGGAACCGGCTCAACGGCCGAGCTGCCTACGCTCCCGAATCCGCTTCAGCCGCCGGCGCTGGGACGGGTCGAGCATGAAGTAGGCCGCCACGGGAATGCCGATGACGGCGGCGAGGATAAGCAGCGGGACCGCCCAGTTGAAAATGATGCCGAGGAGCAGGAACGCACCTACGCCGCCGGCGATGTACCATCCGCGTTTCGCCATCTCATCCCTTTCGCTGCGAGCTCGTACCTATGCAACGTACGACGCCGGTTCTATTCTCCGTCAAAGCTTGGTCAAATCGCTTGCCGTTGTCTCGTAACCTGGTGCCCATGCGCGTCGGAATCGTAGGTGCCACCGGGCAGGTCGGCACGGTCATGCGTCGAATCCTCGCCGAGCGGAGCTTCCCGGTCGACGAGCTGCGGCTGTTCGCCTCTGCTCGGTCGGCCGGCAGCAAGCTGGAGTGGGGCGGCACGTCGATCACGGTCGAGGACGCGGCCACGGCCGACTACCGCGGGCTGGACGTCGCGCTGTTCTCGGCGGGCGGGTCGACGTCGCGGGCGCTGGCGCCCACGGTCGCCGCGGCGGGCGCGATCGTGATCGACAACTCCTCGGCGTGGCGGATGGACCCGCAGGTGCCGCTCGTGGTGTCGGAGGTCAACCCGCACGCGCTCGCGTCGATTCCGAAGGGAATCGTCGCCAACCCCAACTGCACGACGATGGTCGCGATGCCCGTTCTGAAGGTGCTCGACGCCGAGGCGGGCCTGCGTTCGATGGTCGTGGCGACGTATCAGGCGGTTTCGGGCTCCGGTCTGGCAGGGGTTTCCGAGCTGGACGACCAGGTACGGAAGGTCGCCGAAGGGGCTGCGGCGCTCACGCACGACGGCGCGGCGGTGGAGTTTCCGGAGCCGTCGAAGTACGTCGCGCCGATCGCGTACAACGTCCTGCCGATGGCCGGCAGCGTGGTCGACGACGGCGGCGGCGAGACCGACGAGGAGCAGAAGCTCCGGAACGAGAGCCGCAAGATCCTCGAGCTGCCGGAGCTGCTGGTGTCGGGCACCTGCGTGCGCGTGCCGGTGTTCACGGGGCACTCGCTGTCGATCAACGCGGCGTTCGACCGGGCGATCAGCGTGGAGCGGGCGTACGACCTGCTGCGCTCCGCGGAAGGCGTCGTCCTGGCCGACGTACCGACGCCACTCAGCGTCACAGGCGGCGACAAGACGGAGGTCGGCCGCCTCCGCCGCGACCCGACCGTGCCGAACGGGCTCGCACTCTTCCTCAGCGGCGACAACCTGCGCAAGGGGGCGGCGCTGAACGCCGTCCAGATCGCCGAGCTCCTCGCCGGCTCGGGCTCGCCTTCCTGAACCACCCCTGACCTGGGACATTAGGCGTCGATGCCGGCGCTGAGAACACGGCCCAGCCGCGCAGCCGCCGCCCGCGCACAGCGACAGCACTATCCGGCTGCCCGCACCCTCACCGCACTGCGAGTCGGCCGCAGCTCGCCGGCCCTGGACGAGCGGATCGGGCCATGCGCGAGCGGTCCGCGATCGCGTCGACGACGATCATCGGACCGGGCAGGACGATCATCGGGCCGGGCAGAAGGACGGCCGAGCCACAGAACGCGGCGCCGCGCAGCTTGCGGCCTGCTGCGTGCCGCGGGTGGCCTTGGACCACAAGGTGCCCCGGCCGACGAAAGCGGGGGCGCCTATCGGCACGCGGAACCGAGTCCGATGCGGCGGACCGGACTGGGCGGCCAACCGCCATCAACTGCCGGACGCTGGCCGCACGGACGCGGCCAGAAGAAGTGAAGCAGCCGGGCGCTGGCGTGGTGCAGACGGCGGTTCAGCCGCGAGCGACCCGCAGGCGCTCACCGGCAAGGCGGCTGTGGCAGCCTCAAGCGGCTCGAGGCAGCGGACCGGGAGCCGGAGTCAGCCGGAGCCGGCTACCGGGACCCGCCACACGAGCAACGTTCCGCCGGTCGGGGCCGCCGTGACTGCGCAGTGGCCGTCGCGGCGGCGGGCGCGGTCTTCGAGGTTGGCCAGGCCGCTGTGACGTTCCGGCTCCCCTATCCCGATGCCGTCATCGGCCACGGTGAGGACGAGCTCGTCGGTCAGCAGGATTCCGATCTCGACGGTTGTCGCGCCCGCGTGCCGGGCCACGTTCGACAGCGCCTCGCGTAGTACGGCCTGGAGGTCGTCCTGCAGGTCCGCGGGTAGCCCGTGCTCGATCGCGCCGCGGACGACGAGGCGTGGGCGGAACCCGAGCGCGTCCTCGGCGGCGCGAAGCTCGTCATCGATCCGGTCGCGTATGGACTCGGCGCGCTGCGCCCGGTTCAGACCGAAGATCGCCGACCTGATGTCGCGGTTGGTCGCGTCGAGCGCGTCGATCGCCTCGTTCAGCCGGTCCCGGACCTCCGGGCGTGCGGCAAGCGGTACGGCCATCTGCAGCCGCATCCCCGTGGCGAACAGCCGCTGGATCACCACGTCGTGCAGGTCGCGGGCGATCCGGTCGCGGTCCTCGAGTAGCAGCAGGCGTTCCCGGTCCTCCTGCGCGCGCACGCGCCCCAGCACCAGCGCCGTCTGGGCGGCGAAGCCCTCCAGCAGTTGAGCCTCGACGTCGAGCTTGCGGCTGACCGCGGTGTCGCGCCGCCAGCCCACGACGAGGACGCCGAGTACGCCGATCGAGCTGCGCAGCGGCAGCACCATGCACTGCCCGATCGCCGCGAACCGGCGGGCCACGGGGTCGTCCGACGCCGCGATCCGGTCGTCCTTGCCGAGGTCTTCGATGAGCAGCCGCTCGCCGGTGTCCATCACCCGCCGGGTCATCCGGGCTCCCGGCACGCGCATCCCGGCGGCCTCCTCCAGCCCGAGCCCGTCGAACGCCTCGATCACCGGATCGCCGTTCGGGTCGTCGCTGTCGGCCAGGATGATGCCCACGCTGTCGGCCCCGGCCACTTCACGGACCCGCCGGGCCACCAGCCGCATCGCCGCCGTCCGGTCGATCTCCCCGAGAGTCAGCTCGGTGATCTCGGCGGCCGCCTGCAGCCACCGCTGCCGCCGGCGTTCGTTCTCGTACAGCCTGGCGTTCTCGATGGCGACCCCCGCCGCCGTAGCCAGGGCGACCACGGCCTCCTCGTCCTCGGCGGTGAACTCGGCACCACCTTGCTTCTCCGTGAGGTAGAGGTTGCCGAAGAACTCGTCACGCAGGTGGATCGGAACGCCCAGCAGCGTCGTCATCGGCGGATGATGCGGCGGGAAGCCGTACGAGGTGGGGTGCTCGCCCAGGTCGGACAGGCGCATCGGTCGCGGCTCCTGGATGAGCAGCCCGAGCACGCCCTTGCCCTCGGGCAACGGGCCGATCAGCGCCCGCTCGGCGTCACTCATCCCGCGCGTGATGAACTCGGTGATCCGCCCGTCGGAGCCGACGATCGCGAGCGCGCCGTAGCGGGCGCCGACCAGCCGGCAGGCCGACTCCGTGATCCGGCCGAGGACGCTGTGCAGGTCGAGGTCGCTCCCCACCACCATCACGGCATCGACCAGGGACCGCAGGCGCTCCTGGGTCGCGATCACATCGGTGAACCGAGTCTGCAGATGGAGCAGGAGCTCGTCCAAACGTGCGCTCGCCAGCGGATCAGACTCCGTCGGAGTCCGGCGTTCAGGCTGCGATTCCGTGCCGGCCATGTACCTGATAGTAATCGGGATGGCGCCCTTCGTCCCATTCGCCGGACCGAAGGTCCCGGTCCCACCGCTCGGCTGGCGCGGTTACATGGAGGCAGTACGAGGGGAAAGGTGTCGTGACCGAACTGTTTGCCGGTATGCCGGGGACCTCCGGCGTCAACTCCGCGGAGCTCGCCAAGCTGAGCACGCTGGTAGCCCGCGCGCCCGTCCTGGGCGAGAGCCCGGGCTGGCGGTTTCGGTATCGCGGAGGCCAGATCGACATCGTGCTCGCGCCGAGCACGGTTGACGGGCCGGGCGCCGAGCGGGCCTGGCGACTCGCCGTGATCAGCGCCGCCGCCGCGGTCGTCAACCTACGGCTGGTGATCGGGCATCTGGGGTACGAACCGCAGGTCGACCTCGACCATGGCGGCCCAGTCGGCCTGCTCGCCCGCGTCAGCGCTGGACGCCAGCGCCCGGCCGTACCCGACGAGGAGCGCCTGTTCGCCGGTTTGGCTCGGCTGCCCGAAGGCGCCGCTCCCCAGCCGGCGGCGGAGGCGGGGGACGCCGAGGTGGACGACGACGACCTCGGTCACGTGATCGATGCGGGGGTACGGGCGGCCGCTGCCGACCTGGAGATCGTGGAGCCGCACGGCGCGGCCGCGACCGCGATCGACGCCGCGCTGGCGGGGAACGGCGCTGATGACGCCGACGGCGGTGGCGGCTCCGGCGGCGCTGGCTCGGGCTGGCGGATACCGTCCGGAACCGGCGCCCTTCGTTCGCTGGTCATCGTCAGCCGACGGGACGATCCGGGGGCCTGGCTGGCCACCGGGCAGGCGCTGCAGGCGATCCGCCTGGAGGCGGTATGCCGAGGGCTGGGGGCACACAGCGGCGTACCCTCCGATCACGGTGCGTACAACAGAGCGGCGCTGGGACGGATCGCCGTACCGCACGGTCCGGACGGCTTGGTGCAGGTCGGTGTCCAACTTCACCCGATTACAGTGTTGTGAGCCGGGCAAGTTGGTAAAAAGGCGGTATGACCGCCGTGCGTGTGTTCCTGCTTGATGATCACGAACTCGTCCTGCGCGGCTTGACAGATGTCTTCGAGTCGGCAGGCTTCGAGGTGGTCGGCCAAGCCGGAACGGCCGGCGACGCCGTGCCGCGTATCCTCGCGCTACGCCCGGACGTCGCCGTCCTGGACGCGCGCCTGCCCGACGGCAGCGGCATCGACGTCTGCCGCGATGTGCGCGCGAAGGACCCCGACATCCGCGGCCTGATCCTGACCTCGTACGACGATGACGAGGCCCTCTTCAGCGCGATCCTGGCCGGCGCGTCCGGCTACCTGCTCAAGGACGTGCGCGGCACCGACCTCGTCGACACCGTACGCCGGGTCGCGGCGGGGCAGTCCCTGCTCGACCCATCGGTGACGGCTCGGGTCCTGGACCGGATCCGGCACGGTCAACCGGAACCTGACGAACTGCGCCGGCTCAACGAGCGCGAACGCGAGATCCTCGGCTATATCGCGGAGGGGTTGACCAACCGGCAGATCGCGGCACGGATGTATCTCGCGGAGAAGACTGTGAAGACCTACGTCTCCAGCCTGCTGGCGAAGCTGGGCATGGAACGCCGCACCCAGGCAGCCGTACTCGCGACCAAGCTGCTCCGTAAGGGCTAGCGACCGCGCCACGCGGCCGAAAGCCGGTTGGTACTCAGTACCAAATGGAGCCGAGTACCAACCGGGACTCGGTTCCAATCGGAACTCGGTACCAATCGGAACTCGGTACCAATCGGAACTCGGTACCAATCGGAACCGAGTGCCAAATGGAACTCAGTACCAACTTGGCGAGCGTCGCGCTCGGGCGGCTGCGGCAGCCAGCGGTCGGCAGGCCTAAGCATGAGGCACAAGCGGCGGCTCGAACGATGCGGCGGGCTGACCGGCCGGGCCCGCCGGCTCGGCCGGTCCGCGGCCTCGGGGCCAACGCGCCCAAACACCGCGGCCGTTCAACGTGCGCGGCGGCGGACACGCGCTGCGAACACCCGGGCAGCAGACACCGCCAGCAGACATGCGCACCGCCAGCACACACGGCCCGCAGGGACGCACAGTGCGCGTCGGGAGCATCCGGCCAGCAGCACCGCCACCAGGGCCACGACCAGGGCCACGACCAGCGCCGGCACCGCGTATCACCACCGCGCACCGTCAGCAGCACGGCCAGCGCGCACCCGCAGCAGGCACCGGTAGGAGGGAACCGCCACCAGCACGGCCCGCACGCGCCGCCAGCGCGCACCCGCAGCAGGCACCTGCACGGCCTCTGCACACACCGCCAGTGCGCACCGCCGCCAGCACGGGCGGCAGGACCGGCAGCGGGGTCGAGCGACGGGTGCTTGGGCGGAGCCGCCTAATCCAGACCGACTGGGCCGGGGGCTGGGTCGGGTTGAAGGTGTTTGTGGAAGAGGCGCGCCACGTCCCCAGTCCAGTCTTGGTAGCCGTTGGCGCGGTAGAAGGCGTGGGCGCGTACTCGGCGGCGGGCGCTGGTGAGCTCCGTCGCTACGCAGCCGAGGTCGCGGGCGGCGGTTTCTGCCGCCGACACCAGGCGCCGGCCGACGCCTTGGCTGCGGGCGTCGTCCGCCACTACCAGGGCGACGATGCGGGCCCAGCGGCCGGGCTTTTCCAGGTACGGCACGGCGGCCACTGCGACGACGCCCACCACACGCTCGCGCTCGCGTCCGCACCCGTCTGCCCCAGCCACCGCGACCAGGACGGACGCGTCGGAAGGGGATGCGGCCCACACGGCCAAGCGCTCACGCACTTCCGGCACCGTGTTGGCCGGATACCCCAACTGGTGCAGCAACCCGGTCACCGCCGCCGCGTCGGTGAGGGTGGCGGGGCGGATCGCAACGTCGACCTCTGGCGCCGCCGTCAAGCGGGCACCGCGAGTCGATCGAGGAGGCGGGCGCGGGCGGCAGGCCAGTCGTCGTCGGTCATGGAGAACAGGACGCTGTCGCGGTACTCCCCACCCTTGCGCAACCGGTTCTTGCGCAGCACACCCTCCCGTTGCGCCCCCAGCCGCGCGATCGCCGCCTGCGAGCGTTCGTTGCGGATGTCGGTCTGCCAGGTCACCCGCACGGCCCCGAGCGTGTCGAACGCGTGCCGCAGCAGCAACAGCTTCGCCTCGGTGTTGACGCCTGTCCGCCACCACGCCTGCCCGATCCACGTGGCGCCGATCTCCAGCGTGCGCAGCGAAGGATCGAGACCGAGGTACGACGTCGTGCCGGCCACCACGCCCGAAGCGTCCACCTGCGCCCAGGTCACGCGTTCGCCGGACGAGCACATGGCCAGCATCTTGCGCACCAGCTCCTCCGCCTCCGCCAAAGAGCCGGGCCGCTCGTCCTTCAGGTGCGCGAACACCTCGTCGGCGTCCGCGGCCTGCAGCAGACCGCCGGCATGCGAGAGCGACAGCGGCTCCAGCCGTACGTGCGTCCCGGTCAGCACCACCGCCTGATGCCAGTCAGCGGACACTTGCATCACCCACTTTTGTACTAGTACAGTCTCTATATTGTGGTGACACAATATGCGATCACCGGCGAGTCGTCCAACCAGATCGCGTCCAGCGTGGAGTCCGGCGTCCGTTCCGGCGACCTCACGCCAGACGCACAGCTCCCGCCCGTACGCACGCTCGCCGACCGCCTGGGCGTCAGCCCCGGCACGGTCGCCGCCGCGTACAAGGCGCTCAGGCAGCGCGGCGTGATCGCGACCGACGGCCGGCGGGGTACGCGGGTGCTCGCCAAGCCCGCCGTCGTGCCCCGCTACCTGCACCGCCTCCCCGTCCCACCCGGTGCTCGCGACGTCTCCGGTGGAGAACCCAACGTCAAGCTGCTCCCCGCGCTCGGCCCAAGGCTGCGCCGCCTCGCGCCCGAGCCCGTCGCCTACAGCGCGGCCGGTCTGCTGCCGGAGTTCACGAAGATCGCCCTCGACAGGCTCCGCCAGGACGGCGTACCCGCCACTCGCGTCACCGCCACCAGCGGCGCACTCGACGGCATCGAACGCGCACTGGCCGCCCGGCTCGCCCCCGGCGACGTGGTAGCCGTCGAGGATCCCGGCTGGTCCAGCCTGCTCGACCTGCTCGCCGGCATGAACCTCCGCACCGAGCCCGTCACCCTCGACGACGCCGGCCCGCGTCCCGAGGACGTCCGGCGCGCGATCAACCGCGGTGCGAAGGCGCTCGTCGTCACCAGCCGCGCCCACAACCCCACGGGCGCCAGCGTCACCAAGGGCCGCGCCGCCGAGCTGCGCCGGGTCCTGCACGACCAGGACGTCCTGGTCATCGAGGACGACCACGCCGCCGAACTGTCCGACCAGCCGCTGCACTCCCTGGCCGGCGCGACAGACGCCTGGGCGTTCGTCCGTTCGGTCTCCAAGCCGTACGGCCCCGACCTGCGCTGCGCCACGTTCACGGCCGACGACGAGACGCTCGCCCGGGTCGAGGGCCGGCTGTGGCTGGGCGCCCGCTGGGTGTCGAGCATCCTGCAGGCGCTGGTCGTACGACTGTGGACCGATCCCGCGGTCGACGCGCTGATCCACAAGGCGAGCCGGCACTACGACACGCGCCGCGAGACACTCCTACGAGCTCTGGCGGCCCGAAACGTGCCGGCCACGGGACGCAGCGGCCTGAACGTGTGGGTACCCGTCGCCGACGAGACCGCGGCCTGTGCCCACCTGCTCGAGGCAGGCTGGGTGGTCGCGCCCGGCCGGATGTTCCGCCTCTCCAGCCCGCCCGGCGTACGGATCACGGTCAGCACCCTCGAGGGCCCTGACGAGATCGAACGGCTCGCCGACGCCGTCGCCCAGGCGGCCCACCCCACGCCCCGGCGGCCCGTCGCATAGAGCAATCTCCGGACGCTCGCGATGAGTTCTGGCGGGCCGCCTGGTCTACCGTCCGGAACATCAACCAGTGACGCCAAAGGGGAGCACCACAATGGGGACGTACGTCCAGCTCGGCGACGTGAAGACCTGGTACGACGAGCACGGCTCGGGCGATCCGCTCGTGCTGCTGCACGGAGGGCTGGTGGACTCGCGCTGGTTCGCGCCGAACCTCGAGCCGCTGGCCGAGAAGTTCCACGTCTACACGCCGGAACGCCGTGGCCACGGCCACACACCTGACGTCGAGGGTCCGATCACGTACCAGCTGATGGCCGACGAGACGATCGCGTTCCTCGAGAACGTCGTCGGCGAGCCGGTCGACCTCGTGGGGCACAGTGACGGCTCGATGGTCGCGACCCTGGTCGCCATCCAGCGGCCGGATCTGGTGAAGCGGCTGGCGCTGCTGAGCGGCGGCTTCAACAAGTCCGGCGAGGCCGCACCCGACGCGGAGTGGGACGTCGACGCGATCTTCGAGTTCCTCGGCCCGTCGTACGCCGAGGTCTCCCCCGACGGCATCGACCACTTCAAGGTGGTCGCCACCAAGATCGGCGAGATGGCCGCCAAGGAGCCGAACCTGCAGGCCGGCGACCTGTCCGCGATCACCCACCGCACGCTGGTGATGTTCGCCGACGACGACCTGGTGACGCTGAACCACATGGGGGAGATGTTCGAGGCGCTGCCGAACGCCGAGCTGGCGATCGTGCCCGGCACATCGCACTTCGCCACGCAGGAGAAGCCCGCACTGGTCAACGCGCTCCTGCTGGACTTCCTGACCAACGAGCCGGTGCCTACCGTCGCGCCGATCCGCCGCGCATCGAATTAATTAATACGGGTCACCCGTAAAACTAATTCCGGCCGCTGCCAGCCGCCGGCAGGGCCCGAGTTAATTAATATGGGTGACCCGTATTAATTAATTCCCAGGGCGGAGGGGCGAAGCGCGCTCGCTCACAGCACGGCACGCACGCGGGTCGGTGAGCGGCCGCCGGGGTGCACCCATCCGGGGTGGCATCCGGTACGGCGCACGGACCGAGGACATCGTCGTGGTGGCCAGCACCAATCCGGGGTGGCACCCATCCAGGGTGGCGCCCACCGGGCATGCTTGTGATCATGCCGTCTGAGAACACCGCCGGCTCGGCGCGCAACCCGTTCCTCGAGCCGAGCACCCTGCCGTACGAACTGCCGCCGTTCGACCAGATCGACGACTCGCACTACCTGCCCGCCTTCGAGCAGGGCATGGCCGAGCAGCTCGCCGAGGTCGAGGCGATCTCGAGTGATCCCGAGCCGCCGACGTTCGAGAACACGCTGGAGGCGCTCGAGCGTTCCGGCCAGTTGCTCGGCCGGGTCTCGCTGGTGTTCTTCGGGCGGGCCAGCGCCCACACCAACCCCGCGATCTCGGAGGTCGAGACCGAGATCGCGCCCCGGCTGGCAGCCCACCGCGACCAGATCTACCTCGACCGCCGGTTGTTCGAGCGGATCAGCGCGCTCTACGCCAACCGCGACGGTCTGGACGCGGAGTCGAGCTGGCTGGTCGAGCGCTACCACACCGACTTCGTACGCGCCGGCGCCCAGCTCGACGACGCCGGCCAGCAGCGGCTTCGCGAGCTGAACGAGGAGCTGTCGGCGCTCTCCACGAAGTTCAAGGAGAACCTGCTCGCCGACACCAACGCCTCCGCCGTCGTCGTGGACGACGCGGCCGAGCTCGACGGCATGCCCGACGACTCGATCGCCGCCGCGGCGGAAGCGGCCAAGGACCGCGGCCTCGACGGCAAGTACGTCCTGTCGCTGATCCTGCCGACCGCCCAGCCCCCGCTGGCGTTCCTCACCAACCGCGACGTGCGGCAACGCATCTTCGAGGCCTCGGTCGCACGCGGCGGCCGCGGCAACGAGTTCGACACCCGCGAGGTCATCACCAAGGCCGTCGCCGCGCGGGCGGAACGCGCCCGGCTGCTCGGCTACACCGACCACGCGTCGTACGTCATCGAGGACAAGACCGCGCGCACCGTCGACGCCGCCAACGACATGCTGGCGCGGCTCGCGCCGGCCGCCGTCGCCAACGCCAAGGCCGAGGCAGACGCGCTGAACGAGGTCGCCGGCCGTGCCGTCGAGCTGGCGCCATGGGACTGGGCGTTCTACTCCGAGCAGGTCCGCCGCGACCGCTACGAGCTGGACGAGTCGGCCCTGCGCCCCTATTTCGAGCTCGACAAGGTGATCAAGGACGGCGTGTTCTTCGCCGCCGGCCAGCTCTACGGCCTGACCTTCACCGAACGCCACGACCTGCCGACCTACCACCCCGACATCCGGGTCTTCGAGGTGTTCAACGCCGACGGCCAGCAGCTCGGCCTGTTCCTCGGCGACTACTACGCCCGCGAGTCCAAGCGCGGCGGTGCCTGGATGAACAGCTCCGTGCGGCAGTCGCGCCTGCTCGGCCAGCCGCCGGTCGTGCACAACACGCTCAACATCACCAAGCCCCCGCCCGGTGAGCCCACGCTGCTGACGTTCGACGAGGTGCGCACGCTGTTCCACGAGTTCGGGCACGCGCTGCACGGCTTGTTCTCCGACGTACGGTATCCCCGTTTCTCGGGCACGAGCGTGCCGAGCGACTTCGTGGAGTACCCCTCGCAGGTCAACGAGATGTGGCAGATCTGGCCGTCGGTGCTGGCGAACTACGCCGTCCACTACCAGACCGGCGAGCCGATCCCAGCCGAGCTGGTGGAGCGGCTGGTGGAGTCGCAGCTGTGGGGCGAGGGCTTCCGGACGACGGAATACCTCGCGGCCTCACTGCTGGACCTCGCCTGGCACCGCCTCGGCCCGGACGACGTACCGGCGCCGGAAGAGGTCGAGGAGTTCGAGCGCGCGGCGCTGGAACGAGCGGGCATCGCGGTCGACCTGGTGCCGCCGCGCTACCGCACGACATACTTCTCGCACATCTTCGCCAGCGGCTACAGCGCAGGCTACTACTCCTACATCTGGAGCGAGGTGCTCGACGCCGACACCGTCGAGTGGTTCAAGCAGAACGGCGGGCTGCTGCGGGAGAACGGCGACCGGTTCAGGCGGGAACTGCTGTCGCGCGGCGGAAGCCTCGACCCGATGGACGCGTTCCGCAACTTCCGCGGCCGCGACCCGGAGCTCGCACCCCTGCTGAAGCGCCGCGGCCTCGGCTGACCACTTGCTGCGAATGACCACGTTAACCACGGCTTTGGCTGGTTAACGTGGTCATCAGGACCTTCGCCACGCCATTAGGTGCTTCGCCACGCTCCGGGGCGTGGTTAACCAGCCAATTGCGTGGTTAACGTGGTCATTCGCGGTCGGGCTCGGGCGGTTGCGGCGGCCGTCCGAGCGAGGGAATGGGAACGTAATGCGGCTGTCCGGCGCACCCTGCACCAGTACGCGGACCGGTGCAGGCTCAGCGGAGCTGACGGCGGTCACGCAGCCGGGAGAGGCGGCGACGCTGGGTCTCGTCCAGCATGAAGTAGCCGACTACCGGTGCTGCCACGATCGCGACGAAGATCAGCGCGGTCAGCCAGCCCGGCAGCGGCAGCCACCAGGCGACCAGCGCCACGCCGATGCCGCCGAGAACATATTTCGTACGGTTGCTCATGCCTCAAGAGTCCAGCACCAGCCTGTGGAAAACCTCAGGTAGACCCCTGACTCACCCCTGGACAACCACTGGTGACCCGTTGTAGGTCAGCTTCCAGTCGGTGTGGAAGAACGTCGCCGGGTCGATCGTGCCCGTGGTGCTCACCCAGTCGATCAGCAGCTGCCGGATCTCGACCTGCCGGTTGTAGAGCACCTCAGCGGCACTGATGCCCGGAAAGTTGCCGCCGCCTGACTGCCGGTAGTTGTTCACGGCCAGCGCGAACACCTGGTCGTCGGCGACCGGCACCCCGTCGTAGGTCAGGGCGGCGATCCGCGAGCCCACCGGCTTGCCGAGGTCGATGTCGTACGTCAGCGGTGCCGCCAGCCCGCCGATCACGTCGTAGTTGTAGTCGGGCGTTCCGTTCGGCGCGTTGGGCGTCGGCGCGTTGGTGAGGTCGTCGGGCGCGTACGGACCGGTCGAGGTCGCCGGCTTGAAGTACTCCGCCGACTTCTCGAGGTACGCCTTCACCTGCGCGCCGGTGAACCGCACCGCGAGCAGGGTGTTGTCGTAGATGTACAGCGCCGCCACGTCCCGGACGCTGACGTCGCCGGCCGGGATCGCCGCCGCACGGTTGAACGGCGCCGCGATCGACAGCACGGGAAGCGAGGCGTTCGACGTGCCCGCCAGCGCCTGCCGCACGGCGTCGCCCTGTACATGGTTGATGAAGTCGAGCGCCGCGGAGTCCTCGTAGCGCGCGGTCGCCGCCGACATCGCCTCCTTGCACTGGCCGACGACGGAGTTGACGTACGTCACGACCTTCTGGTGAGAGGCGGTCAGCAGCCGGACGATCGCGGGGTCCTCCGGCGCGGTGTTCGACTTCAGCACCTGCGAGCGAGTGCCCACGACCTGCCAGCCGTGGAACAGCGACCACCGCAGGTCGAGCTCCTGCACCGACAGGCGTTTGCCCCAGTACAGCGGCTCGGTCAGCAGGACCTGCCTGCCGGTCGTCTTGTTGGTGACGTACCGCTGCGCGATCTCGACGTGCGCGTGCCCCACCAGGATCGCGTCGATGCCGGGCACCTCCTCCGCAACCAGCGTCGAGGCGTTCTCCGGCCACGGCAGTGCGTCACCGTACGACGACGAGGTGTCGGCGCCGGAGTGCGCCGCCACGATCACCACGTCGGCACCGGCCCGGCGCAGCTTCGGCACCCACAGCTTCGCCTGCTCGACCAGGCCGGGGAACTTCAGCTTCCCGTCGACGTTGGCCTTGTCCCAGATCGCGATGCCCGGGTTGGTGAGCCCGAGGATGCCGACCTTGACGGGGAACAGCGAGCCCGCCGGGCGGACGGTCTTGATGACGTACGGCGGGAAGACCGGCTCGCCGGTGTCCCAGTCGACGGCGTTCGCACCGAGCAACGGGAAGTCCAGCTGCTTCTGGAACGTACGCAGCAACGGAACGCCGTAGTTGAACTCGTGGTTGCCGAGCGCGGCCGCGTCGTAACCGATCACGTTCATCGCGGCGGCCATCGGGTGCGGCAGTTTCGCGGTGATCGGCTCGACCTTGGCGTAGTAGTACGCCAGCGGCGTGCCCTGGATCGTGTCGCCGGCGTCGAGCAGCAACGTGGTGCGCCGGCCGCGCTGCTCGCGCATCGCCTTCACCAGCGTCGAAATCTTGGCCAGGCCGACGTCGTCGTGCGCGCTGTCGTCGTACTCCCGGTTGGCGAAGTAGTCCCAGTTGAGGACGTTCCCGTGCAGGTCGGTCGTGCCCAGCACGGTCAGTGTGAACCGGTTACCGAGCGACGTCTCGGAGTCTGCCTTGTCCGTCTCCGCCTGCGCCGGATCCGGGCGGAGGCCCGCCGTCGCCAGAACGCTCGCAGCACTTGCCAGGACCACTCGCCGTCCGACCGCCACGCGTACCCCTCCCGACGCTGTTCACCTGATCAAAGCCGACGGATCACAGTACGCGTCGAAAAGTGGCCGTGTCCACATCCGGCGATGGTAGGGCTAGCCCCCGGTTGGATCCGCTGGACAGCGGGATCGTCCAGGTCACGTCACCGCACGTACCTTTCAAGACATCAGCACTCCCGGCGTACTACCGAGAGGATCCCCAATATGCCGCCTCCCCCAGGTGTAGCCACGCTCGATCCGCCAGAGAGCAAGCCAGAGACCAAAGCGGGCACCGTCGCCGGTCGCGCAAGCGACTACACCGCTCTGTCCAAGCTGATCAAGGACGCGGGGTTGTTGGAGCGCCGGCCGTTCTACTACGTGGTGCGGTTCACGATCGTGCTCGGCCTCTTCGCCGGCGGCTGGGTCGCGTTCGCGTTGCTGGGCGACTCGTGGTGGCAGCTCCTGGTCGCCGCGTTCATGGGGATCATGTTCACGCAAGTGGCGTTCCTCGGTCACGACGTCGGTCACCGTCAGGTGTTCACGTCCAAGCGCGCCGCCGAGGTGACGGGGTACCTCCTCGGGAACCTGGGACTCTGCATGTCGTACGGCTGGTGGATCGGCAAGCACACCAGGCACCACGCGAACCCCAACCACGAGGACGAGGATCCCGATGTGGCTGTCGGCGTGATCGTGTGGTCGGAGGACCAGGCCGAACTCCCGCGCAATCCGGTGGGCAAGTGGTTCGCCGCCCGGCAGGCGTATCTGTTCTTCCCGATCCTGCTGCTGGAAGGGCTCCAGCTGCACGCCCAGAGTTTCCGTTCGCTCACGGATCCGGACGTCAAGCGTAAGCGGCTCGAGGCCGCACTGCTCATCCTGCACGTCGTCGCCTACGTCACGGCGCTCTTCCTGGTCCTCTCCCCCGCGCTGGCGATCGCCTTCATCGCCGTGCACCAAGGGATTTTCGGGCTCTACATGGGCAGCTCGTTCGCGCCCAACCACAAGGGCATGCCGATGGTCGACGAGAAGATGGACTTCCTGCGCAAGCAGGTCCTGACGTCGCGGAACGTACGCGGAAACGTGATCGTCGACTACGCGCTCGGTGGACTGGGCTACCAGATCGAGCACCACCTGTTCCCCAGCATGCCGATGCCCAACCTGCGCAAGGCGCAGCCGTTGGTCAAGGAATACTGCGCATCGATCGACGTGTCGTACACCGACGCCAGCGTGATCGAGTCGTACGGGCAGATCCTCAGCTATCTCCACGAGGTCGGGGCGCCGTTGCGCCGGCCTCGTTCTGAGCAGGCGGCTCGATAGCCTCCGCGCCGGCCCGTTGCTGCAGCAGCTCGCGTACGTCGTCGATGTCCTTCGGTGACGTACGCGACGCCAGCCAGTACATGATTCCGGTCGGCACGAAGAACAACTGGAACAGGGCGAGCCCCAGCGCATAGTTGAGCGGTGGCGGGAACGCGGCCTGCAGGCCGCGGAACGCGACCGACACCAGCGAGTTGCCGGCGGCTCGCCCGATTCCGTTCGCCAGGTTTCCGGCGCTGTAGATCGTGCCACGGTGTTCCGGCGGGTTGACGTCGGAGATCAGCGCGAACCAGTTCGGGGAGTTCGCGCCCGTCAGCGCCTGCGCGACGAACGCCAGCACGAAGCTGACACCGACGATCGGTACGGTGAAGACGCTCAGCAGCACGGTCCCGACGACCGAATCGCCTTCCTGCATGGGGTTCAGCGGCAGTGGCAGGAAGAACAGCCCGACGTAGAACGGGATTCCGCCGAGGATGCCGACGGTGGCGACCAGGGCGCGGCCCCTTGGCGTACGCCGTTGCAGGCGGTCGCCGATCAGTCCGCCGACGATCGACAGCACGCCGCCGAGTGAGAACAGCGTGGCGAACAGCCCTCCGACCTGGATCGCGGTCTGCTCGTCGAAGCCCTGCGCCTCGGCCTTCGACTGGAACAGCCGGGGCAGCCAGACCAGCGAGCCGAACACGACCTGGGCCGTAACGCCTTGCAGGACAAGCCAGACGTTGGTCCAGCGGCTCGCGATCCCCTTCAGGTCGGCGAGGCTGATCCGGTGCTTGTACGTGCCGCCGGACTCGAAGATCGCCTTGAGCTCGGGCTCGCTCTCGCCGCGGCGTACGTCCGCGGTGAACACGTAGGCGAACGTCGCCGCTACACCGACGATCGTCAGCACCCAGAACGGCCGGCGCCAGTCGGCCGCGCCGAGCAGAGCCGAGAGCGTGGTGCCGAGCAGCGTTCCGACGCCCTGGGACAGGCCCCACAGGCTCATCACCAGACCGCGGCGCTTCGGCGAGATCAGGTCGCTGACGACCGAGAAGCCGACGCTCCCGACCGCGCCGATGCCGATCGAGGCGAGCATCTGCGCGCCGAAGAACGCGACGTAGTTGGCGGCCAGCGCGGTGCCCGCGGTGCCCGCCGCCCAGATCAGCGTGCCGGCCATCAGTACCGGCTTGCGATTGGTGCGGTCACCGGTGTAGGCCCAGCCGACGGCCGCGACGGCGGACACCAGGAAACTGGCCGCGGTGATCACGCCGACGGCACCTTCGCCGACGCGCAGGTCGCGGGCGATCGGCTCGTACAGCGGGGGTACGAGCACCGCGGCGATGTTGTCGACCGAGGCCAGGATGATGAAGACGACCACCGTGTAGAGGCGGTGCAGGGCGTTCACGGCACCATCTAACCAACAAGCACGCCAACCAGGGTTCATTCGAACAGGCGCACGCCTGGCGTGGGACGCCGTTCCGGGGGCCCGCGCCCTTCAGCAGGTCGAGGGAGCGGCGACGGTCCACGACCGATCCAACGATTCGCCGGATTCCGGTGTCAGGTCCGATCGGACAAGCTTCAGGGCAGTTGCTCAGTCGAGCGGCTGTGCGGGGCGCGACTCGACGGCGATGATCTGCTCGTTCGGGTAGGCGTTGAGGTTGGCGTCGAGCCAGTTCTCGTCGTCGCGGAGCTGGTGGAAGCGGAACGTGCCGTTCGTCTCGTTGACCGCGGTGATGCAGCAGATCGCTGGCTGGCCGCCCAGCTGCTCGGCCTGCTGCTCGGCCAGCTCGCGTACGACCCGGGACAGTGCGATGCCCTGCTTCAGCATGAGCACCTGGTCCTTCGCGCCGATGTGGGGCACGTTGTCGTCGTCGATCTCGACGTAGACGTCCCGATGGTCCTCCAGATGCCAGGTGTTGCGCTCGACCTCGCGGCCGGTGAGGTCCGGCGCCTGGTTGGAGGCGTCGAACGAAACGCCCGGCACGTACAGGCCGCCGGCGTCGTCACGGGCCAGGCCGGAGGTACGGATGCGGGTGGCCAGTGGCTCGATGTCGACGTCGTCGTGGTCGAAGGCAAACCCCAGCGCCTTGGCCGCCGCGTCGTTGGCGCGGATGGCGATCACGATTCGGGACCCGCTTCGCCGGCGTCGGACCCGGAGTCGGAGCCGGAATCCGAGTCGGACTCGGTGTCGGACCCGTCGTCGTCGAGCTTGGGCTGGTCGCCCTTGGGCTCGGCCGCGACTCGCAACGTGACCGCGCTGCCGAGGGGTACGAGCGTGCCCGGCCGCGGATCTTGTTCGACGACCGTTCCGAACGGCACGCCGTCCGGTGCCGCGATCCGGCGGCGCTTGACCTGGAAGCCGGCGCGGACGAGCCGGCCGCGGGCCGCGCCCGCACTGAGTCCGATGACGTCGCCGATCTCACTACCGGCGACCGAGACCACCAGGTCGACCCGGCTGCCGAGCGGAACCTTGGTGCCCTTCGCGGGCTGTGTCTCGACGACCAGCCCGCCCTCGCCCTTGACCAGACGGGTCAAGGTGAACCCGACCCGCAGGCCGGCGTCGGTGAGCGCCTCCTCCTGGAGCTGCCTGGGCTCGCCGACCAGGCAGGGCACGCCGACCAGCTCGATCGGATCCGGCCCCTGCGACTTCGGCGCGCTGATCCGCTCGGCCCGCTCCGGCTTGGCCGCGACGACGGTCTCAGCCTCAGCGGCGGTGTCGACGCCGGCGCCGGCGTCGGTCTCGGTTTCGGCCGCGGCCTCCGGCTCGGACTCCTCCGCGGGCTCGGGCGCCGCCTCTGGAGCCTCGCGAGCCTCTGGGGCCTCGCGGGGTTCACGAGGTGGTGCGGGCGGAGCCGGCTGCGGTACGTACGGCGCGCGCATACTCTGCAGGCGTCGCAACCCGAAGGCGACAAGAACCACCAGTGTGGGCACCAACAGCCAGAAGAGCCACCGCCGAGGACCAGGCTCGGCACCGGACGGCTGCGCAGACTCCGACATCACCGCTCCGTAACTTGAGTCGCACGCCATGAATGGACGTTCGCTCAGCTTACCGGCGTACTCCTTCGGAACGGCCAACCACCGCTAACCACCCGTACGCCGGCCCGCCCAGGACCAGGCGTAGACGCCGTCGTCGCTCTCGCGGCCGGCTTCGCCGAGCTCCAGCGGCCGGAACGTGTCGACCATGACGGCCAGCTCCTCGAAGCGCTCGGCGCCGAGCGCTGCCTCGATCGCCGACGGCTGCGGGCCGTGGGCGTATCCGCCCGGATGGAGCGAGATCGATCCCAGTCCGATGCCCGAGCCCTTGCGCGCTTCGTAGTCGCCGCCGCAGTAGAACATGACCTCGTCGCTGTCGACGTTGGAGTGATAGTAGGGCACCGGGATCGCCAGTGGGTGGTAGTCGACCTTGCGTGGGCAGAAGTTGCAGATCACGAAGTTGTAGCCCTCGAAGACCTGGTGCACCGGCGGCGGCTGGTGGATCCGGCCGGTGATCGGCTCGAAGTCGGCGACGTTGAAGGTGTACGGGTAGAGGCAGCCGTCCCAGCCGACGACGTCGAACGGGTGCGTGTCGTAGACCAGGCGGGTGCCGACGATTCCGCCCGGGCCGTTGCCGCGATGCTTCAGCAGCACCTCGACGTCGCGGCCCTCCTCCAGGAACGGCTCCGCCGGGCCGTGCAGGTCGCGCTCGCAGTAGGGCGCGTGCTCGAGAAACTGGCCGTAGCGCGAGAGGTACTTCTTCGGCGGCGCGATGTGGGAGTTCGCCTCGATCGCGTAAGCCTGCAAGGGCCCGTCGCCGGTGGGGATCCAGCGGTGGGTCGTCGCGCGCGGGATCATGACGTAGTCGCCGGTGCGGGCGTCGAGGACGCCGAACACCGTTTCGACGCGGGCCTCCCCGGCTTCGACGTAGACGCACTCGTCGCCGATTCCGTTGCGGTACAAGGGGGATTCCGCGCCGGCCCACACGTAGGAGATCCGGACATCGCCGTTGCCGAGCAGCAGCCGGCGGCCGGTGACGGGGTCGAGTGCCTTCCAGTCCGCGTCGGCGTAGAGCTCGTGGAGCTTGAGATGCCGCGGCTTGAGCGGATGGTTCGGCTCGGTGCGCAGGTCGGGCAGCTCCCACACCGTCGAGTCGACGATCGCGGAGGGGACGCCGGTGTGGTAAAGCAGGGACTCGTCGGAGGAGAAGCCCTCCTCGCCCATCACCTCTTCGTAGTACAGGCCGCCGTCGGGCTTGCGAAACTGGGTGTGTCGCTTGGGCGGAACCTCGCCCACCCTGCGGTAGTACGTCATGTCCCGACCCTCCATTCCGGTCGCGTTCGATGTCAACCGAATCGATTTCCACTATGCATATTGCCCAATTGACGGAGTACAGTGCTGGCAAATGAGCAGTACGCAGTCGTTCGAGTCGGCCGGTCCATCGTTCAGCCCCTGGTTCGCCGGTCTGGTCGACGATGCCGCGCTGTTTCCGCCGGGGAACGCGCCGATGGCCGGGGCCGTGCCCGCGCACGGACGCCACCGTTCGGCCGCGCATGCCGGCTTGGTCGGGCCGTTCCTGTGCCCTGACCAGCGGCTGCCCGAGCTCGGCACCGCGTTGTCCAGCCGGCCCGCGCCGGACGAGCCGTTCGCCATCGGCCTGATCGTCACCGGCGGAGCGGGCGCGATCGCACCGGCGCTGACCTGGGCTTCGCGTGACTCGCGGCTGCGGCTCGCCGCCGTCGAGGTCGCGCTGCGCGACGAGCCCGACCCCGGACGGAACGCGCGCCGGGTCGCCTACGCTTTCGACGCCGTCGACCGGCCGGACGGCATGGTGGTCTGCATCGAGATCCCGCGGGCTGAGCGCTGGGAGACCGCACTCGACGTGGTCGCGGAGAACGGCCACCGCGCCAAGCTGCGTACGGGCGGCGCCGACGCGTCGGCCTATCCGAGCGAGCAGGAGGTGGCGCGCTTCATCCTGGCCTGCCTCGACCGCGAGGTGCCGTTCAAGTGCACCGCCGGCCTCCACAACGCCGTCCGCCACACCGGCGACGACGGCTGCGAGCACCACGGCTTCCTCAACATCCTGCTCGCCACCCGCGCCGCCCTCGACGGCGCCGGCGAGGACGATCTCGTCGCGCTGCTCGCCGACCGCGACGGCGAGGCCGTCGCCCGCAAGCTCACCGACGACGAGGCCCGCGCCGAAGCGACGCGGCGGTGGTTCACCTCGTTCGGCTCGTGCAGCGTGGACGAACCGCTCGCCGACCTCACCGCGCTCGGGCTGCTCAGCCCGCGGCACTGAGCGAACGCGCCAGCCGGAAGCCCACGTCCTCGATGCGCAGGGTGGGGTGGCTGCGCCGCCGCACGGAGGCGCGGCAGCTCCAGTGCTCGTCGAACCAGCCACCACCGCGTAGCACGCGGTACGTGCCGTAGACCTCGGCGTCGTAGACGTCCCAGCACCACTCCCAGACGTTGCCGAGCAGGTCGTAGAGCCCCCAGGGGTTCGGCTGCCTACCACCCACCTCGTGGATGCGCTCCCCCGAATTGCCCCGGTACCACGCGATCTCGTCCAGCGGGCCGTAGCGTGGTCCGATCGTTCCGGCCCGGCAGGCGTACTCCCACTCCGCCTCGGTCGGCAGCCGGTAGCCGTCGGCGCTCGCGTCCCACACGACTGACTCGGCGGCGGCAGCATCGGCGGCGTCGTCGTGACGGTAGGCCGGAGTCAGCCCGTCGCGTTCGGACTGTGAGTTGCAGAAGCGCACGGCGTCCAGCCACGAGACGTCGACGGCCGGCGTGCGATCGCCTGCGACTGACGTGTAGACCTCGCGCGTGACCGGAAACGCGCCGAGCTCGAACGCCGCAAGCGACACCTGCCACCTGCGTCGCGTCCGGCGGTCGGACAGTGTCACGTGACCCGCCGGCACGGCGATCAGCGGGACTCCCTTACTCACGAATAGGTGATCCTACGTTCGGGCTCAGGGATGAGCCATTAAGGGTAGGGCTGGCCGGAGGGTTAATCCGGGGCTGCACCTGATGGGATCGCACGCGCGAAATTCATAGCTTTATTGCCGTGAAGACGCGACTGAAGTCGTTCATTCTCGCCGGAGTCCTGGCGATACCACCGGGTGCCGCTGCACAGGTGGCGACGAACGAGAGTGCCGGCCACCCGGCGCTCGAACCTCTTGCTTACACGCAACGCATCGACCATGGCCGCCGGTTCCTGGCGTACGACCGCCAGGGCGACGGTCGCGTCGTCGAGGTGCTCGGCGACCTGCGTACGGCACAACGCGTCGCCGTCGTCGTGCCAGGCTCCGGTCACCGCCTCGGCAACCTCACCACCAGCCGCTCAGGGGCGGCGCCCCGGCGGAACGGCGAGGCTCTGCTGGCCGAGCTCGAACGTCAAGCACCACAGGCGACTGAGCTGAATGATGCGGCTCCGCCGCGTGTCGCCGTCGTGATCTGGACGGGGTACGACACGCCGGAACGGGTCAACGTCGACGCCGCGCGTTCAGAACGCGCCATTCCCGGCGGGCGCGACCTGGCCCGGTTGACCAAGTTGCTCACCCGACTGGCGCCAGCGGCGGAGACCATCACGCTGACCTGCCACAGCTACGGCAGCGTCGTCTGCGGGCGGGCCGCACCGGCCGCCCGCGCCGACAACATCGTCGTGGTCGGCTCGCCTGGAATGGACGCCGGCCGGGTTTCGGACCTGCGTACGAAAGCGCACGTGTGGGCCGCCCGTACGGCCGACGACCCGATCCGTTTCGTACCCGACGTGCGGGTCGGCGGATTCGGGCACGGCGAGGATCCCAGCAAGCCGGGATTCGGCGCGGAGGTATTCCGTACCGGCGAAATTCACGCCCACGACAGCTATTACGAGCCCGGCTCGGAATCACTGGCCAATATCGCCCGCATCGTGCTGGGCCGAGACGACGAGGTAACGAAGAAATGAGTGCCGTCACCTTTGTGGAGAAGGTCGCCGCGCAGACGCCGGCGAACCGCGACCGGGCGATCGACGGGCTGCGCGCCCTTGCCACGCTGGGCGTTGTCGTCGGGCACTGGCTGGTCGGCGTACTCGTCCTGGCGCCGGAGGGCGCCCTGCGGATCGCGAGCCCGCTGCACCGGCTGTCCGCGCTGGCTCCGGCGAGCTGGTTCCTGCAGATGCTCGGATTGTTCTTCCTGGTCGGCGGATACTCCGCGGCGCTCAGCCTGCGGCGTTCGTCGGAACGGGGCGTGCCTTACGGCGACTGGCTGCGCAGCCGGTTCGTCCGGCTCGGGCGTCCGGTCGTCGCGGTCGTGGCGCTGTCGGCCGCGGCGCTGGCGGCGCTCGGGGTGCTGGGCGTGCCTGCCGGAACGCTGCGTACGTGGATCGTGTTGCTCGTTCAGCCGCTGTGGTTCATCGGCATCTATGGCGCGATCACGCTGCTGACGAAATACGCCGTCGTCGCCGATCGCAAGCTGGGCGGGTGGGCGGCGGCGCCGCTGCTCGCGACCGTGGCGGTGGTCGACGTACTCCGCTACGGGCCCTGGCAGTCGTCGATGCCGTCGTGGGTCGGGCTGATCAACCTGCTGCCGGGCTGGTTGTTCGCTTACCAGCTTGGCGTCTCGTGGGCGTCCGGGCGGCTGCGCCGGGCCGGCGGGTGGGTGCTGCTGGTGGGCGGCGTCGCGCTGTTCGCGTTGCTCATCACGAAGTTCGGCTACCCGACGAGCATGGTGGGCGTGCCGGGCGCGGGGCGTACCAACTCGCACCCGCCGTCGCTCCTGGTGCTCGCGCTGGCCGCCGCCCAGTCAGGAGCGGCGATCCTCCTGCACGGGCGGATCAACCAGTGGCTGCGCCGGCCCCGGCTGTGGGCGGGCGTGGTCGTCGTCAACCTGTCGGCGATGACGATCTTCTGCTGGCACCAGATCCCCCTCGTCCTGGTCTCGATGGTGGGCGGCGTCGCGGGTGGACTGCCCGGCCTCAACCAGCTCCCGTCCGGCCCGTGGTGGGTGCTGGAACGCCTGGTCTGGCTGCCGGTCATGGCGGTCGTGTTCGCCGGCATCATCGCGGCAACCCGCCGTTTCGACGCCCCGTGGACCGGCCTCCCGCGCGGCTCGCGAGTGGTGGCCGGTGCGCTGGCCGTCGGCTTCGTGGCTACGGCGGTGGCGCTGTACTGAGGACGCCGACACCCCGCTTCGCAGGGCGGCTAGATGTCGAAGGCGGGACGGATGCTGCCGGCGACCTCACCGAAGCCCAGCCGGGTGCCATCCGCGTCGGCTGGGGCGGTGGCGGTGATCACGAGCTCGTCGCCGTCTTCCAGAAATGAACGCATGGTGCCGTCGGCCAGGGGCAGGGGGTCCTTGCCGCTCCACGACAGCTCGATCAGGCTGCCGTACTCCTCCCGCGAAGCCCCCGAAACGGTGCCAGAGGCCAGCAGGTCGCCGGTGCGCAGGGCCGCGCCGTTGGCCGTGAGGTGGGCGAGCAGCTGGGGCGGCGTCCAGTACATGCCGCCGTACTGCGGCCGCGAGATCACCTCGCCGTTGAGCGAGACCTCCAGCGACAGGTCCAGGCCGAAGTTGCCGACCCCGCGGAGGTACGGCAGCGGCTCCGGGTCCTGCGCGGGGACGGGCAGCAGCGCCGCCGACAGGGCGTCGAGCGGCACGACCCACGGCGAGATCGACGTCAGGAACGACTTGCCGAGGAACGGGCCGAGCGGCCGGTACTCCCAGCCCTGGATGTCGCGGGCGGTCCAGTCGTTGACCAGCACCACGCCGAAGACGTGATCGCGGAACGCCGAGACGCTCACCGGCCGTCCCGGCGACGAGGGTGCGCCGACGACGAACCCCACCTCCGCCTCCAGGTCCAGCCGCAGGCTCGGCCCGTACGACGGCAGCGACTCCCCGGGCGCGATCCGCTGGCCGCAGGGCCGGTGGACCGGCGTGCCCGACACCGACACCGTGCCGGCCCGGCCGTGATACCCGACCGGCAGGTGCTTCCAGTTGGGATTCAAAGGCTCCTCGTGAGGCCGGAACATCCTGCCGAGGTTGGTCGCGTGCTGCTCCGAGGCGTAGAAGTCGACGAAGTCCGCCACATCGAACGGCAGATGCATGCGCACCGAGGACCGCGGGATCAGCCACGGCTCCACCAGTGAACGAGCGCCCTCGTCGGTGAGCCGTCCGATCAGCCAGGCCCGCGTGTCGGTCCAGGCCGGCCGCCCGTACGCCAGGAACGGGTTCAGCGTCGGCGCCGAGAAGACGCTCGCGAAGTGCGCCCACTCACCGCCCGCCGCGAGCGGGGCGAGGTCGATGACGTAGTCGCCGAGAGCCACGCCCACCCGCGGCGACTCGTCGGGCAGGGAGAACACGCCGTACGGCAGGTTCTGCAGCGGAAACGGCGACCCCTCGGGGACGGGCACCCAACTCGTAGCGTTCACGCCGGTCATTCTGCACGACAAACGCGACGGCCGGAGCCCGCGAAACGCGGACCCCGGCCGTCAGAAAGCCAACCCGCTAGACGCCGTGCAACCTCGGCACGTCGGCCAGCAGGCGCTGGGTGTACTCGTGCTTCGGATTGAAGATCACGTCGTCTGTCGGACCCTGCTCGACCATCTCGCCCTGCGACATCACCAGCACGCGGTCGCTGATGTAGCACGCCTGCCCGATGTCGTGCGTGATGAACAGAATCGTCATGTCCATGTCCCGGCGAAGGTCGGCCAGCACGTTCAGGATGTTGGCGCGCAACGACGCGTCGAGCATCGAGGTCGCCTCGTCAGCGACCAGGATGCGCGGCCGCATCATCAACGCGCGCGCGATCATCACGCGCTGCCGCTGACCACCCGACAGCTGGTGCGGCCACTTCGACAGCACCTCGTCCGGCGTGAGTCCGACATGCTCCAGCGACTCGCGCATCAACGAGTCCGTCCGCTGCCCCATACCGTTCGAGAGCAGCTTCAACGAACGGCTCAGCACCCGCTCGACCGTGAAGAACTGGTTGAACGCGCTGAACGGGTCCTGGAACACCGCCTGCACGTCGCGCCAGTACGGCCGCAGCGCGCCGCCCTTGAGCTTCGTGACGTCCTTGCCGTCGAGCGTGATGCTGCCGGACGTGGGGTCCAGCAGCCGCAGCACGAGCCGCGCCAGCGTCGACTTGCCGCTGCCGCTCTCACCCACGATCGTCACGATCTCCTTGTGGTGCAAGGTGAACGAGACGTCATCGACAGCGCGGACGGCGTTCTCACCGTGCCCGAAGACGCGAGTCACGTTACGGGCTTGGAGGAACGCCCAGCCCTGTTCGCTCACTGCTTTACCTCCACCGGCTCATCCGGGTGCTTGTCGGCCCACCAGCAGGCGGAGAACCGGTAGTCGTCGCCGACCTGCGGTGGCTCCTCCGTACGGCAGACATCCATGACCAACGGGCACCGCGGGTGGAACCGGCAACCCTGCGGCGGATTCATCAGGTTCGGCGGCGAGCCGGGAATCCCTTGCACGCGTACGCCGCGCATGCGACGTTCAGGCACCAGCACGGCCGACAGCAGCGAGGCGCTGTAGGGGTGCCGGGACTTGTTGATGACGTCCTTGGTGTCGCCCACCTCGGCGATCTTTCCGGCGTACATGATCGCCACGCGGTCGGCGATCGTGTTGAGCACCGGCAGGTCGTGCGTGATGAAGATGATGCCCGAGATGATCTTCTGGGACAGCATCTCGCGCAACATCTCGATCAGCACTCGTTGCGAGGAGACGTCGAGCGCCGACGTGGGCTCGTCGGCGATCAGCAGCCGCGGGTCGAGCAGCGTCGAGATCACCGCGACCACGCGCTGCTTCATGCCACCGCTCAACTGGTGCGGATACTGATCCATCACGCGCGACGGCAGGTCGAGCTGTTCGAGCCGTTCGCGAGTGCGCTGCTCCGCCTCCAGCCGCTTGATGCCCGGCTCGTGCGCGCGGATCACGTCGTAGGCGAAGTCGCGGATCCGCAGCGTCGGATTCAGCGAGTTCATCGCGCCCTGCGGCAGCAGCGAGACGACCTTGCCACGCCAGGCCCGCGGCGGCCTGCTCTGCGGCCCGAGGTCGATGACGTCGCCGTCGACCTCGAGCTCACCGCTTTGTACGTACAGCGGCGAACGGACGTTGAGCGACAAGATGGAACCGAGCGTCGTCTTCCCGCAGCCGGACTCGCCCGCGATGCCGAGGACTTCACCGTCACGGATGTTGAGCGAAACGTCGTCGACGGCGACCACGTCCTTGGGACCGCCCGTGCTGTACGCCGCGCGCAGACCCGTCGCCCGTAGCAACGACTGCGTGCTGATTGCCGTCCAGGTCATCGGTCAGCCCCTTGCCCTTGGAGATTGCCCGGTTGTTCGAGCCCTGCCTCGGCCTCCGCGGTCGGAGCCACGGTCGCCCCGGTCGGAGTGATGGCGGCCGCCGGGCGCACCTTGGTCGTGCCTCGGCGCAGCCGCGGGTTGAAGACCTCGTCCAGGCTGGACTGCAGCATCAGCAGGGAGAACGCGACGAAGGTGAGCAGCAACGTCGGCGGAACGAACGCCCACCACGCGCCAGTGCGTACCGACTCGCCGACGATCGCCCAGTTGAGCATGATGCCCAGCGACACCGAGTTGCTCGGCCCGAGACCGATCAGCGCCAGCCCGGCCTCGGCCAGGATGGCACCCGAAACCTGCAGCACGAACGCCATCGCGATGTAGGAGAAGACGTACGGAAGTACGTCGACCAGCACGATGCTGAACGTGCCCGCGCCCGAGAGCCTGGCCACATCCAGGTGTTCTCGCGCTCGGAGGCTGCTCGCCTGCGCGGCGACCGCCCGGGCCACCCAGGTCCAGCTCGTGACCGCGATGACAATCGCCATCACGAAGATCGAACGGGAGTTCAGCGCGACCGAGAGCAGGATCAGGATGACGATCGCCGGGATCGCGATGACGACGTTCGTGAGCCCCATCAGGAGGTTCTCGAGCCAGCCGCCCTTGTAGCCGGCGACCAGGCCGATCACGCTGCCGACGATGGTGGCGAACGTACCCGCCATCAACCCGACGAACAGCGACGTCCGCGTGCCGAACATCAGGTTGGTGAAGACGCTGTGCCCGAAGTTGTCCGTGCCCAGCCAGGCCGCACCGGACGGCTTGTCGTACAGCCCGCCGACGACGGCATCGTGCTGGCCACCGAACACGAACGGCCCGAGGATCGCGAACGCGAGGATCACGATGGTGAACACCCCGGCCACATAGAAACGCGGGGTGAAGTGGAGCTGCTTCATCAGCGTTCACCTTCCTGTGCGGCCCGGATCCGGGGATCGACGAATCCGTATGTCACATCGATCAGGAAGTTGGCCACGAGCACGAAGACCAGGATCAGCAACGTGATGGCTTGAACCACCGGATAGTCCTTCTGGCTGATCGCGCCGAACAACAGGCTGCCGATCCCCGGATAGGAGAACACGATCTCCGTGATCAGTGCGCCGCCGACAACCGCTCCGATCGCCACGCCCAGGCCACTGACCTGCGGCAATGAAGCGTTCCGGAAGATGTACCGGACGATCCGGGAGTCCGGCAGGCCGAGCCCTCGGCTGTAGTTGACGTAGTCCGAGCCGAGCTCGTAGATCGCCATCGATCGCATACCGACCGCCTGCCCGCCGACGAAGATGATCACCAGTGACAGGAACGGCAGCCAGTAATGCTGCAGCACGTCGACCATGAACGCGGCTGACAACTCCGGCGCGACGCCGAACGAGTAGGCGCCGCTGGCCGGAAGGTACGGGATGTAGACCGCGAACAGGTAGAGCAGCAGGATCGCCAGGCAGAACTGCGGCATCTGCGAGAAGAACAGCGAGGCCAGGAACGCGCCCCGGTCGAAGAAGCCGCCCTTGTACGCGGCCACCGCACCGATGATGTTGCCGACCAGCCATCCGATGAGGACGGCCGGCAACTGCAGCGCGATGCTCCACGGGAGGGCCTGAGAGATCAGGCCCTCCACCGAAGCGGGGTACTGGGAGAAGGACGTCCCGAGGTCGCCCTGGAACAGGTTCCCCAAGTACGTGAAGAACTGCTGCCACATGGGCTTGTCCAGACCGAACTCGTGGACGTAAGCCTCGTAAATCTTGGTCAGCGCCTCACCTTGTGTGCCGCCCCGGCCCAGGTTCGACACGATCGTGTCGACCGGGTTGCCGGGCATCAGACGCGGCAGCAGGAAGTTGAGGATCACGGCCACGACCATCGCGCCGAGGTACCAGAGCGCCTTGCGGGTGATGTACTTGCCCAGACCCATTTGTGCTATGCCCTCTTAATCTTCGAGAGCCAGTTGACTCCGGCACCTTGGAACATCGGCGGCGCGTAGTCGTTCTTCTCCGTCGGGAAGTTCGTCCAGGTCATGGTGTTGAACTCGTAGAACTCCAGCGGACGGTACATCAGCGGGATCATCGGCGCGTTCTTCATGAAGATCGTATCGAGCTCGGTGATGTAGCCCTTGGCCTCGTCGTCGCTCTTCGCGTTCGCCAGCTTGTCGATCAGCGGACCGACCTTCGCGTCCTTGAACCGGCCGTAGTTCCAGAACGCCTGCTGACCGCGCTTGGGCACGCCGCGGTCTTCGAGCACGTCACGGAACCGCTGCCACGGCGTCGCCGCACCCACACCGGTGACGTACCACAGCGTGAAGTGGAAGTTGCCGCTGTTGACCGAGTCGGTGACGGCCGCCTGGTCGGGGAAGTTCGGCTGGATGTCGAAGCCGGCCGCCTTGGCGTTGGTGCCGACGATGTTGATCGCGGCCTGCCAGTCGGACCATCCGGTCGGTGTCTGTGCCTTCCACGGGCCACACCGCGTGCCGTCCTGCAGCACCCAGATGCCGTCCTTGCCCTTGGTGGCCTTGACCTCCTCCTTCATGATCCGCTCGGACTCGGCGGGGTCGTACTTCCAGCCGTTCTTGTCGACGTTGGCCTGGTCGAAGAACTTGTCCTCGCCACCGCCAGGGATGACGATGCTGGAGTTGGCCGGGATCGAGTAGCGCGACATGGCCTTGCTGGCGATGTCCTTGTAGTCGATGGCGAACGCGATCGCCCGGCGCACGCGCGGGTCGTTGAGGCCCTTCTCCTGGCAGTTGACGACCAGCATCGGAATGCTGCCCGGAACGTAGTAGGGCTCCTTGGCGAACCAGGTCGCGACGGGGCGCTTCTTGTCCTCCCACATCTTCCAGATCTCGGACGTGAACTGCTGCATCACGTCGATCTTGCCCTGCTCGAGCGCGAGGTTGCCGGCAGCGTTGTCCTTGAAGATCGGGTGGACGATGTACTTCGGCGCCGGCTTGCCGAACACCGTGTTGCCCCAGTAGCTGTCGTTCCGGACCAGGGAGATCTGCTGGTTGTTGAAGGCCTCGACCTTGAACGACCCGGAACCCACGGGCTCGTTGTTGGGGTGCTCGGCGATCTTCTTGGACTTGTCCGCCTCGTACTTCGACCAGATGTGCTCCGGCAGGATCCAGCTGGTCGCCAGGCTGTTCTTGACGATGCCCGGGTTGAGCTTCGCGGCCTTGAGCTTCACGGTGACGGTCTTCTCGTCGGTGGCCGTCACGCTGTCGACGTAGTCCCACATCGACTTGTCGAGCTCGGCATGCCGCTTGGGCAGCTCGAACGAGTAGGCGACGTCCTTGGCCGTGACCGGCTTGCCGTCGGACCACTTGGCGTCCGGCTGGATGGGCAGGACGAACGTTGTCTCGTCGGGCGTCTGCACTTCGGTGGCGAGCCCGGGCTCCAGTTCGCCGGAGAGCAGGTTGTAGCGCAGCAGCGTCTCGTAGATCAGCTGCATGTTGTTGCCACCGCTGGGCCAGCCAGGGCTCTGGGCGAACGGGTTGAACGTCGTCACGGGCCCCCACTGGAAGCCTGCGATGAATAACGTCTCGCCGGACTTACCCTGCCGACCGGCGCCCTTACTCCCTGACTTGGGTGTTGTGCCGGTGCCGCCGCCACAGGCGGCGAGTCCGGCGCTGCCGAGCCCGGCGGCGACGCCAAGCAGCGACGAATTGATGAGGAACTGGCGGCGTGTCCTACGAGGCTGCTCCGCCTTGGCGAAATCGGACATTTTCTACGCTTTCCCTCCACAGCAACGGTGATCCGCGCTGGACTTGTCAGCGAACCGCGCACCCGGCCGGCACGATTGGCGACAGACTACGACTCAGCGGGATGCCGACACTAGAGGTTCACCAAATCGAGATCAGCGTTTCATTCGGATCAGATAAGCAGGTATCACATTCTGAGATGTCTGTCTTCATCTTGTACATGGATGCAATCTCAGTGTAACCGGTATCGCTTCCGATGCCGCGTTGCCTTCAACGTGTGAAGCTCAGACCCTTCAAGACCTGAACGCAGATTTACGATTCGATGCGTTGTTCGACCTACTGGTTGACGCCAAAACGGGCTCGTTCGCAGAGCCAAGCACGTACTCTGCCAGGCTCGGCTGGACGGTGGAAGCGGAACGGCAACATGTGGTCACCGTCCCCCTACTCAACCAGGCAGATCAGGCATCCTGGCCAATTTCGGCCAGCCGCCCACGAATCGCGGCCGCGCCTGTCTCCTCGGAGCCCTCGGCAGCGAGCCGCGCATCGCCATCCGGCCCGGGATCCGCCGCGAGGATGCGCTGCTGCTTGTCCGGCAAGGCCTGCCCGCGTCGTCGCGGACCTCGAGCCGCCCAAAAGCCCGAAGGTCCACGCCTCATACCCGCTCTAGGCCAGAACCTTGCCGGGGTTGAGGATTCCGCGTGGGTCGAGCATCCGCTTGAGGTCGCGGTGGATGCGTTCGGACACCTCGCCCAGCTCGCGGGCCAGCCACTCGCGCTTCAGCCAGCCCACGCCGTGTTCGCCGGTGATCGTGCCGCCGAGCTCCAGCCCGACGGCCATCACGTCGTCGAACACGGCCTGCGCCCGGCGTACTTCATCCTCGTCGTCGGGGTCGAAGAAGACGTTCGGGTGGAGGTTGCCGTCGCCCGCGTGGCCGACCACGGTGCAGGTCAGGCCGGACGCCACCGCGATCTTCTCCGCCCGGCCGACGAACTCCGCCAGCCTGGTCAGCGGAACCGACACGTCGTCGATCAGCCGGCTTCCCAGCGCCTCGAGCGCGAAGTGGATCTGCCGCCGGGCGTCCAGCAGCATGTCGCCCTCGGCCACGTCCTCGGCCACCACGACGTCGAAACCGCCAACGCCGGTGAAGATCTCGGCGTACGCACGCACATCGGCCTCGGCCTGCTCGGGTGCCGCGTCGGACTGGGCGATGAGCATCGCGGCTGCGTGCTCGGGCAGCCCCATCGGCCGGTAGGCGTTGGCGGCACGCAACGACGGCTGGTCCATGAACTCCAGCAGGCTAGGCGTGTGCCCCGCGGCCACCACGGCCGCGACCGCCTCACCGGCTGCGACGAGCGACGGGAACAGCGCCGCGACCGTACGCGGCTCCTGCCCCGGCGGCCGCAATCCCAACGTGGCTTTGGTGATGACGCCGAGCGTCCCCTCCGAGCCGACGAACAACCGTGTCAGGTCGTAGCCGGCGACGCCCTTGACCGTACGGCGTCCGGTGTTGAGGATCTCGCCGCTCGCGAGCACGACCTCCAGGCCGCGTACGAAGTCGGTGGTGACGCCGTACTTCACGCAGCACAACCCGCCGGCGTTGGTGGCGAGGTTGCCACCGATCGTGGAGATCTCCCAGCTGGACGGGTCGGGCGGATAGAACAGCCCCTGCTCAGCGACCGCCCGCGACAAGACGGCGTTGACGACACCGGGCTCGACCACGGCCATCCGGTTGGCGGGGTCGATCTCGAGGATGCGGTCCATCTTCTCGACCGACAGCACGATGCAGCCCTCGATGGCGTTGGCGCCGCCGGACAGGCCCGTCCGCGCGCCCTGCGGCACGACGGGCACCCGATGCTCCGACGCGACGCGGAGCACGTGCTGCACGTGTGCGGTCTCCTGCGCCAGCACGACGACCGCCGGCAGGCCGGACGGGCAGAACGTCGCCATGTCGTGCCGATACGTCGCCATCCGATCGGAGTCGGTGACAATCGCGTCGGCGGGAAGCCCGCTCTGGAGGTCCTGGAGAAATGCCTCGGCCATGCCCTCAACGGTACGTGGCCGGGGCTGCCCCGGCTCAGGACGGCAACAGCAGGAGCTTCCCCGTCGTACGCCTGGCCTGCAGGTCCTCGTGTGCGCGACCGGCATCGGCCAGGGAGTAGCGGCCGCCGATGCGGACGGACAGCTGCCCGGAACCGATCCAGCCGAACAGTTCCTCGACGCGCGACCGCACCTCGGCCGGGTCGCTGGTGTAGTGCGCCAGCGTCGGGCGTGTGAGGTAGAGACTGCCCTTGCTGTTGAGCGTCTGCGGGTCGACGGGTGGGACCGCGCCGCTGGAGGCGCCGTACAGCACCATGAAACCGCGCGGCCGCAGCGCGTCCAGGCTCTGGTCGAACGTCGTCGCGCCCACGCCGTCGTAGACGACCGGGACGCCAACGCCGTCGGTCAGCGAGCGCGCGACGGCCGCGAAGTCGTCGTACGAGGCGATCTCGTCGGCGCCGGCTTCGCGAGCGAGCGCCGCCTTCTCCTTCGTCGACACCGTCGCGAGGACGTTTCCGCCACGCAGCTTCACGATCTGGGTCAGCAGCAGGCCGACGCCACCGGCCGCGGCGTGCACGACCGTCCAGTCGCCTGGCTGGACGGCGTAGGTGGACGTCGCGAGATAGTGCGCGGTCAGCCCCTGTAACAGCACCGCCGCGCCGGCCTCGAGGTCAACACCCGAAGGCAGCGGCACGAGTTTCGCCGCGGGCACGGCGACCCGCTCGGCGTACGAGCCGAGCGTGCTGCTCCATCCCACGGCGTCGCCGACCGCCAGGCCGGTCACGCCCTCGCCGACCTCGCTGATCCGGCCCGCACCTTCCATGCCGGGCACGAACGGCAGCTGCATGGGGTACATCCCACCGCGGTGATAGGTGTCGATGTAGTTGACGCCCGCCGCCGCGACATCGACGACGACCTCGCCCTTGCCCGCGGTCGGCTCCGGCACGTCGGCCACCTGGAGCACTTCGGGTCCACCGGTCTCGCGTACTTGTACGGCTCGCATGCGAGCCAGCGTAGCGTCAGAGGTTTCCGCGACGTTCCTGCTCGCGTTCGATGGCTTCGAACAGGGCCTTGAAGTTGCCCTTGCCGAAGCCCAGCGAGCCGTGCCGTTCGATCAGCTCGTAGAAAACCGTGGGCCGGTCGCCGATCGGTTTGGTGAAGATCTGCAGGAGATAGCCGTCCTCGTCGCGGTCGACGAGGACGCCGCGCTTCTGCAGTTCGTCGATCGGCACGCGTACGACGCCGATCCGGGCCCGCAGCTCCGGGTCCTCGTAGTAAGAGTCCGGCGTGGCGAGGAACTCCACGCCGTTCGCGCGCAGGCGATCCACCGTCCGCAGGATGTCGCCGGTCGCGAGCGCGATGTGCTGGCACCCCGGCCCGCCGTAGAACTCGAGATATTCGTCGATCTGGCTCTTCTTCGCCGCAACCGCCGGCTCGTTCAACGGGAACTTCACCCGGTGGTTGCCGTTGGCGACGACCTTGCTCATCAACGCGGAGTACTCCGTCGCGATGTCGTCGCCGATGAACTCGGCCATGTTCGCGAAGCCCATGACCCGCTTGTAGAAGTCGACCCAGTAGTCCATCCGGCCGAGCTCGACGTTGCCGACGCAGTGGTCGATCGCCTGGAAAAGCCTTCTGGGATGGCCCTCCGGCCGGATCACGGAGGTGGTACGGGCGACGTAGCCCGGGAGGTACGGCCCGCTGTACTTCGAGCGGTCGATCAGGCTGTGCCGGGTCTCGCCGTACGTCGCGATCGCGGCGCGGCGGACGCCGCCGTGCTCATCCGACTCGTCGTACGGCTCAAGCAGCACGGTCGCGCCCTGCCTGCGGGCGTGCTCGACGCACTTGTCGACGTCGGTCACCTCGAGCGCGAGGTCGACAACACCGTCACCATGCTTACGGTGGTGGTCGAACAGCCGGCTGTCCGGCGACACGCCACCCTCGATCACGAACCGCGCGCTGCCGGACTTCAGCACGTACGACTTGCGGTCGCGCAGGCCGGTCTCCGGTCCCGCGTACGCGACCAGCTCCATGCCGAACGCGAGCTGGTAGAACTGCGCGGTCTGGGTGGCGTTCCCGACCCAGAAGACCACGGCGTCCAGCGCGCTGACGGGGAACGGATCGTGCGACTCGTCGTAGTCGACGAGCCCGATCAACTGCTTCAGCTGGGTGATTTCCGTGTCGGTCGTCATGTCCGCGAGCATCGAACGGACTGGCCAGGTTGCGCAACTGTCGCGTAATCTGCTGAGCAGATTGACCAGTCCATGCCGGGTTGAGCTGACTTCGGGAGCGCATTGTGACCCATATGGTCGACGAACTGGATGCCCGCGTCATCGAGCTGTTCGCCCGGGAACCGCGCGTCGGTGTGCTGGAGGCGTCGCGGCGCCTCGGCGTCGCGCGCGGGACGGTGCAGGCCAGGCTCGACCGGCTCGAGCGTTCCGGCGTGATCGAGGGCTGGGGGCCGGACCTGTCGGCGGCCGCCCTGGGCTTCGGCGTCACCGCGTTCGCGACGCTGGAGCTACGGCAGGGCGTGGGCCATGAGACCGCCGCGCGCCACCTCGCGGCGATCCCGGAGGTGCTCGAGGCCTACACCATCACCGGGCCGTCGGACCTCTACGTACGCCTGGTGGCCCGCTCGAACGCCGACCTGCAGCGCGTGATCGACGAGGTGCTGAGGTTCGACGGCATCGTGCGCACGTCGACGGTGATCGCGCTGGCGACACAGGTGCACCAGCGGGCCCTGCCGTTGCTGGCGAAGGCCGTCGCGGAGCCCGCCGAAGACCTCCATTGAGCCGACGAACGGGTACGCGCGTCTTCTGACAGGCCCCGCGCCCAGTCAGGTGCGCTTCGGCGTCACCAGACCTGACTCGTACGCGAACACCACGACCTGCGCCCGGTCCCGCGCTCCGAGCTTCACCATCGCCCGGCTGACGTGGGTCTTGGCGGTCGCGGGGCTGATGACCATCTGGGCGGCGATCTCGTCGTTGGACAACCCGCGCGCGACCAGGCCCACCACCTCACGCTCGCGGTTGGTCAGCACGTCCAGCAGCGCCCCGTCGGGATAGTTGTCGGGCGGCCGCGACACGAACTCGCTGATCAGCCTGCGCGTCACCGCCGGCGACAGCAGTGCGTCGCCCCTCGCCGCGACCCGGATCGCCTGCAGGAGGTCGGACGGCTCGGTGTCCTTCAGCAGGAAGCCACTCGCACCGGCCCGCAACGCGTTGAAGACGTACTCGTCCAGGCCGTAGTTCGTCAGGATCACCACCCGTACGCCCGACAGCTCCGGATCCGCGGCGATCCGGCGGGTGGCCTCGATGCCGTCCATCACCGGCATCTGTACGTCGACCAGCGCGACGTCCGGTCGATGCTGCCGCGCCAGCTCGACGCACTGCGCCCCGTCGGCCGCCTCACCGACCACCGAGATGTCGTCCTCCGCGGTCAGCAGCGAACGGAACCCCGCCCGGATCAGCGCCTGGTCGTCGGCCAGCAGGACGCGCATCACGACGCACCGGCCAGCGGCTCCGACGGCTGTTCCAGCGATGCCGGCTCCTCCGATCCCCGCGCCAACGGCAGCTCCGCCCGCACCCGGAACCCGCCCTCGGCTCGCGGCCCCGCGGTCAGCGCGCCGCCCAGGGCCACCGCCCGCTCGCGCATGCCGAGCAGGCCCCTGCCCGGCACCGGCTCGCTCCCCGGCACGGCCTGCCCGTCGTCCTCGACCTGGACGAGCAGGTCCTCCTCGCCGTAACGAAGACGTACGGTCGCCGTCGCCGGGCCCGCGTGCCGAGTGATGTTGGTGAGCGCCTCCTGCACGATCCGGTACGCCGCCCGGTCGACGTCGGCGGACACCGCGGCAGGCGGCCTGCCGTCGACCTCGAGCGAGACCGGCAGGCCCGTCGAACCTGCCCGCGCCACCAACTCGTCGAGCCGGTCCAGCCCGGAGGCCGAAGGCGCGTCCTCGGCCCGCAGCACCTCCAGCGTCGCCCGCAGCTCGCGCATCGCGTCGGCGCTCGCCTCCTGGATCGCCAGCAAGGCGGCCGGCGCCTCCTCGCCGCGCTTGCGGGCCAGGTGAACCGCGACCCCGGCCTGCACCTTGATCACCGAGATACTGTGCGTCAGCGAGTCGTGCAGCTCCCGCGCGATCCGCAACCGTTCGTCGGCTGCCCGGCGTAGCGCGGTCTCCTCCCGGGTACGTTCGGCCTCGATCGCGCGCTGCTCCACCTCGTCGAGGTACGCCCGCCGGGCCTGGGCCATCTCGCCCATCACGCCCGCGGCCACGAACCAGCCGATCTGCAGAAGCCCTTGCTGGACTGGGTTGTAGACGAAGCTGCGGATCAGGAACGGTGCCGCCGCGAGGAGTCCGAGCAAGCGCTGCTTGCCCGCGACCGCGGCGTAGACGCCGATCAGCACCGGGCCGACGATCACGAGGTCCGGCCCGTTCCTGACGAAGTAGACGAGAACGCAGGCGGAAGTGATCAACACGACGGCCCACAGCGCCCGGCGGTACCCGATCAGCACCAGCGAGCCCACGACCAGCAGGCCGTAGTCGGGCCACGTCAGGTGGTCGTCCGACAGCGTCGCCCACGTCACGACTACCACCGCGATCGCCGTCGCGAACGCCGCCTCCAGGATGGTCCCGCGCGGCCCGAGTTCCTTGCCCATGCGATGCACCCTAAACCGGCTGCCAGCTGCGGGCATCCTCCGCTGATACCGGCTTCGGGCTACTCCCTACGGGGTACGCCGGGCCTGCGCTGCCGGTGGCGGCGTATCACGAACTGCCTCCTGACGTGCGACGACAGCGCCCCCGTCCGGCGGCCAGCATCGAGGCATGCAAACGATCGCCAACATCGTTCAGGAACAGGCGTGGAACGGCCGGATCGGGCAGCACTGGGCCGACCACGCCGGCAACTACGACGGGCTGGTCCGCGACTTCGACGCTGCGCTGTTCGAGGCCGCCGCGATCGGTCCCGAGGACGACGTACTCGACATCGGCTGCGGCACGGGCGGCACCACCCTGCACGCCGCCCGGCAGGCCGGCTGGGGACAGGTCCTCGGCATCGACCTGTCCCGGCCGATGCTGGAGTGCGCCCGGGCTGCCGCTGTGGCGGAGGCCGCGACCAACGTCCGTTTCGTCCAGGGTGACGCGCAGGTGCATCCGTTTTCCGTGGCGGCGTTCGACGTCGCGATCAGCCGTGGCGGCGTGATGTTCTTCGCCGACCACACGGAGGCGTTCACCAACATCCGGCACGCACTGCGGCCCGGCGGCCGGCTGGCGTTCGTCGCGCCCACGCCGCCCGATCCGCAGAGCCCGAGTGCACGGCTGTACGCGTTGCTGGGCGCGCTGCCGCGAGCCGAGTCGGCCGGTGCGGTCGCCGGTCAGGCGATGACGTCGTTCGCCGATCCGGACCGGATCCGCGAGGTGCTCGGAGCCGGCGGCTTCGGCTCGGTGTCGGTCGAGCGGAGAGAGGGCCGGATCGGCTGGGGCCGGGACGCCGCCGAGGCCACGGAGTTCTTCCTGTCCAGCGCGGCGCTCCGGCTCGACCTGGCCGCCGCCCGTCCGGCCGCACTGGAGCGTACGCGCGCCGACATCCGCGCCGCGCTCGCCGAGTGGGAGACGCCGGCCGGCGTACGGCTGCCCGGCTCGGTCTGGCTGGTCAAGGGTGTCGCGGAGGCCACAGCATGATGTTCTTCGAGGTGTTCGTGCCGAAGGGCGCGTTGAGCGCGGACCAGCGCAAGCGGCTGGGCGAGCGGATCCTCAGCGAGCTGGTGTCAGTAGAGGAGTCCGCCGGTGCGCCGGCGGACGTGCTGGACAGCGCCCAGGCGATCCAGCAGGTCGTGGTGTACGAGCCGGACGCCTGGATCGCCGGCAGACGTGCGCTCGAGGGCGGCGAGCCGCCGCGTTATGTCGTGCGGGTCAGCGTGCCGAGCGCCTGGCGCAAGGAGATGAGCGGCCACACGATCGCGCGGATCACCAAGGTGCTGGCCGACCTGGACGCAGAGCTGGGCCTGGACCCCACGCGGCTGTACGAGCAGCCGGACGCGTGGATCCACGTGGTGGGCGTACCCGAGGGCAGCCTCGGCTCCTTCGGCCGGGCCCTGACGTCGGCGGATGTCGTGCGGATGATCACCAAGCCGTTCCGCGAGTCGCCGGACCGGGACGCCGTGATCGCCGCGGCCGCACCCGGAACCGCCGTCGATCCGGTCTGCGGCATGACCGTCCAGCTCGGGCCGGCCGCGATCACGTACGAGCGGGACGGCATGACGTACGGGTTCTGTGCCCCGGGCTGCCTGCAGGTGTTCAAGGAGGAGCTGGCCATCTGATGAGTTGGGCCGCCGGAGTTGGCAGACTGGGCGCATGACGTCGAGCGAACCTGTGGTGCGACTGACGACAGGCGCGGTCCGTGGCCGGGCCCGGGCGGACGGGCCGGCCGTGTTCAAGGGCATCCCGTACGCCCGCCCGCCGTTCGGAGCCGACCGGCTGCGAGAGCCCGGCGTACCGGCCGGCTGGGACGGCACGCGGGACGCCTTCGAGTTCGGCCCGCGGCCACCGCAGCCGGCCACGGCGATCTCCGGGACGTCCGACTGGACGACCGACGAAGGGCTCGACTGCCTGAGCGTCAACGTCTGGACGCCGGATGCCGGCTCCGGGGCCGGACTCCCTGTGCTGGTGTGGATCTACGGCGGCGCCTACCGCGAGGGCTCGGCCGACCTGCCGGAATACGACGGCGCGCGGCTGGCGGCCGGCGGTGCGGTCGTCGTGACCGTCAACTACCGCGTGGGTTTCGAGGGGTTCGCCCATGTCGAGGGCGCACCCGACAACCGCGGCCTGCTCGACCAGGTGGCGGCACTGCGCTGGGTGCGGGACAACATCGCGGGCTTCGGCGGCGACCCGGGCAACGTCACGGTGTTCGGCGAGTCGGCAGGTGCGGGCTCGGTCGCGGCATTGCTGGTGATGCCGGACGCACGCGGGCTGTTCCACCGGGCGATCGCCCAGAGCGTGCCGGGCACGTACTTCTCCCCCGAGCTCGCCGGCCGGGTCGGCGCCGCGATCGCCCACACGGCAGGGCATTCCGCGACGCTCGACGACCTGCGCGAGAGCGATCCGGTCACGCTGCTGTCGGCGGCACGGGAGTTCACCGCGCGGATGACAGGCGACTTCGACACGTGGGGACAGCTCGCGCTCACGACGACGCCGTACTCCCCTGTCGTCGATGGCCTGGTGCTGCCGTCCGCGCCGTGGCAGGCGCTGGCCGCGGGCTCGGGGGGCGACGTCGAGCTGATCGCGGGCTTCAACCACGACGAGTACCGCCTGTTCCACGTCGTCGGCGGGCGGCTCGGGCTGGTCGACGCGGATGAGCTGGCGTTGACGGCGCGGGTGCTCGGGCTGCCGGACCTGGCCGGCAGCTACGACCTCGACGACGCTGACGCGGCCTACGTACGCCTGATGTCGGACTGGTTGTTCCGGATGCCGAGCGCCCTCCTCGCCGACGCGCACGCCTCGGCCGGCGGGATGGCCTACGCGTACGAGCTCACCTGGCCCGCTCCCGGCGGCGACGGGATCTTCGGCGCCTGCCACGCGCTCGACGTGCCGCTGGTGTTCGGCACGCTGGACGCCGGGCTGGTGCCGCTGCTGGTCGGCGCGCCGGCGCCGGACGCGGCGGTCGCGTTGTCGGAGGAGCTCCGTTCGCGCTGGATCGCCTTTGCCGGCAAGGGGGATCCGGGCTGGGCCCGCTACACCATCGGTCGACGGGAGGCCCACGCGTTCGACGCACCCAGCCGCGACACGGCCGACCCGGTCGCCGACGTACGCGACCTGTGGTCGGCCCACGTCTTCGGCTCGCTGGGCTGAGCGGACTGGTAGGCATCGGCCTGCAGGGTGTTGCGGCGGGCCGTGGACGGCCACTGGGTAGGTGATGCCGTGCAGGCGCTCGGCCATCGCCCGGAAGGAGGTGGCGGCGATCTGGGCGTCGACGCCGGACCACGGATCCTTTGCCGGGGCTGGAATATCGTCGGGTGAGTCATCGGTTGAGCGAGAAACTTGGGGTCGTTTGTGAACGGTTGGAACAGCTCGCAGGTCGACGTCGACGCCTACCTCGCGCGGACGGGGTACGACGGACCGCTCACGCCTACGCTGGCCACGTTGCGCGGGCTGCAGTGGGCGCACGTGTCGTCGATTCCGTTCGAGAACCTGGAGATCGTGCTCGGGCGGCCGGTGTTGCTGGAGCTGGAGTCGGTGCAGGACAAGCTGGTTCGTTCGGCGCGCGGTGGTTACTGCTTCGAGCACACGTTGCTGTTCGCGGCGGTGCTCTCGCACCTGGGCTTCGCGTCGGTGACGGGCGTGGCGGCGCGGATCCGGATGGGAGCCGATGCGCTCCGGCCGGCGACGCACGCGCTGCTGCTCGTCCAGGCGGCGGACGACTCACGTACGTGGATCTGCGACACGGGGTTCGGCAGCGGGCCGTTGGAGCCGGTCGAACTGGCCGACGGTGCTGTGCTGTCGGCGGGCGGCTGGTCGTTCCGCCTCGAGCGGCGGCCGGTGCCGCTGCCGGGGAGCGAGGTGGCGGAGTGGGTGACGTACCGGTTGAACGGCGGGGAGATCGACCTGCACAGCTTCACGACCGATCCGCGCTACCCGCCGGACTACGCCGTCAACAACTACTACACCTCGACCAACCCGCGCTCGCCGTTCGTGGGGCGGCTGTTCACGCAGAAGATGGCGCCTGGCGTCAACCACGTGCTGAACAACACCACGCTGACCACCCTCCGCACTGACGGCAATCAGGAGCAGCGTGAGCTCGACCCTGCTGACGTTCCGCAGGTGCTGGCCGAAAGCTTCGGCATCGAGCTCGGGCCGGAGGACCGGGCCAAGCTCGTGGGCGTCCTGAGCTAGCGCGAGGTCGAGCCGGCTCGGGCCGGCGGCGCCTGCGATGGCAGTTCCCAGATGATGATCTCGCCGTGGCCGCTACCACTTGCCAGCAGGGCCACACCGTCCGACGGTGGCAGGGCGGCCAACGCGTGGATGTTGTCGGTGTGGCCTTCGAGCTCATGGAGAACGTCGCCGGTCGCAGGGTTCCAGATCCGCACCGTGTGGTCCGTTCCGGCGCCGGCGAGCAGGATGGTGCCGTCGGGCGTTGGCACCGTTGCCAGGGCGTGTGCCACAGGGCCGCCGAGTCGCATCTGGACTGCGCCGGTGACGGGGTTCCACAGTCGTACGCAGTCGTCCTCGGTGCTGGCGAGCAAGGGTGGCCCCTCCGGCATCGGCACGGTTGCCAGGGCGGCGATGGTCCAGACGTTGTGGCCGTTGCACTCGTCAGCATGAACAGCGTGGGCGGGCTCGTCATACGGAAACGGAGAGCCAAAGCTCAGAAGGTCGACGAAGTTCTCGTACTTCTCGTACGGAGGCGCGGAGTCGTGGTAGTCATAACCGTCTCTGACCTGGCATGCGCTACGGGCCAGGAGATGGGTGCCATCCGGCAGCGGGATGACCGCCATTGCCGTGGGGCCGCGATCCCTCCGGTAGACCCCCACCAGAGTTTGGCCGGTGCCCCGTCCGGACTCCACAGCCGCAAGGTCTCCTCGCAGGAGCTGGCGAGGAGGAACGTGCCATCGCTCATCGGCACGGTGGCCAGGTCGATGACCGCATCGCTGTGGCCGGGGAGCTCACGGCGTAGTACGCCCGTGGCGGGATCCCACAGCCGCACCACGTGGTCGGCTCCGGCGCTGGCGAGCAACGTAGTGCCGGCCGGTGTCGGGACCGCCGCCAGCGCGTGTACCGCACCGACGTGGCACGCCGCATCGCCTCGTGTGGCGCCGGCCGTCAGGTCCCAGATCCGCACCGCACCGCGTAGGACGCTGCTTTCCTCGCCGTCGCTGGCGAGCACGGTGCTTCCGTCGGACATCGGTACCGCCGCGAGCGTGTGCAGCCTGCCCGAACTGCCTTCGAGCCGGCCTTGGATCGCACCGGTGGTGGGGTCCCACAGTCGTACGATCCCGTCCTCTCCGCCGCTGGCCAGCAACGCGGCCCCGGAGGGCGGCAGGACTGCTGCCAGAGCGTTGACGGGGCCCACGTGATCGTGGAGCTCGTGCCGGAGGGCACCGCCGGCGACGTCCCACAGCCGCACTGCGGCTGGCTCTCTCATGGTGACCATGACGTTGTCGCTGTCGTCCTGGCCGGCGGTGGCGAGCAGGGTGGTTCCGTCCGGCATCGCCACCGCCGCCAGCGCGTACGCGCGGCTCCAGCCCGGCAGCTGGATCGTGAAGTAGCTGTAGGCCGATCCGGTACTGGGGTTCCACAGCCGCACACTGTCGTCCCCGCCGCTGGCCAGCGCGGTGGTGCCGTCGGGCAGCGGCACCACCGCCAACGCCCGGATCGTGTTGGTGTGGCCTTCGAGCTCGCCCCGGAGTGCGCCGGTGGCCGGCTCCCAGAGCCGGACCACATAGTCAGGCCCGGCGCAGGCGAGCAGGACGCCGCCGTCGAGCGTCGGCACGGCCGCCAACGCGTACACCGGGTGCACATTGCGCACGTTGGGGGCGTGGGCGAGTTGACTGTGGGATCTGCCAGTGCTGGGGTCCCACAACCGGATACAGTCCGCCTCGGCGATGGCGAGCAAAGTGGTTCCGTCGGGCATCGACACCACTGCCAAGGCGTGTGGGTAGACAGTTCCCGGTCGCCATCGGATCGCCAGGCGCTGGCCGCCAGTTCGAACGCCGCGAGAACTGCTTGCGAGTCAGGGCTCTTCGCCTGCCGGCGTTGGCGCAGCACGGCGGACACGGACGTGACCAGCAGGAATCCTGGTCGCTCGAGCAGACCGTCGAGCCGGCCGGCGAGGGCTGCGTGCTCGGCGAGGTGTTCCCGGGCATAACGCGGCACCCTCGTCCGGTCGGACGGGGCACCCGGCTCACCCGGCAGCTGTCGCGCGAGGGCGTCGGCGAACCGGCCGTGTGCGTCGCGGGTGGCGGCTGCGAGATCGTGCACGAGCTCGCGAAGGTGTTCGTCCGGCGGGGTCCTGGGGAGGACACCGGTGCAGAGGTCTTTCAGGCTCTGATGGCGCAGCGCGTAGGTTTCCGGATCGCCCTCCTCGTCCGGGCGAGCAACCAGGAAGGGCCGGAACGGCCCACGTAGTAAGGCCGCCACCCGGCCCACGTAGTAAGGCCGCCACCCGGCCCACGTCGAGGCCGCCCCAGGCCGCGAGGTCTCGCGCGGGTAGCGGCCGCCGCGCCGCGGCGAGCATCGCGAGCAGGGGCAGGCACGTCGTCCGCCAGTCCAGGCTGGGATCCGAGCGCCAGCGGGCGATGTTGTCGGCGTAGTAGCCGGCCAAGCTGGCGGGCAGGCTCTCGATCTCGGTGGCAGGGCGCCCGTCGCGGACCTGATCGAGGACGGAGGTGGCGTAGATCCAAACCCCACCCGAGCGTTCGGCCAGCAGGTTACGGAACTGAACACTCGTCATGCCCGCCGCGGTGATCGCCTGCGCCAGCTGCGCCTCCTGCCGGGCGACCCGTTCGAGGTAGTCGAGGAGATCGCGGCGGTTGGGCTGACTCTCCACCTCGATCCGGCGGACCCGGCCCAGCCCGACGGGTCGCGGTGTTCCGGGGCAAGTGGTCGCGATCAGGACTGTCGCCGGGGGCAGTTGTCTGGGTAGGCCGAGAGGGAGCTCGCCAGGTCTGGGCGTGGGTGCTTCGTCGAGCCCGTCGACGAGCAGCACGACGGCTGTGTCCTCGGCGACCTGGTCCCGGCGACGCGAAGCGTGCAGGAGCTGTTTGGCCAGCCAGCCGGCGGAGTCGTGGCCGTCTGGCAGTACGCCGCCGGGCGCCGCCTCCGTGAGCTCCCAGCGGGCGATGAGTTGCGCGACCAGGTTGGTTCGCGCCGTTTCCGGGGAGGCACCGCCGGGCAGCCGGGTCACATGGGTCGGGTAGTCCCGGGTGAACGCGAGATAGGTGGCCAGCGCCGTCTTTCCCATGCCGGCTTCGGCCTCGATGAACAGGTAGCCGCCGACGCGGTCTCTCACACAAGCAGCGATGAAATCGTCGATCTCCTCGATGAGCCATCGACGCCCGGTGAACTGACCAACGCGATCCGCGGAGTTGTGTGGGTCGACGAGCCGGAGCTCTGCGGGCAACAGATCCAAGTCCAGGGTTACGTCTTGCAGGCTCCTGGCTCATCGGTCAGTCTGAGGACGGTGGTGGCGTGGAGAACGTGTTGGCCTGAATGTTGTGGTCACCGACCTGGACACCCTGCGCCCCGCGAACGTCGACCGCGTACTTCCCGGAGCGAGACCCGGCCGCGTCCAGCAATCCGAGCAGCCGCTGCGCTGAGTCGACCATCGCCTGGTCATCCCTGGCGCCGACCGCCATCAGTTCCGCCTCCAGGACGCTTCCCCCGCGCTCAGGATCTGCCTCGAGCTCGGCCAGCGCCTTCTCGCCGGACCGGTGCCCGGCCAGCCGTCGCCGTGCCAGGTCCTTCAAGGCCGTGTAGGCGTCCTTCACCGCTTCGCTCGCGGTGCTCTGCTGCGACGACGCCGGCGGTCAGTGCGGCCACGATCAACGTGACAGGGTCCATGGTCCACAACCCTAGGCAGGCCTAGCGGCTGCGCTGGGTCGCCCACTCGCGGATCAGGTCGATGCGTTGCTGAAGTTGTTCCTCCGACGCCGCCGCGGCCGGTGGGCCGCCGCACTTGCGGCGGAGCTCGCCGTGGATCTGGCCGTGGGGGATGTTGGTGCGGTGGTTCCATGCGCCGACCAGGCCGTTGAGCTCGCGTCGCAGCACGGCCAGGCGCTGGTAGGTCGACTCGTCGCGGTCGGGCCTCGCCGCGGCGGCCGGCTCGGGCTCTTCCGCATCGGCTGCGGCGGCGCCCGTCGGCTTCTGCGTCTTGCGGCGGCGCAGGAGCTCCTTCACCTGGTCGGGCTCCAGCAGCCCGGGAATCCCCAGGAACTCCGTCTCGTCGGCGCCGAGCTCGCCACCGAACTCGTTGCCGTCGTAGAGCACGCTGTGGAAGTCGGCCTGGGAGTTGAGTGCGGCGTAGCCCGGCCCGTCCTCGAGCGCGTCGCCGGTGTTCTGCTCCTGCTCGGCCAGCGCCAGCAGGTCGTCCTCGGGGCCGAAGATGTCGTCCTCGTCGCGGATCGGCTTGGCCAGGGCGTGGTCGCGTTCGACTTCCATGTCGGCGGCGTACTCGAGCAGCACCGGCACGGTCGGCAGGAACACCGAGGCCGTCTCGCCGCGCTTACGGACCCGGACGAAGCGCCCGACCGCCTGCGCGAAGAACAGCGGCGTCTGCGTGGACGTGGCGTAGACGCCGACCGCGAGCCGTGGCACGTCGACGCCTTCCGACACCATGCGCACCGCGACCATCCAGCGCGAGTCGCTCTCGGCGAACTCCGCGATCTTCTTGCTGGCCTTCGGATCATCAGACAGGACGACGGTGGGCCGGACCCCTGAGATCGCCGTCAGCAGCTTGGCGTACTCCCTCGCCACATCCTGGTCGGTCGCGATCACCAGGCCGCCGGCGTCGGGCACGTCGCGGCGGACCTCGCCCAGCCGCCGGTCGGCCGCGACCAGCACCGTGTGGATCCAGTCGCCGGCCGGGTCGAGGGCGGTACGCCAGGCCTGCGCCTGCATGTCCTTGGTCAGTGGCTCGCCGAGCCGCGCCGCCACCTCGTCGCCGGCGCTGGTGCGCCAGGCCATGTCGCCGGAGTAGGCCATGAACAGCACCGGCCGCACCACGCCGTCGGCCAGCGCTTGGCCGTAGCCGTAGGTGTAGTCGGCCACCGAACGCAGCACGCCGTCGACATCGGGCGCGTAGGTGACGAACGGGATGGGGTTGGTGTCGCTGCGGAACGGCGTGCCGGTCAGCGCCAGCCGCCGGGTCGCCGGCTCGAACGCCTCGCGCACCGCCTCGCCCCACGACTTGGAGTCGCCCGCGTGGTGGAGCTCGTCGAGGATCACCAGCGTCTTGAACCGTTCACACCGCACCCGTAACGCGAGCGTCGCGGCACCGACACCGGCGTAGGTGACCACGACCCCGTCGAAGTCCTTGCTGGTCTTGCCCTTCTTGCCACCGAAGTTGGGGTCGAGCGCGATCCCGCCGCGCTCGGCCGCGTCGGCCCACTGCTTCTTCAGGTGCTCGGTGGGCGCGACGACGATGATCCGCTGGATGATCCGCTTGCTGAGCAGGTCGTGCGCGACCCAGAGCGCGAACGAGGTCTTCCCGGCGCCAGGCGTCGCGACCGCGAGGAAGTCGCGCGGCGATCGCTTGGTGTAGTCGTTGTAGGCCTGTTGCTGCCACAGGCGCGGGGTGCCCCATGGGGTCTTGGTCGGGCGGATCGTGGTGTTGGCAGTGCTGGCGGAGCTGGCGGAGCTGGCGGTGCTGGGCAAGGCAGGCGTGGTCAAACCCGTTGTCTCCCTGGCATCAAGGTCGTACGGCGGTGCACATTTAGGGCCAGCACGAGAGCCTAACCGCAGCCGCCCCCAACCGTCCGGAACGACTCGCCACTCCCCGGTTCCGGCGCTGTGCCCGCCATCACCGACCTCGACGATCTAGGGTCTCAGCCATGCAGCTGTCACCGCAGGTACGCGAAGCGCTGGACCGCGGCGCCCCGGTCGTCGCGCTCGAATCGACGATCATCGCTCACGGACTGCCACGGCCGCGCAATCTCGAGGTGGCCCGCGACTTGGAAGAGATTTTGCGTGCGCAGGGTGTCGTACCCGCGACCATCGCCGTGCTCGACGGCGAGCCGTACATCGGGCTGGACCCCGGCCAGCTGCAGCGGGTCGCGTTCGACGACGGTGTACGCAAGTTCGGCTACCGCGACCTGGCCCCGGCCGCCGCCGAGCGCGTCTGCGGGGCGACGACGGTCTCGGCCACCGCGTTCCTGGCTGCCCGCGCCGGCCTGCGCGTGTTCGCGACCGGCGGGCTCGGCGGCGTACACCGCGGCTGGACCGCCGCGCAGGACGAGTCGGCCGACCTGCGGCTGCTGGCACGTACCCGGATCGCGGTCGTCTGCGCCGGCGTCAAGTCGATCCTCGACGTACCCGCGACGCTGCAGCGGCTGGAGACACTCAACGTGACCGTCGTCGGCTACCGGACGGCGGAGTTCCCCGGCTTCTATCTGCGCGGCTCCGGCGAGCCCGTCGACTGGACCCTGCACGCGCCGTCCGCGGTCGTCGACGTGATGCGGGCGCAGGACGAGCTCGGCGGGCCGGAGTCGGCCCTGATCGTCGCGAACCCCGTGGCCGAGTCCGAACAGCTGGACCCCGCGCTGCACGACGAGGTGCTGGCCGCCGCGCTGGAGGCGGCCGACCGGGAGAACATCACCGGCCAGGCCGTAACGCCTTACCTGCTTGACTATCTGGTCCGCGCGACGGGCGGCATGGCGCTGGAGGCCAACCTCGCCGCCGTTCGCGGGAACGTAGCACTCGCAGGTGAGATCGCCCGCGCTTTCGCCGAAAGCGAAAAATAGGGCGATTCCCCGGCTGCCGCAGTAGGGATGAGCTCATGCTGCGTCAGTGGTCGGTGCTCGCGCGCCATCCGGACTTCCTCAAGCTGTTCACCGGCAGCACGATCTCGTTGTTCGGCTCGAGCATCACGGCCGTCGCGCTGCCGTTGACAGCGGTCTTCGTGCTGTCCGCGTCGCCGTTCGAGATGGGGCTGCTGGGCGCGGCCGGCTTCCTGCCGTACCTCCTGATCGGCCTGCCGGCCGGCGTGTGGGTCGACCGGATGCCCTATCGCACGGTGCTGGTCGTCGCCGACGTTTTGCGGGCGCTGCTGCTCGGACTGGTGCCCGTGCTCGGCCTGCTCGGCTGGCTCGAGATGTGGCAGCTGTACGTCATCGCGCTGCTCACCGGCGTCGGCACGCTGTTCGACTCGGTGGCGTCGATGTCGTTCACGCCGAGCCTGGTCGGGCGGGCGCACCTGCTGCAGGCCAACAGCGCACTGGCCCAGAGCAACGCGATCGTGAGTGTGACCGGAAAGGCGCTGGGCGGCGCGCTCGTCCAGGTGCTCACCGCGCCAGTCGCCATCGTCGTCGACGCGGTGTCGTACGTCGCGTCCGCGGCCTGCAAGCTCTTTATCCGTACGCCAGGACCTGCGACCGTCGAGCCTGCCAGGCGGCAGCCCCTGCGCTCGGCGCTGGCCGAAGGCTTCCGGGCGATCGCGCGGCAGCCAGTCCTGCGCCCTCTGTTCGTCTCGGCGACGATCGGCGCGCTGTCCGGGCAGATCCAGGCCGCGATCGTCGTGCTCTTCCTTGCCCGCGAGCTCGGCCTGCCACCAGCCCTGGTCGGCGTGTCGATCGCGGTCAGCGGCGTGGCGTCCGTGCTGGCCGCGATGCTGGCGGCGCCGCTGACCGAACGCCTGGGCCACGGGACCACCTACATGGTGGGCTGCCTGGTCACCGCACTGGCCGGCCTGGTCCTGGTGCTCGCGGCCGGTCCGCTGCTCGTCGTGATGGCGGTGGTCGTCGCGAGTGGGCTGCTGGCCGGTGCCGGGCCGCCGATCTTCAGCATCAACCAGCAGACCGTACGCCAGTCGCTCGCGGCGCCGGAGATGCTCGCACGCATCAACGCGACCTGGCGCTTTCTGGTCTTCGGCACCCAACCGATCGGGGCCCTCCTCGGCGGCACGATCGCCGACGTCGCCGGCCTCCGCACGGCGATCGTGGTCAGCAGCGTCGGCATGCTGGCGTCGGTCGGAGTGGCGGCGTGGTCGCCGCTGCGTGCGCTGAAGACGCTGCCCGCGTAACGGTCCTGCTCAGGTGTTCGCCCGGGTGAAGGTCAGATGAGTGACTCCGCTGGGCGAGGAGACGGCCTCCACCTGGTAGTCCTGCTCGACACCTTCGAGTCCGTCCCAGAGCCGTACACCACGGCCGAGCAGGATCGGGACCACGACGACGTGCATGTGGTCGATGAGCCGGGCAGCGAGGAACTCGCGGATGATGGTGGCGCCGCCGCCGATGCGCACATCCCGGCCGCCGGCGGCCTCGCCGGCGATCTTGAGTGCCTCGGCGGGCGAGGTGTCGAGGAAGTGGTAGGTCGTGCCGCCCTCCATCTCGATCGAGGGACGCGGGTGGTGGGTGAGGACGAAGACCGGCGTGTGGAACGGCGGGTTCGGGCCCCAGGCCCCCTTCCAGTCCGGATCCTCGTGCCAGCCCGGGTGGCCCCATTTCCCGGCACCCATGATCTCGGCGCCGATTCCCCAGTCGTGCTCCCTGGCGTAGACGTTGTCGACGCCACGGCTGCCGGTGGTCTGGTCCCAGGACTGTGTGGCGAACATCCACCGGTGCAGCCGGTCGCCTGCGTGGCCGAAGTGCAGGTCCGCGCTTTGGCCTTCGCCGGTGCCGAAGCCGTCGAGCGAGATGGCGAAGTTGTGGACTCGGGCGAGTGACATGCTTGGTGCTCCTTCGTCGTGGTCGAGCAGGTCGCCCTACAGACCGCTACGACGCCGAAAACTCATCGGCTGGTGGCCGCCCTCAGCCGTCTGCTCCACGCGGCTTCACCCGAGCGGCCACGACCAGGCCGGCCAGCGCCACACTGGCCATCACGACGTAGATCGGGCCGAAGATCCAGGGCGGCGTCGCGCGTTCGTGGATCGCGGCGAAGAAGGCGCCGGCCAGGCCGAGCATGACGATCGTTCCGAACGCGTCGGACATCTGGAGGGCCGCGGAGTTGGCGCCCTGCTCCTCCTTCGGTGACAGCTCGAACAGCAGCACCGACAGGCTCGCCAGCGACAAGCCCATGCCGAACCCCGCCACCGCCCACGCCAGCGTCGCCACCCATGGGGTCACCGCCGGTGACAGCGCCAGCAGCACCACCGTGATCCCCGTCGCCACGCTGATGGCGCCCAGCTGCACCAGCCGCCGGCGGTCCGCCCGCAGGCCAGGGCGGCCCTGCAACCACGAGCCGCCGAACCAGCCGATCGCCGACAGCGTGAGCGCCAGGCCCGCCTGGGTCGCCGACAGGTGGCGGTACTCCACGAGCATCAGGGGTACGAACGCCTCCGCCCCCATGAACGCACCCGCCAGCACCCCGCGCATCAGGACGATCGACGGCAGCCCCCGCCTCAACCGCAGCGTCCCCGCCGGCAGCAGCCGCGGCAGGCTGGGCACCAGCAACGCCAGCCCGAGGACCAGCGCAAGCAGCCCCGCCCAGTAGAGGTGCTGCCCGGCGTACTGCAGCAGCGCGATCCCCACCGCCGCCGCCAGCGCCGACAGCACCACGCCACGCCGAGACCGAGCGCCGGCAGCCGCCCCCGCAGCCGGCCGCGGCAGCGATCGTACGGTCGGCACCACCAGCACCAGCGGCAGTACGACCAGCGGCAGCAGCCCCAGGAACACCCACCGCCACCCGACGTGCTCGGCGATCGCTCCCGCCGCGAACGGCCCCACCAGCGCCGGCAGCACCCACGCCCCGGCCAGCGCGGCGAACGCCCGCGGCCGGACCCGTTCGGAGTAGGCCTGCGCCACCGTGACGTAGACCGAGACGATGATCGCCCCCGCGCCGAGGCCCTGGACCATCCGCCCGGCGATGAATACGATCATGTTCACCGCTGTGCCTGCCACCACCAGCCCGACGGCGAACGACGCCACGCCGGCGAGCAACGGCGGCAGCGCGCCGAACCGATCGGCCAGCACGCCCGCGACCACCGTCGCGAACATGCTGGCAGTAGTGATCCCCGAGAACGCCCAGGCGTACAACTCGATCCCGGAAAGCGCCCGCACCGCCAGCGGCATGGCCGTCGCGACCGCCATCGCCTCGAACGCCACCAGGAACACCAGCGCCACGATCCCGATCGAAGGTCGCCGGTAGGACGGGCCGAACAGCCCTCCGATGTCGTTGGCCTGCGAGGCTGGTGCGCTTGTCGTCACTTTGCCGACGTTATGGGGATCACGTCCAGAAGGCCATCGGACGTATGTCCTAGGACCGTGGTCGGCCAGAGCCGACCTGTGATGGGGTCGTAACGTAGCGGCAACGAAGGCCACGCAGACTGATGACCACAAGTGACGCAAGGGAGGTCGTCATGACCGCCGGAGCCCCCGAGCCGGTGTCCGGCATGATCCCGGCAGCTCGCGATCTGATCGCGAGCATCGCCGGTCATCTGCCCGGCCTGGACCTTGGAGATGCCACCCGCAACGCCCGGGAAGCCATGCACGAAGAGCAGCGCCGCAGGGAGGAGTGGCAGCAGTCCTATCGGCTCGACGACCCCGCGAGCTGAGGGATCTACTCGTCCTTGTCGCCGCCCTTGTCGAAGCCTTCCCAGATGTCCTTGCACTCAGGGCAGACGGGGTACTTCTGAGGGTCGCGGCTGGGCACCCAGACCTTGCCGCACAGCGCGATGACCGGCGTGCCGTTGATCATCGCGTCGGTGAGCTTCTCCTTGGGTACGAAGTGCGAGAACCGCTCGTGGCCACCGTCGTCGTGCGACGGCTGCGTGCGGGTTTCCTCGACTGTCTTCGCACCGGGACTCAGCTGAGTGGCCATGAGCCCAGTCTACGGGCGGGGCCTCAGTTCATTCCCGGGTCCTCGGGGAACGTGGCGACCAGTGCGAGCCGCCCCGTCTGCCGCCGCAGGATCCGCCGCCACAGCTGCTTCGGATCGATGTCGAACGCGTCACCGGGCTCGGAGTCGACGACATACCACCCTCCGTCGTCGATCTCGCGCTGCAACTGTCCCGGTGACCACCCGGAGTAGCCGGCGAACACTCGCATCGAGCCGACGCCGCCTTCGAGCAGCTCCGGCGGCGCGTCGAGGTCGACCAGCCCGATCCGGCCGTACAGCCGCCGCCACCCCACCGGCTCGCCGGGTACGCCCACGGCGACCTCGGCCAGCCCCAGCGCGGAGTTGGTCGACACCGGCCCACCCTGGAACAGCACGTCCGGCTCGCACACGAAGTCGTTCCACGATGCGAGCACCGAGGTCACCGGCATCTCGGTGGGCCGGTTGATCACCACACCGAGCGTGCCGTCGCCGTCGTGGTCGAGGATCAGGACCACGGTGCGGACGAAGTTGGGGTCGCGCAGCGAAGGTGTCGCCACCAGCAGCCGTCCCGTGTAGTCGACCCCACTCATGCCCCAATAATCTCCTGATTCGCGCGAGACCGTCGTCAGCCGTAGAACATGGACCCGTCAGGGCAACACCGTCCGCTCCCCGACTGCTTCCCGGACGGCCGAGGCGACCACCTGGTGGACCTCGGGGTGGAAGACGCTGGGGATGACGTAGTTGGGGTTGAGCTCCTCGTCGGCCACCACGCTCGCGATCGCGCGGGCGGCGGCCAGCAGCATGCTCTCGGTGACGTTGTGGCTGTGCGCGTCGAGCAGGCCCCGGAACACACCGGGGAACGCGAGGACGTTGTTGATCTGGTTGGGGTAGTCGCTGCGCCCGGTGGCCACGACGGCGGCGTGCTCGAGGGCGGCCGACGGGTCGACCTCCGGATCGGGGTTGGCCAGGGCGAAGACCACCGCGTCGTGGTTCATCCGCGCGATGTCGTCGCCGGTCAGGAGGTTGGGAGCCGACACACCCACGAAGACGTCCGCGCCGACGATGGCGCCCTTCAGGTCGCCGGAATAGCGCGCCTGGTTGGTGTGCTCGGCGATCCACGCCAGCTCGGGCGACAGCCCGGGCCGGTCGGAGTAGATCACGCCGTCGATGTCGGCGACCACGACGTCCTTGGCGCCGGCGGCCAGCAGCAGCCGCAGGATCGCGGTGCCGGCGGCACCCGCACCCGACATCACCAGCCGGACGTCGCCCAGCGACTTCTTCACCACGCGCAGCGCGTTGGTCAGCGCCGCCAGCACGACGATCGCCGTGCCGTGCTGGTCGTCGTGGAACACGGGGATGTCGAGCAGCCCACGCAGCCGGCGCTCGACCTCGAAGCAGCGCGGCGCGGAGATGTCCTCCAGGTTGATGCCGGCGAACCCGGGCGCGATGTGGCGTACGGTCTGGACGATCTCGTCGACGTCCTGGGTGTCGAGGCAGAGCGGCCAGGCGTCGATTCCGGCGAACTGCTTGAACAGCGCCGCCTTGCCCTCCATCACCGGCAGCGCGGCCTGCGGCCCGATGTTGCCCAGGCCCAGCACGGCCGATCCGTCGGTGACGACGGCGACGGAGTTGCGCTTGATCGTCAGGCGCCTGGCGTCCTCGGGGTTGGCGGCGATCGCCTGCGACACGCGCGCGACGCCCGGCGTGTAGACCAGCGACAGGTCGTCGCGGTTGCGGATCGGATGCTTGGACCGCATCTCGATCTTGCCGCCGAGGTGCATGAGGAACGTACGGTCGGAGACCTTGTGGATCGTGACGCCTTCGACGCCGCGCAGCACCTCGACCAGGCGGTCGGCGTGCGCGGAGTCGGTCGCGGCGCAGGTGACGTCGATGCGAAGTCGCTCGTGGCCGGACGCGGTTACGTCGAGCGCCGTGATGATCCCTCCGGCGGTCTCGACGGCCGAGGTGAGGTCACTGACCGCCTTGCCTCGGGCCGGCAGCTCCAGCCGCACGGTGATGGAGTACGAGATGCTCGGGACCGACGTCACTCTGCTTTCCCTTTCGATGGACGACCACAGTGTCGAACTTCCGGTGTCGAACCCCGATCGTCTCACGAGTTCCGCCCGGACCGTTCTCCTGGCGGACGAAACAGCCGGGGGACAAAGTGATACGCCCCGCACTCGGCATTGCCGAGTGCGGGGCGTATCGCAGTGAAGCGGTGTGCTCTTCTAGTTCACGACTTCACGGTTGGCCGCGAGCTACTTCTCGGTGCTCGCAGTGCCGAGCTTGCGGGCCTGACGGAGCTTGAAGCCCGCCAGCGCGATGCCCGCCAGCAGTACGGCCGCGGCAGCGCTCCAGCCGATCGGAGCGATCGGGGTGCCCTGGCCGGCCGGCGTGATGTTGGCGTTCACCGTCGAACCCTCACCCTTGGCCGCGACCTTGGCCTCCGGCTTGGCGGCGTCGACCTTGGCGTTGACCTTGGCGTCAGCCTTGTCCGAGGACGGTCCCTGAGCGGACTGACGGTCCTGCGGGATGTCCTTCGCACTCGGCGAAGCGCTGGAGTTGCACTCCACCTGGCCGAGGCGGAGGTTCGCCACGCCCGGGAACGCGCTGGACACCGACAGAGCGGTCACGCTGACCTTGCCAACGCTCTCGCGCTGGATCCCAACACCGATCTTCGCCAGCTGAACCTGCTGCAGCGCGTCGGTCGGAACCGTCGCGAGCACCGTGCCCAGCAGCTGGGTGACCTGACCAACGCCCGGCAGGTCGGACGGCAGAGCGCCCTGGACCTTGGTCAGCAGCGTGTTGAGGTCGAGGTCGATCGACTGGCCAGACGTCGGCAGGTCGGCGACCGGAATCTGCGTGCCGGCGACATCTGCGACGATCTGCGCCTTCAGCGGCGTGGAACGACCGAAGTTCTCGGTCGGGGTGGCCAGGCACTCAGAGGAGAGCGCGCGGCCGACGATCTTCAGGTTGACGTCCGGCAGCCCACCGGTGGGGAGCTCGAGAGCCTTCAGCGTGGACAGGTCCAGCGCCGACAGGTCGAGGTCGGACAGAACCGGGAGGTTCAGATCCGAGGCGACCGGAAGACCCTTCAGCAGACCCAGGTTGCCCGTCACGTCGTCGAGGTTCAGAGCGTCCAGGCCAGGAATCGTGCCACCGAGCACGGAGTCGAGACCGAGCTGCTTGACCGAACCCAGGGAGATGGAGAACTGACCATCGCCACTCAGCAGGCAGCTCTTGTCGGCACCGATCTTGATGGAACCGCCCTGCCCCATCAGCGCCGCGCAAGCAGCGGAGAAACCGCTGTCGGACGCAACGGCGTCCTGTGCGAGAACGCTGCCGGACAAGAGGTTCTGCTGGCCGATCAGCGGCAGCTCAGGAACCTTGACGCCTTCGACCTGCTGCAGCACACCGTCGTTGACAGCAACGTAAGCGCCAGTGCTTCCGACCTGCCCACCGAGGTTTGCCTTGAAGACATCGGCCTTCGCCTTGCTGACCCAGCTGTCGGCGGTGACGTCACTGGGCACGTTGCCCGCGAAGCTCGCGGATGCGGTGAGCGCCACGATCGCGCCTGCACCGATACCGACTAGTGCGACACGTCCTGCCCGTGCCGCAGCGCGGCTGAGCTTTCCCGAGGAAAACCCCGGAACATGCGTCATCATCGACGCTGTCACATCCCTCCACTGTCCGGAAATCGCGTGCCCCCCAAAGGCACGACCCTTTATGGCCTCTGCGATTTCCTTGTGTGCATGGAGGAACGAACCACTTCAAGATCGGTTACGCCTCACCGACGGATAAATCGTGCAGATGTGACGTGTCCACACATGTGCACCACTATGCATCCCGCTTCTTGAACAAAATCCAAGCAGGACTGAGGATGAGCGCGATCCAGAGCGCGAATGTCAGGCCGCTCACTACCCGAGCCGGGCTGTCGACAGTGGGTGGCTCGCCGCCTGTGAGCTGTCCGGTTTCGGACGCCGTGAACGTACTCGTCGACGCCAGACCGGCCGCGAACGGGAAGTAGTTGGCGGCTTCCCGGATGGAGTCGAGCCCTGGCACGAGCAGCAGTACAGCTCTCAGTAGTGGCTCCACCACAAGCGGTACCACGAAGATAAAGACAACCGTGAGAGGGAGATTGCGCAACAGCGCCGCGAGCCCGACACCGAGCAGGCCCCACAAGACGGTGTAGACGAGGTAGCCGAGGATCGCCGGCCCGATCGGATCGCCGAAGAGGTCGAGCGAGTGTCCGGACAAGCCGACGACCAGCGCCCAGTTGAGCAACAATCCAAGGACGGCGACAGCTAGCGACCAGCCGGACACCATGAGCAACTTCGCCAGCATCAGCTTGTTCCGTTGGGGAACGGCGGCCAGCGTCTGCAGCATCGTGCCGTAGCGGTATTCGTGGCCGAACGCGAACGCGCCGATCATCGCCATGAAGATGGCCGTCATCGGCAGTGGGCTGAACGTCAACCCACCGAGCAGGAGCGCGCCGCCGAGCGCCTGGTCCATCCCTGCCCACATGCGGTCGGGCAGGAACGCGGCGAGCAAACCCACGAGCACGGCAGGCAGAACGAGGGCCAGGCCGGTCAGCCAGTAGGTCGAGCGCAGGGTGCGGATCCGCACCCACTCATAACGCAGTGCGTCGGTCATGCCGCACCTCCCGGCGTGTTCGGCGGCTGCGGTGCCGCGTAGTTTCCTTGTGGGCCTGGTTGTCCTGTCGGTCCTGGCTGTCCTGGTGGCGGTCCTCCAGGTCCCATCCCGACGAGCGGGACGCTTCCCGGTGCGCCGATGAGTTGCGCCACGAACTCCTGCGACCCGCCGGTTGCCCGGAGGAACGCGTCTTCCAGGCTTGGCGTTCTCGTCGTCAGTTCGTGCAACTGGACGCGCTCGTTGAACGCGATGTCGCTGACCTTGATCTGGTCCATGCCAGTGACGTCGAACCCGCCGCCATCCAGTGGCTGGACGGTGGCACCGGCAGCGGTCAGCAACTCGTGCAGCCGTTGGGGTTCGGGCGTACGGACGAACACAGTCGTCTCCGACACCGAGCCGATGAACTCCTGCAGGCTTCCCGACGCGATCAGCCGGCCGCGCCCGATCACCACCAGCCGGTCGGCCAGCAGGCCCATCTCCGACAGGAGGTGGCTGGAGACCAGGACGGACTTTCCTTCGGCGGCGAAGGCCTTGAGGAATCCACGCAGCCAGTTGATGCCCTGCGGGTCGAGACCGTTGGCGGGCTCGTCGAGGATCAACGTGTGCGGGTCGCCGAGCAGCGCGACGGCCAGGCCGAGCCGCTGTCCCATGCCGAGCGAGAACGTCTTCGGCTTGGCGGTCGCGACCTCGGTCAGGCCGAGCGACCGGAGCACTTCGTCGACCCGGGCCGATGGAATGCCGTTGCCCGCGGCCATCATTCGCAGGTGATGGCGCGCCTGGCGAGTGGGGTGGAAAGCCTTCGCCTCCAGCACGGCGCCCACCTGGCGCATCGGATGCCGCAGTGCGCTGTATCTCCTGCCGTCGAACAGCGTCTGCCCGCTGCCGTGGTCCAACTCCAGCATCAACCGCATCGTCGTCGACTTGCCCGCGCCGTTGGGGCCGAGGAATCCGGTGACCACACCGGGTTCGACGGTGAACGACAGGTCTTCGACGGCGACCTTGGAGCCGTAGGTCTTGCGGAGTCCCGCAGCTTCGATCCGAGCCACCTGGCGATCCCTCCTGAGTGAGCCGTAGGCCTACCGTATGGGCGGCGCCGACCGATTCGCGCCGTACCTGAGGAGGAGATCGAGAAGCCGGCCCTCCTACGTGAGTCGGGCCGGCTCCTCCCGTTGAGCCCCCGCTACCGGTCCCGCGGCGAGCAGTGCCGCCGAACCGGACGCTGGTGGTCGCCGGGCCGGCACGGCATCTCCAGACGTGCCTCGCCCGACGTATCCCCTTCCTAGCTGAACCCGCTCACATCTCGCTCTCATCACGCTCACACTCCCTGCGCGGACTGTCCCTGTTTTCCCGTACGGTTGGGTCAGCCGGCCAGGAGGGGCCGGATCAGGAAAGGGACCGGCTGATGGCGCAGGGCGGGCTCTCGGTACGCGTGCTCGGACCGTTCGAGGTCTACGTGGACGGACGGCTCGTCGACGTGCCGAGAGGGAAGCAGCGTGCGCTGGTCGCCGCCCTCGCCCTGTCGGCCGGCCGGGCCGTGCCCACCGGCCAGCTCGCCGAGCGCCTCTGGAACACCGGCCTGCCGGACAATCCGCGCGGCAGCATGCAAAACACCGTCATGCGTCTGCGGCGCCTGCTGGGCACCGAGACGATCCGCACGACAGCAGACGGATACCGGCTCGACGTCGATCCCGACGACGTAGACGCGCTGCGACTGGCCCGGCTGGTCGACGCGGCCAACGGTGCCGAGCCCGCGGTCGCTCGCGAGTTGCTGGTGGAGGCCGTCGGTCTCTGGCGCGGCGACCCCTTGTCGGGCGTCGGATCCGACTCGCTCGAACGCGACCACGCTCCGGTTCTGACCGAGCGCTACCTCACCTGCCTCGAGCGCCGGATCGACATCGACCTGCACGTCGACACGGGCATACCCACCGAGCTGGTCGCCGAGCTGCGTGAGCTGATCGCACGGTTCCCGCTGCGAGAGTCCTTGTGGGTAAGGTTTCTGACGGTCCTGCACCGGTCCGGGCGGCACGCGGAGGCGCTCGACTCCTACGAAACGCTGCGCAGGTCGCTGGCCGAGGCGCTCGGCACCGATCCCTCCGCGGAGCTGCAGAGCCTGCACCGCCAGCTGCTCGCCGCCGCCACCGAGGAAGCCGAGCCCGCCGGTTCTCCCGCTCCTGCTCGGGAACGGATTCCGGCGCCCGCGCAGCTGCCGTTCGACGTCTCCGACTTCCTGGGCCGCGTCGAAGAGCTCGAGCAGGCCGCTGCCTGGCTCACTCGCACATCCGGCCCGTTGCCGGTTTGCGCGGTGTCCGGGCCGGGCGGCGTCGGCAAGTCGGCGTTCGCGGTGCACGTGTCGCACCAGTTGCTCGACCACTTCCCCGACGGGCAGCTCTACGCCGGCCTGGCCGACACCGAAGAGACACCACGTGACCCGCGTGACGTGCTGGCGTCGTTCCTGCGCGCGCTCGGCGTCCCGTCCACCTCGATTCCCGACGCGCTCGACGAACGAGCCGCGCTGTTCCGCACCCGGCTGCGCGGGCGGCGCGTGCTGGTCCTGCTCGACAACGCCGCCAACGAAGCTCAGGTACGCCCGCTCCTGCCCGGTGGTTCAGGCGCCGCCGTGCTCGTGACTTCGCGTTCCAGGCTTGCCGGTCTGGCCGGCGCGCGCTTCGTCCGGCTCGACGTGCTGCCTACCCCACAGGCGTTCGAGCTGCTCGAGACCGTCGCCGGGCCGGAGCGGTTCACCGGCCAGGAAGCCGTCGGCCGCAGGATCGCCGAGCTGTGCGGCCGGCTGCCGCTGGCGATCCGGATCGCGGGCAGCCGGCTGGCCGCCCGGCCGCACTGGCAGCCCGCCGACCTCGCCGACCGGCTCTCCGGCCAGCGCGGCCGGCTCGACGAGCTGCGCCAGGGCGACCTCGAGGTGCGGGCCGTGTTCGCGGTCGGCTACCAAGGCCTGGATCCCCTGCTCCGCAAGGTGTTCCGGCGGCTCGGCATGCTCGACGTTCCGAGCTTCCCCAACTGGGCCGCGGCCGCGGTCGTGGACGAGCCGGTCGAGCAGGGCGAGCGCCTGGTCGAGATCCTCACCGACGCGCAGCTGCTGGAGTTCGACGGCCGCGACCAGGCCGGGCAGGTGCGCTATCGGTTCCACGACCTGCTTCGCCTGTACGCCCGCGAGCGAGCCTCCGCCGAAGACTCCGAGCAGGAGCGGTCGGCGGCGCTCGTCCGGGCGCTGGGCGGCTGGCTGGCCGGCTCGCAGCTGGCGTCGGCGCGGATCCCCCGGCCGTTCCCGGGCCGTGGGCTGCGCGGGCCGAGCTGGCCCGACGTCCTGCCGGTCGTTCGGCCGCTGCTGTCGGATGTCTACGCCTGGTACGACAGCGAGCGCGCGGCCCTGGTGTCGGCGACGCAGCAGGCCGTGGCCCTGCAGCCGCCCGAGCTGGCCGCCGACCTGTCCGCGGCCCTCGCGTCGTCGGCCTCGGCGTTCCTGGACGCGCGTGGCTATTTCGACGAGTGGCGGCAGGTCCACGAGGCCGCGCTGACCGTCGCGCGGCAGGCCGGTCACCGTACCGCCCAGGCCGTGCTGCTGTGCGATCTCGGCGAGGTGCACTGCGTCCAGGACCGGATCGACGAGGCGCGCGCCTGTTTCACCGAGGCCGAGTCGCTGTCGCAGGACGCCGGCGACCCCCACCTCGAAGCGCTGGCCAACTCCAGCCTCGGCTATCTCGCCCGGCTGCGTTCCGACTACGACGAGGCTTCGTCGCGCTACCACCGTGCGCTGGAGTCGGCACGGACCACCGACGACCTGCTGGTGCAGGCGCACGCCACGCAGGGCCTCGGCAACGTCGACTTCGACCAGGGCCGGATCGACGAGTCCGAGCGGCGGTTCGAGTCGGCGCTGACGCTGGCCCGCGAGGCCGGCTTCATCATTTGCACGGTGCGGGCGCTGCGTGGACTCGCGGGCGTCCACCGCATGCGTAGCGCTTACGACCAGGCCATCTCCTGCATCCGGCAGGCGATCGACGAGCTCGGCGAGCACCAGAACGCCCTGGGCGAGGCCCACACCTCGCTCGACCTGGCCGACCTCTACCTCCTGAGCGGCCGGCTGGCCGAGGCCCGCGCGGCGTACGAGCGGTGGCTGCCGGTCTTCGAGGGCCACAGCGACCGGTTCGGCGTCGCGCTCACCCGGCGCGGGCTCGGACTGCTCTACACCAAGGAGAAGCGCTACGACCAGGCCCGCCGGCAGCTGGAGGAGTCCGCGCGCATCTTCGAGGAGTTGGAGCTGCCGCTGTGGCAGGCGCGCGCCCTGTCCGGCCTGGCCGGCGTGATGGCCGCGACGGGCTACACCGCCGGCGCGGCCGAGCTGGCGGCCGTGGCCCGGTCGATGGCCGAGAAGACCGGCGGCACGCTCGACTAGACGCGCTCCCAGAGGCTCACTCGAGCCATTCGGTGAGGAACTCGTCACCCTCGTGGATGTGGACGGCTTCGTAGCCACCTTCGAGCGTGCGGAACTTGTGCGGCACCCCCGCCGGCACGACCAGGATCTGGCCCGCGCTGCCGATCACTTCCTCCTCGCCGATGGTGAAGAGGGCGCTGCCGCGCCTGATGATGAACGTCTCGGGGTACGGGTGCCTGTGCAGCCTCGGCCCCTGGCCCGCTTCGGTGGTGCTCTCCTGGATGATCGAGATCCCGGCGCCGTACTGCTTGCCTTCGAGGTTCTCGGTCCAGTGTTCGCCGTCGGTGCGCCCGTCCTGCCGGTTGATCACCGACGCGCCCGCCGCTGTGGTCACAACGTTCGTCATGACTTGGGAGTCTAGGTCGCTCGGGCCACCGCGGCTGGAGATCGCGGCCTCGACCAGACGTTTCGGGTACGATGTTTTCCGTGAGTGCGTACGGACGGCGATTTAACCGCCCCGGTCGGCCGAGTGAGGCCGCGGGGCGAGGTAGTCGTACGCACTAGCCGGCCCTCCTCCTCACCGCCGGCCGGGGCGCGCGTCACCGCATCCCGCTCGCACTTTTCCGAGGAGAACCCCCGCCGTGCAACCCCAAGAGCTCGAACGTGCCCTGGCCATCCGTGATCTCACCGATCCCGCCCAGGGCCCACACGCCTGCCAGATCATCGTCGACGACATCGCGGACAACCTCACCGCCGCCTGGCACAACGAGCGGCGCGTGGTCCGTGGAGACCGTGTCGTGTCGCTCGACGACAACTACGAGAACCTCGGTTTCCCAGCCGATGCCGTCACCAGGGACGCTCGCTACACCCGTTACGTGTCAGCCGGCACGGTACTGCGCAGCCACAGCTCGGCGATGATTCCCGGCGCGTTGCGCCGGCTCGCGGCCGAGACCGAGGCTGCCACCGCGCCGCGGGACGTGCTGCTGGTCTGTGCCGGCATCTGCTATCGCCGCGACAGCATCGACTGGCAGCACACCGGTACGCCGCACCAGCTCGACCTGTGGCGGATCACCCAGAAGCGCCGGATGGACGACCGCGACCTGACCGAGATGATCGAACTGCTGGTTGGTGCCGCGCTGCCGGGCGCGCGCTGGCGCACCATCTCCAAGGTGCATCCGTACACCGAGAACGGCCGCCAGATCGACGTGTGGTGGAACGGCACCTGGGTGGAGATCGGCGAGTGCGGGCTGGCCGCGCCGGCCGTGCTCGCCAAGGCCGGGCTCGACCCGCGGGTCTGGACCGGCCTCGCGATGGGGCTCGGCGTGGACCGGCTCGTCATGCTGCGCAAGGGGATTCCCGACGTCCGGCTGCTGCGATCGGCCGATCCTCGGGTCGCCGGCCAGCTGCTGGATCTCGCGCCGTACAAGCCGGTCTCGCACATGCCGCCCGTACGACGCGACCTGTCGATCGTGGTCGGCGCGGAGACCGACTCCGACGCCGAGGCACTCGGGCATCGCGTACGAGAAGCACTCGGCCCGGATGCCGAAGCGGCCGAAACCGTCACCGTGATTGGCGAAACGCCCTACGCCGACCTGCCGCCCGCGGCCCGGGAACGGCTGGGGATCCAACCAGGTCAGCGAAACCTGCTGGTCCGGCTCGTTCTGCGGGCCCTGGACCGCACGCTGACCGACACCGAGGCGAACCACCTCCGCGATCGAGTCTACGCCGAACTGCACGAGGGTCCCATTCAGGAATGGGCGGCGCCGACGGAGCCCGCGGCTATTTGAACCAGGGGTGGGCTGTGCCCGATCGGGTGGTTCGTTGCCTGATCGGGCACAGTTCACCGCAGACCCCTGAATTGCCTTGCGGCAGGCGGCCGACTCCGACCTAAACTCCTAGCCTCACGACCCGTACAAGGTCATGGAAGGGGGAGTTCGCAGTGGCCCGTTTTCCACTCGCGGAGTGGGATCCAATCCCGGAAAACGAAACCAGACCGATCATCAAACCCGTCGGGCTTGTCCACCATACGGCGGTTTCGGACGCCGTAAAGCTCCGGAAGAACGGCGACATTCTCTGGAATTTCTACCTGAACGAATTCGGGAAGATATTCCAGCACCTGGACACCACGCGCGCGCCGGTCGCGCACCGAGACGGTAATCATTTCCCGCGTGGCGGCGTCGAGTTCGGATTCCTGGCGATCGAGTGCTGGGACGGTGCCGGGCGGCTGTGGGACGGCGTAAAAGATACGGGGGCGATCAACTGCCCACCGTTCAACACCGCGCAGTTCAACATGCTCGTCAAGCTCAACGTCTGGCTGATCGAGACCCACAAGTGGCCGGCCAAGAAGGCCGACGCCCCACTGGGCACCGGCATCGGCTACCACAAGCAGTTCACCAGCACCGAATCACCACGCTGGAACAAGAGTCACTCTTGTCCCGGCCCGAAGCGCACCGCTCAGATCCCTGGGCTCATCGAGAAAGTCAAGGCCGAACTGGAGGAGAAGGACATGCCCGTGACCGACGCCGACGTCAAGCGCATCGCAAAGGCGGTGTGGGACCAGCGCCTCGATCCCGGCCCGTTCGCCGAGCGGGTAGGTGGTTACGAGGCGGGAACGACCTATCCCGCCGGCGGCCTGCAGATCGGCGGCGACGCCTACGGCCGCGAAGTACACCGCGAGGTCGTCCCTAGGATCGCTGCCCTGGAGACCAAGGTCCAGGAGATCGACCACCAGGCCGACGAGCGCCACAAGGAACTGATCCAGGCGATCCAGGCCCTGGCCACCAAGTTGAACGCGCTCGGCGGCTGAGCACCGTCAGACACCGAGGTACGCCAGCACGGCCAGCACGCGGCGGTGACCGGAGTCGGTTGGAGGCAGGTCGAGTTTGACGAAGATGTTCCCGATGTGTTTGTGAATGGCGCGCTCGGTGACGACCAGCCGCTCGGCGATCTCGGAGTTGCCGAAGCCCTGCGCCATCAGAGCGAGCACCTCGCGTTCCCGTGGCGTCAGCGCCGCGATCGGGTTGTCGCGGCGCACGAGCAACTGCGCGACGACCTCCGGATCCAGCGCTGTGCCACCGGACGCGACACGGCGTAACGCATCGATGAACTCGTCGACCCGGCCCACCCGATCCTTCAACAGGTAACCGATCCCGCCGCGGCGGTCGGCCAGCAGCTCGCCCGCGTAGGTCTCCTCGACGTACTGCGAGAACACCAGTATCGGCAAGCCTGGCTGGGCTCTACGGGCCTCGAGCGCCGCCCGGATCCCCTCGTCGCGAAACGTCGGCGGCATGCGTACGTCGACGACGGTGACGTCCGGCTTGTGGTCGAGCACCGCCTGGACGAACGCGTCACCGTCGCCGGCGACCGCCACCACCTCGAATCCGGACGACCGGAGCAGCAGGCTCAGCCCTTCGGCCAGGACAACGTTGTCTTCGGCGATCACGACCCGCATGGCAGCTCGATCGTGATGCTGGTCGGGCCTCCCGGCGGACTGATGATCGTGATCCTTCCGTCGAGCGCTGCCACCCGGCGGCGGATGCCGTCGATCCCCGTTCCGTTGGTTTCGTCGACCCCTCCCGCACCGTCGTCGAGAACCTGCACGTGCAGCCAGCGGCCGAGCCGGGTCATCCACACCACGGCTTCGGTCGCCTGCGAGTGCTTGGCGACGTTGGTGAGTGCCTCGGCGACGAAGAAGTACGCGGCCGCCTCGACCGAGGCTGGTACTTTGCCGAGCTCGCCGGCCGTGATCCTGGCCGGCACGGCGCAGCGGGCGCCGAGCGCCGACACCGCGCCGGACAGGCCCCGGTCGGCGAGGATCGGCGGATAGATCGTGCGTACGACGTCGCGGAGTTCGGTCATGGCTTCTTCGGCTCCGTCCCGTGCCTCGCGGAGCAGCTCGGCCGCGGCTTCCGGATTCTCTTCCTTGATCGCGCGTTCGGCCAGGCCGAGCCGCATCGTGAGCGAGACCAGGCGGGCCTGGGCACCGTCGTGCAGGTCGCGCTCGATCCGCCGGAGCTCGGCGCCGTGTGCCTCGAGCGCGTCGGCGCGGGTCTCGGCCAGGACGTCGACGCGCCGGGCCAGCGCGACTGCTCGCTGCGCCGCGGACGGCGACAGCAGCGCGTGGGCGACGACCGCGTGGATCCTGGCCAGGAACGGTGCGGCCGCGACCGCCACGGCGATCGTGCCGGCGATCACGAGAGTTCCCAGGATCACCACGGTCCCGTTCGAGTAGGCGCCCCAGATCCCGATCACGATCAGAGGCGCACCGAACACCGGGAAGAGCACGATCCCGGCGAACAGCGGGCCGGTCGTCTGGTGCCACAGCGCCCAGCCGACCGTCCGCCAGGTCACCGGGTCGCGGATGGTCGCGATCAGGCGTTCGAGGATGCCGTCGCCCGTCGGCAAGGGCTGCCGCTCGGCGGTCTGGCCGAGATAACGCGCCGACCGCTTGTGCTCCCACCACGAGCATCGGCGCAGGGCGAGCAGGATCGCGGGGACCAGGAAGAAGCCGAGGCCGGCGAACAGGATGGAGAACGTGGCGAACCCCAGCAGGGGCAGCGTGACACTCGCGAGCCCGCCGGTGAGGAAGCAGACGGTGAGGTAGCGATACGCCCCGAGGACCTGCGTGGCGCGGCTGCTCGCTGCGCTCGGGCCCGGGCTCGGGCTCCCGGCTCCGAGGTTGACCATAGGACCATTGTTGGCGAAGGCTCCACGGGTCGCAGTGGAGCCTGCACCACCTTTGCTTGGGTAGTCCACGTCATCGCGGAGAACGGGCGCGAGTTCATAGCTTTGCTGCCATGAGCATCCTCTCGGTTCTGGCCGCCTGCGTGGTGCTCAGTGCGGGGGTGTTTGCGGTGCTGGAGCTCGGCCTGCGCCGCCACCAGCACCGCCAGCCGGCCGGCGGATGCGACGCCCGGACGGCACGGGGGCTCAGCCTGCTGGCGGCGGCGCTGGTCGCGGCGTTCGCGTGGGGTACGTGGGCCATCTCGGCCGTCCCCTTCGTCGGCGACGTGCTGGCCCGCTGGTTCGCCGTCGGAGTGGCGGGCCTGCTGAGCCTGGTGGCGGCCGGGATGGCGGCGTGCACCGTACTGGCCTGGCGCCAGCGCTGGTGGACCGCGGCGATGCGTACCCACTACAGCGTGGTGTCGCTGTGCGCGGGCCTGCTGGTCGCGGTGGCCGGCTCCCGCCATCTCCTGCCGTGGTGACCGCCGAAGCTGCCCACCCGAATTAATTAATACGGGTCACCCATACGAACTAATTCCAGGTCCTGCCGGCGGAGCTAGCCGGTGACGCCGCCGTCGATGACCAGGTCGTGGCCGACGGTGAAGCCGGACTCCTCCGACGCGAGGTACAGGATCGCCGCCGCGGCTTCGTCGAGCGTGCCGATCCGCGCCAGCGGGATGGTCGCCTCGGCCTGCTTCGCCCGATTGTCCTCGTCTCCGTAGGCCTGCAGCGACATCTGCGTATCCACCGGGCCGGGGCTCACCGCGTTGATCCGGATGCCCTCCCCGATGTACTCCAGCGCCGCCGTCCGCGTCAGTGCGCTCACGGCCGCCTTGCTCGCGCCGTACGCGGAGTTCGTCGGAATCGCCTTGTGCGGGCCGACGATCGACGAGATGTTGACGATCGCACCGCCGCCGTTCGCGCGCATGTGGGCGATCTCGTACTTCATCGACAGCATCACGCCGAGCACGTTGATGTCGAACACGCGAGTCCAGGCGGCCTCGTCCATCTCGTGCAGCGGACCCCGGCCGTCCAGCACACCGGCGTTGTTGACCGCGATGTCCAGCCCGCCGTAGCGCTCGACAGTCGTACGTACCAGTCCTTCGACCGCGTCGCTTCGGGAAACGTCGGCCACGACAGCGCTCGCCGTTCCGCCTTCGCTCTCGATCAGCTTGACGGTCTGGTCGAGGTTCTCCTGGTTGCGGCCGGACACCACGACGGCGGCACCTTCACCGGCGAGGGCCTGCGCCGTCGCCCGGCCGATGCCGGCACTTCCTCCGGTCACGAGCGCGATCTTCCCGGTGAATCGAGTGTTCATCAGTGTTTTCCTTTCTCCAGAGTGACCACGGCGAGCGCCGCGGTCAGGACGAAGGCGGCCGCGGCGACGTCGAACGCCAAGCCACCAAGCGAAAGCAGGACCGCGAAGCCGATCGTCGGACCGGTCTCCATCGCGGTGTTGACGACTCCGCCGGACACCCCGGCCTGCGAGTCCGGCACGTCGTCGACCGCGGCGACCATGGCGCCGGCGAACACCAGCGCGGCGCCGAACGCGAACACCAGCAGGCCGGCCAGGACCAGCGCGGGGGTCGTCGTGCTGATCGACACCAGCCCGAGCGCCACCGCGAGCGCTCCGGACGCGGTGACTGTTCGCATCCCGAACCGGCTGACGATCCGCCCGGCGAACAGCCCGGCGCCGACCTGCACGACGCCGTACGGAAGGAACGCGGCCGACGTCCGCAGCGGCGAGTAACCCAGGTCCTGCTGGAAGAACAGCGACAACAGGAAGACCGTGGTCGACATCCCGCCGGCCATCACGAAGATGCCGAGCACGCCGGTCACCCGGCGCCAGGACGCGAAGTAGGCACGCGGCAGCAACGGCGCCGCCGAGCGTCCCTCCCGGACCAGAAACGCCAGCAGCACAAGGACTCCGGCACCGATCCCGCCGTAGACCACCGGCGACGACCACGGCCGCTCCCCCGCCCGCAGGAAGCCGTAGCTCACCGCCGAGACGCCGGCCGTGATCAGCACCGCGCCGGTCAGGTCGAGCCTCGCCGGGCGCGGCGGCGGTGCGGGCAGGACGCGCCGCGCGAGGACGGCCACCACCAGCGCGACAGCGGCCGGCAACGCGAACGACCAGCGCCAGGAGACGTACGTGACGACGACGCCGGACAGCAGCGTGCCGAGCGTCGCGCCGATGCCGTTGACCCCACCCCAGACCGCCAGCATCCTGGCCCGCCGCCGGGGATCCGGATAGATCGCACCGAGCAGAGCCAGCGCCGAGGGCGCCACCAGTGCCGCGCCGATCCCCTGCGCGAACCGTGCGCCGACCAGCCAGCCGAGCCCGGGAGCCAGCGCGGACGCGACCGAGCCCAGGCCGAACACAACCACGCCCGTGAGGAACGTCCGGCGCCGGCCGAGCAGGTCGGCCAGCCGGCCGCCGAGGATCAGCAGCCCACCGAACGAGAGCCCGTAGGCCGCCGTGACCAGCGCCAGGTCGGACCTGGTCGCGCCGAGCTCCCGGCCGACAGCCGGCAGCGCGACCACGATCACGGTGATGCCGGCGATCAGGACGAGTTGCATGCCGGCCAGCAGGCCGAAGGCGGCTCCTGGACGTCGCTCTTCAGGTTGGTTTGACGTCGAAGATTGTAGATCGATCGTTCCAGTATCAGCGCACACAAAACCCACTCCGTCGCTTTGGAAATGTCAGCCGTACATCGCCAGCAGCTGGTCGCCGGCCGTGCGCAGCCGGTCGAGGTCCGGATCGCCCTTGCCGACGACGACCATCCCCTGCAGGAACACCAGCAGCAGCTGCGCCAGCGCGTGCGGGTCCTTGTCGGCGGCGAGCTCACCCTGCGCCTGCGCGCGGATCAGCGCCGACGCCAGCGCCCCTTCGATCGCCTGCCAGTTGCGTGTGACCAGCCGCGAGACGTCGGGATCCGTCGTTCCGCACTCGACCGCGGCATTGCCGATCATGCAGCCACGATTCGTCCGATCACGGGAGGCGAGCCCGATGTAGTAGTCGATCAGCTGCCGGATCGCCGGCAGCACCGGGCCTGGCTGCGACACGATCTCGATCGGTCCGGCCGAGCGGCGGCTGTAGCGGTCGAGCGCCTTGAGATAGAGGTCACGCTTGTTGCCGTACGTGGCGTAGAGGCTGGCCCGCCCGATGCCGAGGTGCTCGACCAGGTCGGACATGGAGGTCGCTTCGTAACCCCTCGTCCAGAAGAGGTTGAGGGCGCGCTCCAGCACTGTGTCCGGATCGAACTCCTTCAGCCTCGCCATGCAGCCGAGGCTAGCCCAATCAGAACGATCGGTCAAATATGCGTCTACTGCGGCCGCCGGGCGCCGTTCACCGACAGCCGGATGAGGTAGAGCGAGGACGTGCCGCAGATGAACAGGTCGCTGTTCTTCGGCCCGCCGAACGTCACGTTGGCCACCACCTCGGGCACCAGGACCTTGCCGATCAGCGTGCCGTCGGGGTCGTAACAGCTCACGCCGTCGCCGACGCCTGCCCAGATCCGGCCCGTGTGGTCGAGCCGGAAACCGTCGAACACCCCGGTGACCGCGTCGGTGAAGATCTCGCCGCCCGAAAGCGCCGTGCCGTTCGCGGTGACCTCGAAGACCTTGATGTGGCCGCCCGGCGTATCGGCGACGTAGAGCATCGACTCGTCGAGAGAGAACGCCAGCCCGTTCGGCCGCTCGAACCCGTTGGCGACCATCGTCACCTCGCCCCTGTCCGGGTCGACGCGGTAGACGTTGCACTCGCCGATCTCACTGGGCTCGCCGTGGCCTTCGTAGTCGATGTCGCAGCCGTACGCGGGATCGGTGAACCAGATCGAGCCGTCGGACTTCACCACGACGTCGTTCGGGCTGTTGAACTTCATGCCGTTCCACTGGTCGGCGATGACCGTGATCGACCCGTCGTGCTCGGTACGGGTGACCCTGCGGTTGTAGTGCTCGCAGGTCACCAGGCGGCCTTCCCGGTCCATGGTATTGCCGTTGGAATGGCCGGCTGGCTTACGGAAGACGCCGACGGAGCCGGTGGTCTCGTCCCAGCGCAGCATCCGGTTGTTGGGGATGTCGCTCCAGACGACGTACTTGCCGGCCGGGAAGTACGCGGCGCCCTCGCACCATCGCCCGCCGGTCCACAGCTTGTGCAGCATGCGATCGCCGCGGGTGCACGGCAAGAACCGGTCGTCGAGGACTTCGTACCTGGCAGGCGTCGTTTCCGTCATACGGCCAAAGTCTAGGCGGATGAACGAACGCCTCAAGGTCGTTCAGGCCGGTAGCATGCGCGCAGACCGAGACCAGTTGCGGCCATTCTGGAGCGTTGATGACCGGGGTAGACGAAGGCGCGGCCCCTGAACACGTCACGGCGACAACACCGAGCGAGGAACGCCGCGAGGTGACGCGCTGGGGTCTGTACGCCTGGGCCAACCACGGCTGGGCCGGTGCCGTCTCCACCGTGCTCATCGGCCCGTGGATCCTCAGCCTCGCCACGACGGCCGCGGGCTCCGAGCGCGCTCCTCTGTTCTCGATCGGGCCGTGGACGCTCGCGGCCGATGCCTTTCCCTCGTTCGCGATCGCGCTGGCCGCGCTGGTCCAGGTGATCGCGCTGCCGTTGCTCGGCGCCGCCGCCGACGCGCACACGGCGAAGCGGCGGCTGCTGGCCTGGCTCACCATCGTCGCCTCCGTGCTCACGATGCTGCTCGCGACGACGGGTGGCAGCGCCTGGCTGTACGCCGGAATCCTGTTCGTGCTGGGCAACTTCGCCTTCGGCGCGACCGATGTCGTCTACAACTCGTTCCTGCCGCACCTGGTGCCGCAAGAGCGGCTTGACCACGCGTCCGGCAAGGGCGCGGCGATCGGTTTCCTCGGGTCGGGGCTCGTGATGGGCGTCAACCTGCTGCAGCTGCAGTTCAGCGGGCTGTTCGGCATGGACCAGGCGACGGCGGTGCGCTGGTGCTTCGTGGTGGCGGGCCTGTGGTGGCTGGGATTCGGCCTCTACGCCATCGCCGGCCTGCGCGACCGGCATCCGGGCCTGGTGCCCGCGGTTGGCACGGCGCCGGGATCTGCGCCGGCGCCGGGCAAGCGGATGCTGCGCCGGACGCTCACGCTGCTGCGGCGGATGCCGCACACGCGGCGCTACCTCGCCGCGTACCTCCTGTTCGCCGACGCGATCTCCGGCGTCGTGGGGCTGGCGTCGGTCTACATCACGCACGAGATCTTCGCCAGCGACACCGCGAGCGCGGCGCCGTTCCTGTTCACGCTGATCCTCACGATCCAGTTCGTCGCGTTCGGCGGAACCCTGATCTGGCCACCCATCGCCCGCCGGCTCACGACATACCGCACGCTGCTGCTGACGCTGGTGCTGTGGTGCGGCGTCGTGATCTACGCGTTCGCCGCCCTGCACAGCAAGCTCGAAGCCATCATCCTCGGCGTCGTGATCGGCATCATCATCGGCGGATCCCAGTCCCTGGCCCGATCCCTCTACTCCCAGATGATCCCGCGCGGCCGCGAGACCATGTTCTTCAGCCTCTACGAAATCGCCGACAAGGGAACCTCGTGGATCGCCCCGCTGGTCTTCACCATCGTCGTGAACGTGACCGGCTCCTACCGCCAGGCGATCCTCTCGCTGATCGTCATGTTCGTGGCAGGGATGCTCATCCTCACCACCGCCAACGTCGACCGCGCCCGCCAGGAAGCCCTCGCCGAGTCCGAGGCCTGAGCGGGCCGGGGCCGGTCAGCCGTCGGTGTTGGCGGGGCCGTGGGCGTGCGCGGCCACCTCCGCCGACTCCGCTCCCTTGCCGCCGGCCGCACCTGACAGCAGGCCCGCGGCCAGCACCACCAGCAGGAGGAACACGATCGGCACCGCCAGGCCCCACGGGAGTCCGAACCATTCGCCGAAGTTGCCGATGAACACCGGTCCGAGCACCGATCCCGTGTAGCCCGCCGTCACCGTGATCCCGAGCAGCGACGGCCGTTTCGCCGTACGAGTGTTGCCTCCCGCGCTGAACACCACCGGCACGACCGGGCCGATGCCGATTCCCGCCAGAGCGAACCCCGCGATCGACACCCATGGCGACGGCGCCAGCAGGAACACGACGTACCCCAGCATCGCCATCCCCGCGCCCAGCCGTGCCATCAGCACCGGCCCCAGCCGTTCGCCGATCCGGTCGGCCACCAGCCGCGACAGGGCCATCGCCCCCGCGAAGACCGAGATGCCGAGCGCCGCGACGTACTGCGTCGCACCGCGCTCGTCGCGCAGGAAGACAGCGCCCCAGTCGGCGATCGCGCCCTCGGACATGAACGCGCCGAAGCCCATCACGACCAGCAGCAGGACGACGAGCAGGCCGACGGTACGCCGGCTGGAGCTCGACGCCTCCGTCCCGTGGCCGATGGCCGCGCTCTCCCGGTCGCCTGACAGCAGGCGCGACTGCAGCGGCAGGCTGGCGAGCGCGCACACCAGCGCCGCGACCACGAAGTGCGGGTGGTAGTCGACGCCCGCCTTCGCCACGCCGGCGGCGACCGCGGCGGCGCCCATCGACCCGAGGCTCCACAAGCCGTGGAACGCCGACATGATCGGCCGGCCGTAGAGCCGCTCGACGGCCACCGCGTGGGCGTTCATCGCCACGTCGAGCATGCCTCCGAGCAGGCCGAGTACGAACAGCGCGGCGGTCAGGCTGGAGAGGTTCCACGCGAACGCCGGGCCGATCAGCGCGATCGCCTGCAGCGGCATGATGATCCGCATCGCCACGGCCGTACGCCCACGGCGTTCCATCCGGCCGGTGAGCCGCGTGCCGATCAGCAGGCCCACCGCCATGCCGCCGAGCGCGAAGCCGAGGTCGTCGTTCCCGAGCCGCAAGCCCTCCTTGATGGCCGGGATCCGTGGGGTCCAGGTCGCGAAAACCGCCGCGTGCAACAGGAAAGTCATGGAGACGCAGAACCGCGCCTGGCGCAGCTCGGCCGTGATCGTACTCATCGCCTGCGACTTTACGGGGACGAAGCCAAATTGCCCGGCCGTAGCCCACTCACGCCCCGGCCCGTACCCCTGGTGATGAGCCTGTCTCAGATCGTCCCGTTCCGTCTCTGGCGTTGCAGGACACCGACGGCCGATGGTTGGCTGATCTCAGGTCGCCCCTACGGCCTCTGGTCCACCCAGGCCAGTTGCACCACCCCGGTCCGCCGGACCGCCCCCAAACCCACCGGCGGACCGGATCCGCATGCCTGGAATCAGTGTCTTGCCTCCCGCGAGACACCAGACGCCGGTATGGTAGATCCATGAAGGGGCGGGAGACCCGGCTTCCCGATGGGTTGCCGGATCCGGACGAGGTGCCCAACGCCAAGGAGTTCCTTGCCGCGTTGCGCGACCTGCGTTCATGGGCCGGGCAGCCTTCGCTTCGCCGGCTCCGGATGCTCGGCGGCAAGACCACCTCGGTCGGCGGCCACGTCATCGACGCGTTGCCCACGAGCACGATCTCGGCATGGCTGGCCGGCAAGCGACCACATCTGCCGCGTAGCGAGTTCGTCGAGGCTTACGTCCGCGCGTGCCTACGGGCCCAGGGCATCACGCCTGATCTGGTCACCCAGGAGGTACGCCGGTGGCTGGGCGTCCGGCACCGGCTGGAGGCCGCGTCGGCACAGGCGGTCGAGCAGACCGGCACATTCCAGGCCAGATCGGTCAACGCCAACAGCGATCGCCGGGCCGAGTCGTCGGTCACGTTGAGCCCGAACGCGAAGATCAGCCTGGACGCGGCCCAGGACACCGGCCCCATGCCGGATCGGGCAGTGCCGCACCAGCTTCCGGCTCCGCCGCGCGGGTTCTCCGGCCGCGCGCGGGAGCTCGCACTCCTCAACGAAACTTCCGGAGCCTCCGACGGCGCCAGCGACGTCATGGCGATCGCAGCGATCCACGGCACGGGCGGAGTCGGCAAGACCTGGCTGGCGGTGCGCTGGGCCCACGACAATCTCGCGCGCTTCCCCGACGGACAGCTCTACGTCAACCTCCGCGGCTTCGACCCGTCCGGCCCGCCGATGGCGCCGGCGGCAGCCGTACGCGGGTTCCTCGACGCGCTCGGCGTCGATCCCGGTGTCGTCCCCGCCGACCTCGACGCCCAGGCGGCGCTCTATCGCAGCCTGATGGCCGGCAAACGCATGCTGATCCTGCTCGACAACGCCCGCGACACCGCACATGTGGAGGCGTTGCTGCCCGGCAGCCCGACCTGCACGGTGCTCGTCACGAGCCGCAACCAGCTCGGCGGGCTGGTCACCACCTACGGCGCGCAGCCGATGGCGCTCGACATGCTGTCCAGCGCCGAGGCCCGGCAGCTGCTGATCCGCCATCTCGGCCGCGAACGGATCGACGCCGAGCCCGGTGCCGTCGACGAGCTGGTCGAACGCTGTGCCGGGCTGCCGCTCGCGCTCGGCATCGTCGCCGCGCGGGCCGCGGCGCACCCCGACTTTCCACTGGCGGCGCTGGCCAAGGAGCTCGCCGACGCCTCCACCCGGCTCGACGCGCTCAACATCGGCGACCTCACGGCCAACCTGCGTGCGGTGTTCTCGTCCTCTCACGAGACGCTCGGCACCGAGGCCCAGCGGACGTTCGCGCTGCTCAGCCAGCCGCTCGGGCCCGACATCTCGCTGCCGGCCGTCGCGAGCCTGACGGCCGTACCCCTCAGCCGGGCGCGCGCGATCCTGCAGGACCTCGAAGCCGTCCACCTGCTGCACCAGACCGCGCCCGGGCGCTATCGCATGCACGACCTCGTCCGGTTGTACGCCACCGAACGCGCGCAGCTGCTGGAGCCCGACGTCCGCGACTCCGCGCTGCGCCGGCTGGTCGAGCACTACCTCCACACCGCGTTCGCGGCCGACCGGCTGGTCGCGTCGCAGCACTCCCGTCCGATCAAGCTCGAGACACCGACGCCCGGCATGCAGCGCGAGTCGATCTCCGACCGCGACACCGCCTGGGCGTGGTTCGACGCCGAGCACGCCGCCGTACTCTCCGCCCAGGCGACGGCCGCCGACCGCGGCTGGGACCTGATCGTGTGGCAGCTGGCGCGCACGCTCAACCACTTCCACCGCTGGCGCGGCCATTTCCACGCCGAGGTGACGACGTGGGAGTACGGCCTGCCTGCGTCCGAACGGCTCGACAACACGCTGCTGCTGGCCGAGGCCCACCACCGCATGGGCAGCGCGAAGCTCAGGCTCGGCCTCCACAAGGACGCCAGCGAACACCTCCAGCAGGCGATCTCGTTGTACGAACGCGGCGGCGACGCCATCGGCCAGGCCGACACGCACGAGGCGTACGCCGCCGTGCTCGCGGCACAGGGCGACTTCCAACGCGCGCTGTCCAACTCCAACCGTGCGCTGCACCTGTTCCAGTCGGTCGACTCGCTCAACGGTGAGGCGGGCTCCTACAACTCCCTCGGCTGGTGGAACGCGCAGATGGGCCGCTACGACCGTGCCCAGGCGCACTGCGAGCAGGCGCTCGACCTCTACCACCAGGTGAGCGACCGAGACGGCGAGGCCTACACACTCGACAGCCTCGGGTTCATCGCCAAGCACACCGGGCGCCACTACCAAGCGCTCGGCTACTACCAGCAGGCGCTGTCGCTGTTCCGTACGCTCGGCAACTCCTACCACGAGGCGATGGTCCTCACCGAGCTCGGCGAGATCAACGCCCTGCTGGGGCGGCACTCGGAGGCGTGGAACGCGCGGACGCAGGCGCTGGAGCTGTATCGCGCGCAGCACCGGATGAAGGAAGCCGAGGAGATCCAGCTGGAGCTCCGATCCGCGGCGGGCACCGCCCCCGGCTCTTAGCTGTTGGCGGCGGTTGCGGGCTCGAACAACACATCGGTGTTGTCCGGCACGACGTCCGAGCTCTTGACCGCGGGCGGCGAGCGGGCGGCTCCATCCCACCAGCAGCGTGGCTCCGGCAGCTGATGGCGGCTGGAGGTTGTGCGTGGCGCGAAATCGGCCACCGGACTCGACATGGCAGAGGGAACAGCTGCGGCCCGGAACGGGCGGAGGTGACGCTCACGCTCACGGGCCTGCCAGCACCGACGGCTGGGGCTGCTCCTGGGCCGGTCCTGGGTCCGTTCTGAGCCTGTTCTTGAGCCTGTTCTCGGGGCCTCAGCTCAGCAGGCGCAGGGACTTCGGGTAACGCCAGCGGTTGCCGGCGGCGGCGGAGAGGCCGCCGATGCCCATCAGGATGAACCAGGCGCCGACCAGCAGCGGGAACAGGACGCCTGCGACGCCCAGGGTCACGCCGGTGACGATGCCGAGGGCGATGATCGCGCCGAGGAAGGTGAGCTGGAAGTTGGTGGCCTCCAGCGCCTGTTCGCGTACGAAGCGGGAGTTCTTGCCGGCGGTGTAGGCGATGATCGCCGGGCCGACGAACAGCGTGAACAAGCCGGACCAGTGGGCGACCAGCGACAGCAGACGGTCCTCGCCGTTCGGCATGGCGTGCGGAGGCCGCGGCGCCATCGGGGCGACGGCAGCTTGGTACGGGTGGCTGACCGGCAGGCCGCGCAGGACTTCGGCGAGGTCGGCGCGGTTACGGGCCGACAGCGCATCCTCGATGCGACGGTCCAGCTCCTCGTGGTTGAGCCGGCCCTCGGCGAAGGCGTTCTGCAGCAGTTCGACCGTCTGGTCACGCTCGGCGTGGCCGACTCGCAGCGCGCCAGGCCCGACCGGGCCAGGGCCAGGCATCGGGCTGGTGGCCGTTGGGGTGTGTCCGGTTCCCGCGTTCATGCCACGATCCTTGCTCGGCGGCGACCGCCGACACATCGGGTAACCCCCTGACTCTCCCCGGAATGCCGCGGGTACGGGACGGTTGGATATTCGCGACCAGTGACGACGCCGGACAACTTCGGCCAACCCGGGCGAGTCGGACCTCGTAGAACCAACGGGCGGACAGGACAGGAGCGGAACGTGGCCAGATTGCCGACCGCACTCGCGTTGGGCGCCGTCGCAGTGCTGGTCGCCGGCTGCGCGACCGACCCGGCGGTACCGCGACCGACCGGACCGACCGGACCGACCGGGACCACCGGCACCACCGGCGACCCGGCCGGCCCCAGACGCACGTTGCCGGCAGGGAGCAGGAGCAGCACCGCCGCGCCTACACCTGAGAACGACGCGGCCGGCCAGCAAGCGGAGCGAGGCGACCGTTCCGGCAGCTCCCTGTGTGTGTACGAGCACCACGACAAGCGCCCGCGCACCTCCGTGGACGAACCTCCGGTCGAGCCGTCCGGCCGCTTCCTGTTCGCCGGCGCGCCCGGCAAGCGGGTCGGCGAGGCTGCCGGCGCCTGAGCGGTCGTCCCCACGCTCACCGGGGAGACGGTGGGTGGGCACAGCTCGTCCGGTGCGGCGTTCGGCACCCAGCTGTTCTGCGGGCAGGGCACGATCACCAAAGGCAATGAGCTGGTGGGCGCACCCGGACCTGGGACCTCTGGACCCTGCCCGACGGCCGGCCCGGGGACGCCTACGGCACCGGCATAGGGGTCCGGGGCCCGTACTGAGCCTTCTTCCCGTTGTGATGGTGTCCGCCGGGCCTACCCGGAACCGGCGGTCACCAGGCCACTCTCGTACGCGAAGACGACGGCCTGCGCCCGGTCGCGCAGGTCGAGCTTGGTGAAGATGCGGCCGATGTGGGTCTTCACGGTCTGCTCGGCCACGATCAACTCGGCGGCGACCTCGGTGTTGGACAACCCACGGGCGACCAGCGTCAGCACTTCACGTTCGCGGGCGGTGAGGCTGCCGAGCTGGGCGGACAGCTTCGCCGAGCTCGCCCTCGACGCGGCGCCCCGGCCGTTGCGGGCGAACTCCTCGATCAGCCGGCGCGTGACCGACGGCGCCAACAGCGCGTCCCCCGCGGCGACCACGCGCACGGCCGCGATCAGGTCGGCCGGTGGCGCATCCTTCAGCAGGAAGCCGCTCGCCCCGAGCCGCAACGCCTCGTAGACATAGTCGTCGATGTCGAACGTGGTCAGCATCAGCACGCGCGGCTTCGGCTCCATCGCGGAGGTCAGCACCCGGCGCGCGGCCTCCAACCCGTCGAGCCTCGGCATCCGAACATCCATCAGCACGACGTCTGGCTGCAACCGCAGCGTCCGCTCGACGGCCTCCACGCCGTCAGCGGCATCACCAACCACATCGATGTCCTCCTGCGCGGCCAACAACGCCGCGAAACCCGCCCGCACCATCGACTGATCATCGACGACCAGTACCCGAATCGTCATGCCACGCCTGCTCTCTCACCTGTCGGCAGCACCGTCCTGATGGCGAACCCGCCCACCGGCGTCGCCGCGGCCTCCAGCGAACCACGCAGCAACGCCGCGCGCCCTCGCATCCCCGCCGAATGCGCCCCTGCCATCGTCGCGGGCTTTTGCGGGCCACCAAGTGGCGCCACCGCGAGCTCTCGCATTCTCCGCAGGCCGAGGCCCAGGTCGCTCGGCGCCGAACGCGGCCGAGCAGACGACAGCGGCGGCACGTTCTCTGCTGCAACCTGCGGCCCGGCCAAGCCCAGTCCTGCCTCGCTCCGCGCGGCACCAGCCACACCATCTGCAGGCGGCGGCATGTTCATCGCGGCAACCCGCGGCCCGGCGGCGAGTATCGCCAATCCCGGCGGCGTCATGGCGCGCTCGCTTCCTCGGCCGTCGGCAGCACCACGCGCACGGCGAGACGACGCTCCAGCGGCGCCGCGGGCTTTGGCGAGCCACCAAGCGACGCCGCGCGCATCCTCGCCACGCCAAGCGCCGGCTCGCCCGGCGTCGAACGCGGCCGAGCAGATGACGGCGGCACGGTCGCCGCGGCAACCTGCAAGCCGGCCAGGTCGGGGCCTGGCTCGCTCGGAAGGGAGCCACCCGCAGCGATCCGCGCGGCGGTAACCGCTTCCGCCAATCCCGGCGGCGTCATGGCGCGCTCGCTTCCTCGGCCTTCGGCAGCACCACACGCACGGCGAGACGGCGCTCCGGCGGCGCCGCAGGCTTTGGCGAGGCACCAGGCGACGCCGCGCGCTCTTGCATCCTCGCGACGCGCAACCCGGCTCATCTCGACGCCGCCCGAGCCGCACCGGCTGCCATCGACGCGGGCATTGGCGGGCCACCAAGTGGCGCCACGCGCATCCTCGCCACGCCGAGCGCCGGCTTGCTCGGCGCCGGGCGCGGCCGGGCGGACGACTGCGGCACGTTCACGCGGCAACTCGCAACCCGCAACCCCAGCCCCGGCTCGCTTCGCGCGGGGCCGGCCGCGCCAGCGGCCCGCGGTGGCAGGGTCGGCGCAGCACCATCCAGCGGGCCGGCGGCCGCTCGCATCAGCCGCGGCGGCGGTCATCGCACGCTCGCTTCCTCGGCTGTTGGCAGCACTGCTCGCACGGCGAAACCACCTTCCGGCGTTACCGCGGCCTCGAGCGAGCCGCCCAGGAGCGCCACGCGTTCTCGCATGCCTGCCAGGCCCAGACCTGGCTCGCCCGGCGCCGAACGCGGCTCGGCGGACGACGACGTCGGCGGTGGCGGGTCGTTCACTACGTCGATCCGGAGCTCTGAGGCGGAGCCCGTCAGCGTGAGCGCCGTCGCCGCGCCGGAGGCATGCCGGACGACGTTGCTCAGCGCCTCCTGCACGATCCGGTACGCCGTCAGCGACACCGGTTCAGGCAGGTCCGCAGGCACCGACTTCCGCACAACGCTGACCGCGGTGCCCGCCCGCTTCGCCGACTCCAGCAGGTCATCGAGCCTGTCGAGGCCCGGCTGGGGCGCCCGCAGCGTCGCCTCGTCCTCGCTGCGGAGCACGGTCAGCAGGCGGCGCATCTCGGTCAGGGACTCGCGCGCCTGGTCGCTGATCGAACGAAACTCCTCGCGCGCGGCCTCCGGCAGGTCGGGTAATCGGTATTCGGCCGTCGACGCCTGCACGGTGATCACCGACATGTGGTGCGCCACGACGTCGTGCAGCTCACGCGCGATCCGCGTGCGTTCCTCGAGCATCCGCCGGCGGGAGCGTTCCTCCGCGGTGAGCCGCTCCTCCTCCAGCAGGCGCTGCCGGGCCCGCGCCGACATCCGGACGGCGGAGCCCAGCACCAGCAGCAGCGCCGACAGGATGCTGACGAGCTGGAGGTTGGGCCGGGACTCCGGAATGTTCTTGTTGAGCGACAGCAGGATCCCCGCCAGCAGCGGAATCGTCCAGCTGAGCAACGCGATCGCCGGCCCGTGCCGTCGGGCGACGGCATATTGCACGACGAAGTAGGCCAGCAGCCCCGTCGTTATCCACGGCCAGGGCTGTGGCTGCTGGATCGGCACGACCGTCGCCGCGACGAACCAGAACGCGGCGAACTCGATCGCCCACGCGAGCAGCGGCCGGTACGCCGCGAGCACCACCGGCAGCGCCTGCGCCACCGCGATCGGCAGGGAGTACCACCTGGCCTCGATGACGTAGTTGTGGCGGATGAACGGGTTGGCGGCACCGAAGAGGATCAGTGCGAGCGGCACCGAGCCCGGCCCGATCGCCCGCAACGGCAAACGCCACCACCGGCCCTTGGCGACCGCGACATCGGCGGCGCCAGGGCCCAGCAGCACGTTGAGCAGGGCGGCGATCACAGGGTCATCGTATTCTGCGGCAATTGGGAGGGAATCGGACCAGGGTTCGAGATTGGGGGAAGGCCGTAGTACCACGGTATGACGAGGGCAATGGCCCCACCGGTTGACGCTTTCGCGCCGATCTCGCCCCTAGCTTCCGCGCCATGCGCGAACACATCAACCGCCTCTACGAAAAGTACGCCGACGACCTGCGAATCGCCCGAAAGGAGCAGCGCGCGATTCGCGAAAACGACCGCTCGATGAAAACCCAGCTCGACGACATCGAAGCCGAGATCACCTACCTCCTGCTCCGCGAGCACCGCCCGGCCACCGTGGTCGAGATCGGCTGCCTGCACGGCTGGTCCACGACCTGGATCCTCCGCGCCCTACGCGACAACGACAGCGGCGGTCACCTGCACTCCTACGACATCCGCCCCGACGCCGCCGCCCACGTGCCGATCGAGCTCTCCGAGACCAGGTGGACGTTCAACCAGGGCGACGTACGCGACCAGCGCGGCCGGCTCCCCGACCCCATCGACTACCTCTTCATGGACGCCGCGCACGGCGGCGGTTTCGCCCGCTGGTACCTCGCACACGTCGTTCCAGCCCTGAAGCCCGGCACGCCGGTCAGCGTTCACGACGTGTTCCACCACGCGCGACCGCTCCCCCTGACCGAGGGGGCGGTACTCCTCGCCTGGCTGAAGGAGCACGGAGTCGACTACTTCACACCGTCCAAAGCCAGGGCCCGCTCGACCTACGACCAACTCAACCGCCTACGCGAACAACTCGGACTGGCCGAAGCAGTACATTCCGGGCAGGACAACCCGATGCTCTTCTTCCGCACACCCATTTAGCCCCTCTCGAACGATTTCGATGCCGGGAGGCACTAGTCAAGATCGCCCTGCGGTACCACTATGCAATTTGCATGCTCACGGACCGACGGGCTGGAAGATGCCAAGAGTCTTGACAGTTAGCACTCCTTCTGGGACATACAGGGCAATCGCCCACCCGGGAGGACTGCATGCGTTCAAGAAGTCAATGGATCCGACGAACTACCGTCAAGCTGTTCGCCGCGACGTTGATCGGCGTCGCGGCGTTCGGCGTCATGGCGGCACCAGCACAAGCCCGTCCGGCGCCCAACTCCGACGGTGCACCCCACAGCACCCCAGCCATCGTCGGCGGCGGAGTCGTCAGCAACAACCTGCCCTGGATCGCCGCGCTGCACTCAGGCGGCGGCTTCACCTGCACCTCGTCCCAGATCAGCCGCGACTGGATCATCACGGCCGCCCACTGCGTCCCGAACGACAGTGGCTACTCCGTACGCATCGGCTCGCTGACGCGCTCCAGTGGCGGCACCGTCCGCGACGTCGCCCAGGTCGTACGGCACCCCGAGTTCAACTGGCCCGCGCACGACATGGCGTTGCTCCGCCTCGCGCAGCCGTACGACAACTCGAGCTACGTGCCGCTCGCGACCACCGCGGATGTCCAGCAGGGACAGGCCGTCACGCTCTACGGCTGGGGCTCGGAGAACCCCGACTGGAGCGGACCGCTGCCCGAGAACCTCAAGTACGCCAACGGAAACCTCAGCAGCGCCGGCTGCTCCAGCGACGTGGCACCGTTGATCTGCACGCAGACCGACGGCAGCGTCGCGGGCGGCGACTCAGGTGGCCCTGTGATGATTCAGAGTCCGGCGACCGGAGCCTGGGTACACGGAGGCGTGTGCGCGGTCGGGCACAAGCCCGCCGGCTCCGGTTGGGCCGCCTACACCTCCGACGCGACACACCGCTCCTGGATCACTTCGGTGAGCGGCGTGTGAGCAGGGCTGGCATCCAGCCCGTAACCGCAATCCCGTAACGAAAGGAAGGGCACTGCCATGTCTGGCAACCTGCACCGTCGCGACGTCCTTCGCGCCGCAAGTGTCGTCGGCCTGGGGACCGCCGCCGTCGTAGGCTCGGGCGCCCCGGCTTCGGCGAAGTCAAGATCCCACAGCCACCATGGAGGCTTGCGGATCAGCAAGGAGCCGTTCGGCACCACACCTGACGGGAAGCAGGTTGACCAGTACGTGTTCAGCAACGGTCGTGGTGTCGAGGTCGGGATGATCACCTTCGGCGCCACGATCCACACGCTGACGGCACCGGATCGGCGTGGGCGCACCGACAACATCACGCTCGGATTCCCGACGCTGGAAGGCTATCTGGAGAACTCGCCGTACTTCGGCTCGACGATCGGACGCTACGGCAACCGGATCGCGCTCGGCCGTTTCACCATCGACGGCGTGACGTACCAGATCCCGCCGAACAACGGCGACAACGCCTTGCACGGTGGGCCGGTCGGCTTCAACAAGCACGTCTGGACCGCCAAGGAAGTACGCTCCGACGACGCGATCGGCGTCGAGTTCACCGACGTCAGCCCGGACGGCGACCAGGGCTTCCCCGGCACGCTGACCGCGGTGGTGACCTACACGTTGAACACCAAGAACCAGCTGCGCATCGACTACAAGGTCACCACGGACAAGAAGACCGTGCAGAACCTCACCAACCACGCGTACTGGAACCTTTCCGGTGAAGGCTCATCAGCGATCTACGACCACGTCCTGCAGATCAACGCCTCCCGCTACACGCCGGTCGACGCGGGGCTCATTCCGCTGGGCACGTTGCCGTCCGTGGGCGGCACGCCGTTCGACTTCCGCCGCCCGCACACGATCGGCGAGCGCATCCGGCACGGCGACGAGCAGCTCATGCTCGGTCTGGGCTACGACCACAACTTCGTGCTCGACGGCAGCGGGCTCAAGTTGGTCGCCAGGGTCTTCGACCCTGACAGCGGGCGCAAGATGACCATCCACACCACCGAGCCCGGCGTGCAGTTCTACTCCGGCAACTTCCTCGACGGCACGATCTACGGCACGGGCGGAAGGCAGTACCGGGAGGGCGACGGGTTCGCGCTGGAGACCCAGCACTTCCCCGACTCCCCCAACCAGCCCACCTTCCCGTCCACACTGCTGAGCCCCGGCCAGACCTACCGCTCGACCACCATCCACACCTTCGCGGCCTGAGCGCCACTAGACCGCAGCTGAAAGGCGGCGCCAGACCACGTCGGAAGCCGGGCCGATCGACAGCTCGAACGGCCCGGCTTCCGTACGCCACTCGCCGGCTTCCTCGTCCCAGTGCTCGAACGCGCGCGAGCTCAGCAACAGCTCGGCCTCCGCCACCTCACCGGCACCCGCCTCGACCACGGCGAAGCCCGCGAGCCACAGCGCAGGGCGGTCGATCCGGCTGCCAGGCTTGGACAAATACGCCTGCACGACCGTACGCCCGGTCCGTGAACCGGTGTTCCGCACCGAGACCCGCACCTGCTCAACCGAGGGCCAGCTCGCGTCCACGCACTCCCACGTGGTGTAGCCGAGGCCGTGCCCGAAGGCGTACCGAGGCGTGCGCCCGGAGCGCGCCCACCCGCGATACCCGACGTGCAGTGACTCGTCGTACGACAGCACGCCGTCGACCGGCGTGGTCGACAGGACCGGGCAGTCCGCCGCGACCACCGGCCACGTCGTCGGCAGCCGCCCACCCGGCTCGCGCTCACCCAGCAGGACGTCGGCCAGCGCGGAGCCGAACTCCTGCCCGGGGAACCACGACAGCAGGACAGCACCCACCGAGTCGGCCCACGGCAGCTCCACCGGCGAGCCGGAGTTGACGACGACGATCGTGCGCGGGTTGGCGCCGACCACCGCGCGCACCAGCTCGTCCTGGTTGCCAGGCAGCGCGAGCGTGTCGCGGTCGAAGCCCTCGCTCTCGATCTCGGCGGTCGTGCCCACGACCACGATCGCCACGTCGGACAAGGCGGCCAGCTCCGCCGCCGCGGCGAGCTCTTCCGCGTCGGAACGCCGAGGCTCCTCGTGCCCGATGCCGAACGCCACGAACGGGTGCTCCGGCACGGTGTGCACGACCCGCACGGTCGCCGTCGTCCCCGCGGAGAGCTGGACCCGTGCGGACGTGTGCGGCGGCCGCACGACCGCCTCGAACTCCTCCGAACCCTCCGGCAGGCGAAGTGTCTCGTCGATCACGACCTCGTCGCCGACGTAGACCTTGAAGTGCCCGGTGCCGGTGATCCCGATCCCGTGCGCTCCGCTCGCGACCGCCTGGATCGTCGCCGTCGCCTCGATCGTCCTGACCTGCGACGCGTCGACGTCGGGACCGTAGGATCCCAGCCACAGGAACCGCGTGGTGTCGCGATCCTCCTGTCCCACCGGGGTTTCGGCCGCGTCGAGGAAACGTACGTGCGCCGCCGACGCCAGCGGCGGCAGCACCCTCGTCGCCCGCGCGCCCGGCGTGTGCACGACCTCGACACCGGCCGGGCCGAGCGCGGAACGCAAGCCGTCCAGCGGCGACACGACGTACGGCGGGAAGACCGTCGCGCTGCCACCGCCCTGCGTGCGCGCCGAAGCCGCGTTCGGCCCCAGCACCGCCACCTGCCGCAGCTCCGCGGTGGAGAGCGGCAGCAGATCCTCGTTACGGGCAAGGACGAACCCGTCGGCAGCCGCCTCCCGGACGAGCGCCGACACGTCCTCCTCCAGGAACACCGGAGGCTCCACGGCCACCGGACCGTCGGCCAGGGCGCCCGTACGGCAGGCGATCCGCAGCAGCCGGCGGACCTTCTCGTCGATCGCGGGCTCCGGCACCTTGCCCTCGCGTACCGCCGCCACCAGCGCGGCGCCCCACGGCCCGTCCGGGCCGGGCATCACGAGGTCCAGAGCGGCCCGCGCCGACGCCTCGGTCGAGCGCGCGGCCGTCCAGTCGGAGACGACCACACCGTCGAATCCCCATTCCTGGCGGAGGATGTCGGCCAGCAACGGGCTCTCGGTCATCGTCGTTCCGTCGACGGAGTTGTACGCCGCCATGACCGCCCACGCGCCGCCCTCGCGCACGATCGCCTCGAACGGCGCGAGGTAGAGCTCGCGCAACGCCCGGCGATTCATCCGGACGTCGACCGTCATCCGCTGCGTCTCGGAGTCGTTGCCGACGAAGTGCTTGACGGTCGCCGCGACGCCGCCTTCCTGCACCCCGCGGACGTACGCGACGCCGATTCGCGAAGTCAGCAAGGGATCCTCGGAGTAGCACTCGAAGTGCCGGCCGCCGAGCGGCGATCGGTGGAGGTTGACCGTCGGCGCCAGCAGCATGTCGACGCCCTTACGCCGGGCCTCCGCCGCCAGCAGCAGCCCGAGCCGATGGACCAGTTGCTCGTCCCAGGACGCCGCGAGCGCGGTCGGAGACGGCAGGTTCGCCGAGGTGTCGCGCTCGTCCCACAGCGTTCCGCGGACGCCGACCGGCCCGTCCGACATGACGAACGCGCGCAGGCCGATGCGTTCGGCGGGTGGCAGCGACCACGCGTCCGCCCCGGTCAGCAGCCCGACTTTCTCCTCCAGTGTCAGGCTGGCGAGTCGTTCCTCGATCGCGGTTTCGGTGCGTGGATCGGTGTCTGCCATGAGTACTCCCTCGGCCCTCGCGCTTGGCGCATTTCCCTGGCCGAAGGCTACTGCCCAGCCCGCTAACCGATAGGTCAGTTACCTGAAGCCGAGGACTCGAGTTGGTCGACGATTCGCTTGGCGTCGGCGAGGTCGTCGGCGGGAATCGTCTCGCCGATCCGCTTGCGGTGATATTCGGGAAGTGAACTCACCAGCAACGGATCGACTTCGACAACGCTCGACAAGTCGATACCCGGCAGCTGCTGCGAAAGCCCGCGATAAATCGCGACGTGCTCTTCGGTCTGGCCCGTCGCGGAATTCTTCTCCGGGGCCGTTCCGATGAAGTACTGCTGTTGCGTCCAGTCGTAGGCCCACATACCGCCCGCGACCAGCACACCGAGCAGGACCGCCAGGAGCAGTCCGCGCAGCAGCCACCGGAACCGCCGGGGCGCACGCGGTGCGTAGCGCAGGTGCTCGTCGTCCTCGTCCTCGATGTCGGCGGCGAGCTCGTTGGAGATCGGGTCGAGGCTGGCCTGTGTCGGAGTGTCACCGTCGATGTCGACATTGGGGTCGGCCGCGGCGCCGACCACGACCGCGTCGGCTCCCGGATGGTGAGCGGCGGCCGGGTCGTCGGTCTCGATGACGTCGGCGACCACGCAGGTCACGTTGTCAGGTCCGCCGGCCTTCAGCGCGAGGTCGACCAACGCCTGAGCGGCCTGCTGCGGGTCGCTGTGGCGCTTGAGCGCCTTCTCGATCGCGTCGTCGGAGACCGGACCGTCGGGTAGCCCGTCGCTGCAGACCAGCAGGCGGTCGCCGGGCTCCACGTCGTCGGCGCCAAGGTCGGGCTCGGTGTCCTCCAGGCCCTGCATCACCCGCGTGATCATGTTGCGGTAGGGGTGCTTGCGGGCCTGTTCCTCGGTCAGCCGGCCCTCGTCGACCAGCGCCTGGACCAGCGTGTGGTCGTGGCTGAGCTGGCGCACCTTGCCGTTACGCAGGCGGTACGCACGCGAGTCGCCGATGTGGATCAGGCCGACCTCGTGGTCGCCGAGCAGCAGCAACGCCGTCAGCGTCGTGCCCATGCCGTCGAGGCGGGGGTCGCGCCGGATCCGGTCGGCCAGGCGCGCGTTGGCCGTGGTCATCACGTTGCGCAGTGCCGGGACGCTGTCGATGTGACCGGCCGCGTCGAACTCGTGCACCGTCGCCACCGTGATGGCACTCGCGACCTCTCCGAACACATGGCCGCCCATGCCGTCCGCGACAGCGATCAGCTGTGGGCTGGCGTACCCGGAGTCTTCGTTCTGACTCGACACCAGCCCGATGTGGGTGCACGCGGCGTAGCGGAAGACGAGCGTCACAGTGCCATCGCCACTTCCTTCGCCTCGTTCCCTACCGGCCAGCCACACACAGTCGCAACCGCCATCGTGCGCCTGAGGATACGGGATAGTTACGCGGTAAGCAGGTGACGGTACCGGTACACGCACACCGGCCACCCGCGACCCCGGCACGGCACCTGCCGGACGGTGCCGGCTGGGCCGGCCGGCTCAGCCGGGCAGCAGCTGCTTCTCCCCCGCGGTCACCGGAAACGGCAAAGCATTTCCAGGGGGCGGGAACGGGCACAGGAAATGCTCCGAAAACGCGCACGGAGGCAGATAAGCGCGGTTGAAGTCGAGCACCGTGCGGCCGTTCTCATCAGGCTCGGGCACCTTCAGGAAGCGGAAACGATATGTCTCCGTTCCGCTCGACGCGTCGGAGAAAACCACCTTCAGGTCACCGTCGGAATTCTGCTCTGCCTGCAAGGCGTATTCGGCTCTGGCGTAGGCGAACTTCAGCTCACCGGCGAGCTCGAGCCCGCGCACCTTGCCGTCGGCGTTTCGCACCCCGACGACCTCGGACTCGTCGAACGGCACGAACCACGCGGGCACCACCCACTCGGCCTGCGGCGCATAGGTGTCGATGCCGGCGAACGCCTTGCGCGCGGCGGTGTGGGGGTCGTAGACCCGGACGGCGTACTCACCCTCGCGCTCGATCAGCTCCAGCCGCCAGTCGCCGTGCGAGAGCGACGTGGGCGCCGAGTCGGTGTCGGGCCGGACCGCGACCTCGCCTCCGACCGGAACGCCGTCGGCCAGCAGACCGTCACCGAGACTCGCGCGTACGGTCGGGCCGTCGTCGGCCACCAGCCACTCGCCGGGTACGCCCGGCACCTGGGTCGGCGCGCCCTTGCCGAGCCAGTGGGTGCCGGCCAGCGACATCGGGCCGTACACGCCGCTGACCGAAGCCTCACGCCGTGCGCGCCAGTCCTCCCAGTCGTGCACGTTCAGTTCGCCGTGCGTGAGCGTCACGTGTCAACTCCTCCCTGCTCCCAACCCGTAAGAATACGCGACAGGTTTTCCTACTCGAATAGTAGGAATATCGGCCGGATGCCTTGACACCCGCTGACCAGCCACGCATGCTGCTTGACATGAGGATCTCTGCTGAGCTGACGAAGCGGCGCCATGTCGACTTCGTGCTGACGTCCAGCAGCATCTGTCGCTAGTCGCGTTCTCGCACATTTCACCCTCACGTCACTCGACGCTCATTCCCTTCTTTCCTTGGACTTCCTGTGCACAGAAGACGACTTTTCGCTGCCCTGACACTGCTGCTGACGTTACCGGCCGGAGCGATCGGCCTGGCTGGATGCGGCAGCAGCGACGCAGCGAGCGACACCTCGACGCTGGTTGTCGCCGACCAGAGCGAGAACACCCAGACCCTGCTGCGTGCGTCCGGCGAGCTCGACAAGCTCCCGTTCGAGGTGCGGTGGGCCAACTTCACCGGCGGGCCGGCGATCCTCGAGGCGTTCCGGGCCAGGGCCGCCGACGTGGCCGGCGTCGGCGACGTGCCGCCGATCCAGGCGCTGGCCGCCGGCGAGGACGTGCCGATCGTCGCCGCCGTACAGCGGTCGACGCGCAACACCCGGCTCGCGGTCGCACCCGGTGCGCGGGTGAAGCGCCTGCAGGACCTGCGCGGCAAGAAGATCGCGTACGCACCGGGCACCGCGCAGCAGGCGATCGTGCTGCGGGCGTTGCGCAAGGCCGGGCAGAAGACCTCGGACGTTCGGCTCACGCCTTTGCAGCTGGGCGATTTCCCGGACGCGATCCGCACCAGTCAGGTCGATGTCGCGCCGCTCGGCGAGCCCAACCTGACCCGGTTCCTCGAGGCCACCAGGAAGGCCGGCGGGAGTGTCCTGCCGCAGGAGCTGACCTCCGACCTTTCGACCGGGCTGTCGTACGTCTACGCCCGGCGGGCGGTGCTAGAGGACCCGGCGAAGGCGAAGGCGGTCCGTGCGTACGTCGCGGCCTGGGTGCGCGCGCAGAACTGGGCGAACTCCCACCAAGCAGAGTGGATCGACACGTACTACGTCGGCAACCAGAAGATCTCCCGGGCCGACGGCGAGCGGATCGTCCGGGCCAACGGGATCTCCGGGTTCCCGCCGCTGTCGTCGCTGGTGAAGGTGCAGCAGCAGACGATCGACCTGATCGCGGCGACCGGCGAGATCGGGCGACTCGACGCGGCGAAGGGATTCGACCTGAGCTTCGACCCGATCATCGCCGAGACCGTCGAGCAGATCGGCGCGTCGACCGCCCCGAAGGACGCCTCATGACCGCGGCCACGACCTCGCCCACCGATGCGCCGGACACCGAGGCGGCAACGACCGCTACCAGGAGGTGGGCCCGGCACCTGCCCAGCGCCGCCGTTCCGGGCGCGAGGCTGCTCGGACCCCTTGTCCTGCTGGCGATCTGGACGGTCACGTCCGCGCTCGGCTGGCTGGACCCGCGTACGTTGTCGTCGCCGTGGACCGTCGCCACCACCGCGTACGGCCTGATCTCCGACGGCCGGCTGCAATCCAACCTCGCGACCTCGCTGGGCCGGGCGGTGATCGCGCTGGTGACGGGCGTCGTCGCCGGTGTGATCCTGGCGCTGGTCTCGGGCCTGTCCCGGCTCGGAGAAGCCCTGGTGGACGGGCCGATCCAGATCAAGCGGGCGATCCCGACGCTGGCGCTGATCCCGCTGTTCATCATCTGGCTCGGCATCGGCGAGAGCATGAAGGTCACGGTGATCGCGCTCAGCGTGTTCGTGCCGATCTACATCAACACCCACGCGGCGCTGCGTGGCATCGACGTCAAGCACGCCGAGCTGGCCGAGACCGTGCGCCTTGGCCGGTGGGCGTTCATCTGGCGGATCGCCCTGCCTGGTTCGCTTCCGGGCTTCTTCACCGGCCTGCGGATCGCGGTCACAGTGTCGTGGCTCGCGCTGGTCGTCGTCGAGCAGATCAACGCGACGAGCGGGATCGGCTACCTGATGACGCAGGCACGCACGTACGGACAGACCGACATCATCGTTGTGGGGTTGACGACCTACGCAGTGTTCGGCCTGGCATCCGACACCCTCGTTCGTCTCGTCGAAGGGAGAGCACTGTCATGGCGACGGACGCTGGCCTGATCCGGCCCGCTGTGCGGATCGAGAGCCTGACCCGCCGCTTCGGCTCCAGGGTCGTCCTCCACAAACTGAACCTCGACATCGCGCCGGGCGAGTTCGTCGCGCTGCTGGGACGCAGCGGATCGGGGAAGAGCACGCTGCTGCGAGCACTGGCCCAGCTGGACCACGAGGTCTCCGGCGACGGCGAGCTCCGCGTACCGGCCAACCGGGCCGTGGTGTTCCAGGACTCCCGGCTGCTGCCATGGGCACGCGTACTCGACAACGTCGTCCTCGGGCTCGGTGGAGCAGACGCCCGCTCGCGGGGTGTCGAGGCACTGGCCGAGGTCGGTCTCGCCGGGCGCGAACGAGCGTGGCCGAACCAGCTGTCGGGTGGCGAGCAGCAACGCGTGGCGCTGGCCCGGTCGCTGGTGCGCTCGCCGGCGCTGTTGCTCGCCGACGAGCCGTTCGGCGCGCTGGACGCGCTGACCCGGATCCGGATGCACGAGCTGCTGCGCGTGCTGTACGAACGCCACCGTCCGGCGGTGCTGCTGGTCACGCACGACGTGGACGAGGCGATGTCGCTGGCCGACCGCGTCCTCGTCCTTGACGAGGGCCGGATCGTCGCCGATCCCGGGTTCGTCGACGACCGGGAAGCACTGCTGGCCGCGTTGGGTGTCGTGACGAAGGAGAAGACCCATGAGTACGCCTGACCGGCAGGAGTGGAGTGGGCGCGTGCGGGGTGCCAGGAGACCACAGCTCAGCCTGAACGCGTTCCTCATGACGACGGGCCACCACGAGGCGGCCTGGCGGTATCCGAAGACGCAGCCGGAACGCGCGCACGACATCGACGCCTACATCGAGCTCGCGCGGATCGCCGAGCGCGGCAAGCTCGACGCGGTGTTCCTGGCCGACGGGCCGGCGTTGCGGCAGAACGTCGAGCACCGTGTGCACTCGGCGTTCGAGCCGATCACGTTGCTGACGGCACTGGCGGTCGCGACCTCACGGATCGGGCTGATCTCGACGGCGTCGACGAGCTACTACGAGCCGTACAACCTGGCCCGGCTGTTCGCCTCCCTGGACCACATCAGCGGTGGCCGGGCGGGATGGAACGTCGTGACGACCGCCGGGCTGGCGGCCGCGCAGAACTTCGGCCTGGACGCGATCCCCGCGCACGCGAAGCGGTACGAACGGGCCGAGGAGTTCGTCGAGGTCGTACTCAAGCTGTGGGACAGCTGGGAGGACTCCGCGATCGTGAACGACCCCGGGTCGGGCGTCTACGCGGACCCGTCGAAGATCCACGCGATCGACCACGTGGGTCCGCAGTTCAGCGTGAAGGGACCGTTCAACGCGCCGCGCTCGCCACAGGGTCATCCGGTGCTGGTGCAGGCGGGCTCGTCGCCGGACGGGCGGGCGTTCGCGGCTCGGTACGCCGAGGCGATCTTCACCGCGCACCAGACGCTGGAGAGTGCGCAGGAGTTCTACTCCGACATCAAGGCGCGGGCCGTACAGCTCGGTCGCGTGCCGTCCGCGGTCAAGGTGCTGCCGGGGATCAGCCCGTTCCTGGGCGGAACGGAGGCGGAGGCGCGGCGGCTGGAGGAGGAGTTCAACGCGCTGACCGTGCCGGAGTACGGTCTGCGACAGCTACTGTCGCTCACCGGCGTGGACCTGTCGCCGTACCCACTGGACGGGCCGGTGCCTGTGGCCTTGTTCGGCGACGAGTCCGAGGTGGAGGGTGCCCAGAGCCGTTACGCGCTGGCGCTCGACATCGTCCGGCGCGAGAACCCGACGATCCGCGGGCTCCTGCACCGGCTGGCGGGTGGCCGCGGGCACTGGGTCTTCGCGGGTACGCCCGAGCAGGTGGCCGACGAGATCGAGCGCTGGTTCACCCAGGGCGCGGCCGACGGCTTCAACGTGATGCCGCCGTACTTCCCCGGCGGGCTCGAGGACTTCGTCGACCAGGTGGTGCCGATCCTGCAGCGCCGCGGCCTGTTCCGCGAGGACTACGCGGGCGCGACCCTGCGGGACCACTTCGGCCTGAACCGGCCAGCCAACCGCTACACCACGGCGGTGTAGGGCGGTTACCGGCGGGTAGAGCGACGCCAGGCGCGGCGGCTCGCGGGAGTCTCAGGCCCTCCCGCGAGCCGCGGCGCCTGATCCTTTTCACGGCGTCTTCTCACGGCGTGGGATCGAGCGGCTCCCAGCCGAGCACGGTCCTGGCCGGCGTCGTGTCGATCCGGCGCTTGCCGGTGTCACCGCTGATCCCGAAGGCCTCGAAGCCGTGGCCCTGCCGCGCCCGGTCGAGCCCGGCCTGGATCGCACGGGCGCTGTCGCGGGCCGAGGTCGCGAGAATCCGCTTGACGGGATGGTCGGTACGCGGCCAGTCCGCCTCGGCCGTCGGGAAGCAGAAGCGCAGCGCGACCAGGCTCATGCCGTACGCCGAGCAGGCCGCCGCGCAGACCTGCTCGCCGAAGCGCTTGGCCAGGCCGTAGAAGTTCGTGGCGTTCGGCGTCACCGACTCGTCGGGGTAGGGCGTGTCGCCGGTCTCGCCGTAGACCGACATGCTGCTGGTGTAGACCGCGTGCCCGATTCCGGCCTCGTGGGCGGCCCGCAGCGCGTTGTGCAGGCCACCGGTCGCGACCTCGAAGTGCGACCACGCGTTGTCGGGTGAGCCCCAGCCGGCCATCGGGCCCATCGCCATGAACACCAGCGCGTCCCGCCCGTCGGCGGCCGCCCGGAGCTTGTCGTAGTCGCGCAGGTCACCGGCGGTGTAGTCAAGCGAGAGGTCCGAACGCGGCGGCTTCAGGTCGAAGACACGGATCTCGTGCGAGGCAGCGAGATGGGGCAGCACCATCGATCCGACCGTGCCGGATCCACCGATCACCAAGAGACGCACGCCTCGGACGTTAGTACACGTGCACAAAATCGGACATCCCCCAGCATGGCCAGGTTTGGATCTCCAGGACTGGTCCGCTTGGGATAGCCTTCCCTAAGTAAGGTACGACGATTTCTGGAGGCCGGCATGGCGGACCAACCAAAGCGGAAGCAGCGGGACCCCATTCGTACGGAGGTGCTGCGGACGCGATGGTTGACCCCTCACATGGTGCGCGTGACCGTTGGCGGCGAAGGGCTCCGGTCGTTCACCAACAACGACTACACCGACCGCTACGTCAAGGTGGTCTTCAAGCGTCCGGGCGTCGACTATCCCGAACCGTTCGACCTCAACCACGTCCGCGAGACGATGCCACGCGAGCTGTGCCCCGTGGTGCGCACCTACACCGTGCGGGCCCACGATCCCGAGGCCAACGAGCTCGACATCGACTTCGTCGTCCACGGCGACGAAGGGCTGGCCGGGCCGTGGGCGGCCAAGGCCGCGCCCGGGGACGAGCTGCTGTTCATGGGGCCGGGCGGCGCCTACGCGCCGAACCCTTCGGCCGACTGGCACCTGCTGGTCGGCGACGAGGCCGCGCTGCCGGCGATCGCGGCAGCGCTGGAGGAGATCCCGCAGGGCGTTCCGGCGTACGCGTTCATCGAGGTCGCCAACGCCGGGGAAGAGCAGCCACTGGCCTGCCCCGGCAAGGCCGAGATCCGCTGGATCCACCGCGACAGCTCGGCGCTGCCACCCGGCGACGAGATCGCGGCGGCCGTCCGCGCGTTCGAGTTCCCGGCCGGCACCCCGCACTTCTTCATCCACGGCGAGGCGAGCTACGTCATGCCGATGCGTCGCTGGCTGTTCAAGGAGCTCGGCATCCCGGCCGAGCAGGTCTCGATCTCCGGCTACTGGCGCCGCGGCAAGGACGACGAGGGCTGGCGCGCGGAAAAGGCCGAGCTCAACCGCCGCGAGCGCGAAGCGGCCGAAGCCGCCGGCCGCGGCTGACGCCACTTCTCACCAGCACCGACCAAGCCCGGCCGGGAGCCTCCCGACCCCTCACCGAGAGGCTCCCAACCGAACCGGCAACCAGCCGAACCGGTCCGCCGCAGTCCGGGGACTGCTACGCAGGGCCGATCAACTCGAGCGTGGGCCGGGTGAACGTACCCTCCGCCTCGCTGTTCTCCCGTTCGTATTCCAGGACGAGCCGCAGCCGCAGGCCCGCCGGACCGTCGATCTCGGCGACCTCGTCGACGACCTCCTCAGCGAGCCCAGCCAGCGACGGCGAGCCGGAGATGAACGCGAACTCGCCGAGCTCCGGCGCGTCGGCCAGCTGGAACCGCACTGTCGTCACGGTCTCGGACCTTGCACCCCAGTCCAGCGTCTCCTGCCGGAAACAACCCGAATCGGCGACGACGATCTTGATCTCGTCGGCCGTAGTGAAGACCTGCCACTCGCCCTCGCCAATCTCGTCGCAGACGCCGGGCCGCTGCCCGCCGTACAGGTCGTGGATCCGGTTCGCAGCTTCTCGCTGCTCGGTTGTTACCCGCCAGGTCGTCAGGCTGGCCCGGCCGCCGTTGAGCCGGCAGCTGGCGCGGAAGCGCCCCGCCAGGCCGCGGGCGTACCTGGGTTCACTCGGAACAACGTTCGTCCGCATCGTCACGCTCCCCTCACATCGGCAGTCCGCCGGCCACGACCTGGCCACGGCAGACGACGGCCAGGATGTTCTCCTCGCGAAGCAGCAGGATGTTCTTCCACGGCCGCCCCTTCACCACGATGAAGTCGGCCGCGAACCCGGGCGCCACCCGCCCGAGCGAGGCTCCGTGCCCCACCGCGTCGGCGGCCGCGGAGGTGCCCGCCGTCAGCGCCTTCGCATCCGTCAACCCGAGTACGTCACGGTGCCGCGCCAGCTCCGCCAGCGCCGAGCCGTACGGCATCCGCTGCCCGTCGCTCCCGGTGCCGAGGACGAACGCCACGCCCGCCTCCCGCGCCATCCGCAGCCGCTTGTCGCGCTTGGCGACCAGCGTGCGTGCCCGCGCACGTACTTCCCAGCCGGCGTCAGCGCCATCGCGGGCCGACCAGTCGTCGGCCAGCAGCGCGGGCGCGATCGGCACGCCGGCGTCGGCGGCGTGGTCGGCCTGTTCCAGCGTGATCAACGTGCCGTGCTCGATCGCATCGACGCCTTCCTGCAGCGCGACCTCGATGCCCGCCTCGTTGTCGGCGTGCGCGACGACTGGCATGCCGAGCGCGTGCGACTCGTCGACGATCGTCGCGATCTCCTCCAGCGTGTGGTTGCGCCAGGCCTTCCGGCCCTCGACCGGCAGCCCGCCGCCGCTGGTGTTGATCCGGATGCCGTCCATGCCGTCACCGGCGTACGTCCGGACCAGCTTGCGGCAGTCGTCCTGGCCGTCAGCCGTCCGTTGCCCGGGCACGCCCTTGGTTCCGGTCATGCCGACCATGCCGTAGACCAGCATGCGCGGGCCCACCATCAGCCCGGCGTTGAACGCGTTGCGGACCGCGAGCTGCCGCCCGTCGCCGCTCATCTCGCGCAGGGTCGTGATCCCCCGCCGCATCGCCTGCCGCGCGTTGGCGGCGACGTGCAGCACCTGCTCCTCGCGCGAGGTGACGTAGGGATAGGCATCGGCCGGGACACCACCGCCGCACGGCCCCCCGAGCAGGACGTGGGTGTCGACCAGGCCGGGGATCACGGCCAGATCCTGGTGCCGGTCCTGCGGTGCGGGTGTGACTTCTTCGATGCGGTCACCGGTCCAGCTGAGGTTGGCCGGCCCGACGTCGTTTACCCCGTCCCACACCGTGATGCCCCGAAGGATCTGGGGGTCGGTGGACATGCAAAACCCTCCCAGTGACGTTGCGTGTCGGCCCAGACCCGCCCTGTATAACGGCGAGACCACGGCGCAAGTAACGCCGTGGTCCCGAGTGATCTGATGTAGTTCGTCGATTAACGTCCCTTTTCAGCGGCTTCCGAGCGGCTTCCCCCCTCCGCTACCGCCGCTTGCCGTCGTTGGGGCCGCTCCTACTTGATGGCGACGGCGATCACCTGCTGGATCTGCGTCGGGTTGTAGTTGTCGTCGCTGACGAACACCAGCGTGCGCTCGCCTGTGCGCAGCCGCGGACCCCAGCTCACGCCCTCGATGTTGTCGATCTTGTCGACGCCGAGGGTCGCGAGGTCGAGCACCAGCCGCTTCCGCACCGGCTCGTAGCTACCGTCGGCCAGGCTGTCCTTGCCGAGGACGTTGGTCGCGCCCCGGACGTCGACCTCGTACACCCGGATCGTGTTGCCGACGCTCGGCACGAACGACCGCTCCACCACGAGGTAGTGGTCGCGGTCGGACGCCAGGATCTCGCTGATGCCGTTGCCGCCGCCCTCGCCCGCCACGGGCGTCGGCGAGATCTCGTACGCGAGCTGCCGCACCGGCCGGCCGGTCCACTTGTCGTAGAACGTCAGCCGCGAGTGGCCGCCGGTCGTCGCCGTCGGCACCGGGCCGTCCTGGTAGAGCGGCGCCTCGAGCGACGTGACCAGCTGCCGGCCGTCCGTCGTCAGCGTGAGGCCTTCGAACACGCCGTTCGTACGTGGGCCGGACTCGGCCGCGCTCATCGTGAACTGCTCCGGCTGCCGGGTCTCCGCCAGGTGCTTCCCGCGCACGGTCATCGCGCGCACCCACGGATTCACCAGCTGCGGCGCCGACCCGTCGGCCGGCACCATCCGCTTGCCTTCGCTCGACCACCACAGCAAGCCGCTCTGCGGGTCGAACCGCATCGCCTCCGGGTCGGCGACCTCGGGATCGTTGGTCGCCAGCGACGGGAACACACTGCCATCGGTACGCAGCATGGCCTTCCCACCGGTGAACGAGACACCGTGCAGGCCGGAGGCATCGACGTCGAGCTTCGCGGTGAAGAAACGTGCCGGTCCGTTCTCGCTGTCGTCGGAGATGAGGAACCAGCGACCGGTCCGCCGGTCGTAGTCGACGCTGGACAGCTCGCCGACCGACAACCCGTCGACCACGAGCCCTTTCGGCACGATCTGTTCGCCAAGCAGCCGGGCTTCCCACGAGCCACTGGTGCCGGCCGCACTCACCGGGTTGGCGGCCGCGACGGCGATTCCGAGCGCGGCGACGATCCCGGCCAACATACGCGTTCTCATGTGATCGATCCAACCACCTTCCGAACGCCTGACCAGTTTCGGAATCCTTTGTTCGCTTTGTCTTAACCTGGTCTATCGTGACGGCTCACCCGTGCGGTTGGGAGGGCGCGTTGGGCGGTTCGCGACCAGTGATCGAGGTACACCGGCTGACCAAACGTTTCCGCATCGCCGACAAGCAGCCCGGCCTGGCCGGGGCACTCCGCCATCTCGTCCGCGGCCGTTACGTCGACAAGGTCGCGGTCGACGCGATCGACCTCACGGTGCACGCGGGCGAGGCCGTCGGCTACGTCGGGCCGAACGGAGCCGGCAAGTCCACGACCGTCAAGATGCTCACGGGCATTACGGTTCCGACGTCGGGCACCGTACACGTCGGCGGGCTGGTGCCGCACCGCCAACGGGTCGACAACGCGCGGCAGATCGGCGTGGTGTTCGGCCAGCGCTCGCAGCTGTGGTGGGACCTGCCCGTCCAGGAGTCGCTCCGGCTGCTCGGCGACATCTACCAGCTGCCCCGGGATCGGTTCGCCGCGAGCTTCGGCACACTCGTCGAGCTGCTCGAGCTCGGTCCGTTCCTGCGTACTCCGGCCAGGCAGCTGTCGCTGGGGCAGAAGATGCGCTGCGACCTGGCGGCGGCGCTGCTGCACGAGCCGTCGATCCTCTATCTCGACGAGCCGACCATAGGCCTCGATGTCGCTGTGAAGGAACGGATTCGCGGCTTCATCAAGCAGGTCAACCAGGAGCGAGCGCTGACCGTTCTGCTGACGTCGCACGACCTTGGTGACATCGAGGACCTGTGCCACCGGCTGGTGATGATCGACAAGGGCCGCATCGTCTACGACGGGCCGCTGCGAAGCATCAAGGATCGCTTCGGCGGCGAACGGATCGTTCACCTGGTGCTGCACGAGGGCAAGCCCGATGCCGCGGCGACGGCGGCCGAGCTGCTGCGCGACGTACCGGCCATCACCGTCGAGCAGGTCGACCCGCACCAGATCTCCGTACGCATCTCCGGTACGGAGACGACCGCGGGCGCGGTGGCCGGGCGGCTGATGACCGCGCTGCCCGTACACGACCTGCGGATCGAGGAACCCGGCATCGAGTCGATCATCCGGCAGCTGTACGACGGCACGCTGGAGCTCGGCGGTGACTGATGTTTCCGCCTTGCGGATAAGGCTTTCTCCGCGTCCGCGCTACCTGTCGATCGCCGTGACGGCGGTGCAGGAGGCGATGGCGTACCGCCTCACGACGTTGCTCACGATGGTGTCGAACCTCGTCTGGGTCGCGGTGCTCTACTACGTCTGGCGTTCGGTCTACGGCGGTCGGACGCAGATCGAGGGCTTCGACTGGCGCGCGATGCAGACCTATCTCGTGGTCGCCTACTCCGTCAACTCGCTGTTGTCGTTCCAGTCGCTGTCCCAGCTGACGATGGCGATTCGCACCGGCCAGGTCGCGTCGGAGCTCACCCGGCCGGTCGACTTCCTCGCGACGTCGATGGCCCGCGCGTCCGGCCGCGCGGTGATCGAGGGCCTGATCGGCGGTGCGATCGCGCTGGTCGTCGGCGTGCTGCTGCTCGACGTCCGGCCGCCGGTCTCCGCGTGGGCCGCCACTCTCTTCGTGGTCTCCGCCGTGCTCGGCTTTCTCATCAAGTTCCTGATCCACTATCTCGTGGCACTGTTGGCGTTCTTCACCACGAGCGTGGTCGGGTTGCTGTGGGCGGAGATCGCGCTGGTCAACCTGCTGTCGGGCGCGCTGATCCCGCTGGCGTTCTTTCCCGGCTGGTTGCAGCAGGTGCTGGCGTTCCTTCCGTTCCAGGGGATCGTCACCACGCCGGTCGGCATCTACCTCGGCCGTACCGGCGCGCTCGCGATCGTGGTCCAGCTGGTGTGGGTCGTCGTCCTCGTCGTGCTGGCGAAGCTGTTGTGGCGGCCGAGCATCCGCGCACTCGACATCCAGGGAGGCTGACCCGCTTGTCCAGGCTGGCCTTCGTCGTACGGATCTACGCCAAGCTGATCGCGACCCAGTTGCGCGCGCACCTGGAGTACCGCGCGGACTTCTGGATCGGCATCGTCGGCGTGGCGCTGACGCACGGCGCGCCGCTGGTGTTCGTGTGGGCGGTGTTCCTGCGCGTGCCGTCGGTCGGCGGGTGGACGGCGTGGCAGATCGCCTTGCTGTACGGCCTGGCGATCCTGCCACGCGGGCTGGCCGAGCTGCTGTGCGACGGTTCGTGGGCGATGCGGCAGCTCGTCAACCGCGGCGACTTCGACCGGCTGCTGGTGCGGCCGTTGTCTCCCGTCGTCCAGTCGTTGACGTGGATCGCCTCGATCCATGGGATCGGCAGCATCGTGCTCGGCCTGGTGGTCGTGTTGCGCGCCAAGGCCGAGCTCGACCTGTCGTGGGCGTTGTGGGAGTGGGGTTTTCTGCTGCTGGTGCTGGCCGGCTCCGTCCTGCTGATCGGCTCGGTCAACCTCGCGAGCAACAGCGTGGCGTTCTGGGAGCCGTCGGCCAACAGCCAGTTCCCTTACCTGATTGGGCACACGTCGGAGTTCGTGAAGTTCCCGGTACCGGTCTACGGCCGGGCGATCCAGTTCCTGGTGACGTGGGTGCTGCCGTTCGCCTTCATTTCGTACTATCCCGGGTCGGTGCTGCTCGGGATGCCGTCGGCGAACCCCTGGCTCGGTTACTGCTCACCGCTCGCCGGGGTGGCGGCGGCCCTGGTGGCGGCGTTCGTCTGGCGTCAGGGCCTGCGCCGGTACCAGAGCACCGGCAACTGACTCCGCTCTCCCGTGCCCTCAGGCCGCGGCCGGCTGCACGATCTCGTCGGTGAGCCAGCCGACGATGCCTGTGGGATAAGGGTCGGGCAGGCTCAGCACGAAGTGCCGGAAGCCCTTGCCGAGCGCCTCTGTGATCTGGTTCCTCGTGACGGCCGGCTGGTCGTACGACACCATCAGCGCGATCGATCGGGTGATCTCGGCGGGGTCGCGGCCGATCTCGTCGCAATAGCGGTCGAGCAGCCGGCTGCGAGCGGCGAGGTCGTCGATGTCGCCGCCGCCGGGGATGTTCCAGAGGTCGGCGTGCTCGGCGACGACGCGGAGCGTCGACGACGCGCGACCACCGATCATGATCGGAGGGTGCGGGCGCTGCACCGGCTTGGGATTGCCGAACGCGCCGGTGAGCCGGACGTACTCTCCGTCGAAGTCGAACGGCTTGTCCTCGCTCCACAGCCGTCTGATCACCGTGCAGGCTTCGGCCAGGCTCGCGACCGCATGACTGGCGTCGTGGAACGGCAGGCCGTGCGCGTCGTACTCCCGCTTGGCCAGCGGGTGGCTCGGGCGCGAACCGGAGCCGATGCCGAAGTCGAGCCGGCCGTTCGAGACGACGTCGACCGTGGTGGCGATCTTGGCGAGCATCGCGGGCGGGCGGAATCGGTTGCTGGTGACGAGCAGTCCGAGCCGTATCCGCTGTGTCTGGGCGGCGAGCGCGGAGAGCAGCGTCCAGCCCTCGAAGATCGGGCCGTCCACGTCTCCGGCGATCGGCATCAGGTGATCGAACAGCCAGGCGTGCCCGATCTCGGGGATGGCGTCCGCCTCGCGCCAGACCCGCAGGATGTCGTCGTAGCCGACCTGCATGGGCGCGGTCATGATTCCGAAGCTGGGCAGTGGTGTGTGTGGCATGGTGCCGTGGTCCTTTCGGCTGTGTTCTTCAGGCAGCGCGGCGCCGCAGGGTCGGGTCGAGGAGCGAGGGAGGGGTGTCGAACTTCTCGTTCGGCGCCAGGTCCACGCCGGGCGCGACGATGCCGTCGATCGCGTCGAGGACGTCGGTGGAGAGCACTGTGTCCGCCGCGGCGAGCTGCGAGCTCAGATGATCGAGCGTGCGTGGGCCGATGATCGCGCTGGTCACAGCCGGATGCGCGGTCACGAATCCGAGCGCGAGCTGGATCATCGTCAGTCCGGCCTGGTCGGCGACCGCGGCCAGTTGCTCAACGGCGTCGAGCCGGGCCTGGTTGGCGGGGACGGTGAGGTCGAAGCGTTCCGGCACCGTCGCCGAGCGGTTGGTGGCGATGTCCCGGCCCTTGCGGATCGCTCCCGACAGCCAGCCCGAGGCCAGCGGGCTCCAGGCCAGCACGCCGAGCCCGTACTCCTCGGTCACGGGCAGCACGTGGGTCTCGATGCCGCGCTGCAGGATCGAGTAGCCGGGCTGCTCGGTGACGTAGCGGCCGAGGTGACGGTCGCGGGCAGTCCATTGCGCCTGCACGATGCGGTACGCGGGGAACGTCGACGACCCGAAGTACCGGATCTTCCCGGTGCGCTGCAGGTCGGTCAACGCCGACAACGTCTCCTCGTCGCTGGCGGTCGGATCCCAGCGGTGGATCTGGTAGAGGTCAACATGGTCGACACCGAGCCGGCGCAGGCTGTTGTCCAGTTCGGTGACCAGCCAGCGGCGCGAGCTGCCCTGATGGTTGCGCTCGTCGCCCATCCGCAGGTTCGCCTTGGTGGCCAGCACGATGTCGTCGCGGCGGCCGGCGATGGCCTTGCCGACCATCTCTTCGGACTCGCCCGCGCTGTACCAGTCGGCGGTGTCGATGACGTTGATCCCGGCCTCGAGAGCGGCGTCGACGATCGCGGTGGCCTCGGCCTGCGTCGTACGGCCGATCGCTCCGAAGTTCATCGCGCCGAGCGCGAGCGTGCTGACCTGAACGCCGGTACGGCCCAAGGTGCGGTACTCCATGCCTGGTTTTCTCCTTACTCTGGCATCATGGGGGTTAATCGGAACACTGTTCCGTTAACTATACGGAACAGTGTTCCGGTTGGCAACTGGCATGCTGCGCTAGTTGGAAGGATGTGCGCGTGAGCGACAACGAACCGGCGCCCCCGCGGCGACCCAGGCGGGCGGACGCCCGGCGCAACGAGAAGGTCCTGCTCGACGCCGCCGCCGCCGTCTTCGTGACGTCGGGTGTGAACGCACCCGTACGCGACATCGCGGCCAAGGCCGGTGTGGGAACGGGCACGATCTACCGCCACTTCCCCACCCGGGCGGACCTCATCATCGCCGTCTTCCGGCACCAGGTGGAGGCCTGCGCCGCGGCCGGGCCGGAGCTCCTGGCGAGCGCCGAGTCCCCGTACGGCGCCCTGGGTCAGTGGATCAACCTCTTCGTCGACTTCCTGGTCACCAAGCACGGCCTCGCCGAGGTCTTCGCCGGCCAGCCGTCGTCCGACACGGCGGGCTTCGAGGCACTGCACACGTACTTCCTGGACCGGCTCGTGCCCGTGTGCGCACACCTGCTCGAGGCCGCGGCCACCGCGGGCGAGATCCGCTCCGACCTACAGGCGATCGAGCTCATGCGTGGCGTCGGCAACCTCTGCGTCGGCTCCGACACCGACCCCCGCTACGACGCCCGCCGGCTGGTCAGTGTGCTCATAGCCGGCCTCCGCCAACCCCCCGCCCGCGAATGACCACGTTAACCACGTAATTGGCGGGTTAACCACGCCCCGGGGCGTGGCGAACCACCTACTGGCGTGGCGGAGTACGGCGTCGGATCACAGCCCGAGCGCCCGGCGCATCATCTGCTTCAACGCCGACCACTGGTCGGGGTAGAGGTTCGACCACACGATCCTCACGACATCTACGCCGTGTGCCCTCCGAACCCCGTCTTCGCGTCGTTTTTCGCGCCAGACCACGTCGCCTGGGTCCTCTCCGTCCTTGAGGTCGCGGTAGTACTTACGCTTGCCGTCGAACTCCGCGACGACTCGTCGAGCCGGCCATGCGAAGTCGGTACGCGCCAACAGCCGACCAGCGTCGTCGTGGAACTCCACCTGCAACTCCGGTGCGGGCAGCTGAAGCTGCTCGAACACGTAGCGACAAATCGACTCACCCGGCGATTCGGAGCGCCCGTCCGCCCGCGAGACAATGTGACCGGCCCTGATCGCTCCTGGATTGTCCTGCTGCCGCTCCAACTGTTGCAGCAGCTCCTCGGGGGTCAAGCCTTCGCGCAGCGCACTGTCCGCGGTCACCAGACCAGACGCCGGTGGTGCGATACAGGCCAGGTCGACGACTGTCCGGGCCAACGACGTCACCGTGAGCCCGTCCACCTGGACAATCTCGGTCGGATCGAGCCTGCCGACATGATGCTGTATGCCGGCCTCCTTTCGCGACGAATGCCGGTCCGGCCGTGTCAGATGGAGCAACGAGAGGTCGGCCTCGTAGGTGTCCAACGCCCAGACAACGGCGGCGGACCAATGGCTGATCACGCCCCTTTGCTTGACGCGTACGTATGCCGCGCGAATCCGAAGGAGGCTGCGCGCTCTTTCGGAGAGCATGTTCCACAGGCCCTGTTCGACATAGACGCCGGTGCGGATCCGAAGCCACTCGCCCTTGTCGACCAGTCGACGGATCTCATCGGAGTCGTATCCGCTCTCCAGCGCCTGCTGTCTGGTGAACAGACCACTTTGCTCCATCGAGAGGCCGGCCAACGAGCCACGCATCAGAAGGTTCATGCCCCAAGACTCCAGCCCTGGACGGCCACCTGGGCGATATGCCGCGTTGCCTGTGGAAGGCGCCGATCTGTGGACACGCACGCGCCAGCTTTCCGCTCCCGCAGTCCCAGAGTCCCGCGGTCGGGCGCGACTTGCGTACCGCCTCACCAAGCCTCGCCACGCCAGTAGGTGGTTCGCCACGCTCCGGGGCGTGGTTAACCCGCCAATTGCGTGGTTAACGTGGTCATTCGCGCGGCAGGAGCGGAGAAAGTGGGGCATATCGGGCGCGGCGGTCTCGGGAAATAAACTTTTAGGAAAGTTTCTTATTGACTGACCTCGCGTCAGACTCTAGCCTCCATCGCATACGGCACCCGCAGTACACCTGACTGTCAGGAGACCAGGATGTTGAAGCGGCGTAGATGGCGCGCCCTCGCGATGGGCACCGCCTTGGCCCTTCCCTTAGCCACTGCCACGGGACTGTTCACCGCCGGTCCGGCGAGCGCTGCGCCGGTCACCGCCTCCTGTACGAAAACCTCCAGCTGGAGCTCGGGGTTCGAAGCCCGCTGCACGATCACCAACGGAACGACCGCGGCGATCTCGAGTTGGAACCTGCAGTTCGACCTGGCCTCCGGAACGTCGATCAGCTCGTTCTGGGACGCCGCGCACACGGTTTCCGGTAGCCGTCACACGTTCAGCAATCTCGGCTGGAACGGCACGGTCGGTGCCGGCGCGTCGGTGTCGTTCGGTTTCGTCGGTGCCGGCTCCGGCTGGATCTCCGGCTGCTCGGTGAACGGCGGCGGTTGTGACGGCTCCGGCGGTGGTGGCGGCGACACGGCCGCGCCCAGCGCGCCGGGCAACCTGCGTTCGACCGGCGTCACGTCGAGCAGCGTCTCACTGGCGTGGAACGCCTCGACCGACAACGTTGCCGTGTCGGGGTACGACGTCTACCGCGGCTCGACGCTCGCCGACACCGTCACCGGCACGTCCGCGACGGTTTCCGGCCTGTCGGCCAGCACGGCCTACACGTTCACCGTGCGCGCCAAGGATGCCGCGGGCAACGTGTCGGCCGCGTCGAACTCCGTCTCGGCGACCACCAGCAGTGGTGGCGGTGGCGGCGGCGGAGGCTCGAACGTCATCGGCTACTTCACCAACTGGGGCGTCTACGCCCGCAACTACCACGTGAAGAACATCGCGACGAGCGGCTCGGCGTCCAAGCTCACGCACATCATGTACGCGTTCGGCAACGTGACCAACGGCCAGTGCGCGATCGGCGACAGCTACGCCGACTACGACCGCTTCTACGCCGCGGGCGAGAGCGTCGACGGCGTTGCCGACACCTGGGACACCGGCGCGTTGCGCGGAAACTTCAACCAGCTCAGGAAGTTGAAGCGGCAGTACCCGAACCTCAAGGTGCTCTGGTCGTTCGGCGGCTGGACCTGGTCCGGCGGCTTCCCCCAGGCCGCGGCCAATCCGACCGCGTTCGCCAACTCCTGCTACAACCTGGTCGAGGACCCGCGCTGGGCCGACGTGTTCGACGGCATCGACATCGACTGGGAGTACCCCAACGCGTGCGGCCTGACCTGCGACACCAGCGGTCCGAACGCGTACAAGAACCTCATGTCGGCACTGCGCAGCCGGTTCGGCTCGGGCGCCCTCGTGACGTCCGCCATCACGGCCGACGGCTCCAGCGGCGGCAAGATCGATGCGACCGACTACGCGGGCGGCGCGCAGTACGTCAACTTCTACAACGTGATGACGTACGACTTCTTCGGTGCGTTCGACGCCGACGGCCCGACCGCGCCCCACTCGCCGCTGACGTCGTACTCCGGGATTCCCGCCGCCGGCTTCAACACCGACGCGGCGATCCAGAAGCTGAAGAGCAAGGGCGTTCCGGCGAACAAGCTGCTGCTCGGCATCGGCTTCTACGGCCGCGGCTGGACAGGCGTCACACAGTCCACGCCGGGCGGGACGGCCACCGGGCCGGCGCCTGGAACGTACGAACAGGGCATCGAGGACTACAAGGTGATTTCGACCAGATGCCCACCAACCGGCACCATCGCCGGCACGTCGTACGCCTTCTGCGGTGGACAATGGTGGAGTTACGACACACCGGCCACGATTTCCGGCAAGATGTCGTACGCCAAAAGCCAAGGACTCGCCGGCTCGTTCTTCTGGGAACTGTCCGGCGACACCTCCAGCGGCACCCTGATCACAGCTATGCGCTCCGGTCTCGGCTGACCGCTACACAGTCGTGGGCTCGGGGAGGTAAGAGCACCCGGCCGCCTCCTCGAGCCCACCAGTACCACCCAGAGAACCGTGCGGCCGCGTCGCCCCTCGCGGCCGCACGCTTTGTCTCCTTGGAGATGCCGGCCTGCACCGATTCGGCTGAGCAGTGCCTGCACGGTCGCTGACCTGGCTGCACTCCGCCACGCCAGTAGGTGGTTCGCCACGCCCGGGGGCGTGGTTAACCCGCTAATTGCGTGGTTAACGTGGTCATTCGCGACCGCCAGGGCCGTTCGCACTTTTGCCTGTCCGTTGGCTTGGCCCAAAGGGCAAGCATTCGTCGCTTAGAGCCACGAAACTAACTGCCTGAGCCGAATGCCAAGCGAACCAGTGCTTTGGGGGTGATCGGCATGACCGAGCCGGCGGCAGTGGAACCGCCTCGGCTTCCGAATGAGGAGCAGGCCAAGGGACCTGAATTCGTCGACACCGACGATCAGGACAACGATGAGGTCGGCGACCTGGAACTGCCCGAGGACTTCGAGGACGAGGGGGCAGCCAGATGAAGGTCGTCCGGAACGTCAACCAGACAATCGCCGTGGCCAAACGGCAGGTCGCGCGGCCCTCGGCGAAAGCTCCACGCCGGTGGAAGGGCCTCTGCCTGGCGTTCGTCCGTACCTGCTGGGGCTTCCCGCCCACGGGAATCTTCAACGCCAACGAGGCTTGGCGCCGCACGAAGCGCAAGCGGATCAGGGGAACTCCCCCACCCGGCGCGCCGATCTTCTGGGCGGTCGGCCGGCACGGGCATATCGCGTTGTCGGCCGGCAACGGACGCTGCTACAGCAACGACATCCGCCGCAGCGGACGGATCGACCTGGTGCCGATCAGCGAGATCACCCGGAAGTGGGGCGCGCGATACCGCGGCTGGGGCGAGGACTACGTGGGCACCACACTTCCGATCACCCGTAGCACCGGCAGTGCCGGCGGCAGCGGAGGTGGCAGCGGCGGCCGGACCGTCGATCTCAGCAAGCTGATCGCGGCCGCGCAACGCGACCCGAAGCGGCCGCAGGGCGGCACGACCAAGGGGTCGGTCGGCTTCGTACGGATCGTCGAGAACGCCTTGCAGGCTGAGGGTTTGCTGAGCTCGCGCTTCTCGGGCGACGGCTCGTACGGCACGCTGACCGTCAAGGCGTACGCCAAGTGGCAGCGCAAGTGCGGCTTCACCGGCAAGGACGCCAACGGGATTCCCGGTCGCAAGAGCCTGGAGCGGCTCGGGCGGCGGCATCGCTTCAGCGTCACGGGCTGAGCCAGCGCCCTGCGTTCGATAGCGTCGAGGTATGCGCATCGGAGTGCTCGGGCTTGGTGAGGCAGGCAAGCGTTACGCCGCAGAGCTGGCAGCTCACGGCTGGCCGGTCGCGGGGTACGACCCGGCGCCGGTGGAGACACCGCCCGGCGTCACGCGGGCCGCGTCGCCCGCGGACGCCGTGCGGGACGCGGAGCTCGTGGTGTCGCTCACCGGCGCGCGGTTCGCCGTCTCCGTTGCCGAGCTGGCCGCCCCGGCGATGCGCGCCGGCGCCTGTTACGCCGACTTCAACAGCGGGTCGATCGAGACGAAACGCCATGTGGAGCAGGCGTTCGCGGGCACTGGCGTACGAGTGGCCGACGTGGCCGTACTCGCGCCGGTGCCCCGCCGTGGCGCCGCGACTCCTCTGCTCGTCTCCGGGCCGGGCGCCGGCGCGGTGGTGTCGGCAGTACGTGAGCTCGGCGCCGAGGCGGAGGCTCTCGACGCCGAGGTCGGTGTGGCGGCAGGCCGCAAGCTGCTGCGCAGTGTCTTCATGAAGGGCCTGGCGGCGACCGTACTCGAGGCTGTGTCCGCAGGGGCGGCGGCCGGCTGTGAGGACTGGGTACGCCGGCAGATCGCCGGCGAGCTCGGCCCGGACGGGGCCGCGCTGGTCGACCGCCTGATCGACGGGACGCGGGCGCACGCCGGTCGTCGCCTGCACGAGATGGAGGACAGCCGCGCGTACCTCCTCGAGCTCGGCGCGGACACCGCGATCTGCGACGCAACCGTTGCCTGGCTGGAGAAACTAGCCGGGCGCGAGGCGTAGCGGCTGCTGGCATACCAGCGCGATCGTCACCGCACCCAGCACACCTGCCGCCGCGAAGACCGCGCCGAACCGGCCGACCCCGGCGACCCAGCCGATCGCGGTGGCGCGGCTGCCGGCCAGGTAGTAGGCGCCGACGCCTGCGTACACAAGCGTTTGCGCGCTGAACAACCAACCACCGGTCAGGAAGACGACGGTGTACGTCAACGGCAGCGGCAGGTGCACCGCCATCAGCGCGACTCCGCAGGCCGTGAGCACGAACCACGCGACCGCGACCTTCCGCGCGCCGAAGTGATCCGCGAGCCGGGCGGCGGTCGGCATGCCGGCGATGCCGCCGAGGTTGATCACGAGCAGGAAGCTGATGGCCGAGCCGAGGTTGTAGCCGTTGGCGCGCATCATCGTCGGCAGCCACGTGTTGACGCCGTAGACGAGCGGCAGGCCGGCGAACGAGGTGATCCAGAACAGCAGCCTGGCCATGGGTACCTCTGGGGCGAACAGCGTGCGCAGCTGGCTCGCGAGCAGCCCGCCGGACCCGGTGCTGGTGCTGGTGCTCGGGCCGGCCGCCGGCTTGGGCTGGAAGGGCTCGAGCGCGACGCCGTGGCGGTCGGCGAGCTCCTGCGCCTTGCGTGTCACTCCTCTGGCGAGCAGGGACGTCGGCGACTCGGGCAGCAGTACGACGATCAGCGGGACCGCGAGGACGAGCGGGAGCGCCCAGCCAGTAGACCGAACGCCAGCCCAGCGACTCCACCACCGACATCGCCAGCGCACCGGCCAGGGCGCCGCCGGGCCTGGTGGGCGGTCATCACGATGGCGCCGCGGAGGGTTCTTGCGATGCGCCGGCGCGTACTCCATGACCATCGCGATCGCCGTCGGCAGCAGGCCGCCGAATCCGATGCCGGCGGCGAACCGGGCGATGCCGAACGTGGTCGGCGTGGGGACGAGCGCGCAGGCGGCCCACGCGATCGCGAAGAGGATGACGCTGGCGACGATCAGCCGGCGGCGGCCCACGCGTTCGGTGATCACGCCGGATCCGAGGGCGCCGATCAGCATGCCGAACGTCGTGAGGCTGCCGATTTCGCCCGCGGTGACCGGAGTCAGGCCGAAGTCGTGGTCGGCGAGGACGCCGGGCAGCACGGCGCCGTAGACGAACAGGTCCAGACCGTCGAGCAGGACGACGACCAGCACAGCACGGTCACGCGAATGGCCGACCGGCCCGAGGCGGTGGCTGTGACGCCGATGGCGTTTGCTGATTGCACGCACTTCCGTCGACGCGATTGTCGACGCGATTGCCGACGCGATTGTCGACGCGATTGCCGACGCGATTGCCGACGCGATTGCCGACGCGATTGCCGACGCGATTGCCGACGCGATTGCCGACGCGATTGCCGACGCGATTGCCGACGCGATTGCCGACGATAATGTAGACAATCTTGTAGACGAAATCGTTGACTATCGTGTGCGCCCGGTCCGATACTGGGCTCGGCGGAACCGGTCGAGGAGGGACGGATGTCCGAGACTCCAGAACGTGCGACGCCGGGCGGCGGCCTGCTCGTGGTCAGCGCCCACGCCGGCGACTTCGTGTGGCGGGCAGCAGGCGCGATCGCACTGTCCACCAAACGCGGCGAGCGCGCCACGGTGGTCTGCCTCAGCTACGGCGAACGCGGCGAGTCCGCGCGGGCCTGGCGGGAAGGCAAGCAGCTCGAGGAAATCAAGGCCATCCGCCGTACCGAAGCATCCGCGGCGGCCGCCGCGCTGGGGGCCGACATCCGCTTCTTCGACGCGGGCGACTATCCGCTGGCGGAGTCCCCCGAGCTCGTCGACCGCCTGGTGCACGTCTATCGCGAGCTGGCGCCGACGGTGGTGCTCACCCACACTCTGGCCGACCCGTACAACGGCGATCACCCCGCCGCGGCCCGGATGGCCTTGCAGGCAAGGATCCTGGCCCAGGCGATCGGATACGACGCGCCGGGCTCACCGCTGGGCGCACCACCAGTCTTCTGCTTCGAGCCCCACCAACCCGAACAGTGCGACTTCCACCCGGACGTACTCCTCGACATCACCGACGTCTTCGACCGCAAGCGCGAGGCGATGGAGTGCCTGCCGGCGCAACAACACATGTGGGACTACTACACCGACCTCGCCAAGCGCCGTGGTGTGCAGCTGAAGCGCAACGCCGGCCCGAACCTCGGCCTCCCCCACACCACCATGGGCGAGGCCTACCAGCGCCTGTTCCCCCAGGTGACGAGCGTGCTGGCATGAAGCCGTCCGTCCAGCGGCCGCCGTCGCCGACGGCGCTCAGAATCACGGCCGGTGCGGCCGGTCGTTCGCAGTTGCCCAGTTCCCGAGCCAGCAAGGCGTTCGCATGAAACCTGTCATCGTTACCGATCCGCCGCGTGCGCCGCTCGAGGCGGTCGACAAGCTCGCCGAGTTCGGCGTTGCCACCGTGCACGAAGCCCTTGGCCGGATCGGCTATCTCGGTCCGCAACTGCGGCCCATCCAGGACGGTGTACGCGTCGGCGGCACCGCCGTCACCGCGCTGTGCTGGCCCGGCGACAACCTGATGATCCACGCCGCCGTCGAGCAGTGTCGGACCGGTGATCTGCTGGTCGTGACGACCACTTCGCCGTGCAGCGACGGCCTGTTCGGCGACTTGCTCGCGACCGCGCTGAAGCACCGCGGCGTCCGCGGTCTCGTCACCACCACCGGCGTACGCGACGTCATGGACCTGCGCGCGATGGGCTTCCCCGTCTGGTCCGCCGCCGTCAGCGCGCAAGGAACGGTCAAGGAGACCGGCGGCGCCGTGAACGTCCCCATCGCGATCGGCGGTCAGATCGTCCAAGCCGGCGACGCGATCATCGCCGACGACGACGGCGCGATGTGTGTACCCCGCCCGGCCGTCGTCGAGGCCATCCGCGCCGCCCGCACCCGTACGGACACAGAAGCCAAGGCCCGCGAGGCGTTCGAAGCCGGCGAGCTCAGCCTCGACCGCTACGACCTGCGCCAGAAGCTCGCCGACCTCGGCGTCGTCTACCGGAGAGCGCAGTGACCGGCGTCCGCTGCATGCTGATGCGCGGCGGCACCTCCAAGGGCGCCTACTTCCTCGCAGCCGACCTCCCGACCGACCCTGCCGAACGCGACGACCTGCTGCTGCGCATCATGGGCACCCCCGACCCGCGCCAGATCGACGGCATCGGCGGCGCGCATCCCCTTACCAGCAAGGTCGCGATCGTCTCGCCCGCACCGCCCGGCAGCGACGACCGCGACGTCGACTACCTGTTCCTGCAGCTCGGCGTCGACGAGCCCACCGTCTCCGACCGCCAGAACTGCGGCAACCTGCTCGCCGGCGTCGGCCAGTTCGCCGTCGAGCGCGGTCTTGTCCCGGCCGAGCCCGACCGTACGACGGTTCGCATCCGGCTGGTCAACACCGACAGCATCGCCGTGTCGACGTTCGCCACACCCGGAGGCGAGGTCGGCTACGCGGGTACGACCGCCATCTCCGGCGTACCCGGCACCGCCGCCGCCGTCGACCTGGACTTCGAGGACACCGAGGGCTCGATCGCCGGCAGCCTGCTCCCCACCGGCAACGTCCGCGACGAGATCGACGGCATCGAGGTGACCTGCGTCGACAACGGCATGCCGGTGGTCGTCGCGCGCGCAGCCAACCTCGGCGTCACCGGCACCGAGACAGCCGGCGCACTGGCGGACGACAAGGCGCTCGCCGACCGGATCCAGTCGTTGCGTACGAAGGCCGGCGAGAAGATGGGCCTGGGCGACGTCACCACCACTTCCGTGCCCAAGACCACGCTGGTCGCCGCACCCACCGAAGGCGGCGCGATCCGCACGTGGACGTTCATCCCCGTACGCCTCCACTCGTCGATCGGCGTACTCGGCGGCGTGAGCGTCGTGACCGCCCTGCTCCTGGACGACGCGGTGGGCCACGAGCTCTTCGTACCGCCGCAGGAGGGGTCCGCCGTCGAGATCGAGCATCCGACCGGGAAGCTCGCGGTCGGCGTCGAGCTCGACCGGCCGTCGTCCGGCCCGATCCGGGTACGACGCTCGACCGTCATCCGTACGGCCCGCAAGCTGTTCGACGGCGTCGTCTATCCCCGGCCCTGAAATGGAGAAGCCCTTGCTTCGGCACGAGATCGCGCACCTCGGACACGTCGAGCTGCTGACGCCCGAGCCGGAACGCAGCCTGGACTTCTTCGTCCGGGTCCTCGGCCTGACGGAGAACGGCAGCTCCGGCGACTCGGTTTATCTGCGTACGTGGGACGACTACGAGCAGCACAGCCTCACGCTCACGGCCGCGCCGACGTCCGGCATCGGCGTGACGGCGTTCCGTGCGTCGAGCGCGGACGCCCTGCAGCGGCTGGTGACCGCGATCGAGGCGTCCGGTGTGGGCATCGGCTGGAGCGACGGCTCCAGCGACACCGGCATCGGCCCGGCGTACTGCTTCCGCGATCCGGACGGGCACGCGATGGAGGTCTACTGGGAGACGTCGTGGTACCAGGCGCAGGACGAGCTGCGGCCGGCGCTGAAGAACCAGGCCCAGGCCTACCCCGCGCGCGGTGTCTGCGTTCGCCGCCTCGACCACGTCAACTACCTCGCGCGTTCCGCCTCAGACAACGGCCGGTTCGTGTGCGACGTGCTGGGCGGGCGGGTGACCGAGCAGATCCAGCTCGACAGCGGCGTGATCTCGGGGCAGTGGACGCATTTCGCCCAGAAGTCGTACGATCTGGTCTACACGAACGACTTGACCGGCTCGAGCGGACGCCTGCACCACATCGCATTCGCCACCGACACTCGCGAAGACATCCTCCGGGCTGCGGACATCGCGATCGACAACGGCGTTTTCATCGAGACAGGGCCGCACAAACACGCGATTCAGCAGACCTTCTTTCTCTATGTCTACGAGCCCGGCGGCAACCGGATCGAACTCTGCAACCCGACCGCGCGGCTGATCTTCGCGCCGGATTGGGAGCCCATCACCTGGACCGAGGCCGAACGGGCAAAGGGCCAGGCGTGGGGTCTGCAAACGATCGAGTCGTTCCACACGCACGGCACCCCGCCGACGTAGAAGCCGCAGCCCGGCACCCCCGGGCAGATGGCTACGTTTCTGTAGACAATCTTGTAGCCAAGATTGTCTACAGGATGATCTATGAAATCGTCACCATTATCGTCTTTGAGATCGTTGACAAGATTGTCGACGATCGTGTCAGCAAAGGTGTAACCAATGTCTGCGACAGAAAGGGCCGCGGTGGCCAAAACCGCCGAAGGCCACCCCGTAACGCTCGTCGACGCGATCCGCGACGCCATCACCAGCGGCGGCTTCGCGCCGAACCAGCGGCTGGTCGAGGCTGAGCTGTCCGAACGATTCTCCGCCGGACGTGCGACCGTTCGAGCTGCCCTTGTTCAACTGGCCGGCGAAGGCCTGGTCGAGCGGATCCAGAACCGCGGCGCCCGCGTACGTGCCATCACGCTCGAGGAAGCCATCGAGATCACCGAGATCCGCATGGTGGTCGAGGGCCTGTGCGCCGCACGCGCCGCCTCCCGCGCCACCGACGCCGACCGCCGCGAGCTGCGCGCCCTCGGCGACCAGATGAAGAAGGCGGTCGCGGGCGGCGACGTACTCGGGTACTCCGAGCTCAACAAGCAGCTCCACGCACTGATCATCCGGATCAGCGGGCAGCAGACCGCCCGCCAGGTGATCGGACGTCTGCGCGGCCAGAACGTCCGACATCAGTTCCGGCTCGCGATGCATCCCGGGCGTCCGAACGTCTCGCTCCCCCAGCACCTGGAGATCATCAAGCTGATCTGCGCCGGCAAGCCCGTCGCCGCTGAGGGCGCGATGCGCGAGCACCTGCGCAGCGTCATCGATGCCCTGCCGCAGGTGGAAGCCGCCCAGCAGCCCCAGCTCCACGCCAACTGAATCAGCCGCCGCGCGGATCCGCGTGACCGCCCACTCCGGCGCCCTTAGCTCCTACGCCGCCGGCGCGGGTGAGCGTCAGCAGTCCCGCCTCGGCCAACGCCTGGAGCAGCCACTCCGCCGCGGTGACGACCTCGAGCGCAGTGGTGTCGATGGTGAGCTCCGCGTCGGACGGCTCCTCCTACGGTTCGGACACGCCGTGAACACCCGTAGCTTCCCCGCCCTGGCCAGGGCGTACTGCTCTTCACGCCGAAGCTCGCACGCCTCGATCGGCGTCGCGAGATGGACGAGGACGAACGTTCCGCCTGCGTCCTCGACCATGCGGCGCACCTCACTCCTCGCTCCTCGACGCGGCGTGCGGCGCGACCATCGCGCAGATCACCGCGCCACCGTGCCGCGCGATCTCCGCGGCCACACAGCCGACTCGCCGCGTGTGCGTTTCGCGGTCGACCTGGAGTAGCCGAGGCCGGCGGAGAGCGCCGGTCGTACCAGATCGCCGTCGAGCAAGGTCACCGGGCGGATGGTGCGTTGGTGTACGAGATCCCGCAAGCATTGCGCGACCGTCGTCTTGCCCGAACCCGGCAACCCGCTGAGGAAGACGACCAGCCGTCCATGGTCCGACCACAGCCCTTCAGACACGGCCGAAAACCGCCCAAAGTGGTTCGGTCACGTCGAATTCGTCCTCGCCGGCGGCACCGATGCGGTCTCGGTAGATCGTTCTCGGCAACCCCTGCGAGCGCAAGGAGAACTGTCTACGCTGGGATCTCGGATCGAGCAGATTTGCCGGCACCGACGGCCTCGAGCCGCTCGGTTGACGCCTGTTGAGATGGGAGGGGGGCGTGGTCGTGCAGTTGGAGGCACTGTCCACCAAGGAGCGAGCAGCACTCTTCGTGCTCCTCGCCGAAGCCCGGGAGCTCACCAACGCAGAAATCGAGGAGCGCGTCGGTTTCCGGCTGAGCGGACAGGCACGCATGCGCCTCAACGACCTCAAGCTGGTCGAAAGCCGCAAGGCGGGGCGTATGTACGTCCACGAGCTCACTGACGCGGGGTGGTATCGCTGCACCGACGAGCTTTCCGCGAACTGGGGATCTGCCGCCAAACCGATGGAGCGTGCGCTCTACACCCTGCTCCACGCGCTCGGCCGTTATCTCGACCGGTCCGACCGATCCCTTGCCGACCTCTTCGCTCCGAGCCGGCCGGCCGAGGACAGCGGTCCCGAGACCCGCAGCATCGAAGCGTCGATCTTCGCCGGTTATCAGGAGCTGGCCGGCGAGCCCGGCGACTTCATCAAGCTCTCGCAACTACGCCGCGAGCTCGCCAGCATCGGCCGCGACGAGCTGGACGCGACGCTGGACCGGCTCTACCAGGAGCAATACGTCAACCTGATTCCGCAGTCCAATCAGCGCGCCTTGACGGCGGCGGATCGTGAGTCCGCGCTGCGGATCGGCGGTGAGGACAAGCACCTGATCTCCATAGAGAAACCATGAGCACCCGTGAGCTCGAAGCGCTGAGAGCGCTGACGTTCAACTGGACACGTTCGCAGGAAGACGTTTGGGCGCCTTCGCCCTACCACGTCGAAGGCCTGCACGCCGAGGTCGCCGACCTGATCAGGCGCGGCATCGACGAGGCGGCGGCCGGTCCGGCGTCCAGCCCGCTCGGCATCGCGATCGAGGGCGAACGCGGGGTCGGCAAGACTCACCTGCTCGGCTGGACCCGGCAGCAGGTACAGCGAGCCGGCGGCTACTTCTTCCTGGTCGGCATCTCGTCCAAGCAGACGTTCTGGGAGGAGGTCCTGGGCTCCATCCTCGACGGCCTCCAACCGCACACGGGCGGCGACCAGAGCCAGCTCGAGCGATTACTGGACGACCTCGCCTCGCGTACGAAGCTGACCGGCGCCGTGCGCGAAGCCGTGACCGGCAGGACGCCGCCGGTACGAGCCGACATCGACACGTTCATCGCCGCCCTTCGCGACGTGGACCGCACGGTCGGCCTGACCGCGCAGGACATGGCGCGGGCGCTCGTCCTGCTCGCCTCGCCCGACCAGCAGCACCAGGACATCGGCTACTACTTCCTCACCGGAGACGACGTTGAGCTCAGCGAACGCCGCGCGTGGGGCATCCGGTCCAGGCCGAAGTCGCTGCAGTACCTCATCAACGAGCTGTCCCGGCTGTTCGCCCTGTCCGGGCCGACGGTGGTGGCCGTCGACCAGATCGACGCGCTGATCGACGACGTGAACCGGACCGGGGCCGCGTCCGATCCCGACGGCCTGGTCCCGCAGGTGGCCAGCGGGTTGATGGCCTTACGCGACCTCACCCGCCGCACGCTGACAGTGATCTCCTGCCTACCGGAGAGCTGGAACTACATTCGTACATACGCCGTCGACACGGTCACCGATCGGTTCCGGCCGGCCCGGCAGCTGAAGAACCTGCCCAATCCCGACATCGGGCTCAGCATGATCGCCAAGCGGTTCACGGTGGAGTTCGCGAACGTGGGGTTCGAGCCGCCGTACCCGACCTGGCCGATCCTGCCGGCGGCGTTCGAGGAGTCACGCCGGTTCACCGCCCGCGCGCTGCTGAAGCGGATCGAGGCGCACGTCAACCGCTGCCTGAGCGACGGTGTCGTACGCGAGCTCGACCGGCTCGGCGAGTGGGAGCACGGCAACCTCGCCGAGGGCGGGCCGGCTGTCGACGACGAGGCGTTCGCGCTGCTGGACAAGCGGCTCGCCGAGCTACGGGCGGCCGCCGACGTGGCGGGCGCGTCCGACCCGAAGACCGAGGACACGTGCGTCCCACCGTTGCTCGACGCGGCGCTGGAGGCGTGGATCCGCGAACGAGGCGGCGACGAGCAGGCCTTCGAGCACGACCTGCTGCCGCGTACGAAGAACCCCGCCCTGCACGCGAGTCTCCGGCAGGTCATCGACGAACGTACGGAACGCAAACGACAGTGGGCGTTCCGCGCGATCGGAAGCGACAACGGGCGCAACGTCCAGGCCCGCCTGCGTAATGCGGTGGCGCGGACAGGACTCGACGGCGAGAGTACGGAACGACGGCTGTACGTCCTGCGCAACCAGCGCTGGCCGAGCGGACGGGTCACCGAGCAGGTGACGGCGGACTTCGCGGAGAAGGGCGGCGTGGCGCTCGCCTTCACCGGCGACGACCTGCGTACGTTCGACGCGCTGGGGAAGCTGCTGGCGGAGCGACCGCCTCACCTGGACTCCTGGCTGGTCTCGCGGCAGCCGGCGGGGTCGACCGACCTGCTGGGCAAGGCGCTGGCCGACGTCGCGCCGCGGGCCGCGCCGGAATCTGAGGCCGAGCCCGAACCTGACGTCGCCGGCCCGCCTCGACGGGCCTCGAAACCGAAGCATCGTGGGGATGTGACCGAAGCGCCGGGCGTGCTGGTCGGCACCTCGATGGCCGGCGGCGCGCCAGTGGAGCTCGAGCTCGAGTCGTTACGCAAGCACGCCGTCGTCTTCGCCGGATCGGGATCGGGCAAGACCGTGCTGCTGCGACGCATCGTCGAAGAGTGCGCGCTGCAAGGCGTTTCGGCGATCGTACTCGACCCCAACAACGACCTCGCCCGCCTCGGCGACACGTGGCCGGAGCCTCCGTCGTCGTGGCTGGAGATCGACGCCGAGCGCGCCCGGGAGTTCCACGCGAGCACCGACGTGGTCGTGTGGACCCCGCTGCGCGAGAACGGCCGTCCGTTGGTGTTCCAGCCGCTGCCGGCCTTCGCCGACATCCGCGACGACGAGGACGAGTTCCGGGCCGCGGTCTACGCCGCGGTCGAGGCGGTGGCGCCGCGGGTCAACGCCGACCGGACGTCCGACAAGGCGCGGCTGGAGCGGGCCGTGCTCACGGAGTCGCTGTCGTACTTCGGCCGGATGAGCGACGGCGGCCTGCCGGGCTTCATCGAGATGCTCTCCGATCTGCCCAACCAGGCCAGCGACCTGCCCGGGGCGTACGCTGCCGCCGCCGACCTGGCCAGGCGCCTCGCCGTCGCCCGCGTCAACGACCCCCTCTTCGGTGGCTCGGGCACACCCGCCGACCCGTCGTCGCTGCTGACGCCTGCCCCGGGCAAGCGGGCCAGGATCTCGGTGATCAGCATGGTCGGGTTGCCGTCGGAGCAACAGCGGCAGAGCTTCGTCAACCAGCTGCAGCTGGCCCTGTTCTCGTGGATCAAGAAACATCCGGCGGGCGACCGTCCCCTCGGCGGACTGCTGGTGATGGACGAGGCGCAGACGCTGGCGCCGTCCGCCGGCCGTACGGTGTCGACGCGCAGCACGCTGATGCTGGCGTCGCAGGCGCGGAAGTACGGTCTGGGCCTGGTGTTCGCGACCCAGGCGCCGAAGGGCCTCCACAACCACATCCCCGGCAACGCGACGACGCAGTTCTTCGGCCTGCTCAACCACCCGGTGCAGATCGAGGCCGCACGTTCCCTGGCCCGCGCCAAAGGCGGCGACGTGCCGGACATCAGCCGGCTGAGCCGAGGGCAGTTCTACCTGGCCACGGAAGGGCGGGGGTTCCGCAAGACCCAGGTGCCGATGTGCCTGAGCTACCACCCGTCCAGCCCGCTGACGGAGGAAGAGGTCATCGCCAAGGCTCGGCAGGCTTGAGGGCGGTCAGCCCTGGAGCCGTTTCCAGCGCATCGAAGAGTTGTTACGTCAGACGAACGCGGCGGCGTGGGCGGTGGCCCAGTCGCGGAACGACCGCGGCGGGCGTCCGGTGATCTGCTCGACCGTAGGCAGCACCTGAGACTCGTCGAGTGAGCCGGTGACGTAGAAGTCGAAGAACGCGTCGACGTACTCGCGCGGCATCGACGCCTCCATCGCCGCGCGGGCCTCGTCGTTGGGCTGCGCCTCGAACGTCAGGCGACGGCCGAGGACCTCGCCGAGCACCGCCACGCGTTCGGCGGGTGTGGTCGCCTCCGGGCCGGACAGGTGGTACATCTGGCCCTCGTGCGCACCGCTGGTCAGCGCCACCGCCGCCACCGCGCCGATGTCGGCGGGGTCGATCACCGCGATCCGTACGCCGGCGAACGGCGCCCGCACCGTGTCGCCTGCCCGGAGCTGGTCCGCCCACTCCAGTGAGTTCGTGGCGAACGCACTCGGCCGCAGGATCGTCCACGGCAGACCGGACCGGGTGACCGCGCGTTCGGTCGCGGCCATGTAGCGCGTGACCGCGTTGGTCTCGTCGCCGCTCGCGGCCGAGCCGCCGGACAGCTGTACGACGCGCGCCACGCCGGCGGCCTTGGCCAGCTCCAGCAGCTTCGCCAGGCCGTCGTAGCCGGGAAGGAGGAACACGCCCCGCACGTCCGCGAGATGCGGTTCGAGCGTGTCGGGCCGGTTGAGATCGCCGACGACCGCCCGAGCGCCCTCGGGGACGTGAGACTGGTCGTTGCGTACCAGGGCGCGTACCTCCTCCCCGGCTGCGAGCAGCGCTCGAGTCACCTCACCACCGATGTTTCCCGTGGCGCCCGCGACCAGATACATGTGGCGACCCTCCCCAAGTGCAACGTCAGGAACGGTCGCCAACCCTACCTACCGAAGATGCAGACCGACGCCGAGCAGGACGAGCGGCCACAGGATGATCGCGAGCAGACAGCTGAGGAGCAGCCTGAGCAGACCTGGCGTCAGGTAGTCGTACTGCCACGCGATGACGATGCCGATCACGAGATAGATCAGCGCGATGATGCCGATCGTTCCACGCACGCGTATAGCCATGGGTAGCCTCCTTGGGCCACGTGGGCTAACAGGGTGATCACGAAGTACCCGTCGGCTCCGCGACCATGCGGTGACGGTTCGTGCACGCCGGCCGGCCGCCACCCGGAATAGGGATGCTTCGGGCGAACGTTGTGGGTACGATGGGTGGTGCCGGGCAGGGGTTCGTCACCTGTGCGGTTGCTTGACAACTGAACATGGGGGTGATCGGTTTCGACATCGGACGATCGCTTCAGGAGAAGCGGGCCGAGGACCCAGGGTCATCTCGTTAACGATCCTTGGAAACCAATAAGTGCCAATAACAAGCGCACTGACTTCGCTCTCGCCGCTTAAGGCGAGCTAAACGCGAAGGGTCAGCCCGGGAATGCCTCCTACCCGGAGCCTGGCCTCATCTAGGAGGCTCACCCGCACGGAACGGCCGCGGGGCCGTGCGGGAACACCTAACTGCGGCTGGGCCTGTCGGCGATGTGCTTACGCAAGCGCCGGGGCCGAGTAGAACGACATCGTAAGCTGCGCCCGGAGAAGTCCTGATCCATCGACGATGGACGCGGGTTCAATTCCCGCCACCTCCACTCGGAGAGGGGAGAGGTGTGCTCGCGAAACGCGCGAGCCCACCTCTCCTTCGTCATTTGTACGGGGGGACGACCCCCCGAACCCCCCGCGGACAGCTGTGGTTGCGGTCCGCTGCTTCCTGCGGCACCCCTTCTGGATATAACTGTCGCACGCTTGGTCGTTCTGTGCTACCTTCTTATCCATGACTGCCGGCTGGGAGATGGTTCCTGCCACCTTCACCACTCAGACCGCGCGGCAGCTTGGTGTGCATCCGCGTGACCTGTACAGGCTGCGCGACGACGGCGCCATCGTCGAGCTCTCGCGGGGGGTGTTCCGGCGCGCCGATGCGCCGCCGGCGACCTATCCCGATCTGCTGGCCGTGGCCTATCGGGCGCCGCGTGCGGTCGTGTGCTGCGTGTCCGCGGCGGCCGTCCACGACCTCACCGACGAGCTCCCCGCGGCAACGCAGATCGCCGTGCCCAAGCGGGACCGGCCACCACGCATCTCCTACCCACCGACAGAGGTCTTCCGCTTCGAGGAGTCCGGCTTCGAGCTCGGCTTGTCCAGCCTGCAAGCCGCTGACGGGGAGAGCGTACGAATCTACGATCCGGAACGCACCGTCGTCGACCTGATGCGGCTCCGCCATCGCCTGGGTGAGCCGCTCGCGTACGAGGCGTTACGCCGCTACCTCCGCGGCAGAGGCGCGAAGTCGTCCGTCGTTCTCCGGCTCGCAACCAAGCTCGGCGTCGAGGGACCAGTGCGGCTCGCCCTGGACACGGTGGGCACCGGATGAGCCGGATCACGCGCGAGACGGCTGCGGGGCAGGCCTACCTCGACCTGCAGAATCGTGCCCGCCGGGAGCGGCGTGGAACGCAGGAGCTGCTCACCCTCTACGTCGTCGAGCGTTGGCTGGCCAGGCTGAGCGCCTCGCCGTACGCCGCACAGTTCATCCTCAAGGGCGGCGTGCTGTTGGCGGCCTTCGGCGCACGTCGTCCAACCGCGGACGCCGATACGCTGGCCCGCGATCTGGCCAACGACGATGCGACGATCGCCGCCCGAGTCGTCGAGATCGCACGTGTACGGGCCGACGACGGCGTCGAGTTTCTTCCCGAAACCGTCGCGACGCGCACGATTCGCGACCAGGCGCTCTACGCAGGCGTTCGCGTGACGATGGACGCGAGGATCGCGACCGCGGCAGTGAAGTTCCGGCTGGACGTGAACTTCGGCGATCCGATCACGCCCGCGCCGACGCTGATCGACCTGCCGTCGCTGCGACCTGGGCGAGCGGTCCGCGTCCTCGGGTATCCCATCGAGACCGTCCTCGCCGAGAAGGTCACGACCGCCCTCACCCTCGGCGCTGCCAACACCAGAGTCCGCGACTACGCAGACCTTTACGTGTTGACCGGCCGCCACGACATCACGCATGCCGCGGCGCGCGAGGCGCTGCTGGCGACCGCCGCCTTCCGCGGCACGCGGTTGATGCCACTGTCATCGGCCATCGACAACCTCGTCGACCTCCGGCGGCGCACCTTCACCGCCTACCGAACATCGCTCGGCGTCGACGGTGAGCACCTGCCTTCGAGTCTGGGCGATGTCGTCTCGGCGGTGACAGCGTTCGCGGATCCACTGGTCGTACCGGCCGCGGAGGACACCATGTGGCTGGCGGCGAACCGCCGTTGGGACTCCGGACGCGGTACCACGGTCCGTCCCAGCCCTGCTCGATGACGTTGGCCATCTGAGGATGCCCGGGTCAACTCAGGGGACAAGCGGGGGCGTTCCCGGATATGTCCGGCGCGCGTTCTCCGCCAGGCTCGGTGTTCTGACGAACTGACGAGCTGACGGAAGTGGGTTTGTATGCGGCGGGCACATCGGGCGCTGGTGGCCGCGACGACGGCGTTGGCGGTGATCGCGGTACCCGCGGCCGCGGCGGCGTCGACCGTCTCGCCCCGGAAGGTGGATCGGGGCGGGCCGCAGTCCGAGCTCGATGCCGTCGTGGCGGCGGGTGCGGTTGGCGCGCTGGCCGAGGTGCGGTCCGAACGTGGAGTCTGGCGGGGCACCAGCGGCGTCGCCGAGTTGGGGACGGCGCGGGAGGTGCCGGTCCGCGGGCGGTTCCGGGCCGGCAGCATCACCAAGACGTTCCTCTCCACGGTCGTCCTGCAACTCGTCGACGAAGGCCGGCTGCGACTGGACGACTCCGTCGAGAAGTGGCTGCCCGGCGTCGTTCCGGACGGCGACGGCATCACATTGCGCCAGCTGCTCAACCACACCAGCGGGGTGTACGACTACCTGCGTACGCTGCCGTTCCCGCCGTCGCCGGTGTTCCTGGACAACCGCTGGCGAACCTGGACGCCCGACGAGCTGGTGGCACGAGCGCTGGCCAACCCGCCGACGTTCCCGCCGGGATCGGGCTACTCGTACTCCAACACCGGCTACGCCCTGCTCGGCCAGGTCGTCGAGCGCGCGACCGGCCATTCGTACGACGAGGAGATCGAACGCCGGATCATCCGGCCGCTGCACCTGCACGACACCGAGCTGCCGGGAACCAACCCGCGGATCCGCGGGCCGCATCCGCACGGATACGTGCCGATCGCGCAGCAGCCGGGCGGCGAGCCCGAGCTCGTCGACCTCACCGAGATGAACCCGTCGGTGATGGGCGCGACCGGCGAGGTCATCTCGTCGGCAAGGGACCTCAACCGTTTCTTCGCCGCCCTGCTCGGCGGAAGGTTGCTCCCGCCAAACCTGCTGCGTGAGATGAAGACGCAGGGCATAGAGGGCGGCAAGACGTACGGACTCGGCCTCGCCTGGCACGACACGACCTGCGGCGTCACCGTCTACGGCAACGACGGCGACGCGCTGGCGTACCAGGCCTACTCGTTCACCACCGAGGACCGCAGCCGCCAGGTCACCCTCGCCCTCACCCCCAACTTCCACGGCGACCCCGACGACGCGATCGACGCGTTCCTGGACCGGGCCATCTGCGGCTGACCAGCCGGCAGCGGTTCCGTCCCGGCCAGGCGTGGGCCGGGCGGCGTCAGGTTCGCGCTCGTCTCATCACACGTTCCCCTCGTCTGCTCGAGAGCTGTCGAGCGACAGTCCTTGGACAGCCTGGTTGACGAGCTTCGACGTCAGCGCGTCAAATGGATCAGCCGGCAACTCGCACGCGGAACGGGTGGTGGGGGCCATGCTCGATCGGTTGCGGCGCGTCTTCCTCGATCCGGTGCTCCTGATCGGTGCGCTGATCTCGATCGTGACTCCGCTGGTGTTCTACCAGCGCGGCGCGGAAAGTGAGTTCAGCGTGCTGGTCGGCCTGCTGCTGTTCGCGACCACGCTGCTGCTCCAGCTCATCCTCACCGATCACGAACGCCTGGACCGGCAGACCCTCTACGGCCGGACCGTGGCCGCGTTCGAGAGCACCAGCTGGCTGTCCGCCGACGTACGTCGGATCCTCGGCTTCATGGAAGGCGCCGAACGCCGTTTCCGCGACTCCCCGATCGACGTCGTGTGCCGTAACACGTTCGCGCGGGTCGCATCCGACGTCGCGCAGCTGTCCGAGGGGCACATCAAGCTGCCGGCGCACGAGAAGGGGTTCGCCATCGAGGTCTGCGGGCAGATGCGGCATCACCTTCGGGCGTTGACGATCGAGACCGTCCGGCCGCACTTCTGGCTGACTCCCGTAGGCCGGCAGTACTTCGACGCACAGCGCGAGGCGGTCGCGCGAGGTGTACGTATCGACCGCGTCATCGTGTACGAGGACTGGCATCCCGAACTGGACGCGATCGCCAACGAGCAGCGGTCCGTCGGTATCCACGTGTATCGGGTGAAAGCGTCCCTGCTCACGTCCGACCTCCAGGTGAACACGGGCATCTGGGACGAGGTCTGCGGGTTCGAGACCGAGGTCAACGCGGGCGGCGAGCCGGTCTTCCACCGGTTCACGATCCGCGATTACGAGGTGGCCGCGCTGATCCGCCGGTTCGACAGCGTTTGGGCGATGCGCGAGCAGATACCCGAGCCTGGATCAGAAACGCCGCCGGCAGCAGGGTGACCCTGGTTGCCCTTTCGGGCAACGCGGTCTGCCCTTCGGGCTGCCCACGTACCGGACGGTGGAGCGGCGGCCATCAGTCACCCTCAAGGAATGGGTGGCGCGCGACAGACGGCTGACTCCACCAAGCAAGAGGTCGGCCGGGCTCTTGCCGACGGCAAGCGGAAGACGGCCGACGGCGCGCCACCGCGTGTGATCAGTGGGCCGAACGCCGTACTCGCGCTGCAACGCTACGCAGGCAACCAGGCCGTGAGCGCCCTGATGGCCGCCAAGCTGCGCTCCCCCGCCGAGCAGCAGGGTGTCGAGATCGACACCGCGATCCGCGAGCTACGCCGGGACGAGCCGGCCATCGACCCGGTGGAGAAGGGGCTCAAGGCGGCCCAGCAGACCGGCGTACCCGTCGACCTCGAAGGCACCAAGCCTCCGGCCTCGGCGCTCGCGGTCACCAAGACCGGTTTCGGGCCGAGTGCCGTGCCGGCCAAGCAGCCGGTCCCGCCGCCCAAGAGCGTGGCGCCGGTCAGCCCGCTCGGCAAGGCCGGTGCCAAGGCCCCCAAGCCCACGACCGGCGGAGGCAAGGCGGCGGCGACACCCACCGGCGCGGCTGTCGCGCCCGCGCCGGCCGGCGGAGCCGCGCCCGCGGCCCCCGCTCCCCTGGCGCCCGATCAGTTGCTCCTGCCGCCCGTGCCGCCGACCGACGTACGCCCGGACGCCGACCCAGCCTTCGCGCAGGTCAAGGGCAACCTGAAGGGCTTCGCGAAGAACAAGAAGGCGCACGCGCCGGCCACCGCCAAGGCCAAGGAAGCCCAGGACGCCGCCCTCGCACCGTCCGACGACCTGCAGGGGCAGGCGAAGGCCGCCAAGGTCGACACGATGGACGCCCAGCAACCGGGCACGTTCGACAAGAAGGCCTTCATCGCCGCGGTCAAGGCCGCGATCGAGGCCAAGGCACCCAAGACGCTGACCGAGGCCGACGACCCCAAGTCGACCGGCCAGGTCAAGGGTGACGTCAAAGGCCTGGTCACGCAGGGCAAAGAGGGCCAGGCCAAGGACATCGAGACCGCGACGGACGCGCCGCCGGACACCTCGAAGGCCGTGCCCAAGCCCGTCACGCCGATGGGCCCGGAGAACGCGAGTCCTGCCGTACAGATCCCCGCCGACGGTGCCGTGCCCAAGCCGGCGCCGGCCGAGCAGACCAACCTGCAGGCCGGCAAGGCCGCGGTCAACGAGGAGATGACGACAGCCAACGTCACCGACCAGCAGCTCGAGGAGTCGAACGAGGACGAGTTCAAGCAGGCCCTGTCCGACAAGCAGACCGCCGCTGCCCACGCCGACCGGGCGCCGGCGCAGTTCCGCCAGCAGGAGCAGCAGGTCATCGCCCAGGGCAAGACCGAAGCCACCGCGCAGACGACCGCCGCGACCGCCGGGATGCAGGCCACCCAGGCCGCCGCGCTGGCCGGGCTCGTGGGCGACAAGGGCAAGACGAAGTCGAGGGACGAGGCCAAGCGAGCCGAGGTCACCACCAAGATCCAGGGCATCTTCGCCGCCGCCGAGACCGACGTGAAGAAGCTGCTCGACGGCATCGACCCCAAGGTGGACGCGGCGTTCGAACAGGGCGAGGCGGCAGCGCGCGCGACGTTCGAGAGCTACGTCGCGGCGAAGATGTCGGCGTACAAGAAGGATCGGTATGGCGGCTGGCTCGGCGGCCTGCGCTGGGCCAAGGACAAGCTGCTCGGTATGCCGGACAAGGTGAACGAGTTCTACGAGGCCGGCCGCGAGCTCTACCTCAAGCAGATGGACGGCGTCATCTCGCGCGTCGCCGACATCGTGGGCAACGACCTGACCGCCGCGAAGCTGCGGATCGCCAAGGGACGTGGCGAAATCGCGGAGTACGTCAAGACCCTGCCGAAGGACCTGCAGAAGGTCGGCAGCGAGGAGTCGGAGAAGATCGGTGAACGCTTCGAGCAGCTCGAGAGCGACGTCACCGCCAAGCAGGACGCCACCGTCGAGAACCTCGCATCGAAGTACGTCGAGGCGCGCAAGGGCCTGAACGACCGGATCGAGGAGCTGCAGGCCGAGAACAAGGGCCTGGTGGACAAGGCGATCGACGGCATCAAGGCGGTCATCAACACGATCCGCGAGCTCGTCGACATGCTGACCAACGTGCTCGCCCGCGCGGCCGCCGTGGTCGGCGACATCATCCAGGCGCCGGTGAAGTTCCTCGGCAACCTGATCGCCGGCGTGAAGGGTGGCATCCTCAAGTTCAAGGACAACATCCTCGACCACCTGCGCAAGGGCCTGATGAGCTGGCTGTTCGGCGCGCTGGCCGAGGGTGGCATCGAGCTGCCCGAGACCTTCGACGTCAAGGGCATCGTCAAGCTGCTCGCCTCGATCTTCGGGCTCACCTGGGCCAACATCCGCAACCGCATCGTCAAGCAGGTCGGCGAGCCCGCGATGTCGGCGATCGAAAAGGGCGTCGAGATCTTCCAGATCATCAGTACGCAAGGCGTCGGAGGCCTGTGGGAGAAGCTGGTCGAGAAGGTCGGCGACATCAAGGAGATGATCCTCGAGCAGGTCAAGGAGTTCGTCGTCACGAAGATCATCGTCGCCGGCATCACCTGGCTGATCGGCCTGCTCAACCCGGCGGCGGCGTTCATCAAGGCCTGCAAGCTGATCTACGACATCGTGATGTTCTTCGTGAACAACGGCAGCCGCATCATGAAGTTCGTCAACACCGTGCTCGACTCGGTTGCCGACATCGTACGCGGCAACGTCGGCGGCGTGATCGACAAGATCAACGACGTGCTCGGCCAGATGGTGCCGATCATCATCGGCTTCCTGGCAAGCGCGATCGGCCTCGGCGGGATCGGACAGAAGATCCGCGAGATCATCGAGAAGCTGCAGAAGCCGGTCAACAAGGCACTCGACTTCCTCATCAAGACCGGCCTCAAGGTCGCCGGCCCGATCATCCGCGGCATCAAGGGCATCGGCAGCAAGGTCAAGGCGAAGGTCGCCGCCGGCAAGGCCTGGGTCAAAGGCAAGGTCGACGCGGCCAAGACACGACTCACCGGTGGCGGACGCGAACAGGCCCCTGCCACGCAGCCGGCTGACGGCGCCCACGTCGACCTGCAGAAGCCATTGTCGATGGACGGCGCATCGCACACCCTCTTCGCCAAGACCACCAACGGAAAGCTGCTGATCGAGATGGCCTCCCGCCGCGAGGAGCTCTGGACGCTGCTCGGGCGCGCCGAGGACGAGGCAACGGAGCTGGAAAAGGCGAACACCCCCAAGAAGGGTCTGCGGAAGGCGCTCAAGAAGGTCTACGAGCCTCTCGGCCGTGCCACGACCCTGCACGACTCGACCTATCAGGGCGTGAAGATGACCGCCGATATCGAGCGGAGGATCAACGAGGATGTCGTGCTGGCCGCTGGTCTGCTCGCCGACATCGGCCGCGACTTCGGGCTGAAGAGCCTGGCGCACCTGGGACACGCCTCGGAGTGGGTGACGATCGAAGGCGAGCTCAAGACCGGCTACCGCGGGACGTCCTTCCGGCCCAAGGTCTACGGCAGCTGGGACTCCAACAACAAGACCGGTGGCAAGTACCGCGACGCGCAGTTCAACCGGCTGCGCGCGCTCATCCCTGCCGGCTCACCCGAACTGGCCGACAGCGACGCGTACCACTGCCCGGAGTGCAAGAAGATCCAGATCGACAAGGCCAAGACCGCTGGAGAGCTGACGCTCGACCACAGTCCATCTGTCGTGAACCACTGGAAGACCACCGGCAACAACTGCAGCCAGGTCGAACGCAACGACTGGTACAACGGCAAGGGTCCAAGTGGCGCCAAACTGGATCCGATGTGCCGCAGCTGCAACTCCGGCAAGGGCGGCGGGGAGGAAGACCCGAAGTCCTACAAGGTCGGCCGGAAGTTCCGCGGCAAGGACGAAGGCGTGGCCCCGCCGTAGGAAGCTCCTCTCGAGTCACCGGTCTCACACGCGGAGGTGCAGGGTGTGGGAGATCACCAGCCCTGCCGCGCCCAGCAGGGTGGCGTCGTCGAGGTCGGAGGGGATGATGGTGGGGCGGCCGGAGGGGTGCATCGGGGTGAGGTCGCGCGCGTGCGACTCGATCGCCGCGCGGAAGTCGTCGGTCGTGTGGGCGGCGTCGCCATGGAGGAGGAAGACCTCCGGCGCCAAGGTCTGGTGGAGGTTGGCGATGCCGTAGGCCAGGTTGCGGGCATAGCGGTCCAGGAGCTCCGCTGCCGGCGACGACCCCTCAGCGGCCAGCCCCGCAAGGCGTTCCGCCGTCATCCGGGTCGCGGACGGCAGGCCGAGAAGCTTCGCTTCCGCACGCAGCCAGCGATACGTCGCCAAGGTCTCCCAGCATCCGACCTGCCCGCAACGGCATCGTTCACCGGAGACGGCGACCGTGGTGTGGCCGACCTCGCCGCCGAGGCCGCCCGGGCCGCGGTGGATGCGCCCGTCGATGACGAAGCCGGCGCCGAGCGCCTCACCGGTGTACAGCGACACGAACGAGTCGCGCCCGCGCCCCAGTCCGAACCACAGGTCGCCCAGCGCCTGCACGCGCGGATGCACGTCGATGTACGTCGGCAGGTCCAGGCGCGAGGACACCACGGCGCCGAGCGGTGCGCCGTGCAGACCCGGCGCCAGGTTGATCTCGACGATCGTCCCTTCGTCGGCGTCGACCATGCCCGCGACCGCGATCCCCACGCCGAGCGGACGCGTACGCGCCGCCTCGATCACGTTCGCCAGGCAGTCGGCGACCAGGGACAGCACTGCGGCGCTGTCCCGCGTCGACGGCCGGAACGTCGCCGACGTCTCGGAAAGCATCCGGCCGTCCGCGCTGACCAACGCGGCCCGGACCCGGCCCGGCAACAGGTGCGCGGCGGCGATGGGCGGCGACGCCGGCGTGAACCACAACGGCCGCGCGGGCTTGCCGCCGGCGGCCGAGCTCGCCACCGGTTCCTGTTCGGCCAGCAAACCCGAGTCCAGCAAGGGCTGCACGATCGCCTGGATCGTCCCGCGGGGTACGCCGAGCACGCGCGCGAGCCCGGCGCGTGACTGCGGCCCGAGCTCGTACAGCGTCTGCAGCACCCTGGCCCGGTTGACCTCACCCACCCGGGTCGGTGTGATCAGGCGGGAACGCACGGGCTGATGGTTCGTCGGCACTCGCCTATCCTCTCCGAACACCGGTCTCAGCGTCGAAGACATGGACGATCGCGCCGGATGTGTCGAGCGACAGCTCGTCGCCCACACGCACCCGTCCGAATCCGCCGGTACGGACGACCAGCGAACTGTCGCCCACCGCGACGGTGACGTCGGTCGCCGCACCCATCGGCTCGACCAGCTGAACGGTCGCGCGAACACTGTCGTCCGCCCGCGCCGGCCGCAGCACGAGCTCCTCCGGCCGCAGTCCCACCCGAGCCCGCGCCGGAACGTCGCCCGGTGCCTGGAGTACGAGAGCTCCCGCGACCCGCACGCGCCGCTCGGAAAGGCGTTCGGCGTCGAACAGGTTCATCCGCGGCTTGCCGACGAAGCCCGCGACGAACTCCGTCGCCGGCCGCCGGTAGATCTCCTCCGGCGAGCCGTACTGCTCCAGCCGGCCGCCGTTCAGCACCGCGATCCGATCCGAGAGCGACAGCGCCTCCTCCTGGTCGTGCGTGACGTAAACGCTCGTCGCGCCCAGCTCCAGGTGCAGCCGCTTGATCTCGCTACGCGTCTGGTCCCGCAACAGCGCGTCCAGGTTGGACAACGGCTCGTCGAACAGGAAGACACTCGGCCGCCGGACGATCGCCCGCCCGAGCGCGACCCGCTGCCGTTGCCCGCCCGACAACGCGCGCGGCTTGCGCTCCAGCAGGTGGGCGATGTCGAGCCGCTGCGCGGCCGAGCGAATCCGCGTCTCGATCTCCGGCTTCGGCGTCCTGCGCATCCGCAGGCCGAACGCCATGTTCTCGTACACGGACTTGTGCGGGTACAACGCGTAGTCCTGGAAGACGAACGCGAGGTCCCGCTTGTCCGGAGGCAGCTCGTCGACCCGGTTGCCGTCGATCGTGATCGTGCCGGCGTCGAGCTCCTCCAACCCTGCGACGAGGTTCAGCGTCGTCGACTTGCCGCACCCGGACGGTCCGAGCAACGTGACGAACTCACCCGCCTCCACGACGAACGACAGGTCGTGCACGACGCCGACCTGACCGAACGACTTGTGTACGTCCGAGAGGACGATCCGGCCCATCAGCCCTTCACCGCACCTTCTGTCAGTCCTCGTACGATCCACCGCTGGAACACCAGCGCCAGCAGCAGAACGGGGATGGTCGTGATGAAACCCGCGGTCGCCGCCGACTTGTAGTCCAGGGCGAACAGGCCCTGGAACTGCGCCGCGCGCACCGGCAGTGTCACCGCACGGTCACTGGTCAGCACGAGCGCGAGGAAGAAGTCGCTCCACGCCGTGATGAACGCGAAGATGGCGGTCGCCGCCAGCCCGGTCGCCGAGAGCGGGAGGACGATCCACACCAGCGCCTGCAGGCGGTTGCACCCGTCGATCCGGGCCGCCCGCTCGAGGCTCGGCGGGAGGTCCTGCATGAAGCCGACCAGCATCCACACCACGACCGGGAGGATGAACGCGGTGTAGGTGACGATCAGCCCTTGCTGGGTGTCCAGCCAGCCGAACGTCCGCAGAATAAGGAAGAGCGGCACGGCCAGCACGATCGCCGGAATCATCTGCGTCGCCAGGATCGACAGCAACAGCACCCGCTGGCCACGGAACCTGAACCGGGCGAACGCATACGCCGCCGGCGCGCCGAGCACGACACACAGCACCGTCGTCGCCGCCGCGACCACCGCGGAGTTGAACATCGGAAGGTAGAAGCTCGGATCGGCCAGCAGGGATCGGTACTTCTCCAGGCTCACCGCCGAGAAGTCGATCCGCGGCGGCATCCGGGTCAGGTCCCCCGCCGGCAGCACGCTGGTGAGCAGCATCCACGCCAGCGGAGCCAGGACGTAGCCCATCGCCACGAGCAGCAGCACCCAGTGAACGACCTTGCCCGCAAGCCGTCTGCGTTGTGCCACAGTCGTCATCGTCACCGCCCTCCCGACGCCGGAGAGTCCCGCAACAGCCTGGTGTATCCGGCGGCCAGCAGCAGGATGACGAGCATCAGGACGATCGCGACCGCCGCGCCGTAGCCGGTGTTGAGGAACTTGAACGTCTGCAGATAGCCGTAGTAGTTGGCCATCGTGGTGCCGCGAGCCGGACCACCCTGGGTCAGGACGTAGACCGTGTCGAAGATCTTGATCGACCACAGGGTCTGCGCGATCAGCGCGAACACGAGTTGGTAGCGCACACCAGGCAGCGTCACGTGCACGAACCTCGACCATGAGCCGGCACCGTCGATCCGCGCCGCGCGGTACAGGCTGTCGGGGATGCCCTGCAGGCCGGCGATCAGCAGCAGCGTGAGGAACGGCAGCAGCTTCCAGAGCTCGGCGAAGGCGACGGAGTTCATCGCGAGCCACTGCGTGCCGAGCCACGCGATGTTCTGGTCGATCAGCCCGAGCCCGCGACCGACCGCGTTCAGCACGCCCCAGTTCGGGTCGTAGATGAACTTCCACATGATGCCGTTGACGACCGGAGGCACGGCCCACGGAACGAGCAGCAGCGTACGAGCGACCGCTCGGCCCTTGAACTGGCGGTTGAGCAGGATGGCGAGCCCGAGCGCGATCACCAACCCGAGCGCGACTGTCACGACGGTGAAGTACGCCGTCCGGCCCAGCGCCGCCCAGAACTCACCCGTGCTCGCGAGCCGGACGTAGTTGTCGAGCCCGCTGAACGGAGCCGCGCCCGCCCTGGACTCGATCCGGTCGTGCAGCGAGAGCCAGCCCGCGTAACCGACCGGGTAGACCAGGATGACGGCGACCGTGAGGACGGCCGGCAGCGCGAGCAGCAGTGCGAAGCGGCGATCGCCGGTACGTACATGATGTGCGGTCGCCATGTCAGCTGTGCTTGTCGATGATCTGCTGTGCCTTCGCCGCCGAGGACTCCAGGGCTTCCGCGGGCTCCAGCTGGCCGAGCATGGCCTTGGTGATGTTCGCGGAGAGATCCTCGACGACTTCGTTGTACCAGGGAGCGCCGTAGCGGCGGACGGCGTACTTCGACTGCTCGGCGTAGGTCTCGACGACCGGCAACGCGTTCACGACCTGCTCGTCCCGCATCACGGCCGTGGAGACCGGCAGCCAGCCTTCCTGCAGGACCATGGTGCGTTGCACCGCGGGAGTCGTGACGAACTTCAGCCACTCCATCGCGGGTCCCTTGTTCTTGGAGAAGGCGTTGATCGCGAAGCCTTCCGAGCCGTCGATCGAGGCGCTGCGTACCTTGATGCCGGGAATGATGGCGTTGCCCAGCGTCTGTTTGGTGAGCGTAGATCCCTTCGCCATCGCGCGGGCGTACTGGAACGGCCAGTTGAAGACGACCGCCGTCTGCCCGTTGACGAAGAACGTCGAGAGGTCGTCGGAGTGCGTGATCTGCAGGCTGGTGGGTGCCATCAGTTTGCTGGTGTTGCGCAGGTCGACCAGGCGTTTCAGCGCGTCGACACCTGCGGCACCGGCGAACGTAGGGCGGTTGTGATCGTCGTACATCGTTCCGCCGTCGCACAGGAGCGTACGCAGGAAGTTCTGGTACGCGCCGTCGACGTTGCCCATGTCGCAGGTGAAGCCGTACCGGCCGCCGGTCGTCGTCTTCTCCAGCACGGAAAGGAACTCCGGCCAGGACGCCGGGGGCGCGTCCGGGTCGACGCCCGCGGCCTCGAACAGCTTCTTGTTGTAGAACATCGTCTGCACGCTGGCGAACTTCGGCAGTCCGAACGCCTGGCCGTTCCAGCTCACCGCGTCCAGCGCCGACTGGTTCAGGTCGTCCGGCACGTCGGCCTTGTCGATCGGCTCGAGCCAGCCGGCCTGACCGAACTCCGCGCTCCAGGCGGCCCAGGTCATCACGACGTCGTAGGAGGAGTCGCGGGCCGCGAACAGGGTCGCCAGGCGGTCGTGCAGGTCGTTGACGTTCAGCTGTTCGTAGCGAACGACCTCGATACCCGTCTTCTTCTCGAAGTCGGCGATCACGCTCTTCTTGAAGAGGGCGTTGGTGTTGTCGTCCAGGATCCTGATCTGCTTCTTGCCGCCGGAGCTCGACGGCTTGGTCGTCTCCGGCGTACAGGCCGCCGCGGCCGTCGCGGTGAGCCCGCCGAGGGCGGCGCCGGCGTAGGAAAGCATTCGCCGGCGAGAGATCTGGGCTGGAACGGATGACGAGTTGGACATGAGAACTCCTGCGAGCTACGTGAGCTGGATGGGTTCCCCCGAAACGACACTGGCGTGGACCGCCGCCACGACGTCCGTGACGAGCACCGCCTCCGCGATGGACGGCACGTCCACGGCCCTCCCTGCCAGCAGGTCGGCGAAGCACTGGGCGATCTCGGCCGCGACGCCGGTGATCCGGCCGCCGACGTCGAGTGTGCTGTGGTGCAGCCACTTCCAGGCCGGTCCGGCGTAGTGGACGCCGCTGTCGGAGCCGTCGACGCGCAAGGTTCCCTTGCTGCCAACGATTTCGAAGCGGAAGTCGAAGACGCTGGGGTAGGACTCGGGCAGCACCCAGTGCGACTGCAGCGCGAGCGTGGTGTCGTCGTCGAACGTCACGAGCGCGTGGATGCCGTCGTAGGTGTCGACCCCGGCTTTGACCAGCTCGCGGCGCAGCCCTGTGGCGTAGACCGTCCGGGGCTGGTTCCCCGACAGCCACAGCGCGAGGTCGACCGTGTGCGGCATGAGGAACCACGCCGGAGTGCTCCGGTCGGCCCACGAGAGCATCTGCTCCGGAACGAAACGCGTGTCGTTCAGGTGGGCTGTCTGGAACAGGACGTCGCCCAGCGCCTGCTCGTCGATCTGCTGCCGCGCGACGACGAACTTCGGGTTCCACCGGTTCTCGAAGGCGACCATGGCCCGCACGCCGGCCTCGGAGACGGTCTGCTGGATCTCGCGGGCCTGTCCGGGATCGGTCGCCAACGGCTTCTCGATCAGGAGGTTCACCCCTGCCCGGGCACCGTCGACCGCCGCATCGCGGTGTGCGAAGTCCGGCGTGGCGACCACCAGACCGTCGAGCACGTGCGCGGCGAGCAGGTCCTGGTGGTTCTTGTGGAGCTGAGCACCGAACCCGGCCGCGACCTGCTCAGCAGCCGGCGACGGATCCGCGAACGCGACGATACGTACGTCCGGGCACTGTCGCAGCGCCGAGGCGAACAACTGCCCGCGGATCCCCGCACCGACCACACCGACGTCAACCATGTATGTATGGAACCATGCCATACCTTCGATGTCCAGCCCCGTTCGCGAGCGAAACAGAGACGTAACGCTCAGGCGAACGGGTTGGGGATGGCCTCCAGCAGTTCGCGGGTGTAGGCGTCCTGCGCGTCGCGGATGACGGAGAGGGTGTCGCCGGACTCGACGAGTTTGCCGTGGTGGAGGACGAGCACCTGGTCGGCCAGGACGCGGGCGCTCAGCAGGTCGTGCGTGATGTACAGCATCGCGATGTCGCGGGAACGTACCAGCGAGTCCAGCAGCTCGAGGATCTCCGCGCGGATCGACACGTCCAGCATCGACACCGGCTCGTCCGCCACGATGATCGACGGTTCGGGCGCGAGCGCTCGCGCCACCACCACCCGCTGCTGCTGGCCGCCCGACAGCTGGTGCGGGAACTTCGCCGCGTCCGACGTCGACAGGCCCACGGTTTCGAGCAGTTCGGTCACCCGCCCGGCCAGTGCTGAGCCCCGCAGGCCCTGGTAGTTGGCCACCGGCCGGCTCAACGTGTGGCCCACCGTCCGCACCGGATTCAGCGCGGCGAACGGGTCCTGGAACACCAGCTGCACGTTCTTCCGGTACGCCCGCAGCCGCCGCCCGCGCAGGCGGTCCACCCGCACCGACCCGAACGACACCGACCCCGAGTCGGGCTTCTCGACGCCGGTGACGAGCTTCGCGATCGTGCTCTTCCCGCTGCCGCTCTGCCCCACCAAGGCGGTCACCGAGCCCGCCCGCAAGGCGAACGAGACGTCGTCGACGGCCACAGTCTCCGTCACCGTCAGCCCTCGCCGGGTGCGGTAGACGCGGTTCACGCCGTCGACCCGCAGCACCTCCGCGGCAGAAGCAGACGCGGCTCGCCGCAACGCGCCCGCCGACTTGGCGAAGACCTCGCCGTCCGCCGCCGTACGCGAGTAGCCGCCGCTGTAGGCCGCCTCGGCCACATGGCACGCCGCCTCCCCCGGTCCCATCCGCAACAGCGCGGGCTCGGTCGTACGGCAGACGTCGATCGCTTCCTTGCAGCGCGGCGCGAACATGCACCCGGCCAACGGCCCGCCGAGATCCGGCGGCCGCCCGGGAATGTAGGCGATCTCCACCGTCTCCGACCGCGGATCGGCATAGGCGCCCAGCAAACCCCTTGTATATGGGTGGATCGGCGACGACAGCATCGACGCCGCCGCCTGGTCCTCCACGATCTTCCCGGCGTACATCACCATCACCCGGTCCGACACCTCCATCACGGTGCCGAGGTCATGGCTGATCAGCATCACCGCGAAGCCCAGCCGGCGTTGGAGCGCGCGTACGTTCGACAGGATCGACCGCTGCACGATGACGTCGAGCCCTGTCGTCGGCTCGTCCAGCAGGACGAACCGCGGCTCCAGCGCCAGCGCCAGCGCCAGGCACACCCGCTGCTTCATCCCGCCCGACAGCTCGTGCGGATAGAACCGCATGTAGTGCGGCTCGAGCATCACCATCGCCAGCAACTCGGCGATCCGCTCCCGCACCGCCTCGCCACGGAGGGCAGTGTGCTCCTCGATCACGTCGCGGAACTGCGTCTCGATGTTCAGCACGGGGTTCAGCGAGTTCATCGAACTCTGGAACACCGTCGAGATGTCGCGCCACCGCAGCTCCCGCAGCGACTCCTCCGACGCCGTGGTGATGTCCTTGCCGTCGAAGCGGATCGCGCCGCCGCTGATCCGCCCTGGATAAGGCAACAACCGCAGCAACGCGTTGCCCAGCGTCGTCTTCCCACTGCCGGACTCGCCGAGTAGGCCGACGAACTCACCGTCACGCAACTCGAACGATACCGAACGTACCGCCCGTGTCGGCCGCCGGTGTTCGGAGCCGTAGCTCACCGACAGGTCCGAAACCTCGAGCAACTGGGTCATGCCTCATGCCTCCCGCAGGTGCGGATTGCTCAACGCGTCCACACCGAAGTTGACGAGCGTCAGCGACGTCAGCAGCAACGCGATGCACAGACCCGGCGCGCCGAGCCAGATCCACTGCCCGGTGAGCATCGCGCCCGAGTTGTTCGCCCAGTAGAGCATCGTCCCCCAGCTCACCGTCGTCGGGTCGCCAAGGCCGAGAAACTCCAAGCCCGCTTCGGCTCCGATCGCCCCACCGGCCGCGCCGAGGAAGCCCGCGACGACGAGCGACATCATGTTCGGCATGATCTCGCGGAACACGATCCGGATCGTCCCGTCGCCGGCGAACCGCGCGGCGGTGATGTAGTCGCGCGACCGCAGCGTCATGATCTGTGCCCGCTTCACCCGCGCGCCCCACGCCCAACCGGTGATGGAGATGACGAACACGATCAGGCCCAGCCCGCGCACCGGAGAGTACGCGGCGATCGTGATCATCAATGGCAGCACGGGAACGACCAGCGCCAGGTTGATGACGAACGACAGCACCTCGTCGACCCAGCCCTGCAGATAGCCGGCCGAGAGGCCGATCAGCAAGGCGATGATCGTGACCAACAGGCCGGCCAGCAGGCCCACGATGATGGACGTCCGCGCGCCGTAGATCAGCTGGGACAGCATGTCCTGCCCGGCCGCCGTCGTGCCCAGCAGGTGCTTCCCGTTCGGTGGCAACGACGAGCCGAAGTCGGTCACCTTCGGGTCGAACGGCGCCAGCAAAGGCGCGAACGCGCCGGCGAGCACGAACACCGCCAGCATGATCAAGCCGGCCCGGCTCTTGCCGTTCGACCACAGGATCGACGCCCAGGAAGCAGATCTCATGCCTGCGCCTCCCGCCGGACCCGCGGATCGAGCACGCCGTACAGCATGTCGGCGAGCAGGTTCGCCAGCAGCACGCCGACCGTGATGAACAGGAAAAGTGTCTGCATCAACGGGTAGTCCCGGTTGGACACCGCGTCGAACATCAGCTTCCCCATGCCTGGATAGCCGAAAATCATCTCGACCAGCACCGTGCCGCCGAGGATACCGCCGAGCGACATCGCGAACCCCGTGACGTTCGGCAGCACCGCCACGCGCGCGCTGTAGGCCAGCGCGACCCGTCGAGGCCGGAGGCCCTTGGCCTGCGCGAGCCTGGTGTAGTCCTCGCCGAGCGTGTGCACCATGTTGTTGCGCATGCCGAGGATCCAGCCGATCGGTGCCGTGACGAGCAACGACAGCGCCGGCAGAATCGAGTGGTACGCCGCGTCGGACAGGAACGCCGGCGACCACCCCGGCGTCGTCTCGCTGTATCCACCCGCCTCCGGGAACCACCGCAGCGTGAACGCGAACACGTAAATGAGAATGAGCGCGATCCAGAAGAACGGAAGCGTGCCGAGGAACGTCGATCCCAGGCTGACAACCGAGTCGAACTTCCCGTTACGCTTCCACGCCGCCGCCGCGCCCAGCAGCGTGCCGGCCACGAACCCGACGATCTGGGTGACGCCCACCAGCACGATCGTCCACGGCATCGCCTGCCCGACCATGTGCATGACGGTGTAGGGAAAATAGGTGTACGAAAGCCCGAAGTCCAACCGCACGACGGACTTGAGGTAGTCGACGTACTGCTCGAAGATGCTCCCGGTCGGCAGGCCGAGCATGACCTGGACCGCCTTCACCGCGGCCGGGTCGATCGACTCGCTCTGCCCCGCCAACCGGGACACCATGCTCTGTGCCGGATCTCCCGGCTGGAGCCGCGGGATGATGAAGTTCAACGTCACCGCGGCCCACAGCGTCAGGAAGAAGAACGCGATCCGGCGTAGGAAATACGCCATCTGTTACCCGCCCGTTGCCGGCCGGAGCTTCGTGATGACCAGCAGCTGGTCGTCCGGGTACGAGGTCTGGTTCTCCTTGCTCGGCCAGCCGACCGCCTTGGCCGTGCGGTACTCATACCAGATCGCGCCGTACCACAGCGGGACGACGGGGTAGTCGTCGACCATGATCTGCTGCAGCTGCTGGACGATCTGCTTCTGCTGCGCCTCGTCCTCGGCCTTGGCCAGTTGACCGATCAGCTCGTCGGTCTTCGGATCCTTCCAGCGCTCGACGTTCGTGGCCGCGGGCTTGCCGACAGGTGCGGTCTGCGAGCTCGCCAGCAGGTTGTTGTAGGCCTGGTAGATGTTGCAGCCACCGCCGAACACCTCGAACGCCATCTCGAAGTTGCCAGTCTTGCGATCGTTGTCGACAACCTCGAACTGTGGCGTCTGTACCTGGATCTCGATGCCGATGTCACGCAGGTTCTTCTGGATGATCTGCGCGGCTTGCACCCAGTCGACCCAGCCGTTCGGCGTCTTGAACGAGAACGTCGGCAACGGCTTGCCGTCCTTGCCGGCCAGCTTTCCGCCCACCGTCTTGTAGCCGGCGTCGGCGAGGATCTGCTTGGCCTTGGCAGGGTCGTACGGAATCTTGCCGTCGTTCTCGATACCTGGCGCCAGCCAGTCCTTCTGTGCCGGCACGACGAGGCCGGTCTGGCTCGCCGTCTCGACGTAGCCGAACTGTGCCTTGTCGCGGATCTCCTCGCGGTCGATGGCGTAGGCGATCGCCTTGCGGAACTCCACGTCGTCGAACGGAGCCTTGGTGAGGTTCAGGTAGAAGCTGATCAGCCCGCCCGGCGGGAACCAGTACTTGTTGTGCTTCGGATCCTTTGCCACGAAGGTCTTCTCGACCTCGGGCACGAACATCGCGTTCCAGTCGTACTCACCGCGCCCCAGTCGCAGCTTGTCGACCTCGGCACCACCGGTGGCCTTCTTGAACATCAGCCGCTGGACCTTGATCTGGTCGGCCTGCCAGTACGCGGGGTTGCGCTCGAGGACGAGCTGCTGGCCGTTCATGCTCTTCACCTTGAACGGGCCTGTGCCGACCGCACCGGTGTTGGTGAACTTCGCCGGGTCGGCTTCCTTCGCCCAGATGTGCTCGGGAACGATCCGGACCTCGCTGATCTGGGCCAGTGTCGGGATGGCCGGTTCCTTGAACTCGAACGTCACGGTCGAGTCGCCGGAGGCCGAGACGCTCGACAGCTTCCCCCACAGGCCGTTGGTGTCGAGCGCGGGGCTCTTTTTCAGCAGGTTGAACGTGAACGCCACATCCTTGGCGCTGAAGGGCTTGCCGTCCGACCACTTCACACCGGAACGGGTCTTGACGACCAGCTTCGTGGGGCCGGCCCAGTCGTAGGACGTGCCGAGCCATGGAGTCAGCTCGCACTTCGCCTTGTTCATCACGAACAGCGGCTCGAACGTGAACGTCGTCGTGAGCGCTGTCGGGGAGTAGGGGTTGTAGTTGGCCTGGGGCGCGTTTCCGCCTCCGAAGTCACCCATATTGAGCTGGGCGATCATTCCGCCGGAGTTGGCCGACGAACCGGATGTCGAGTCGCCTCGCTGACAGGCCGCTGTCGCCGCCAGGAGAAGTGCAATCGATCCCACAGTGGCAAGTCGTGTGAATCTGTTCTGCATGGCTGGAACCCTCCCGGCTCCGTGCTTGGATCAGCTCTCTACGTCACCGCAACCACAGCTCCCCCGGATGACCAGCTGGGTTTCGAGTACACGATCGAGCGTCGCGTCGATCCGTCCGTCGATGTGCCCCAGCAGCAAGCGCGCGGTCTCCGCCCCGAGCTCGCGCATCGGCTGGTGCACAGTGGTCAGCCCCGAGGCCATCAGGCCGGCCATCGGGATGTCGTCGAATCCGGTCACCGCCACGTCCTGCGGCACCCGGATTCCCTTGTCCATAAGAGCGACGATCACGCCGAGCGCGGTCTCGTCGTTCGCGCAGACGATGCCCTGCGGCAGCGGCTCGCCCGATTCGAGCAGCCGGCTGCACGCGATGAACCCGTCGGACTGTTGCAGCCCGACGCGAATGGGTTCGACGGGCCCGGCGAGTCCGGCGCGACGATGCGCCTGCAGGAAGCCCTGCCAGCGGTACGTTGTGTCCGGCGATCCGTCGGGGTGTCCGACGAACGCGAGCCGTTCGAGAGAGTGGTCCGCCAGCAGGTGGGTGGTGAGCCTGGCCGCGGCCGAGACGTTCTCGGTTCGCACGGTCGGCACGCCTACGAGCGGACGGCTGGCCAGTTGCAGCACGGGTTCACCGCGGTCCTGCAGCCGGCGTACCGAGTCGTCGGGCAGGACCCCGCCCATGACCGCGAGCCCGTCGACTCGGTCGGCCATGTCGAAGATCAGGTCGACCGACTCGTGCAGCAGGTGCGTGCCCATGATGAGCACGGACACCTTGGCCTGGACGGCCTCTTCCTCGAAACCGTTGATGACCTCGGAGTAGTAGGGACCGGACAGGCCGGGAAACACGATGCCCAGTGCGGCGTGCCGCTGTTCGACCAGCGCCCTGCCCAACCGGCTCGGGCGGAACCCGTGCCGGTCGATCGCCTCCTGCACCTTTCGCCTGGTCTCCGGCGACACCTGGCCGACACCGCGAGCAACCCGTGACACTGTCGCGATCGACACACCGGCTTCGCGTGCGATCGCCTGCAATGTGGGTCCGCTCTTGACCATCTCGCCGCCGTCGTCCAGAGTTTGTAATGGATTGCTGAAAACGTTTGCAGCTAGTTTTCAGCATCGTAACCAGCACGGAACACCAAGACAAGGGCGCGACGTGATTTCTCTTGACCGCAAACGGATACTCGTCGACGGCACGCCGAGACTGCTGCTCAGCGGCGAGGTGCACTACTTCCGCGTGGACCGGGCAGAGTGGCCGGACCGGCTCACCAAGCTGAAGGATGCGGGCTGTGACACGGTCGCGTCGTACATCCCGTGGTTGTGGCACGAGGACGCCTCGGGCGAGTTCACCGGGCTGGACGACCTGGCCGACTTCATCGACCTGGCGGCGTCGTACGGCCTCTACTTCCTGGCCAGACCCGGACCGTTCGTGATGGCGGAGCTGAAGAACGAAGGCCTGCCGTTCCGGCTCTACACCGAGCATCCGGAGATCCAGCCGGTCACGTGGGACGGCAAGCCGGTGCCGACGCGAACGGTCGACTACCTCGCGCCGGCGTATCTCGCCGAGGTCCGCCGGTGGTACGCCGCGGTGCTGCCGGTGATCCGCGAGCGCCTGTACCGCGACGGTGGCAACGGCGGCAACGTGATCGCCGTCCAGCTGGACAACGAGGTAGGGATGCTGTCGTGGGTCAGCAACTCGCCGGACCTCACCGACCACGTGCTCGCCGACTTCGCCGCGTTCCTGGGCCGGCGGTACGACGCCGCCTCGCTGGCCGCCCGATATCCCTTCTCCCTGGAGGATCCGGCCGCGCGGGCGACCGGCGTCCGTTCACCGCAGGAGGACTACGCGCTCGCGGTGCTGCACGACCTCGGGCTCTACATGCGCGACCGGTTCGCGCGTTATATCGCGACGCTGAAGGAGTACGCCGAGGAGAACGGCGTGACCGGCGTGCCGTTCATCGTCAACATCCACGGCACTGCCGACGGTCGCGGCGGGCCGTTCCCGATCGGCATCAGCCAGCTGATGGAGTCGTACTCCGGACTGCCCGGCATGCTGTCGGGATCCGACCACTATCTCGGTGACCTCACGACGGCCAACGCGGTCGATCTCTACCTGATCAACGCGTTCATGGACGCGGTGCACGACTCCGACCAGCCGCTGACGTCGGTGGAGTTCGAGGCCGGCGACGGCAACTACGGCAGCGACCTGACGCACCGGCACAGCCCGGGCACCACCGAGCTGAAGACGCGGCTGTGCGTGGCGCAGGGCAACCGGCTGCTCAACTACTACCTTTTCGCGGGCGGCATCAACCCGCGGCTGCCGATGCGGGTCGGCGACGGCAACGACCGGATCGCGTTCACCGGCGAGCGGCACGGTTTCGCGGCGCCGGTCGGTCCGGAGGGACAGCTCAACCTCACCTACGCCGAGACGCGTGACGTGCTGCGAGAGCTCGGGGCGCGGGCCTCGTCGCTGGCGACGATGCACGAGGAGCACGACGGGCTCGCGATGGCGTTCCTGCCGGACTATTTCATGACGGAGTCGTACTACCCCGGCAGCGTGACGATGCGCGACCTGGTGGCGGCCTTGGAGCGGCACCGCTTCGGCGGGCCAGGCCAGATGCTGGCCCGGTCGATGCTGCTTGCCGGATACCGCTTCGGTGCCGTGGATGTGCAGCGCGCGGCCTTGTCGCCGTCGACGACTCCGGTGCTGGTGCTGGCGTCGGCGCGATACCTGGCCGCGGAGGTGCAGCAGAAGCTGGTCTCGTACCTCCACAACGGCGGCCGGCTGCTGCTGTGCGGTGAGGTGCCGTCGTTCGACCTCGAGGGCCGGTCGTGCACTGTGCTGATGGACGCGTTCGGGCTTACGCAGAAGGAGGTTCGCTACGCCGACCACCGCTTCTTCCTGTCGGTGTGCGCGAGCGGACGGGCGGCGCCGCGGCCCGAGGTGCGGGTCAGCTACGCCCAGCTCTTCGAGGCGACGCCGGCCGACGGCGAGCTGCTGGTCTACGACTACGACTCCGGCGCGGGCTGCGGCTTCGACCTGCGAGTCGGCGCGGGCCGCGCGGTCGTGCTGACGACCGACTACCCGGGTGGCGACCTCGAGTTCTACCGGCTGCTGCTGGAAGGACTCGGCGCCGAGGCCGGCCTACGGCACGAGCCGGCGGACGCCCACGTCGTCGTGACGTCGACTTCGAACGAGGCGGGCGAACGGCTGCTGCACGTCCTCAACCTGGATGGACGCCCGCAGCGCCTCACGTTCAGCGAGAACGGCCGGCCACTGTTCGGCGGCGAGCCGGTCGAGCTCGCGCCACGCAAGGGAGTCATCCTCCCGCTGACCTGAGGCCCGCCGGGCGAGGTCCAGGGTGAGGGCCTTGCCCTGACGGGTAGGGCCCTCGCATGACCCGTCGCAGCTATCTGTCACCACCCTGGTGGATGCGCGCGATCGGCAACCGGATGGCGCGCTGGTTCAACCCGAAGCTCGTCTCCACGCTGGAGGTGCCCGGCCGCGTCACCGGACGGCCGACCACGACCTCGATCGTCGTCCTGGAGCATGGCGGCGAGCGCTACTTGCTCGCGCCGTTCGGAGCGACCGACTGGGCGCTCAACCTGAGCGCGGCCGGCTATGGCCGCCTGGTTCGCCGTGGTGCCGCGGAGGAGTTCACGGCGATCGAGGTGCCACCGGAGGAACGTCCACCACTGATCGCGGCCTACCGCGACCGCTTCGACCGGATGCCCAAGGTCGCGGACAGCTTCGCGCGGCTGCCCGACCCGGCAGACCATCCAACCTTCCGGATCGCGCCGCGCGTGAACCGGCCGGAGCCCTCCACCGGCGGCTGATCGACTCGGAACTCGGGGGAAATTAGTTAATTCGGGTCACCCAAATTAATTAATTCCCAGCTAGTGAGACCCGTGAGCCCTGGGCGGCTACGTGCTCAGCAGGTCGAGCCGTTGAGCGAGCAGGAGCCGAGCTCGGTCGAGGAGCCGTCGGCCTCGAAGCCGAACGTCGTCGACTCGCCGGGCTGCAGGATGGTCTTGCCGAGCAGGCCGCTCACGGTGACCCCACCGCCGAGCTGGACCACGGTCGCGTCCCAGGCGTCGGTGACCGTCACGTCGCCGGCGTAGTCGAAGTTCAGCGTCCAGACCAGCGGCGCGTCGGTGGTGTTGGTGACTTCGACGGTCGCGGTGAAGCTGTCGGCGTTCTGCTCGGAGTAGACGAACTCGACGGCCGCGGCCTCTTCCGTCGGCGACGGAGTGGGAGTGGTGGGGCTCGGCGTCGGAGTGTCGGTGGGCGTGGGTGTGGGCGTCGAGGTCGGTGTGCCCGTCGGGGAGGGTTCGGGCGTGCCGGTCGGCGAAGGCGTTCCGGTGGTGGTCGGCGACGGAGCCGGCGCGCCGGGGTCGTTCGGGTCCTGCTGAGGGATCGGCAGGCGCGACTCCTCGACCGTCGGCCGGGCGCGGTCGGCCGGTGACGTGGAGGTCTTCGGCGAGGGCGTGGTGGCCGACGGGTTGTCGGACGGAGTCTCGAACGGCCGGGTCGTCGAACGCGACGCGCGCTGGGTCTCCCGGTCGACGGGCTTCGTCGAAGCGTCGACCGGTCCGGTGACCGACGGATCGGCATCGAGCCAGCTGGCGTTCAGATCGCTGCCGCTGTTGCCGTGCGTGAGGTACGCGGCGGAACCCGCGACCACGACCGGGACCACGCTGGAAATCGCCACAGCGCGCCACCGTCGCGGCCACACCCGCTTGACATGCCGACCCATCAGACCCTCCCAGTGTCTGGCGTCCGTCGGTGCCCCAACCCGACCAACATCACAACTTGGTCACGTACATCGACGGCTACGTTAGTGGAACCGTTCCGTCGATTTTTCCGGCCAAATCACCCCAGTCCGCGCATTCCCGGCGTAGAACGTCCAATTTTGGGCAGCTCCACTCATGCTGAGCGAAGCTGAACGGGGTTCTCAGATTGTCGAACTACCTTGAGGCCGTGCAACGATCCCGCTTCGGACTGGCTGCCTGGCTGATGCTGCTGACCGCGGCGTATGTCGGGCTGCTCTATCTGGTCTACCGCGGCTTCGTCCACACCGAGCGCGGCCACTACGTCGAGGCGACGGCACTGGCCGGCAACACGATCGGTGAGGCGCGAATCTCCCACGGTGTGCTCCAGGTGCTGAACGCCGTCTCGGTCGCCTCGCTCGCGGCGGCCACCGCGGCGATCGGCTTCATCGCGCTGGTCCGGCGCCGGATCGTGCTGGCGATCGCCGCCGTCGTCCTGATCGGGGGCTCGAACCTCACGACGCAGGTCCTGAAGTACGGCGAGCTGTGGCGGCCGGAGTACGGCTTCGACCCGTCGAGCGGCTCGGCGAACAGTCTCCCCAGCGGGCACGCCACGGTCGCCGCTTCGGTGGCGGTGGCGCTGGTGCTCGTACTCCCGCCCCGGCTGCGGGGAACGGCGGCGCTGTTCGGCGCGGCGTATGCCGGGATCACCGGCGTGGCCACGCTGTCGGCCGGCTGGCACCGGCCAAGCGATGCGATCGCGGCCTACCTCGTGGTCGGCGGCTGGGCCGCCGGCGTGGCGCTGCTGCTCGTCCTCGCGCAACGCTCCGACGCGCGGGCCACCTCACACGACGCGCATCCGGTCGCGGTCAGCCTGCTGCTGGCGACGGGCGCCGGCCTGGTCGTGATCGGGCTGTCCGCGCTCTACCTCACCAACGAGGTCATCCCGACGCCGATCGACGAGCTGTCGCGGCAACGCCTGTTCGTGGCGTACGCAGGCAGCGCGGCCGGGATCGCCGGCACGATGGCGATCGTCATGGCCATCTCCCTGGCGACGCTGCACCGGGTGGTGCCGCGCTTCCTGCGGGCGCCGAAGCAACGCCGGAGCGGGCAGGCGGCCGCGCCGGCCGGCAGCCCGATCCCCCGGCAGAGTCCGCAGCCGACAACGGCCGACCTCAGCCTGGACGCCCGCGACTGACGCTCCGTTTCTCGTTCTCCGCCCTTGCGCTGTGGCGGTTGCTGGCCTAGTCTTCTGAATCGATCAAGGGAATCGATTCAGAGACGTTGGGAGGGGTTCGTGATACTTGTGACCGGCGGCCTGGGTTCGATCGGGTCGCACACCGCACGGGCACTGCTCGACCTGGGTGAGCCGGTCGTGCTGACCGCGCACCGGTCGACCGAGCTGCCGGACTACCTCGCCGACGAGCCCGCCGGCCGGGTCGTCGTCGAGCCGCTGGACACCACGGACCGGACGGCGTTCCTCGCCTTCGGGACCCGCTACGAGATCACCGGCATCGTGCACCTCGCGGCGGCGCGCTTCGACCTGCCCGATCCGGTCGCCTACCTTCGCGCCGACTCCCTCGGCCTGCTCAACGCGCTCGAGGCGGCCAGGGAGTGGGGCGTGCGGCGGTTCTCCGTCGCCAGCTCGATCGGCGTGTACGCGGGAATCGGCGACTCGCCGTTGCGCGAGGACATGCCGCTGCCGGCGATGGCGCCGCACCAGATCCTGGCGTTCAAGAAGACCGCCGAGCTGTGGACCCAGCTGGCCGGCGACAGCGCGGGGTTCGAGACGGTGAGCCTGCGGATCGGCACCGTCTGGGGACCGGTGGGCGTACCCGACAACCCGTTCACGCCGCTCCCCCGCCTGCTCAGCGCGGCGGTCTGGGGCGAGGACCCGGATCTCACGCCGCCACGCCCGCCCGCGTACGCCGACGACGCCACCGATCTCTGTTACGTGAAGGACTGCGGCCGGGCGATCGCGCTGCTCATGCTCGCCGAGCGGCTGAACCATCGCGTCTACAACATCTCGAGCGGACGCCTGGTGCGCTACGACGAGGTCGTCGCCGCGATCAACTCCGCCGTTCCGGGTGCCGGCCTCACCCTGCCGGCAGGCCGCAGCCCCGGCCGGCCCGCGGACACCTACCTCGACATCGCCCGCCTCCAGGCCGACACCGGCTTCGAGCCGGCGTACGACGTCGAGCGAGCCGTGCCGGACTACGTCGACTGGCTCCGAAAGCACGACCACTAGCCCGAGGATGGTGGTGTGAGCGCCGGGCTCGGCTCAGATGGCCCAGAGGTAGCCGGAGGTGCGGCTGTCGTACCACGCGAACGTGCCGAACGCCGCCACCGTGAGCCCGAACTCCCGATAGGACGGCCGCCCGCGGTCGACCCACCATTTGTAGGCGCCCGCGATCTCCTGGGCCAGCCGGCGCGGACCCGACGCGACCACCTCGTCGGTGTCGGGTTCGATCCGGCACCAGGAGGTGGCGTCGTAGAACCAGCGGAACGTACGGGTGTCGACCTCGAGCTCGGTCACGCCGACGCCCGGCAGCCGGAGTCCGGCGACGAACGACGCGTCGAGGTCCTTCCACAGGTCTTCGGCCAGCACCACGGGTGCCGGAATGCCCGGGGCGAACGGATCGGCGTGGAAGTCGAACACGCTGCAGCGCGGCCGCGCCCGGCACAGGTCGGTGTCGTCGGCGCAGGCGGCGAACGGGCCGGCGGCCCAGTGCTCGCCCGCGGTCAGCCGGACCAGGCCGATCCGCCCGAACGGGTTGGACCAGGCCGCGAGCAGTCGGCCGCCGGGCTCGACCGTACGGATCCAGCGGTGGTCGAAGTCGGCATGGGTCGTCGGCACCACCACGCGGGCGTACTGGCGTGGATGCGTGCCGAGCTCGGCGGATCCGACGATGAGGTAGGGGTAGAAGCCGGCACCGGCCAGCAGGTCGCGTACCCGGCCGGCGGTGAGGGCGTCGGGCACGGCGACATCGACCCGGCGGTCTCCGAGCAGGGCACACAGCAACGCCGCGGTCTTGCCGGTGCGCGCGCCGATCACGAGGACGCGCGAGGCCCGGCCGATCTCGAGCAGGTCGACCAGCCGCGCCCGCCACTGTTGTGACGCTTCGCCGTCGACCGCGTCCGGCGTGTTTCTGATGTCACCCAAACCCACCTACGCAGCCTGTGAGCTGGCGATTACTGCTGTCAAGCCTGTGGGCCAAATTGCGGCGGAGAGTGACGGGTTTCTTGCGGTGGATCTTGGCTATGCGTCTACCGACGAGTAACACTGGGCAGTAACCACTTGAGAACCCGTGAAGTACTCACCTAGGTGCCGCCAGAGGGTGTGAGAACGATGACGACTCACTTGGAACCGCAGGCCCAGAACCAGACCCAGCCCGAGGCCGTGACCGAGCAGGACGCGCGCGCAGTCGCCGAAGCCGCTCGGGAGAGCAGATGGACCAAACCGAGCTTCGCCAAGGAGCTGTACCTCGGCCGCCTGCGACTCGACCTGATCCACCCCCACCCGCGCACTCCCAAGGAGAAGGCGGACAAGGGCAGCGTGTTCCTGGCCAAGCTCGAGGCGTACTGCGAGACGCTGGACGGCCAGCGGATCGAACGCGACTCCGTGATCCCCGACGAGTACGTCAAGGGTCTTGCCGAGCTTGGAGTGTTCGGCATCAAGATCCCGGAGGAGTACGGCGGCCTCGGGCTGTCGATGGTGGCCTACGACCAGGCGCTGGAACTGATCGGCTCGGTGCACCCGAGCATCGGTGCGCTGGTGTCGGCGCACCAGTCGATTGGCGTACCGGAGCCGGTGAAGCAGTTCGGCACCGAGGAGCAGAAGCGCGAGTTCCTGCCGCGGTGCGCGGCCGGGGCGATCACCGCATTCCTGCTGACCGAGCCCGACGTCGGCTCCGACCCGGCCCGGCTCGCGATGACCGCTGTCCCCTCCGAGGACGGCGAGGAGTACGTCCTGGACGGCGTGAAGCTGTGGACGACCAACGGTGTGGTCGCCGAGCTCGTCGTGGTGATGGCCCGCGTCCCGAAGTCCGACGGGCGCCGCGGCGGCGTGACCGCGTTCGTCGTCGAGGCCGACTCGCCGGGCATCACGGTCGAGAACCGCAACTCGTTCATGGGCCTGAAGGGCATCGAGAACGGCGTCACGCGTTTCCACCAGGTCCGCGTACCCGCGAAGAACCGGCTCGCCGAAGAGGGCCAGGGACTGAAGATCGCGCTGACCACGCTCAACACCGGCCGGCTCTCGATTCCGGCGCTCTGCACCGCGGCCGGCAAGTGGTGCCTGAAGGTCGCCCGCGAATGGTCGAACGAACGGGTCCAGTGGGGACGTCCGATCGGCAAGCACGCGGCCGTCGCCAACAAGATCGCCTACATCGCCGCGTCGACGTACGGGCTGGAGGCGATGCTCGAGCTGTCGGCCGAGATGTCCGACCAGGGCGGCCTCGACATCCGGCTGGAGGCCGCGATCGCCAAGCTGTGGTCCAGCGAGATGGCCTGGAAGATCGCCGACGAGCTGGTGCAGATCCGCGGTGGACGCGGCTACGAGACCGCCGAGTCGCTGGCGGCCCGCGGCGAGAAGGCCGTGTCGGCCGAGCAGCTGCTGCGTGACCTGCGGATCAACCGGATCTTCGAGGGCTCGACCGAGATCATGCAGCTGTTCATCGCCCGCGAAGCCGTCGACGCGCACCTGCAGGCGGCCGGCGACCTGGCCAACGTACGGGCGTCGACGTCGCAGAAGGCTCGCGCCGCGGTCAAGGCCAGCGGCTTCTACGCCGCCTGGCTGCCGAAGCTGGTGGCGGGCAAGGGCCAGGTGCCGACGTCGTACTCCGAGTTCGGCCGGCTGGCCAAGCACCTGCGCTACGTCGAGCGGGCGTCGCGGAAGCTGGCGCGCAACACGTTCTACGGCATGGCGCGCTGGCAGGCGAAGCTGGAGTTCCAGCAGGGCTTCCTCGGGCGCGTGGTCGACATCGGCGCCGAGCTGTTCGCCATCTCGGCGGCCTGCGTGCGCGCCGAGCGGGAGCGCGCGGAGTCCAAGGAGCGCGGCGAGTCCGCGTACGCCCTGGCCGACGCGTTCTGCGAGCAGGCCCGGGTCCGGGCCGAGGAGCTGTTCGACCGGCTGTGGCGCAACACCGACACGACCGACTACAAGCTGGCCCGCCGGGTGCTGGACGGTGAGCACACCTGGCTCGAAGCGGGCGTCCTGCACCAGTACGACGAGGACGCGCCGTGGATCGCCTCCTGGGAGCCGGGCGAGTCGCAGAAGCCCAACCTGGCCAGGCGCTTCAACCGCTAGCAGACCACTGGGCGCGTGCTTACCAGGCCTGGGGGCGGTGACTGCTCATCCGGACCGCAGGATCGCGGCGACCGCACCCCGCACCAACGGCTCCACCCTGCGTCCGAGCAGCTCGTCCGGGTTCTCCGGCGCCGGGCCGGTCAACGTCGTCAACACGGTTCCCGTCGCGAACGCCAGCAGCTGGACGGCCTGCTCGTCCGTCACGTCGACCTGGGTGGCCTTGGCGATCCGGCGCAGCAGGTCCAGCAGCGCCTCGCGGGCCTGGTTGAGCTGGCCCGCGAGGTCGGGACGGCGGCGGGCTTCGAGCAGGAGCTCGCAGATCGCCGCACTGCGGTCGCGCCGGCCCGTCACCGCCTCGGTCACCACGATGGCGACCGCGCCCGCCATCGCCTCGACGCCTGGCTCGCGGACGCCTTCGCCGGCGCGGGCCAGCGCGGCGGTCAGCGAGCCCACCGAGTGTTCGACGACGCCGTGCAGCAAGGCCTCCCGCGTACGGAAGTAACGCGACGTCGTACCAGCGGGCACACCGGCCGCGGCGTCCACGGCCCGGTGCGTCAGCCCGCGGGCACCGTCCCGGGCGAGCACCTCGATCGCGGCGTCGGCCAGCCGGCCGCGCCGCTCAGGGTTCGCCCGGGGCATCGCCACGCACCTCGTTCACCGCTTGCACTTTCGCTCACACCTCGCCGCACCACTCGGCCAGCGCGGCCTTCACCTGTGCCTCCACGTCGGCCTCGGCACCACTCGTCCTGGCCGCCCACGCGATGTACGCGTCCGGCCGGATCAGCGACACCGCCGGCACCGTGGCCGTCGCCGTGGCGTTCACCAGCTCGACCCGGTCCTTGTACGGCTCGACCAGCCCGGCCAGCGAGGCGGTCCCAGTCGTGTCGACCAGCAGGAAACGACCGGTCGCCAACCGCTCGTACAGCCGCCCGTCACCGGCCGGCAGGTCCGGGATCCGCCGCCCGCTCCAGGACGTGTCGCCGGATCTGCGTGCCGGGGCGTAGCGCAGTCCGATCCCCGTCAGCCGTCCGGCGATCTCGTGCCGGAACCTCGGGATCCGCAGCAACATCCGGATCGTGAACGTGCGCACCGCCCGGCGGATCTTGCCGTACCCCAGCACGAGCTTGACGAACAGGTCGGTGAGCGCCAGCACCTGCGCGCCCACCGGGTGCCGCTCCTTCTCGTACGTGTCGAGCAGCCAGTCCGGCCCCCAGCCCTGGACGACCGCGGCCAGCTTCCACCCGAGGTTGTACGCGTCCTGCAGCCCGGTGTTCATGCCCTGCCCGCCGAGCGGCGAGTGCACGTGCGCCGCGTCGCCGGCCAGGAACACGTTGCCGACGCGGTACGTCCGGGCCTGCCGCCGCTCGCTGAGGAACCGCGAGGTCCATTTCGGCTCGCTCATGCCGGAGTCGGTGCCGGCGATCCGCTGGAACGCCGAGCGCATCTCCGCCCCGGTCACAGGCTCGTCGAGCGGCACCGTGTCGCGGCTGCGGTCCCAGACGATCGCGCGGAACCAGCCGTCGCCGTACGGGACGCTCAGCACCATTCCGTCCTCGCCGGGGATGCCGAACAGGCCGGGCGGGATGTCGCCGTCGAACCGCACGTCGGCCAGCATGATGTGGGTTTGGTACTGCTTGCCCACGAAGTCGACGCCGAGCAGCTCGCGGATCGTACTGTGGGCGCCGTCGCAGCCGACCGCGAAGCGCGCACGCTCGGTCTCGGTCCTGCCGTCGTGCTCGACGTCGAGCTCGATGCCGTTGTCGTCCTGCCGGAGGCCGGTCACCTTCGCGCCCTTGGCGATGTCGACGCCGAGCTTCTCCGCGCGAGCTTCCAGTACCTTCTCGGTCCCGCTCTGCGGAACGATCAGGATCATCGGATAGCGAGTCTTGATCTCCTTGGTCAGATCCAGGTTCGCACCTGGGAACGGGGCCGCGTTCACCACCGCGGTTCCGTTCTCCTGGAGCTGCCCGGCCAGCCCGCGGCCGTCCATCAGCTCCATCGTGCGAGCGTGCACGGCGAACGCCCGCGTGATGTTGGGTTGCTCGCTACGTCGTTCCAGGACTCGGACCCGGACTCCGGCGAGTGCGAGCTCGCAGGCGAGCATCAATCCGGTCGGCCCGGCGCCTACGACGAGAACGTCGGTCTCTCGCATGCTGCCATCCTTCGAACGAAGGTCCGCTACAAATGTAGCGCTACATCTGTAGCGTATACCCCTCGTCCGACGGCCTCAATACGAGCAGGAGACCTGACGTACGGCCTCTGGGCCCGTGGCGTCCAGCCTGCGCAGCTCCTCCAGGAACGTCCCGAAGTGGTGCTCGGGCGCGTACCCGATCCGGTCGCCGTCGCCGGTGTCCACCAGCGACGGCCGGCGGGCGATGTCGATGGCGTACCGCTCGACCAGCTCACGCGCGCCGGGGAAGATCCGCTCGACCGCGGCCCGTGGGTCGGCCTCCCAGCCCTCGAGCTGTTCCTCCTCGAACGCGTTGGCACGCACGGCGTTCACGACGAGACCCTCAGGCTCTGCTCCGGCCGGCTCACCGCCGAGGTGGTCGACCGCCGCGTGGACGCAGGACAGCACGTCCTCGCGGTCGACGCCGCCGTAGAGCAGGCGAGCGCCGTAGCGGTTGAGATAGTCCGAGCCCCACGGCGTGAAGTCGTGCGGGCGGATCGTGACGTAGCCCAGGCCGTGGTTGCGCCGGTGGTACTCACACAGCTCCTCACCGACCCGCTTCGTGAAGCCGTACTTGTCGTAGTGCCCGTGCCAGGACATCGACGAGAGGAACACCAGCCGCTTGACGCCGGCCGAGCGCGCGGCCTGCAGGGCCCAGAACGTCCCGTCGACGTTGAGCCGCCAGAAGTCGGCCTCGGTCTTCGTCCGCGAGTGGATGCCGTGCCAGGCCGGCAGGTGCAGCAGCAGGTCGCAGCCCCGCGCCGCCGTCTCGAGACCGACGCCGACCTGGATGTCGGCCTGGTGGTACGGCAGCCCGTCGAACGGCGGCTCGTCCGGTGCCGTCCCCAGGTCGGACAGCACGAGGTCGTGCCCGGCGGCGCGCAGCAGGGCGACCAGTCCTTTACCGAGGTTGCCGGTCGCTCCGGTGATCAGAATCCGCATCAGGCCCGTCCCAGCGCCGTCTCGACGTCGGCCATCTGACTGTCGGACAGCGGCCCGTGGCGCAGCGCTCCGGCGTTCTCGCGCGCCTGCGCGACCGTCCGGATCCCCGGAATCGGCACGAACGCCGGACTCTTCGCGAGCAGCCAGCCGAGCGCACCCTGGGCGAGTGTCCGGCCGTCGGCCGTCAGGATCTCACGTACCTTGTCGACCGCTGCCAGCTTCTCGGCGTCGGCACCACGGAAGTTCCAGCCGCGGCGGACGTCGTTGTCGGCGAACGTCGTGTCCGCGCGCATCTTGCCCGACAGCAGCCCCATGCCGAGCGGGCCGCGCACGATGCTGGCGACGCCGTTGGCCTCGCAGACGCGCAGAGTCTCGGCGTTGCCGCTGAGCACGTTGAACGCCTGCTGGATCGCCGAGCAGTGCTCGCGGCTGGCGAACTGCTCCGCCCGCGTCGGGTCGTCGGTGCTCCAGCCGTACGACCGGATCTTGCCCTCGGCGACCAGCGACTCCAGCACCTCCAGCACACCGTCGGCCTCGCCCGGGGAGGCACCGCCGAGGTGGAACTGCAGCAGGTCGATCGTGTCGGTCTCCAGCCGCCGCAGACTCGCCTCGCACGCGGTCCGGACGTACTCCGGCGACGCGTCCGTGCCCGGCGACTCGCGGCGCTCCTCGTCGTAGGTGAAGCCCCACTTGGTCGCGATCACCACGCCGTCGCGCTTGCCGCGCAGCGCCCGGGCGACCACGCGCTCGCTGTGCCCGCAGCCGTAGACGTCGGCTGTGTCGAAGAACGTGATGTCCTCGTCGAGCGCGGCGTGGATCGCGGCGACCGACTCGTTGTCGTCGACCTCGCCCCAGCCGATCGGGTTGCCGTCGCGGCTGTGCGGGCCGCCGATCGCCCAGCAGCCGAAGCCGATCGCGCTGACCTCGAGGCCGCTGCGGCCGAGCGTTCGCTTGGGAGTCGTCATGCTCAGTTCTCCTCCGGGGACTCGCCGGCCTCGTCCAGGCGGCGCTTGGCCTCGGCGTACACGTCGTCGGCGAGCGGGCCGGCCTGCGCGGCGCGTACGTTGTCGGCCAGGTGCTCAGGGTTGAGCGTGCCGACGATGATCGTGTCGACGCCGGGGTGGCTGAGCGTGAACCGCAGCTGCCACTGGGTCCGGCTCTCCCCCGGGTCCAGCAGCTCGTCGAGCTTGGCGCGTTCCCAGGTGGCCCACCGGTCGGCCGCTCCGAGGCCCTGGCCGGGCTCGCCGCGGGCCACGCCACCGCGCACGATCGTGCCGGCACCGGCGTCGTGCGCCTTCTGGATCAACGTCTCGTGCCGCCGTTCGAGCGCGGAGTAAGGAATCTGGAACGAGTCGAACACGCCCCAACCGATGTACGTCGCGAGGTGCGGCGAGGTCGACGAGATCCCGATGAACTTCGTACGACCGGAGTCGCGGATCTCGCGCAACGTGTCGACGAGGTTGTGCTCCTCCGCGAGCTCGACCGCGGGGTTGTGCAGCTGCAGCAGGTCTACGTAGTCGGTACGCATCCGGCGCAGGCTCTCGGCGATGTTGCCGAGCAGGTGGTCGCGGTCCCACTGGTGCGGTGTCTCGTCGTGGTCACCGGCCGGGACCATCGAGCAGCCGCACTTGGTGGCCAGGACGTACTCGCTCCGGCGGTCGGCGATGTACTGGCCGATGTAGGCCTCACTGCGGCCGTAGTCTCCTGCCGTGTCGACGAAGTTGACGCCGGTGTCGAGCACCGCGCCGAGGATGTCGCGGGCCTGCTCGTCACGAACCGGCCGGCCGTTCCAGATCCGCTCGCCGCGAATCTCCATCGCGCCGAAGCCGAGGCGGGTCACCTGGAGGCCGGTCGATCCGAACGAGCGGGTTTCGAGCTGTTCAGGCATGGTTCTCATCCTGTTCACGCCCGGCCCGCTGTGTCCAATAGCGAAAGCTGCTCGCCGCGAGCAGGCAGCTTGCTCAATCGGAACTTTCGGACTTGTCGGACCTACGACAGCACGCGCAGGCGAACCGTCTCGTCCATCGCGGTCAGCGCGTCGATCACCGACTGGTCGGCCGGCGCGCCGATATCGGTGATGACGTAGCCGGTCTGGGCCTTGGTGCCGAGGAACTGGCCCTCGATGTTGACGCCGTGCTCGGCAAGCAGGCTGTTGATCTGGGCGAGCACACCAGGTGTGTTGACGTGGATGTGGGCCAGCCGGTGCGCGCCGGTCTGCTCGGGCAGCGCGAGGCCCGGCAGGTTGACCGAGAGCGAGGTGTTGCCGGCGCTGGCGTACTGGTGCAGCTTGCCCGCCACGAACTGTCCGATGTCCTGCTGCGCCTCCTGCGTCGAGCCGCCGACGTGGGGCGTGAGGATGACATTGGGCAGCCCGCGCAGCGCCGACTCGAACGAGTCGCCCTGGCGCTTGGGCTCCGCCGGGAACACGTCGACGGCCGCGCCCGCGATGTGGCCGGACTCGATGTGCCGGCGCAGGGCCTCGTGGTCGACGACGAAGCCGCGCGAGAGGTTGAGGAACAGCGAGCGCGGCTTCATCCGCGCGAACTCCTGCTCGCCGAAGTAGCCGCGGTTCTCCGACCGGCCGTCGACGTGCAGCGTCACGACGTCGACGGTCTCGAGCAGCTCGTCGAGCGTGGCGCAGCGCTTGGCGTTGCCGAGCGCGAGCTTGTCGGCGACGTCGTAGAAGTAGACCGACAAGCCGAGCGCCTCGGCGATCACCGACAGCTGGCTGCCGATGTTGCCGTAGCCGACGATGCCGATCTTGCGGCCGCGGATCTCGTGGCTGCCCTTGGCCGACTTGTCCCAGACGCCGTTGTGCATGGCATGGTTCTTGTCGGTGAGTCGTCTGGCCATCGAGATGATCTCGGCGATCACGAGCTCGACGACGGAACGGGTGTTGGAGAACGGGGCGTTGAACGCCGCGATGCCGCGCTCGGTGCAGGCGGACAGGTCGATCTGGTTGACGCCGATGCAGAACGCGCCGACCGCGAGCAGGGAGTCAGCCTGGTCGAGGACCTTCGGCGTGACGTAGGTGGTCGATCGGATGCCCAGCAGGTGAACGCCCTCGATGCGCGACGCCAGCTCGTCCTCACCCAGCGCACCGTCGTAGGTCTCGACCTTGTAGCCCGCCTCCGACAGCAGAGCGGACGCGTCGGGGTGGATGTTCTCGAGCAGGAGGGCACGAAGGTTGTCACCGTTGTGTTGGGCCATAAGGACAATCGTGCCGCTTGGAGTCAAACGGCCGGTGCGCGGGGAGGGCCGGGCCCATGGTCAGGGGCCGGCCCTCCGGCGAGAGCCGCGGCGCAGCGCCGACCGGCTGCGGTTCAGCACGGCACGCCTTCGATCGCGCTGAGCGGTCCGTAGACTGACAGTGATGGACTCGACCGGATCAAGACCGACATACGGTTGGATACTGGTTGCCGCGCTGGCCGTGACGACGACGCTTGGATACGGCGTACTCTCCTACGCCTTCGCGGTCTTTCTCGTACCCATGCAGCACGATCTCGGCACCCGGCCGGACTCCGATCACGTTCGCGGCGACGTTGACGCTGCTCGCCGCCGCGCTCGCGGCCGTGCCGGCGGGGCGCTGGCTGGACCGGCACGGCGGGCGTGGGCTGATGGTCGGAGGTTCGATCGCCGCGACCGTCGGGCTGCTGGCCTGGTCGCAGGTGCACAGCCTGCTCGCGTTGTACGCCGTGGCCGTGCTGATCGGTTTGTCGACGGTCGGCGTGCTGTACGAAGCGGCGTTCGCGGTCGTCGTGACGTGGTTCCAGCCGCCTCGGCGGGGCACCGCGATGTTGACGATCACGATCGCGGGCGGGTTCGCGTCGACGATCTTCCTGCCGTTGACGGGGTTCCTGGTCGACGCGTACGGCTGGCGGCATGCGCTGATCGTGCTCGCGATCATCTATGGCGCGTTGACGATCCCGTTGCACGCGCTGGTCCGGCGGCCGCCGATGGCCCTGCCAGCGGAGGCGTCTGGACGCGGCGGGCGTGGCGGTCCGGGTGGCGCGGTGGCCGGCGACGGCGACCGGAAGACCGTGCTGGCGAAGGCGTTCCGCGACCCGGCGTACTGGCTGATGACCGGCTCGTTCGTCGCCGAGTCGATCGGCATCTTCGTGCTGAGCGTGCACATCGTCGCGTACCTCGTCGAACTCGGCCACTCGGCGACGCTCGCCGCCACGATCGCCGGGCTGTTCGGCGTGCTGTCGGTGACCGGCCGCATCGTCACGACGTTCGCCCAGCGCCGTACCCGGATGACAACGATCGTCGCGGTGATCTTCCTGGTGCAGGCGGGCGGCGCGGTGGCGCTCCCGTTCCTCGGCGGCAGCATCGCCGGCGCGATCGTCTGCATCCTGGCCTTCGGCATCGGTTTCGGCGTGGGGACCATCGCCCGCCCCGCCATGATCGCCGACCGCTACGGCGTCGCGGGCTACGCCACCCTCGCCGGTCTGATGGCCGGCCTGCTGATGGTGACCAAGGCCGCCGTCCCCCTCGGCGCGGCCTACCTCCGCACCCTCACCGGCAGCTACACCCTCGTCATGATCATCTGCGCCGCCGGCGCCGTCCTCGGCGCCCTCGGCCTCCTCGCCATAGGCGCGACGCGCACCACCGATCGACCTGCCGCCGGCGAGCAAGCCGAACAGCCCGCCACCGACCTGGCGACCGACGAAGACCCAACCGAACCCGCCCGCCGTCGAGACTAGACGATCTATTCCAGGGGGTCGCCGGTCAAGCGCGCGGCGCATGGCGCCGTTGGTGGGGGTGGGCACAGCCGGAGGAGGAGCCAGGAGGGCCTCCGGCGATCGACGACAACGCAGCCAGCGTGGACGCCAGGCGTCGCGCGTCAGGCGACCCCTTGGAATAGATCGTCTAGGCGCCGCGGAAGGTGCGGCGGTACGCGAGTGGGGAGACGCCCAACGCGGTGTGGAGGTGCTGGCGCAGCGACGCGGTCGTACCGAAGCCCGCTTCCCTCGCCACCCGGTCCACCGGCAGGTCGGTCGACTCGAGGAGGTCGCGGGCGCGTTCGACTCGCTGGCGGGTCAGCCATTCGCCCGGTGACAGGCCGGTCTCGTCGCGGAAGCGGCGGGTGAAGGTGCGGACGCTCATCCGGGCCTGCTCGGCCATCGCCGGCAGCGTGACGTGTTGGTCCAGCCGCCGCAGCACCCATTGGCGCGCAGGCTCGGTCGTCGCTCCGGTCACCGGCGGTACGGGCTGCTGGATGTACTGCGCCTGCCCACCGTCCCTCCACGGCGGTACGACACAGTTGCGCGCCGCCTCGTTCGCGACGGACGAGCCGTGGTCGCGGCGGATGACGTGCAGGCAGAGGTCGATGCCCGCCCCGACGCCGGCCGAGGTCAGCACGTCGCCGTCGTCGACGAAGAGGACGTCGGGGTCGAGCGCCACGGCGGGGAAGAGCGAACGGAAGCGCTCCACATGCCACCAGTGCGTCGTCGCCGGGCGGCCGTCGAGCAGGCCGGCGGCCGCGAGTACGAACGCGCCTGTGCAGATCGACATCAGCCGCTTCCCGGCCTCCGCCGCCCGCAGCAGCGCCGACGCGATCTTCGGGTCGAGCACGCCGTCGACCAGTATCGAACGGTCGTAGAGCCCGGGCACGACGATCGTGTCGGCGTCCTCCACGGCTTCCAGTCCGTACTGCGGCATCACCTGGAAGCCCGCGTTGGTCTCGATCGGGCCGCCGTCGGCCGTGCAGACGCGGATGTCGTAGAAGCCGCGATCCGAAGCATCCTTGGCGTTGCGGAAGATCTGCGGCGCCGTACCCAAGTCGAACGCCACCACCGCGTCCATCGCCAGCACCGCGATCCGGTGGGGATGGTCGACCAGAGTGCGTTCCGGACGCCCTGTCGAGGTCATGGCCCAATCTTTGCACATATTGGCCATCAGGCCACTCGCGTGCGCCCCGCCGCTCCGGCAGGCTCGACTGTGTGACTCTCACCAGGGCTGTGCCCCGCCTCCACCGTGCCTGGATCGTCGCCGCCGTCGGACTGCTCGCGCTGGTCGGCGCGGCCGGGTTCGGCGCCACGCCGGGCGTCCTGATCACGCCGCTGCAGGAGGAGTTCGGCTGGTCGCGCGGCACGATCGGCGTCGCGATCTCGATCAACCTGATCCTGTACGGCCTCACGGCGCCGTTCGCCGCCGCCGCGATGGAGCGATTCGGCATGCGCGGCGTGATGGGCGCCGCGCTCGGCCTGATCGCGCTCGGCGCCGTACTGCCGATCTTCATGACCGACAGCTGGCACCTGATCGTGACGTGGGGCGTCATGGTCGGCCTCGGTACGGGCGCGATGGCGCTGTCGTTCGTCGCCACGCTCACGGGCCGCTGGTTCGTCAAGCAACGCGGCCTGGTCACCGGCATCCTCACCGCCGGAGGCGCGACCGGCCGGCTGATCTTCCTGCCGCTGCTCGCCGGGCTGTCGGTGTCGTACGGCTGGCGCTCGGCGTCGGTCGCCGTCGGTGTCGCGGCGCTGGCGATCATCCCGATGGTCGTGCTGTTCGTCCGCAACTACCCGCGCGACATCGGACTGCGTCCGTACGGTGCCGACGAAGCCGCGCCCGAAGCAGCCACGCCGACCCCACACCCCGCGGCCGGCAAGGCGCTGTCGACGCTCCGGTACGCAGCGCGCAGCCGCGCGTTCTGGCTGCTCGTCGGCGGCTTCGCGATCTGCGGCATCTCGACCAACGGGCTCATCCAGATCCACCTGATTCCCGCCGCGCACGATCACGGGATGGCCGAGCCGGTCGCCGCGGGCCTGCTGGCGATGGTGGGCGTACTCGACATCGTGGGCACGGTCGCGTCCGGCTGGCTCACCGACCGGCTGCCCGCGAACGTTCTGCTCGGCGTCTACTACGCGTTGCGTGGCGGGTCGTTGCTGGTACTGCCGTTCCTCCTCTCGGCGACGGTGCATCCGAGCCTGCTGTTCTTCGTGATCTTCTACGGGCTGGACTGGGTGGCCACCGTTCCGCCGACGATCGCCTTGTGCCGAAGGCATTTCGGCGACGCCGGCCCGATCGTGTTCGGCTGGGTCTTCGCCTCCCACCAAATCGGCGCGGCGATCGCTGCCACCGGTGCCGGGTTGATCCGGGACGGCATGGGCAGCTACACCGTGGCGTTCACCGGTGCCGGACTGCTGTGCTTCCTGGCCGCCGCCATGTCCATCTCCATCGGAGGCCCGCGCCGTGCCAGTAAAGAGCAGGCCGCAGGCGACGAGCATGGCGCTGGCCGCGCAGACGATTACGACGAGCCGGTAGCTGCCGGCGAGAAGGGATGACTGCCAGGCGTCGCCGCCTTTGCGCGACCAAGGCATCGGCGCTCTTCCAGCTCGGATGCCATCACCTGATCGAACGTTCCATAGACTTCTGGCGGCCCGTCCTCACCGACGCGGTAGCACCGCAGATCGCGTGGCGGCGGGACCAGTGGCGACGAAGGTGTCGGCTCGACGCCGGCGGATCGTCGCCGGGTCAGGCGTGGTCGATCAGGGTGGTGGCGGCCAGGTCGATCAGGTCGTCCATGGCGGTGCCGTCCATCGTCGGTGGTTGGAGGACGAGGCGGTGCACTCCCGCTTCGGCGTAGCGGCGGACGGTGTCGAGGTCCGGGATGCCTGGCGGCGTGATGCTCACCTCGATCTCGCCGAGGTCGGAGGGGCGGCCGTGGCGGGCTCGCGCCGCCTCGAGTTGGGCGAGGGCGGCCGTGGTCTCCTCCACCGAGAGCTCCCAGCCGTACCAGCCGTTCGCCGACTGGACCACGCGCCGGTACGTCGCCGCCGAGTGGCCGCCGACCACGATGGGTGGGTGGGGCCGCTGCACTGGCTGCGGCTGCTGCGCCACCCCGTCGAACGACACGAAGCGGCCGTCGAACGCCGGCGAAGCGTCAGCCCACAAGGTGCGGAGCACGGAGAGGTATTCGTCGGTACGAGCGGCGCGTTCGGCCAGGGGTACGCCGAGCGCCCGGAACTCCGGCTCGACGTAGCCCACGCCGACGCCCACCGTGAGCCGGCCGCCGGACAGGAAGTCGATCGACGACAGCTGTTTGGCGAGCAGGACCGGCTGCCGCTGCGGCAGGACGAGTACGCCGAACCCGAGCCGGATCCGGCTGGTCAGCGCCGCCAGGTGCGCCAGCGTGACCACGGCCTCGATCCGCGGCTGGCCGACCGGATCGGCGGCGTTCGTGTCGTCGCCGACCGGGAGCGCGATGTGGTCGCCCACCCAGAGCGCCTCGAACCCGGCGTCCTCGGCTCGACGCGCCCGACGCGCCATGGTTTCAGGGGAGGCACTGCTCCCACGATGCAGCCCGTACAACGCGAATTTCACCGGGCAAACCTACCCCGAAAGCATGACGTTCGCTGTCCTGTTTGTCGTCTAGGCTCACCTGCCATGGCGAGTCTCGCGTGTGACGGCTGCGGAACCGTGGTGGAAGGCGGCACGTTGCGTGCGTTCAGCGACGCCTACGTCGAGCACGTACGCGAGGCGCACCCCGACTGGCCGTTCCCCGAGATCGCGATCCGCAACGTGGCCGAGGCGACGCAGCGCCTGACCGGCTCGACCGAGCGGCTCGACACCATCGGCGCGATCGAGGTGCACCCGGTCGTGGACGAGCGGAACGACCGGAACGAACGCGACGACCGGATCGAGGACTGGCTCGCGTTCTTCGACCACGACGCGTTCGCCGGTAATCCCGTCGACGCCGTGTGCTACTGCACGGGCCCCCTCCTCGGCGACACCAGCTCGCGGCCATGGCAGGTGAATCGCTCGTGCATGGTCGAGATGCTGCGGAACGGACGCGCGTACGGCTATCTCGCCTACGCCGGCAACCGTACGGCCGGCTGGGTCAACGCCACCATGCGCGAGAACGCCACGATCGACATCGGCTGCTTCGCGATCGCGCCCCCGTTCCGGCGGCACGGCGTCGCCGGCGCCCTGCTCGCCCACGTCCTGGCCGACGCCCAAACCCGCGGCGCGAAGAGCGTCGAGGCCCGCCCGCTGAACCAGCCGGACACGTCGGCCGCCGCCAACTACCGCGGTCATCTCGGCCTGTTCCTCGCCCACGGCTTCGTAGTCGTCGAACGCCGCGAGCACGACAGCCTCGTCCGCCGGCCGGTCAGGCCATGACCCGCCAGACGCTCGGCGCCTTGCCGGCTTCGCGTTTGAACGCCCGGCTGAACGCTTCCTCCGAGTCGTAGCCGATCCGGCGCGCCACAGCCGCGACGCCGAGATCCGACGTACGCAACAGGTCCTTGGCGAGGTGCATCCGCCACCCGGTGAGATAGCGGATCGGCGCCAGCCCGAGCACCTCCCGGAACCGCTCGTCCAGCAGCGAGACCGACACGTTGGCCTGCCGCGCCAGCGAGAGCAAGGTCCACTTGCGTTCGGGCGAGCCGTGGATCGCCGCCAGGGCGGGCGCGAGCACGGGATCGCGCAATGCCCGCAGCCAGCCGGTCTCGGCAACCGGAGCCGTCGCCAGGTGCAGCTTGAGTACTTCGATCAGCAGGAGCTCCGACAGCGGCGTCGGCGCCTCGAAACGATCCGAGGCGACGAGCGTCGTCTGCTGGACGGCGTATCCGATGCTCGCCCGCACCCACTCCCGGACCGGCCCGTCCGGCGGCCGTACGACGAAGACCGGCGGCAACGCGCGCAGCCGGGGATCGAACAGCGGGTCGTCGCAGACCATGTAGCCGCAGATCACCTCGGTCGCGGCGCCACCTCCGCCGTGCTGGATGACCGGCATCCGTTCCCACGGTGGCGGCTGGATCAGGCTGTCGATCCGCACGCAGTCCGCCGGCTCGGCGCCGCCCATCCGGTGCGCGTCGCCGTACGGGAGCACGATCACGTCGCCGGCGGCGGCCCAGTGGCGTCCGCTGCCGTCAGCCTCGATCCACGCGCCACCGGCGGCGATCAGGTGGAACAGGATCACGCGGCCGGCACCGGGCGCCAGCAACGCGGCCGCGTCGCCCGGCGGTAGCGAGTCGTAGGCCCAGGCCTCGGTGTATTCGCCGCGCAGGAAGATCGCTCCCTGCAGCCGCAGCCGGCTGAGCGCCACCTGGAGTGTGGCTGCCTGGTCAGGCGCCGCGGTGGCTTGGTCATGGTGCTGTGTGATGCCCCCCACGAAACTTGATTCTGGCACGAAGGAGCCGTTGAACCGGACAGCTCCGAAAGTAGTTAGGGAGAACTGCGATGCCGCTGTTCATGGATGTACACGAACACCTGCCCGAGGGGGCCAAGCTGGCCGACGTCGCGAGCGCGCACGAGGCTGACCTGCGCGTCCAGGGCGACTACGGCGTGAAATACCTGCGCTACTGGGCGGACGAGGCGGAAGGCAAGGTCTTCTGCCTGGTCGACGCCCCCGACGCCGAAGCGGCGATCGCGGTGCACCGGGAGGCCCACGGCCTGGTTCCCGACCACATCTACGAGGTCACCGAGGGCAGCTGAGGCTTGCCCGGCAGCGGTGGAGGTTGCCCGGCCGACAGGCCGGAAGCCTCCACCGCTCTGCGTTTCAGCGGCCGACGTTCACGCTAGTAAACAGATCCCCGCAGCACGATGTGCGACGGCGACTGCAGGACGCGCAGGTCGTCGAGCGGATTCGCTTCGTACACGACGAAATCGGCGGGAGCGCCCTCGTCCAGTGTGGGGTTGAGACCGAGCCATTCGCGGGCGCGCCAGGAGCCCGCACCGAGCGCGTCGAACGCCGGGATGCCCGACTTCGACGACATCGCCAGGATCTCCTGGCCGATCAGCCCGTGCGGCAGGAAGCCGCCCGCGTCGGTGCCGGCGTACAGCGGAACGCCTGCGTCGTAAGCGTTTCGGAGCATGTCGTCGACCCGGCCCAGCAACGCGCGCATGTGCGACGCGTACGCCGGGAACCTCGCCTCGCCCTGGGCCGCGAAGCCCTCGAAGTTGTCGATCTGCAGCCGGGTGGGAACCAGGGCGACGCCCCGCGCCGCCATGTCGGCCAGCAGGGCGTCCGACAGTCCGACGCCGTGCTCGAGGCAGTCGATTCCCGCCGCCAGCAGGTCGGGCAGTGCGGTCTCGCCGAAGACGTGGGCCGTGACCCGCGCGCCCTCGGCGTGGGCCGCCGCAATCCCCGCTTGCAGCGCGTCCAACGGCCAGCACGGCGCCAGATCGCCAACCTCGCGGTCGATCCAGTCGCCGACCAGCTTCACCCAGCCGTCGCCCGCACGCGCCTGCTCGACCACCGCCGGCACCAGCTCGGCAGGCTCGATCTCCACGCCGTAGTTACGGAGGTAGCGCTTGGTCCGCGCGATGTGCCGCCCCGCCCGGATCATCCGCGGCAGATCGGCACGCGAGTCGATCCAGCGGGTGTCGACCGGCGTGCCGGGGTTGCGCAACAGCAGCGCGCCGGCGTCGCGGTCGGCCAGCGCCTGCGCCTCCTGCTCGTCGGCGGGCACTCCACCGTCGAGCGCCAGCCCCACATGGCAGTGCGCGTCGACCAGCCCGGGAACGAGAAACCCACCGCGCGACACCGTGGCAGCCGAAGCGACCGGCTCGTACGTCACGGTCCCGTCGACGACGTAGAGGTCACGCTGCTCCCCCTCGGGCAGGACGACCCCGGAGAAGCGAAGGCTCACTTGTTCTTTTTCCCGAGCATCTCCCGGACTTCCTTGGGCAGCTCGAAGTCCTTCGGGATCTCCGGCAGGTCGCCGGCGCCGAGGCCGCCCAGCTGATCGAACCCGCCCGGACCGGCCGGATCGTCGGAGTCGTCGCGGCGCTGCTGGTCGGCGGCATCCTGCTGGGCCCGCTTGGCGGGGTTGCCCGAGCCTCGCTTCTGCTTCTTGCCCTTCGCGCCCTTCTTGCCGCGCCGGCCTCCACCGCCACCGCCGCCACCCGGGCCGATGCCCGGCATGCCGGGCATCCCGCCCATGCCGGGGAATCCCTTGCCCTGGCTGAGCTGGCTCATCATCTTGCGGGCTTCCATGAACCGCTCGACGAGCTGGTTCACGTCGGTCACGGTGGTGCCCGAGCCGCCGGCGATCCGAGCCCGCCGGGAGCCGTTGATGATCTTGGGATCGTCGCGCTCGGCCGGCGTCATCGAGCGGATGATCGCCTCGACTCTGTTGAGCTCGCGGTCGTCGATGTTCTCGACCTGGTCACGGATCTCGCCGATGCCGGGCAGCATGCCGAGGATCTTCGACAGCGAGCCCATCTTGCGGACGGCCTGCATCTGGCTGAGGAAGTCTTCGAGGGTGAAGCCGCGCTCGGTCTTGAGCTTCTCCGCCATCTGGGCGGACTGCTTCTCGTCGAAGGCCTGCTCGGCCTTCTCGATCAGCGTCAGCACGTCGCCCATGCCGAGGATGCGCGAGGCCATCCGGTCGGGGTGGAAGACGTCGAAGTCGTCGAGCTTCTCGCCGTTGGACGCGAACATCACCGGACGGCCGGTCACGTGGCGTACGGACAGCGCCGCACCACCACGCGCGTCGCCGTCGAGCTTGGCCAGCACGACGCCGTCGAAGCCCACGCCGTCGCGGAACGCCTCGGCGGTCGTCACCGCGTCCTGACCGATCATCGCGTCGACGACGAACAGGATCTCGTCGGGCTTGACCGCATCGCGGATGTTGATCGCCTGCTGCATCATGTCGGCGTCGACGCCGAGCCGGCCCGCGGTGTCGACGACCACTACGTCGTGAAGCTGCCGCTTGGCGTAGTCGATGCTCTGCCGCGCCACGTCGACCGGATCGCCGACGCCGCTGCCGCGCTCGGGAGCGAACACGGGCACGCCGGCCTGCTGGCCGACCACCTGGAGCTGCTCGACGGCGTTGGGGCGCTGGAGGTCGGCCGCGACCAGCAACGGAGTGTGGCCCTGGCCCTTCAGCCAGCGACCGAGCTTGCCGGCCAGCGTGGTCTTACCGGCACCCTGGAGACCAGCGAGCAGGATCACGGTCGGTGGGTTCTTGGCGAACCGGAGCGTGCGAGTGTCGCCACCGAGGATCTGGATGAGCTCCTCGTTGACGATCTTGATGACCTGCTCGGCGGGGTTGAGCGCCTGGTGCACATCGGTGCCGCGGGCCCGCTCCTTCACCTGCTTGATGAAGTCCCTGACGACCGGCAGCGCGACATCGGCCTCGAGCAGCGCGATCCGGATCTCGCGCGCGGTCGTGTCGAGGTCGGCGTCGGTGAGCCGGCCCTTCCCCCGGAGCTTCTTGAACGCCGCCTCGAGGCGGTCCGAAAGTGTGGCGAACACGTGTAGGCAGATCCCTCTGGCCGTCGAGTATGCGAAGTGAGTCGGTTCGGCCCAGCCTACCCGTCACCGCCTCAGGCGCTTCTCGATCACCCAGCGCCAGTGATCCAGTTCGTCCGGGTACGCGGAGTACATCCGGCCCAGCTCTCCGGTCGCCGCCTCCGTCTTGCGGCGTAGGAGCGCCTGCATGGCGCTTCTCAGCAGCGGCGGACGGCGGCCTCGCCGGGCCGGATGGGCGAGGACCTCCCGCGTGCCGATCGCTCCCAGCAGCGGGTCGACCCAGGGCTCGGGCACCTCCGAGAGCGCCAGCAGCACGGCGTCGAGTACGCGCTGGGTCGAGTGACGGCACCAGATCCGCTGCCGTTCCTGCCGGCCGCGTACCCAGACGGTCGTGTCGACCGGCACGTGCGCCAGCGCGACGAGCACGGCCTTCCGGAGGACCTGACCGCCGCCGTTGGCGAGCAGCGGTCTCGCCTGAGCGAGGAAGGCCGGGTGGTCGGCGGGCGGCCGCTCGGAGATCCGCTCGCACAGGCCGAACAACTCGGCGATGGCGGGCTCGGTCAGCGGCAGTTCGGGCCGCAGCCGGGCGGCCAGCGGGCAGCGGTCGCTGAACACGTGGTGCGGATCGGGTGAGCCCGGCCCGGCCGGGAGCAGCCGCTGGATGATCAACGCCAGGTCCGGCAGCGGGCCCGGCCACAGGTATCCCAGCAGGTCAGCGCGGTCGGCGAACCACGTCCAGCGGTCTGCGAGCTCTGCTCGCCGCTCCACCGGGAGCTCGCGGGTGGCGGCGTAGGGCAGGCCGAGCAGGTACGTCGAGTTGAACGGCCGGGTGGACACGACCTTCCGTGCCGCGTCCAGTGCCCAGGCCACGGTCTCGACCGGCCAGTCCAGTCTCGTTCGTGCGGCCCGCCAGACCTCGCTCCTGAGCTCCATCGACTCGTCGTCGTCCAGGCGATGCCGGCGGATCATCTCGCGCTGGAGCCACACAGCGTCGGCGTGCCCGTTCATCCGGCCAAGTGTGCCCGACCCGCCCGAGCAGTCACACCCGGCGGCGCGCGTGCATCTCCTGCTCCAGCCGGTACGTCGTGCCGCCGTCGTCGGAGACCTGGCCGCGCCAGACGAACGAGTCCGGCGTGATGTCGTTGAAGCTCCAGATCAGCGAGCTCCCGTCCTGCTGCGTGCCGTGCTGCACGATCCGGTCACCCTCCTGGCGTCCGATGAACGTCGAGAAGAAGCCGGACCGTGGTCCGGCCCACTGGATCCGCCAGGCCTGGATGCGCGGGTCGTACGAGCGCACCGTGGTCCCCCATCCGTGGTCCGCGCGGCCCCAGACGTCCTGGATCGCCCGGCCGGCGAGCACCCAGCCGAAGTGCGCCTCGTACGGTGCCTCGGTCCAGCGGCCGGTGCGCTCGTCGTAACTTTTCATGACGAAATCCCACGAGCCGACGAACTGGCCGTAGAGCTGAAGCTCGTCCTTCCATTCCGGGTACGGGCCGTCGGCGTGCAGCAAGGTCGGGAAGATGTTGTCCATCCCGCCACTCTCGCCGCTACGAGCGACGCCGGTCTTGAACGATGTTGCGCTCTAGGCTGGTCAGCATGCTGAGCTGGGAATCGCTGCTGTCCGCCGACGGCGTCGACGTCACCAGCGTCGCGTGTGACGGTACGGAACCCAGCTGGTCGGCGGTCGAGCCCATCACGGGCTCCGGCATCGTGTTCGTACGCAGCGGGCTGTTCCGCCGCGAGGTCGACGGCGCCGAAACCGTGCTCGACGCGGCTACCGGCTACGTGCAGCGGCCCGGCAGCGAACAGCGCATGGCCCACCCGCGCGGCGGCGACCTGTGTACGTCGATCACGCTCGGCCTCGCACAGCTCGAGACGCTCACCGGCGGCGGCTGGAGCCGGTTGCGCGCGAACGTCGCGGACCAGGCCGTCTTCACCGCGCCTGCGCTCGACCTCGCCCACCGGCTGCTGCTGCGCCACCCGACGGCCGAGCTGGCGTTCGGTCTGGTCGGCGACGTCCTCGCGGGCCTACTGCCGCGAGCGGTCGCGGCCGGCTTCCCGGCCCGCGCTGCCCGCCGGCGGCGAGCCGCCGACGACATACGCGAGGCGCTGGCTGACGACCTCACCCTCACCCTCGGCGAGCTGGCCGCCCTGGCCGGGCTGTCGCCGTACCACCTGTCGCGGGTGTTCTCGCGAGCCACCGGCCAGACCCTGACCCGCTACAAGGCCCGGCTGCGGACTCGCCGGGCCATGGAGTCGCTGGCCGCCGGCGAACGCGACCTCGCGCGGCTCGCGGTCGAGACCGGCTTCGCCGACCAGGCCCACCTCACACGCACGCTGCGGGCCGAGACCGGCATGACCCCGGCCCGCCTGCGTGCTCTGCTCGGCTGAGCGAACCAAGCGCCTCAGCCGCGCGCGGCAGCCAGTGCCGCGGTCATCGCCTGCTCGACGGCCTGCGTGCAGTGGCGCGTCGTCATGATGCCGTCCAGGCCCTTGCCCAGCAGCCCGAGCTTCTCGGTGTACGCGACGGGGTAGATCCCCGGCGGGTCGGCCGGCCGGTTGGCGTCGGTGTAACGGGCGCCGAGGTTGCTGTTGACCACCATGATGTAGTTGCGCACCGGTTTGCCCGGCAGCGAGTGCACGATCCCGGCGTCGACACCGCCGTGGTCGCTCAACCCCGTCTTGTGCGCGAACGTGACCTCCGCCCGCGCGTTGCACGGCCGCACGTCCTGCCCATAGACCCGCCCGTCGACGGTCATCGTGCCGTCCGCCGGGTTGATCCAGCGCTCGTCGACCTTCTGGATCAGGCCCTCCGCCGGGTACGCGCGGCCACACCAGTTGGTGGTCGTGAGCACCTGGTTCAGCCCCTGCTCCTTCAGCGTCTCGTAGTAGAACGCCCGCGAGGACGCCGACAGCAGATCCCGCGTCACAGGCTCACCTGTCGGCTTACGCCACAGCACGCCCGGCGAGGAATTGACCACCAGAAGCAGCTTCGCCGTCTCCATCGACGTCATCTTCATCGTGTTGATCCAGCCACCGCCGGTCTCGGTGCCCCTGGCGGCCACCATCTGCAGTGTCGGCAGGCCGAGGTCACGGAACAGCTGATTGGTCTCGTCGACGGCGTTGCGCTGGTACAGCATCATGATCAACGCGCAGGCGGCCCGGTTCTCCGAGACCGTCTGCATCCGGTCGAACCAGCCACGGATGGTGTCGGTGTCCGGCGCACCACAGCTGGTGTCGACCGGCTGGTACGGCAGTGTGTCATCCAGGCTGATGTCGCCGCGGTCGACCAGCCGCAGCACCGAGAAGCCGACCATCAGCTTCAGCACCGACGCTGGATAGGTCGCCATGTGCTCCAGCGGTGCGTTCTCCCGCCCGGGTACGAGATCGACCGAACCGGTCGAGCCCGCGTTCCACTCGGCGGTGTTCCAGGAACGCCAGCGCACGGCCGTGGTGTCGAGGTTCCTGTTCAGCGGAACGACGACACCGTTCGGGTACTTCGGGCTCATCAGCACATCGACCGCCGAGACCGGACGGCCTTTGCCATCCAGCTCGATGATCGCCGTGTCGACGTTCGGCATCTGATGTGCCTGCGGCGGATCCGCCGCGTCTACCGCGGCCTTCGACCGCGCCCGCGACTGCTGGCCGCTCAGGTCGAAGCCGTCCTCGTCTCGTGCGGAGGTGGCCGCTGCCTGGCTGGCCGGCGGCATCAGATCGACCACCTCGTTGAACTTCTGCGCGACCATGGCCTGGCGTACCTGCTCGGCCAGTGCGGCACTGCCGCCAGTCCCGGCTTCCGCCGGTGCTCCCGCGAGCAGCAGTCCGGTGGCTGTCGCGCCGGCCCCGACCCAGGCGAGCGCACGCCGCCATGTACGTCTGATGTGCATCGTCCCCTCCGTCATCACTGATGGGCATGAAAGAGCTGCCCACAAACACGCGGCGGGGGGCGAAAACGTTGCAGACGCGACGAAAATATACGTGAAATGTGCAATTAGATGTAGACGGCCAGTGCGGCCTCGGTCGCCGCGCGGGCGGCTTCGGCGTCGGGCTCGGGCAGGGGGCTGCCGTCCGGTGTCGTCAGGTAGAAGACGTCGACCGCTTCGTTGGCCCAGGTGCTCACATGGGCCGAACGCACCGAGCAGCCCGTTCCCGCGAGCGCCGCGCAGATCCGCCAGAACAGGCCGGGCCGGTCGTGGGCGCGTACTTCCAGCACGGTCGCGGTCGCGGAGACGCCTGGCACCACGCGGACGTTCGCCGGCGCCACGTCGGGGTCTTCCTCGTAGGCCTGGTCGGCCGCCGAAAGCCTCCCGGCCAGGTCGATGCCGCCGGCGAGTGCGCTGATCAGTCGCTCGCGCAGCAACGCCGGATCGGGCTGGTCGCCGCCGACCGACCACACGGACACTCCTGCGGTGTCGAGTGTCTCGACCGACGCCGACCGGACGCTGAGCCGCGCGGTCGCGAGCACTCCGGCCACCGTCGCCAGCAGACCCACCTGGTCGGGCGCCACGAACGTCACGCGGCTGGTGTCGGACGCGCCGTCCGGCGACGGCTCGACGACCACCTCGATCTCCCTGCCCGAAGCCAGTTCCGACTGCCACGGCTCCAGCGGCGCCGGCGCCGGCACCTCGCCGCGCTCCAGCCGCGCCCGCACCAGCTCGACCAGCCGCGTGAGCAGCCCGGCCCGCCACGGCGTCCACGCCACCGGACCGGTCGCGCGGGCGTCGGCCTCGGTCAGCGCGGCCAGCAAGTCCAACGTGTCGGCGTCGCCGACGGCCATCGCGACCCGCTTCACCGTCGCCGGGTCGTCCAGGTCACGCCGGGTCGCGCTCTCGATCAGCAGCAGGTGGTGTCGCACCAGCCCGACCAGGACGGCCGTGTCGCGTTCGGAGAAGCCCCACCGCGGCGCGATCCGCCGGGCCAGCGCCGCACCGGCCGTCGAGTGGTCGCCGGGCTGGCCCTTGCCGATGTCATGCAGCAGCGCGGCCGCGACCAGCAGGTCCGGCCGCGACACCCGGCGTACCAGCGCCGACGCCTCCACACACGTCTGCAGCAGGTGCCGGTCGACGGTGTGCAGGTGTGCCTGTGACCACTGCGGCTTCCAGCGGACGGCCGCCCACTCCGGCAACAGCGGCTCGATCAGGCCCGCCTGGTCGAGCGTCTCCCACACGGGTACGAGGTCCCGCCCGGCGCCGAGCAGCCCGGTCCACAGCCGCCGAGCCTCCTCGGGCCACGGCGTCCGCAGCGGTACGTAGGACCGCGACAGCCGGTCACAGGCGTACGGCGACAGCAGCAGGTGCCGCTCGGCAGCCTCGAAGCCGGCGCGCAACGGCAGCAGTGCGTCCTGCCCGAGCCGGGCGTCCGTGCTCAGCACGACCTCGCCCTCGGACACCGCGACGCCACCGCCAAGTGGTGTCAGGATCGGTCCCGGCCTGGGCCCGGTGCGCCGCACCGCCGTCCGGCGCCCACCGCGATCGGCGAGCAGCCGGTCGATCCGGCGCCAGGTGGTGTCGCAGAGGTGCGCGAGCGTCCGCCCGGCCTGGTAGACCCGGCGCAGCAACGCCTCGCGGTCGGGCATGCCGAGCAGCGAGGCGACCTCCGGCTGCAGCTCTGCCAGCAGCCGGTCCGACGTCCGCCGCGCGGCGCCTCCGGTCACCTGGTGCAGCGCGTCCCGGACGTCGAGCAGCTCACCGCGAACGCGTTCCAGCAACGTGTGTTGTACCTCGACCAGCCAGGTCGCCGCCAGCGCGCGCAGCACGACGCCGTCACGCAGGCCACCCTTGGACTCCTTCAGATCAGGCTCGAGCAGGCTGGCCAGCTCGCCCGCCCGGTCGGCTCGCGACCGGCACGAGGTCTGCAGCTCGCCGAGCCGGTGGGTCGCCGCGCGCCGCCAGTCGGCCAGCACGGTGGTACGCAACCCGATCGTGACGGCCGGATCGCCGGCGACGTGCCGCGCGTCCAGCAACGACAACGCCGTACGCAGGTCCGCGGATGCGGCCTCGCGGGTCTCGGCGACCGTACGGACGCTGTGGTCGAGGCGTACGCCTTCGTCCCACAGGGGGTACCAGATTCGTTCGGCGATGCCGGCGACGTCGGTGCGGCGCTCGTCATGGACGAGCAGGACGTCGAGGTCGCTGGCCGCCGACAGCTCGCCGCGGCCGTATCCGCCGACGGCGACGACGGCCAGCCCGGTCGAAGGCTGGTCGTCGTGCTTCAAAGCGTCGGCGAGGAGCGCACGTAGCCGCAGGTCTGCGGCTTCCGTGCGCTCCTCGCGAGCAGTCACAACGCTTCCGGACCGCGCTCGCCGGTACGGACGCGCACCACGGTCTCGACCGGAGTGACCCAGACCTTGCCGTCCCCGATCCGGCCCGTGTGGGCGGCCTTGGTCACGGCGGCGACGATGTCGGACGCGTCACCGTCGTCGGCGAGGATCTCCAGGCGCACCTTGGGCACCAGGTCGACGTCGTACTCCGCACCGCGATAGACCTCGGTGTGGCCCTTCTGCCGGCCGTACCCGCTGGCCTCGGTCACCGTCATCCCGGTGACTCCGGCCTGTTCGAGAGCGGCCCTGACCTCATCCAGGCGGTGCGGCTTGATGACAGCCGTGATCAGCTTCATCGGGCCGGGCTCCCTTCCTTCTCCTCGGACTTCTCGGACTCCTCGGCGCCGTCGGCTCCCGCGACCGCCTCCGGGGCAGCCTCGACCTCGGGCTCCGGCTCGGCCCCGGCGATGAACCGACGGGTGCTGACGCCGATCGAGGTGAAGTCGTACGCGGTCTCCGCGTGCTCGGCGTAGTCGATGCCGTCGGACTCGGCCTCCTCGGAGACCCTCCAGCCCATCACCTTACTGATCACCAGGCCGATGATTCCCGTCACGATGAACGAGTACCCACCGACCGCGATGGCCGCGATCGCCTGCTTCCAGAGCTGCGTGAGCCCGCCGCCGAAGAACAGGCCGTCGACCGTGATGCCGGGCGAGCTCGCCGTGGCGAGGAACCCGATCAGCAGGCAGCCGACCAGACCACCGACGAGGTGGACACCCACGACGTCGAGCGAGTCGTCGAAGTTGTACTTGTTCTTCAGGCTGATCGCCATGCCACACAGGATGCCCGCGGCCACACCGACGACGATCGCACCGATCGGGTTGACCGACGCACAGGCCGGGGTGATCGCGACCAGGCCGGCCACAGCGCCGGAGGCCGCACCCAGCGTGGTGGGTTTACCGTCGCGAATCTTCTCCACCAGGAGCCAGCCCAGCACGGCGGCCGCGGTCGCGACCTGCGTGTTGATGAAGGCGAGGCCGGCGGTTCCGTTGGCGGCCACGGCCGAGCCGGCGTTGAAGCCGAACCAGCCGAACCACAGCAGGCCCGCGCCGAGCAGCACCAGCGGCAGGTTGTGCGGCCGCATCGACTCCTTGCGCCAGCCGACCCGCTTGCCGATGATCAGCGCGAGGGCCAAACCAGCAGCACCGGCGTTGATGTGGACCGCCGTACCACCGGCGAAGTCGAGCGCCTGCAGGCGATCGGCGATCCAGCCTCCGTTGCCCCCGTCGAAGAAGAACACCCAGTGCGCGACTGGGAAATAGACAACGGTCGACCACAGCACGATGAAGACCATCCAGGCCGAGAACTTGACCCGGTCGGCGATCGCGCCGGAGATCAGGGCGACCGTGATGATCGCGAACATCAACTGGAACGCAGCGAACACCGTCGCCGGGACGGTGGCACCGTCCCAGGCGGGGATGTCCATCTGGCCGTTCAACCCGACGGCACTGAAGCCACCGAGCAGACCGCCACCGATGTCTGTGGTGAACGAAATCGAATAGCCGTACAGCACCCACAGGACACTGACCACGGCGATAGCGGCGAAGTTCATCATGAGCATGTTGAGCACGCTCTTGGCCCGGGTCATGCCACCGTAGAAAAAGGCCAGGCCCGGGGTCATCAGCAGGACGAGCGCGGAGCTAGCCAGCAACCACGCGGTATCGCCTGTATCCATCGCGACTCCTTGACGGGGGAGGAAACTTGCCGCCCAGCGACCCCTACGTCGCCCCCAACGGCATCTCGCACAGAAGAATTGGTCTGGTTTGAGTTGCACACAGCTTGGTGGCGCTGCGTTTCGCTCCAAAACGCGTGATGTTGCAGACCGATTACAGAGTCGCGAGTTCTATGTCGTACGTGTGAACTAAGCCTCACTTCCCTACGCAACCGGAACAAATTTCGGCGGGTTGTCCGTTACGTTCAAACGGAACTTATCAGTCTCGTAATTACTCAGAGTGAGTAGTGGAGGGCAACCCGTGGAGCAATCTTCAGAAATCTCAGCGGTGCACAGGCGCCGCTGGGCAACGCTCGTGGTGCTGTGCATCAGCCTCGCGATCATCGGGCTGGACACGACGGTGCTGAACGTCGCGCTGCCGACGCTGCAGCGTGAGCTGTCGGCCTCGGCCAGCGAGCTGCAGTGGATCGTCGACGCCTACACCGTCGCGTTCGCCGGGCTGCTCCTGCTGGCCGGCGCGCTCGGCGACAAGCTCGGACGTAAGCGGGCACTGCTCGCCGGGCTCGTCGTGTTCGGCGCCTCCTCGGTGTGGGGCGCCCTGGTCGACACGCCGGAGCAGCTGATCGCGGCTCGTACGGTGATGGGCATCGGCGGAGCGCTGATCATGCCGAGCACGCTGTCGATCCTCACCAACTCGTTCACCGACCCGTCCGAACGTAAGAAGGCGATCGGTATCTGGTCCGGCGTCTCCGGCATCGGCATCGCGGTCGGCCCGGCACTCGGCGGCTGGCTGCTGGAGCACTTCAGCTGGCCGAGCGTGTTCTACCTGAATGTGCCGGTGGCCGGTCTCGGCCTGCTGCTCGGCCTGCTGATCGTTCCGGAGTCGCGCGACGTCAAGGCGCCACGGCTGGACTGGATGGGCGGCCTGCTGTCGGTTGCAGGCCTGACGACGCTGGTCTGGTCGATCATCGAGGCGCCCGACCGGGGGTGGACGGACCCGGTGATCCTCAGCGGGTTCGGTGTGGCGCTGGCGGTGCTGGCCGGCTTCACGCTGTGGGAGCTGCGGACGCCACATCCCTTGCTGAACGTACGATTCTTCGCCAACCGGCGATTCTCGATCCCGTCGATCTCGATCACGCTGGTGTTCTTCGCGTTGTTCGGCTCGGCGTTCTTCCTGTCGATCTACCTGCAGGCGGTGCAGGGACACGACGCACTCGGTGCCGGGATCCGGATCCTGCCGCTCGCCATCGGCATGACGTTCGGCGCGCCGCTCGCGATGGCGATCGCCCAGCGGATCGGCGAGAAGATCCCGCTGTTCGCCGGCCTCCTGCTGCTGTCGGCTTCGTTCGTCGTGATCGCGGGCACGACGGAGGGCACGGGTTACTGGCGCGTGTTCACCTCCGTTCTCCTGATGGGCTTCGGCATGGGCTTCGCGATGGCACCGGCGACCGAGGCGGTGATGGGCTCACTGCCGCCGTCGAAGGCCGGTGTCGGCTCGGCGGTGAACGACACGGTCCGGCAGGTCGGTGGCGCGCTCGGCGTCGCCGTGCTCGGCTCGATCCTCAACTCCGTCTACGCCGGCCGGCTGTCCGGCTCCGCGGTGGCCGGGCTGCCTGCCGCGGCGGCCGACTCCGCGCAGGACAACGTGCAGAGCGCGCTGGCCGTGGCGGCGCGGCTGCCCGCGCAGGCCGGCGAGGCGCTGGCGTCGACGGCGAAGAGCGGTTTCATCGACGCGATGGACACCACCGTCATCGTCGCGGCCGTCGTCGTGGCGGTTGGCGCCGTCGTGGCCTTGTTCTTGATGCCGCATCACGGGCAGACTCGACCTGAAGGGCACGATGAGGCAGACTCCGGTGCCGTAACTGATCAGCTCGGCTCTGTCACCACAGTCCCGGAGCCGGACGAACTGGAGGCCATCCGCTGATGTCCCACCCGCCGGTCGCTCCGCCCGCACGCCGTGGCAGACCGCGCGACCCCGATGCCGCCGGGCGGATCAAGGCCGCTGCCGCCGATCTGCTGCTGGAACGTGGGTACGAGCGGATGACTGTCGACGATGTGGCGGAGCGGGCCGGCGTGGGGAAGGCGACCGTCTACCGGCGGTGGCCCTCGAAGGACGAGCTGGCGTACGACGCGCTGGCCGCCCTGCTCGACGTCGAGGTGCCCACGCCGGACACCGGGTCGATCGGTGGCGACCTCGCGCAGGTCTACGCCGACCTGATCTCGTTCCTGGGAACCCCGCGAGGGCTGAACTTCCTGCGGCTGGCGGCATCCGAGTCAGGGCGCGACGAGCGGATCGGGACGTTGTACCGGCAGGCGGTGGAGCGGCGGATCGAGCTCAGCCTGCCCAACTTCCAGCGCGCCGTCGAGCGTGGCGAGGTACGAACCGACGCCGACCTCTCCGCGGTTTGCGAGGCGGTGCTCGGCGTCCTGGTGCTGCGGGCGCTGATCGGTTCGCCGTTGCCCACCGTGGAGGACATCCCGCGGATGGTCGAGCTGACGCTGGACGGCATCCGGGCGCGCTGACCTGTGTCGTTGAGGAATCTCCACGCAGCCGTCGCCAGTATCGTTGCCGCATGAGCGTTCAGCGCCGGCCCACGTTGCACGATGTCGCCGCTGTCGCCGGGGTTTCGCACCAGACGGTCTCGCGTTATCTGCGTTCCGACCCCACTGTCGGGGTGGAGACGATGGGACGGATCAGGGCCGCGATCGACGAGCTCGGGTACCGGCCGAACCTCACGGCGCGGGCGATGCGCACCCGCAACACCGGAGTGGTCGCGATCATCCTGCCGGGATGGACCGGCCCTGAACGTACCGTCGCCGCGGCCAGCGAGGAGGCGCAGCGGCTCGGCTATCGGGTCGAGATCGTAATCGGCGTCAACGAGAACCCCGCGTCGCTCAGCGCGCTGGCGGCCGAGTTGCTGGCCGACGGCCGGGTCGACGGCGTGCTGTCGGTGACTCCGTTGACCCCGTTGGCCCCGTTGACACTGAGCGCCGAAGGCGGTGGCGTGGTCGTCCAGACCGACGAGTTCGACCATCGGCTGCGGGCCGTCGAGGCGGTTGCCGCCGACGAGGCGACGATGGAGGAGATCGTGAGCCGGCTCGCCGCGCTCGGGCATCGCGACCTGTTCCACGCGGCCGGCCCGCAGGACTGGAGGTCGGCGGAGCTGCGCCGGTCCGGCTATCTGAACGCCTGCGAACGGCTGGGGCTCCGGTCGCACGGCGAGTTCACGGGGCCCTGGGATCCCGACACCGGCGTCCGGGCCGTCCGGTCGCTGCCCGACGACACACCGGTCACGGCGGTGGTGGCGGCCAGCGACCACATCGCGGTCGGCGTGATGCACGCGGCGTTCCACCGCGGCTGGCGGGTGCCTGCGGACCTGAGCGTGACCGGCTGGGACGATCTCACGCTCGTCCGGTACGGCACGCCCGCGCTGTCCACCGTCCGGGTCGATCGGGAGACGTCCGGCCGGCACGGCATGCGGCGCCTGATCGCGGCGATCCGGGGCGAGCCGGAGCCGGAGCCACCCACAGCCATGCCCACCGAGATCGACTTCCGGGAGACGACCGTCCCTCCACGCGAGGAGCCGGTGATCAGGCCGGGTCGGTGATCACCAGGGCGCCCAGGTGCCAGAACCGGTCCGGCTGGCTGTCGAGGACGAGATCGGCCGTCCGCCCGGACGCTCCGCCGTCCACTTCGGCATGCAGCCAGACGAACGTGCCGCCCGGCAGGTCCGGTGAGGTGGCGAGCACCGTGCCGCCCTCGGCGATGATCGTCGGCGGGCAGTCCGGGCCGCCGTCGCCGACCAGCGCCGACAGCCGGTGCCGGCCCGCCGGGATCTGGATCCGCAGCGTACGGGCGGGATAGTCGCCACAGAAGTCGCGTCGCAACGCGTCCCAGCTCCCGCCACGATCGCGGCCCTGCGGTGCACCGCCGACCCAGCCGTATCCACGTGTCGCGTCCCAGCTGGTGCCGGGGGCGAGCCTGGCGTAGCCCGTGACGAGCGGGCTGTCCGCGGTCCCCACGTCGAGGGCGAGATGGCACTGGGCGGCGTCCGGAGTGATCACGAACGTCTGGTTCCGGGCGGCCAGCGTGGTCTGCGCCGGCGCGACGTCGATGCTCAGGTCCACATGGTCGGCGATCAGCGGCGGCCGCACGGGCAGGCCCACCGTGGCGGACTCCCCGGAACCCACCACGGCCATGGTCTCGCCGACCTGCCAGCCGGAGTCGACCGGATGTACGACCGCGTGCACCGACTGCTCGTCGTGCGTCGCGTTCGTGATCTCGACGTCGAGGAGGTTGGTCCGGCCCCCGAAGAGCAGCCGGCCACCCGGGTACGCCAGCTGCAGCCAGCCCGTCCCGGTCGACAGGACCCGTGACCAGCCGAAGAAGTACGCGACGATCGTGTCGCGCCAGAGCTCGGCGTGTGCGACGTGCTCGTCGAACGTCGCTGCGATGTCGGCGTGCCGGGAACGATCGACCAGCCCGGCCAGCCCGCTCCAGGCCTGCCGGAACGCGAGTACCCGTTCGTAGCCTGCGAAGTGACTGTCGTAGATCTGCTGGATCACTGTCTTGCCGGACCGGAGCCGATGCCCGTACGGAACCCAGTGCATGAACAGCAGCAGCTCGTCCGGGCACTGCTCGAGCGATCCGTAGATCTGCTGCCAGTGCTCGGCGTAGAGACCGGTGAACCCACTGCCCGTCGCCGCGGTCCGATCGAAGCCGGTGCCCTCCGCCGTCGTGTGGTGGGAGAGGTTCTGCGTCGTCGTCGGCGCGGGGTCGAAGTGGGCGCCCAGCGGATACGTGAGGTAGCCCATCCCGAGCGGAGACGTGTAGTCCTCGTAGGTCTTCCAGGACTGGAGCAGGATCGGCCGCAGCACGGACTCGATCCGGCGGTCGCAGCCGAACGTGAGCTGGATCCATTCCGACGCGATCTCGGCGGCGGGCAGGTGCGGGTTCCAGGCCAGCCGGGCGAAGCCGTGGGTGTTCGCCGCGCCCAGCTGGTAGCCGGTCCAGTCGTGGTCGTCGCCGAGGTTGGCCACGCCGGCGAAGCCGGCGTTCTGCTGGTCGTAGGCGGCCCCAGTCACGATGTCGGCAACCGTCGGTCCGGCTCCTGTACCGGTGTGCGTCGGGAAGTCCAGGATCGTCTTCCACTCCGGCACGAGGTAGCACAGGTGCGTCGCGTGGCCGGTGTACTCCTGCGTGATCTGCAGCTCGATCAGCTGGTTCGTGTGGGGAAGCCCACCGAACAAGGGATTCACCGGCTCCCGGACCTGGAAGTCGATCGGGCCGTTCTTGGTCTGCACGATGGCGTTGGCGTGGAAGTCGCCGTCGAGCGGCCCGAAGACGCGGTACTGATACTCCGCCCAGTCGTCGAAGCCTTCGTGGACGAACGAACGCCAGACCAGCCTTCCGCCGTGCGGCGCGAGCAGGTCGGCCAGCAGGTTGGCGCCCTCGGCATGGGTGCGCCCGTAGTCCAGCGGTCCGGGCTGGCCCTCGGAGTTGGCCTTGACCAGGAAGCCGCCGAAGTCCGGCACCAGCTGGTAGATCTCGTCGATCTTGTCCCGCCACCAGCTCTGGACTCGCGGGTCGAGTGGATCGGCCACCGTGATCGGGTCGGGATCGTCATTGGTGAGCGTGATCGGGCTCGCGTAGTTGGCCGACACCCACAGCCGTACGCCCCAGGACCGGAACACACCGGCCAGGGCAGTCAGGTCCGGCAGCCGTTCGGTACGCAGGAACTCCGCGCTGGCGTTGACGTTGTTGATCACGGTGTGGTTGATCCCGACCGAGGCGAGCATCCGCGCGTAGTCGGTGTAGCGCTCGTCGAGCCCGGGCAGCTCGTCCCAGTCGAAGATCGACCTGCCGGCGTACCCACGCTCGACCGTGCGGTTCGGGTTGTCCCAGTGGTTCAGCATGCGCAGCGGCGACGCCGGACGGTCGGTCCGCGCCAGCCGGTCCAGCGGCTGTTGCCGCTGCAGATGCTGGAGGAACCGGAACGCGCCGTACAACGCGCCGCGTTCGCCGGCCGACTCGATGACCGTCCGATCCGGATCGTGCAGGCGGCTGATCGCGAAGCCCTCCGGGCCGAGGCCGCGGAGGTCGTCGGCGCTGCTGGTGCCGACCACCACCGCTCCCCTGCCGATCTGGTCGCGCACCGGCACGGGCCGGCCGAGCAGCCCGGTGAGCCCACGCGACAGCTCCGCACCCGCGTTGCGGAGCACGTCGTGATCCCCTTGTACGACGACGTGGTCGAACGCCGCGCGGTACTGCTGCAGCACTTCGCCGTCGGCGATCGTGCGGTAGCGCAGCCAGAGGTCGTAGCCGTCCTCCGGCGGTGGGGTCGGTGGAGCGGCGAACGCGCGCGGTGCCGCGTTCGGCAGCAGTCCCGCGGCCACGGCGCCGGCCGCTCCCCCGGCCGCCAGCAACGCACGCCGGGTCGGCCGGCCGGTGGGGTACTCCTCCCGGCCGGTCATGGCTGGTAGGTCCGTACGTAGTCGAACCGCGCGGTGGTACCCGTGCCGCCCATCGAGACCAGGCCGAGCTTCAGCGGACCGGCGCCGGCCGGCAGGTACCAGTAGCTGCCCCACTGCCAGTGCTCGCCGTCCAGGCTGGTCGCGGCCTGGAACAGGTGCTCACCGGTGTCCGGCTGGGTCGTGTGCCGCATCCGCAGCCACATCATGTCGGCACTGGGTCCGAGCTGGATCGCCTCCGGCCACGGGGTGTCGTCCGCGCCGGGCCACAGGAAGGCCTGTCGTACGGCACCGGTCTTGGTGGGTGCGAGCTGCAGCGACTGCGTCCGAGACGCCCAGGCGATCAGGCCGGCGCGGGCGTTGCCCGTACTGCCCTGGAACGGCAGCGAAAGCTTCGTCTCGACGGTGTAGTCGCCTTCGGGCGCGTCCCGCAGCAGCACAGTGGCGGCGGGACCTTTCTCCTCGCTCAGATCGAGGGCCTGGGTGTTCCAGACCAGCCCGCCGTCCTCGAGCCGGCCCTGGTCGGCGATGCCCGTCCACTGCCAGGCGGGATCGAGGGAGCCTGTGTCGAACTCGTCGCTGTAGGAGGCGAGCTGCCGGCCGAGCTCGGGGTCGGGGATCTTCTCGGTGACCGGCCGGTACAACCGGGCCATGCCGAGGTTGTCGCCCTGCGCGATCCCGCCGGCAGCGGCGACACCGAGCTGAGCCTCGCCTTTCAGTGCGTCCGCCAACCGCACCGTGAGCTCGCCCAGCGGGTTGTCGCCCAGGCTGGGTGCGACCTGGATCGTCGCGTGGTCACCGCGGACCTCGACGCTCACAGCGTTCCAGGTGTCGAACCGGAATCCCTGGTGCAGCGCCGTCTCGGCGGCCTTGACGACCTCGCCGCCCATTCGCTGCTCGACGCGCAGCGAGCCACGGACGGGATCGAGCCAGGCGACGGCGTAGTCCTTCGGCGACTGGTAGCCGAAGACGAGCCCGGCCTTGCCGGGCTGCCCGGTCACCGTCCTGAGGTCGCCCTCGGCACGGTAGTCGGACGGGCCGATCGTGCGGTTGAGCAGCAACGCGGGTCCGGAGGTCGCGTTCCTCGGCTGTACGTAGCCACCGCTCGCCTCGTCCCGGCCGACCGTCCATTCGGTTCCCACTGCCCGCCAGCCGGCCAGGTCCGCCTGTCCCGCTGCTGTGAACGTGCTGCCCGCCGTCCAGGTCGTCGCGGGCGCCGGCTGCGCCTGGTCGGACGTCCATCGGCCGGCACGTACCGTCGGCCAGCCGCCAATCCAGTCCAGCCGATCCATCGACTGAGGTCGCCCGCCCCACGGCAGCTCGAACCGGAAGTCGGAGTTGACCAGGTTCCACTGCTGCCCCGACCGGTCGACCGTGACGGCGTTGTGCCCGGTGGCCGCGAGCGTGTTTCCGTTGAACGAGTTCACGACCGTCCCGCCGGGCTGCGTGCCGGTGAGCGACACGCCAGTCGCGTCGACGAACGGTCCCGTCGGAGACGTGGACCGGCCGGCGAGCACCGGGTATCCGCCACCGCCGACGTCACCCATGCAGCAGCCGTAGCCGGAGTAGAAGAGGTAGTACCAAGGACCGTGCCTGGTCACCCACGCGCCTTCACCGCGCTCCCCGGCGACGACCTGCTGGGACTCGCCGACGACGCTGCGCCCGTCCGCCGACAGCCGCACGACGTGCAGGCCGCCCCGCCGGAACGAGCCGTAGTAGAGGTATTTCGTGCCGTCGTCGTCGACGAACATCATCGGGTCGATCTCCATCACCTCGCTGTCGGCGACGAAGTTGACCACCGGACGTCCGATGTCGGTCCACGGTCCGGCCGGTGTGGGTGCGGTCGCGAGCCCGATCGCCGCGTCGAGCGCGGTCGAGCCGGGAGCGGAGTAGTACATGTAGTACTCGCCGTCGACGTACCGCACGTCCGGCGCCCAGTAGCCCTTGCTCGGCCAGCCGGCCCACTGGGGATGGTTCGCCTCGTCGAACGCGTCGCCGAGGAACTCCCAGTGCACCAGATCGGTCGACCGGACCATCGGAACGAGGTGCTGCGGCCCGCCGGCCTCCGCGTTCTCGTGGGTCATGATCGTGTTGCTGGCGTAGGCGTACCACGCACCGTCCTTCGCCCGGATCAGCCCGACGTCCGAGAACGCCTGAGCGACATCGCGCATCAACGGATTGGCATACGTGCCGGACGACCCGCCGGCCGCGGACGCGGTGTGTGGGGCTCCGGCGGACGACAGCCCGGCAACGGTGGTGACCAGCGCCGACACCAGGCCGGCGACGATCACGCGGAACGACAGTCTTCGAGACATTCACGTCTCCCGCCACGCGAATTAACGATCACCCGGAGAGTAGGTGATCGTTAATTCGGTGGCAAGGAATCTCCGTTCAGCGTCGCGAACCGGCCATCCGAGGCTGCGGCACCACCAAGCCGACCAAGGCGATCGCAAGACCGAGTCCGGCGGCGATCAGGAAGACCAGCCCGTAACCCGCGGCGAGGTCTCCGGTCGTGGTTGTGCGGGCGGTGGCGGCCGTCGCCAGGCCGGCCAGCCCGACAGCTCCACCCACCTGGCTCGCCGTGTTGGCCAGCGCACCGACGATGCCGGCGTCCGCGCCGGGCGCGTCGGCGGTGGCCGACGACATCAGCGTCGGGAAGGTCAGGCCGATGCCGGCCGCGACGAGCAGGGTCGGGCCGAGGACGTCCGCGACGTACCCGCTGCTCGCGTCCGCGGCCGCGAGCCAGCCGAAGCCCGCGAGGAAGAACGCGCAGCCGGCGAGCACGAGCGCTCGCACGCCCGAACGTGGGAGCAGCGCGGCTGCCACCCGGGCGACCACGACGAACGTCACCGCCGCGGGCGTCTGCCCGAGTCCGGCCTGCAGCGCACCATAGCCGAGGACGTTCTGCAGGAGCAGCGAGCTGAAGTACCACATCGCGATGGCGATGCCTCCGAACAGGAGCAACATGACGTTGGCAACGGCCACGCTTCGAACGCGGAACAACCGCAACGGCAGCATCGGCCGGGCGGCGAAGCGTGCTTCGACCACGACGAAGCCGACCAGCAACAGCAGGCCGGCGACGACCGGGGCGACGACGGGCGTGGAGGTCCAGCCGTGACCGGCGACCTGCATGACCCCGTAGACCACGCCGGCCAGGCCCGCCGTGCCGGTGATCGCACCGGGCAGGTCGAGCGGCTGGCGTTCACCCGGCCCGTTGCCTGGAAGCGAGATCAGCGCCACCGCGATCAGGAGGGCACCGATCGGCACGTTGATGAGGAACACCCACTGCCAGGACAGTCCGGTCGTGATGGCACCGCCCACGACCGCGCCGGCCATCCCGCCCACACCGCCGGCAGCCGACCAGGCGCCGAAGGCCCGAGCCCGTGAACCCCCTTCGGTGAAAGACGTGTTCAGAACGGCGACAGTCGCCGGGGCGAGCAGAGCCGCGCCGACACCCTGCACCACCCTGGCCACCACCAGAATCGCCGGGCCCGTGGCCACGCCGGCAACGAGGCTGGCGGCAGAGAACAGGAACAGCCCAGCCACCAGGACCCGCCGGTGCCCGAACAGGTCGGCGATCCGCCCGCCGAGCAGCATGAAGCCCGCGAACGTAAGGAGGTAGCCGTTCACCACCCAGGCCAGCCCGGTGGGCGAGAAGGCGAGGTCCTGCTGGATCGAGGGCAAAGCGACGTTGACGATGGACGCGTCCAGGATCACCATGAACTGGCTCGCGCACACCAGGGACAGGATCATCCACATCTGAGTGACACCTTCCGAAAAGAGGTTCAGCCGAGCGCCGGATAGTCGGTGTAGCCGCGGTGATCGCCGCCGTAGAACGTCGCGCGATCAGGCGCATTGAACGGACCTCCGGCAGCCAGCCGGGCCGGCAGGTCGGGGTTGGCCAGGAAGAGACCGCCGAACGCGATCAGGTCGGCACTGCCGTCCTCGATCAGGTCGAGGGCGTCCGGGCCCGTATGGGCGGATCCCGTGTGGGGGTTGAGGATGAACGTGCCGGGCCAGTCCTTGCGGACCAGCGGGGTCAGGTCGCGGTCCGCGCCTTCCATCACGTGCAGGTAGCCCAGGCGGAGCAGCGCCAGCTGCACCAGCAGGGCACCGTAGGTCTCGTCCACGTCGTCCTCGGCGATGTGGTTGTTCGGGTTGCCGGGAGAGATCCGGAAACCGACGCGCTCGGAGCCGATCGCGTCGGCCACAGCGGTCGCCACGTCGGCACCGAAGCGGGCGCGCCGGGCCGGCGATCCGCCCCAGGCGTCGGTGCGGCGGTTGGTGTTGGGGGCGAGGAACTGGTGGATCAGGTAGCCGTTGCCGCCGTGCAACTCCACCCCGTCGAAGCCGGCGGCCATCGCGTTGCGAGCCGCGGCCGCGAAGTCCTCGATGGTCCGCGAGATCTCCGCTGCCGTCAGCTCCTTCGGTACGACGAAGTCCCTGGGGCCGGCATGGGTGAACACCTGCCCGGCCGCGGGAACCGCGGACGGAGCGACCGGATGCAGCCCGTCCGGCAGCAGGCTGGGGTGGCCGATCCGGCCCGTGTGCAGGAGCTGGGCGTAGATCACGCCGCCGGCGCGGTGTACGGCGTCGGTCACCTTTCGCCAGGCCAGGATCTGCTCGGTGGAGTGCAGCCCCGGCGTGTCCGGATAGCCCTGGCCGACCGGCGACGGCTGCGTCCCCTCGGTGACGATCAGGCCGGCACCGGCCCGCTGTGCGTAGTACTCCACCGCCAGGTCCGGCGGGCTCGCCCCCGCACCGTAGGCACGGCTGCGGGTCATCGGAGCCATCACGATGCGATTCGCCAGGCGCTTGCCGCCCAGCTCGTAGGAGTCGAATGCCGTAGGCATGGTCGGGTTCCCTGTTCTCGACGAAGGTCGCCGCGCGGTGCGGCGAGCGATTACCTGTCTAAACAGGTAAATCGCGGGAACGAATTCCGAGGGCCCATGTGACACACGTCACCTGATCCAGTAGGCTGCCAACTGTCCGAACAGGCAACCGACCAGCGAGAGCCAGATGAGCCCCACGCACCCCTCCATGCCGGCCCAGCCGCTCACCAACGCCATCGTCCGGGTGGCGCGCCTGCACCGGATGCTCGCCGCGCAGCTGCTGCGTCCCCTCGGCCTGCACCTCGGGCAGGAGCTGGTGATGATGCAACTGTGGGACCGCGGCCCGCAGAGCCAGACCGAGCTGATCCGCGCCCTCGACTCCGACTCCGCCACGATGGCCCGCACCGTCCGCCGCCTCGAACGGGCCGGCTTCGTACGCCTCCAGCCCAGCCCCACCGACAAGCGCGCGACGATCGTCGAGCCCACGCCTGCCAGCCAGGCCGTACGCCGCGAGGTCGAACGCATCTGGGCCGAACTCGAAGCAGGCGCCGTCGGCGACCTCCCGCCTGCGCGCCAGAAGTCCGCCATCGCCGTGCTCCAGCAGATCGAGGACAACCTCGCCCGCTCGGCCGAACGCACCCCGTAGCAACGATCTGGGTCGCGAAAATCACGCTCCGCACCGCAGGAATGACCGTTGCGCCATTCTCGCGCCAGCAAGATGCCAACGGCGGTCGCGATCCTGGCTGCCAATCGGGCTGCGTGCTGGTCCAGCGCGCGGCCATCGGCTCGAGAGAGGAGACCCGAGTTGCCTACTCTGGTTCAGAGACTCAGCGACGCCATGCTCGCGATCTTCGTCCCGAAGGTAACCGTCAAGGCGGCTCCCGCGGAGATCAGGTGCGGCTGCGACGACAGGTTCTGCCAGTGGCACTGGAAGGCCTGCGCGACCTGCCCCTGCTCCATCATGCACGGTCACTGCCCTTGCCAGTGACATAACGCTCTCCCAGGGCCGGGCGACGGCGAGCAGACAGCCTCGCCCGGCCCTGGGACCAGTTGCGAGGCGGTCGCCCATGGAATACGTGGTCCTGGCCTGCCAGGTAACCCTGGCCGGCGTGTTCTTGTTCTCGTTCGCCAGCAAGGTCCGTAACCGCAACGCCTACGAGGAGTTCGTCGCCTCGGTCGTCATTCTCCGGCTGGCCCGGTATCGCGGATCCCGCGTGCTGGCGCTCGCCACGGTTGCCGCGGAGGCGGCGTCGGTGATCCTCCTGATCGTGCCTTCCACATCGAAGGCCGGACTCGCCCTGGCAGCATGCCTGCTGACGGCGTTCACAACCGTGATCGCCGTCGAGCTCAGGCGCGGCTCCCGAGCTCCCTGCCGATGTTTCGGCGCATCCTCCACACCCCTCGGCCTGCCACACCTCCTACGCAACCTGATCCTCCTGGCAGCCGGCGGCACGGGCCTCGTGGGCGGACTGACCGCCACCGCGGCACCGCGCGACCCCGCGTGGACAGTGCTCACCCTCGCCGCCGCGGCCCTTGCCCTTGTTCTCGTGGTTCGCCTGGACGACCTGGTGGCCTTGTTCAGTCCGGCCAAACCGGCCACAAGCTACGAAAGATAAGTGAGGTTCGCCATGACGATCGTGATCGCGGCCATCGTGCTGGTCGGCGCGTTGTGTCTGCTCAACCTGCTGCTCACCTTCGGGGTGCTACGGAGGTTGCGCGAGCACAGTGAAGCACTGAACGCCAACGCGGAAGCCCTGTCGGTGGAGTTGCTGAGGTTCGTCGGCAATCCGATGCCGGAGGGCATTCCGCAGTCTCCACGACTGGTCGGGTTCTTCAAGGCCGGCTGCGGCTCCTGCGTCATCGAAGCCAGGCAGTTCGCCAACCAGAGCAAGCGAACCGACGCCCTCGCCGTGGTCATCGGGTCGGGCCATGACACCGAGCCGCTCCTCGAACTGCTCCGTGACGTGCCGACGATCACCGATCCGGACGCCTCGGCGCTGGTCAAGAGCGCGGAGGTGATGGTCATGCCGTCGTTCCTGCGGATCGATGCGGACGGTGTTGTACGCAGCGCCGAGGCGACCGTTGGAGCTGTGCTCGAACCGAGCAAGGTCTGAGCAGTGCGAGAGGACGGGCAGCCGCGCCCTTCGGTACGGCTCGCCTGTGAGGCCTGGGTGCTGTGCTGGCGGGCCAGTGCTCCCCTCACGCTGGTGCAGCTGGCCACCGCCCTTCTCATCGGCCTGGCACCGGCGGCGGTCGCCTGGCAGACCAAGCTTCTCGTCGACAGTCTCGTGGCTGCCCGGCCCGGCGGTTCGGCCCTGATCTGGGCCGCCGGCCTGTCCGCCGCGGGCCTGGCCGGCACGATCGAGCCGCGGCTCACGACGTACGTCCAAAGCGAGCACCGTCGCCGGATCGACCGGCTGCTGCAGGACCGGCTGTACTCCGCCCTCGACCGGTTCCAGGGCCTGTCCCGCTTCGAGAGTCCCCGGTTCCTCGACAAGCTCCGGCTGTGCACACAGGCGGACGGCGCGATGATCGCGCCGGCGACGACAGGGCTCTTCTCGACGGGTCGCGGCGTCGTCACCATGGTCAGCCTGCTCGTCACGCTGTACCTGCTCAGCCCGGTCATCGCGGGGATCGTCCTGCTCGGGTCGGTGCCCACGCTGGCGCTCCAGATCAGGCTGTCGCGCCGTCGGGCGAAGATGTACGTCGCACTCACGCCGGCGCACCGGCGACAATACTTCTACTTCGCCCTGACCACGGACGCGCGGGCGGCCAAGGAGATCCGGCTCCTCGGCACCGGCCGGTTCTTCAAGGACAGGTTGCTTCGCGAGCTGCACACCATCCAGGCCGGCGAGCGTGAGGTCGACCGGAGTGAGTTCCGGGCGCAGGCACTGCTCGCCGGTGTGAGCGCGAGCGTGGCGGCGGCCGGCCTGCTCTGGGCGGTCAGCGCTGCCGTGGCGGGGAGGCTCAGCGTGGGAGACGTCACGGCGTTCGTGGCCGCTGTCGCCGGTACGCAAGCAGGCCTTGCCATGCTGGTCAACAGCGTCGCTGCCGCGCATCACGCGCTGCTGATGTTCGCCCATCATGCCGAGGTCACGAACCTCCCTGACGACCTGGCTCCGGCTCCGGCCCGTGTGGGCAGTGCACTGCCCGCGCTGCGCCACGGCATCGAGCTTCGGGACGTGTGGTTCCGCTACGACGACGACCATCCGTGGGTTCTCCGAGGTGTCGACCTGACGATCCCCTACGGCCAGGCGACCGCGATCGTCGGGCTCAACGGCGCGGGAAAGACCACGCTGGTCAAACTGCTCGGCCGGCTGTACGACCCGACGCGCGGTGCCATCTACTGGGACGGCGTGGACATCCGCACGGTGCCACCCGCCGAGCTTCGGCAGCGGCTTGGTGTGCTGTTCCAGGACTTCATGGAGTACGACTTCACGGCTGCCGACAACATCGGCATCGGTGACCTGCCCGCGATCGACGACCGGGAACGCGTCGAGGCCGCGGCCATGTCAGCAGGGGCGAGCACGATCGTCAAGGGCCTGCCGCGCGGCTTCGACACGTTGCTGAGCCGGATCTTCTTCGCCGAGAGCGAGAAGGACGACCCCGACACCGGTGTCGCACTGTCCGGTGGGCAGTGGCAGCGACTGGCGCTGGCCCGCACGTTCATGCGCGACAACCGTGACCTGCTGATCCTGGACGAGCCCAGCGCGGGGCTGGACGCGCAGGCGGAGTACGAGATCCACCGGCGGCTGCAGCGGCACCGGGTGGGCCGGACCAGCCTGCTCATCTCGCACCGGCTGAGCGCCATCCGGGACGCCGGCCAGATCGTCGTGCTGGCCGACGGCCGGATCACCGAGCAGGGCAACCATCACGAGCTCGTGGGCAACGACGGCACGTACGCCCGGCTGTTCGCCTTGCAGGCCAGCGGATACGCGACCGTGGACCAGGGCGGTGAGCTTTGACGTCCATGCTCCTCGTCACGGGTGCCGGCCTGGCCGGCATCGCGCTGCTCGCCCTCGTGCTGTGGGCGCGCCGGCACCTGCTCCTCGCGACGGTCGACGGGGCCAGCATGGAGCCGACCTTCCAGGCCGGCGACCGGGTCCTCGTCCGGCGCAGGCGGCTGCCGCGGGTCCGCGCCGGCGAGGTCGTCGTCGTACGCCGGCCGGACCGGATGATCCGGCTTCCCGGCCAGGAGGCCGAGCCGATGGAACGGGAGTGGAACCTCAAACGCGCGGTGGCCTTGCCGGGCGACGTGGTGCCGGAAGAGGTCCTGTCGGCCGGCTCGGCCACCGTTCCGGAGGGAGCCTTCGTGGTGCTCGGCGACAATCGTGCGGCGAGCGCCGACTCCCGGATCTACGGCTTCTACTACAGCGACCAGTTGTTCGGTGTCGTCGTCCGGGAGCTCCGCTGAAGGAGCTCTCGGCCTGGAGACCGACAACAGCTCCCGTCAGGCGGCGGGCGGGGGCTTGAAAAGCACGGCGATGGTCATCCAGAAGCTCGCCGAGGCGAGCAGCGTCAGCAGGGTGGCCAGCGCCTTCTCGTCATAGTGCTTCGCGGCTTCGGCGTACAGGTCGTCGGGTACGCGCTCCGTGCCCCGGGCGTTCGGCTGGAACACGGCGTCGGCCAGCGACAGCGCAGCTCGCTCGGCGTCAGTGAAGTACGGCGCATCCCACCAACTCGCCACGCCGGCGATCCGGTCCTCGGACTCTCCGGCCTCGCGGAGGTCGCGCGAGTGCCTGATCACCTGGTAGGTGTTGCCGACGAGCTGTCCGGCCCGCAGGTAGACCAGGCTGACCGTGGCTTGCGGCACCGAACCGTTCCCGGCGACCTTCACCAGTGCGCCCGCCACCTGCTGGATCTCGGGCAAGAGCGTGTTGACATCGGCGATCCGCGGTTCCATGGGGAATCCTCCATGCTGGTTGACGATTGACCTTCACTGAGCTGACGAATCCGAACGGGGAAAGGTGACCGTGGTCCGCGGGTCAGTTGGTCAGCTCGGCGACGTCGAGCCGGGACAGCCGATCGGGGTCGGACAGGATGTCGATCGTGGCGATCCTGCCGTCGGTGACGGTGAAGCTGATCAGCGAGATCGGGGCCTCGTCGATCGTGGTGAGCAGACCGGCGGCTCCGTTGACCAGCACGGAGTACGTCACCGCGGCCGACGCCGTACGCCGGAACGTCGCGGCCTGGCCGGCCACCGCGGCGGCGCCGTGCACGCTCATGATGCCGCCGGCGCTGACACCGCGATCGGCGCGCAGCACCACGTCCGGGTCGAGGATGCCCAGCAACGCCTCGAAGTCACCGCCACGCGCCGCAGCCTGGAACGCGTCCACCACCCGGCGCTGAGCCGCCAGGTCACGGTCAGGGCTCGGCGCCGCCCCGCGTACCCGCCGGCGGGCCCGGCTGGCCAGCTGCTTGGCAGCCACGGGCGTGCGATCCACGATCGGCGCGATCTGGTCGAACGGCAACCCGAACAGGTCGTGCAGGACGAACGCCAGCCGTTCGGCCGGAGTCAGCGACTCCAGCACCACCTGCAGCGCCAGCCCCACCGAGTCGGCCAGCAACGCCTGCTGCTCCGGGTCGTCAGCGTCGTCCCGGCTGACCAGCGGATCGGGCAGCCGGTCGTCCAGCGCCTCCTCGCGCCGCGCCTTCCGGGTGCGGAGCATGTCGAGGCACACCCGGCCGACCACCGTGGTCAGCCAGCCGCCCAGGTTGCCGATGTCGTCGGCGTCCGACCGGGCCAGCCGCAGCCACGCCTCCTGAACGGCGTCCTCGGCCTCCGCCAGCGAACCGAGCATGCGGTAGGCCACCGCCCGCAACTGGGCGCGATGGCCCTCGAACTCGACCGCCAGAAAGTCCTGGGGCGTCACGGTCACCTTGTCCCTTCCTCAGCTGACTCCTACCTCGCTGACGGATCGAGTCGGCGAAAGGTGACGAGCAGGCCGGCCGGACGGTCACGCGGCCGAGGCTCTCGACGTTCACCCACGACCGTCGAGCCGGACCTAGAACGCGCGCAGCGGCACGGCGGCCTTCAGCAGCATCTCGGCGTATTCCGCGTCCGGATCGGAGTCGAGGACAATCGCCCCACCCGCTCCGACCCGCGCCAGGCCGTCCGAGATCACCGCCGTACGGATCACGACGCTGAGGTCGGCGGTGCCTGCCAATCCGAAATAGCCGAGAACGCCGGAGTAGATTCCGCGCGGCCGGGTCTCCAGCGAGTCGAGGATCTCCATCGTCCGGACCTTCGGCGCGCCCGTCATCGAGCCCGGCGGAAAGCACGCCCGCACGGCAGGGACCGGCCCCACGTCCGTACGCAGGCGGCCGCGGATCCTCGACACCAGCGAGTGCACGGTCGCCGACGACTCGACGACCAGGAAGTCCGGCACGCTCATCGAACCCGGCTCGCACACCCGGCCGAGGTCGTTGCGGAGCAGGTCGACGATCATCAGGTTCTCGGCCTGCGTCTTGACGTCTCCGGCCAGGTCCTTGGCCAGCCCGAGGTCGGTCGCCGGGTCGGAGCTACGCGGCGAGGTTCCCTTGATCGGGCAGGCCGTGGCATAGCCGTCCGCGTCGATCGCAAGGAAACACTCGGGCGAGGCGGACAGGACGTGCAGGTCGCCGAGCCGTAGGAACGCGGCGTGTGGCGCGGGCTCCAGCCGGCGCAACCGGCGGTAGACGAGCCACGGGTCACCGTCGAACGGGAGCTCCGCCAGGTTCGTCAGGCAGATCTCGTAGCTCTCCCCCGCCCGCAGGTAGTCGAGGCAGGTCCGGACGTCGGCGAGGTAGCGCTGACGATCGCGTACCAGCAACGGCTCGGGATCGACCCCCCGCGCCGGACCCGGATCCGGCAGGGCGGGCAGCAACGCCAGCCTGCGCTCGGCGTCGCGCAGCCACGCACCGTCACCGCGCTCGATCACCCAGGTCTGCCGTTCCCAGTGGTCGATCGCGAGGTACCGGTCTGCCCGCAGCCAGCCGGAGTCGCGGTACGGCGACACCCGCGCGCGGTGTACGCCGTCGTAGGCGGGCAACTCGTAGCCGAAGTAGCCGACGTATCCGCAGGCGACCTCCGGAGGCAGCCCCGCCAGGTCGACGGTCGCCATGGCTTCGTCAAGCCGAGCCTGCAGCGCGTCGAACCCGGCGGGCAGCAGATCATCGGACTCGCCGAGGAACGAGTAACGCGACGCGCCCTGCAGGCGGCTGCTGTCCAGCCAGAACGCGTACGGACTCGCGCCGAACAACCCGGCGAACGCCTGCTCGGCGTTCACCGCGTGGTCCAGGCGCGTCCAGCGCAACGCGTCGAGCGGCATCACCTAAGCTTGCAACGCCGCTGGGAGGGCGGTGTTGTCGGGTGTGCCCTGCGCACACCAGGTCGTCGGAGCTTGGGGTGGGTTCGTGCGTGGTGTGCGCATCTCGTGGCGCGACGTAGTCGTGCCGATCGCGTTCGTCATGCTGCTGTTTTCCGGGTACGTCAAGGCGACCCCGCTGTTCTCCTGGGTGCCGGTCGACCTCGCCAAGCTCGGCGCGTTCGTCTTGGCCGGCTGCGCGTTCGTGGTCTGGCTGCGCCGGCCGGAGTGGGTTCCGCGCGGCGCCGCCCTCGTGTTCACGCTGTGGCTGACGTTCGTTCCGGCCACGCTGTTCGCGCCGCACACGTCGTACGCCCAGGCCAAGATCTTCGGCATCTGGGTCTACACGCTGATCGCCGTGCTGACGCCGATGTTCCTGCTCACCACGCCGGTGCGGCGGATGCTGACGGCTGCAGGCACGTTCCTGGCCGGAGCGGTGATCGTGGTGTCGGCGCTGCTCACGCTCGATCCCGCGCAGGAAGGCCGGCTCGCGGCGGTCGGCTCGAGCACGCTCGCGTCCGGTCGTGGCGCTGGAGCGGCCGCGATGGTCTGTGCGGCCATCGCATTGCTCCGTACCGGCTGGTTGCGGTGGACGGCTTTTGCGGTAGCCGCAGGATTCGGTGCCGCGACCGTCGCCACCGGATCGCGTGGGCCCGTGCTCGGCATCCTGCTGGGCGTGCTCGTGCTGCTGCTCTTCACCGCCTCCCGCACGCGGACCGGCATCTACCGCTGCGCCGCCGTGATCGGCGCGGGCGCCGCGGTGTGGATCGCGCTGCGGTTCGTGCCGATCCACTCCGTACAACGGATCGTCCAGACCGGCGGCGGTGGCATGGACTGGTCGAGCGAGGCCCGGCTGCGCCTGCTCGAAGCCAGTGGCCGGATCGCCGCGCACCATCCGTCGGGCGTCGGCTGGGGTGGGCTGGTCGACCACCTCCAGCCGCTGGAGGTACTGACGAAGAACGGCTGGGCGCAGTACCCCCACAACATCTTCGCCGAGATCTTCGTCGAGGCCGGCTGGGTCGCCGGGCTGGTCTTCCTGCTCTTCACCGGGCTGTCGCTGGCGCTGCTGGCTCGCCGCGCGCGCCGCCTCGACGCCGCCGTCTGGCTCGGGCTCGCGGTGTTCTTCCTGGTCAACGCGATGGTGTCCGGCGACCTCAACGGCAACCGGCCGGCCCTGGTCGCGCTCGCCGTCGCGTGGACGTTCGAAGCGAGACCGGACCGGCCGGTACGCGCGTTCGTCAGCAGGTTTGGCAGGTCACGCGGCCTGGACCGCGGGCAGCACGTCGGCAAGCTCGCGCAGCAACGCGGCCTTGGACCGGGCGCCGACGATCACCTTGACCAGTTCACCACCCCGGTAGACCTGCATCGTCGGAACCCCTAGCACCCGGTTCGCCACCGTCGTCGCGGGGTTCTCGTCGGAGTTGATCTTCGCGACGACCAGCTGACCGGCGTACTCGGTGGCCAGCGCGTCGAGGACCGGGGCGATCAGCCGGCACGGCGGGCACCACTCGGCCCAGAACTCCACGAGTACGGGCAGCTGGTTGCCGACCACCCGCTCCTGGAAGTCCGCGTCGGTCACGCTGATGATCTGGGCAGTCGTCTCGGACACGTGGGCTCCTCAGCCAGTTCGGTTCGCTTGGCCAGTTGCTCCGCGATCCGCGCACGCGCGCCCGCCAGGCGCTCCATGCACTCGTCGATCTCGGCGAGCTTGCGGCGGTAGACAGCGACCGCGTCCGGGCACGAGTCTCCGGCGGGGTTGCCCGCCCGCAGGCACTCGACGAACGGACGAGCGTCCTCCAGGCCGAAGCCGATCGCCAGCAGCGACCGGATCTCCTCGACCAGGCGCAGGTCGTTCTCGTCGTAGTCGCGATAGCCCTTCGCGTCGCGCCGGGCCGCGAGCAGCCCCTGGGTCTCGTAGTAACGCAGCGCACGAGTGCTGGTGCCTGCTCGTTCCGCGAGCTCACCGATCCGCATCCGGCCTCCTTCGATGCTCGACGCTAGACCTTGTCGCCAACGTCAAGGCAAACGCGAAAGTCCGGCCCGGTATTGCTCCTAGTGTCACTTCAGGGCTTGGTCAGCTGGTCGAGCTCGCCGGTGGCCAACGGCTGGAGGAACTGCCCGAACACCACGGTCTTCGGATCCGGCGGCGCGGCGATCACCCGGATCACACCCAGGTCGCCGTAGACCTCGACGTCCGGCTCACCGATCGAGTCGCTCCACAACCGGCCGTTCTGCCGAGGCCCGGCCAGCCGCTCGAACACCCGCCCAGCCATCGCCTGCGCATCGACGTCCTGCTTGACCGCCGTGCACCACACCTCGACGGGCGACTTCCCGCTCTCCGCACGAACACCCACCGCCAGCACCTGCGCCTGCGAAGCCGCATCGACCGGCTGCGCGAAACGCGCCGCCACCACATCGGGCCCAAGACAGTTGGCCAGCTCGAGGTAGACCTCGTTGTCGCGCAGCGACGGCCCGCTGCCCGACACCTGCCCGGTGGCGTACGCCGACAGCGCCTTGAACCGCACCGAGTCGGGCTGGCCGTCCGAGATCTTGTCGATCGCCTCCTCGTCGGCGTAGCCGAAGGTTCGCAGCGTCGTCGCGGTCTGTGGTGTCTTCTCCAGCGCGCCGAGCAGGCCGTCGTCGCCACCGTCGCCGCTGCATGCGCCGAGCCCGAGGCCGGCGGTGAGCACGACCGCCGCAACGACCAGAAGCCTGCGTACGTGGACAAATCCTCCCGAGTTCACGTGCGACACCATATCGGGCGTCCTGAAAGCCCGCTCAAACGCTTTCCGCACTGGCCAGAACTGACCTCAGATCCTTGCGTACGCAGACAAATCCCCCTGACTCGTCAGCTCTTCCAATCTTTTTCGAGATTGAACCATCCACTGCTGTAACCCGTACGAATATCGAGCGTCAGTAGATTGTCTGTACCTCTCTTGTGGTTCGCGCCGAGGGGGACGCCATGAGTGATCGGATTCCTGTTCTAGTAACCGCCTTCGACCCGATTTCGCTAGCCGGGATAACCTCCCAGCTGCGGTATCGACCGGAGATCAACCTTATTGAGGACGTACGGGGCGACACCCCGACCGTCACGATCGTCGTCGCAGACCGCATGAACGAGGACGCCATCCGCGTCATCCGGGCAGCTGCCCGGGGTGGCCGGGGCCGCGTGCTCGTCGTTGCGACCCAACTCGACGACAATGACCTGCTGCAGGCCGTCGAGGCCGGCAGCTGTGGGCTGCTCCGTCGCAACGACGCCAGCCCCGAACGCCTGGTCGCGGCGATCCAGGCCGCCAGCAGTGGTGACGGCACCGTGCCGCCCGACCTGCTGGGCCGGCTGCTCGACCAGGTGGCCCGCTTGCAACGACAGACGCTCACACCGCGGGGGCTCACCTTCTCAGGGTTCGCAGAACGCGAGTTGGAAGTGCTCAAGCTGGTCGCCGACGGGATGAGCACGATCGAGATCGCAAGGCAGCTCGCGTACTCCGAACGCACTGTCAAGAACATCATCCGGGACGTCACAGCCCGGCTCCATCTGAAGAATCGGGCGCATGCCGTCGCGTACGTCGTACGCGAAGGCCTCGTCTAGTTCGACCCGAATGACCACGTTAACCACGGAAACACGTGCTTCGCCACGTCTCGATGCGTGGCGAAGCACGGAAATCCGTAGTTAACGTGGTCATTCGCGAGCCCGGAGGGCCGGGCTCGCGCGCTCACTACTGGTTGGCGGTCTGCTCACCCTGGCCCGGCACCGTCTTCTTCGGCTTCGGCTTGGCGTTGGTGAACCCGGCCAGGTCGATCGCCGCCTGGCACTTCCCGCCCGTCGCCGTCGTCGCCGCACAGCGGACGCTCATCGTGAGCTCCTGGCCGGCGTCGACCCGGATCGGTGAGACGTAGTGCAGGTCGTAGAGCCGGATGTTCTCCAGGCCGACCGACAGCAGGACCGCATCGCCGCGGCGCAGCGTCAGCGTTCCGGTGTCGCCCTGGGAGTTCTCGATCACGAGGTCGGTCAGCGAGAGGATCGTGTTCTTCGGAACGGTCAGCGAGTCGGTGCCGGTGTCGCCGACCGCGGCCTGCACCGTGAGCCGGTCGTCGAACGGCGTGCCGTCGAGCCCGCCTTCACCCTTCACCACGTCCTGCACGTTCGGGTTGTTGATGATCTCGTCGACCTTGTCGCTCTTCTTGTCCATCTTCTCGGCGGTCTTCTTCGAAGCCGCCGCCTGCTTGGCCGCCGCGTCCGCCTTCGTCGCCGCGTCACCGGCGTCCTTGGCGGCCGCCGCGGCCTGGTCGTTGGCCTTGGCCGCCGCCTGCTGTGCCTGCTTGGCCTCCTGGCGTACGGCCGTCTTCGCGGCGGAGTTGATCTGCGGACGAAGCAGCCCGAACCACGCCACGGCGAGCACGGCAAGGCCTGCCACCGCGGTGAGCAGCGCCGGCAGCAGCCAGCGTGGGAGCTTGGCCTCCTGCAGCATGGTTCCTTCGACGGGGTACGGCTCCTGCCCGTACTCCACCAGCAGGCCGAACGGCTTGGTCTGCGCCGGCCCGCGCCAGAAGCCCGTCTCCGGCTTGACCGTGACCTTGGCGAACGCGGCCGCGCCCGGCTCGACGCGCAGCTTGGGCGGGTCGACCCGTACACGCATCTCGCCGTCGTGGTCGGCGGCCCTGATCTCGAGGTCGACCGGCACGTTCCCCCGGTTGTCGATCGCCAGCTGATGGCGGCCGACCCGGCGGCCCCGCGACGTGCGCGGGATCAGCTCGGCGAAGATCTCGGTCGCGGCGCCGACTTCGAGCACGGCCTCGGCGACCGTGCTGCGGTGATCCTCGCTGGAGGTCACCATCACGCCGAACGGGACCTGCCCGGCCGACACGTGCGAGGCCCGTGGCGGCGTGAACCGCAACGTGACTTCGCCCTCCTCGTCGGGGAACAACGAGAGGACGGGCGGCTCCACCTCGACCCAGCTGGCGGCCTTTCCGACCACCTCGATGGTGAACCGGTCGACGATGGTCCCGGTGTTTCGGACCCTGGCCTGGCAGGTCACCTCTCCGTCGGGCTCGACGAAGAGCGTCCCGGTGGGTTCGGCCGGGCCTGTGATGAAGACATGGGCGGGCATGCCATGACCGTACGAGCGGGCGCCGTCGCTGGGAGCGTCCCGAGAGGTACCCATTCGGGCAAGGACTTCTGCCCTGATGGTCGGACCTTGGCCGGTACTCGATCGGTCCGGATCGGGCGAGTCTTACCCCCGGGAGGACTCTGTCGTGACCAGTGTGACCAGCTCCAGTATCCGCAAGCGCGTGACCGTCAGCGGTTTGGCCGGTCTCGCGGTACTCGCTTGCGCGCTCGCGTTCGGCGCCAGCCAGGCCCAATCGTCTCCGATCGCCGGATCGGCCGTTGCCGAACCACCGGTCGGCCCACCGCCGGCCTCGGCGCCCCAGCGCGCCGGTCTGGCCCCGACCAACCCCGCGGACGCCCTGATCGCGTTCGTCCGGCCGGCCGCCGGCGGCCAGAAGCACATCTGGACGATGCGCGCCGACGCCACTCAGCAGGCCGACCTCTCGGTGGTCGAACGACCCGCCGGCGACGTCGAGGACCTGGACCCGGCGTGGTCGCCCGACGGCAACCGGATCGCGTTCTCGCGCCGTACCGTCGCGCCACCAGACACTCCACGACTGAAGAGCGACCCGGGAGCCGCACCGGTGGCCTCCCAGGACATCTGGGTGGTGAACGCCGACGGCACCGGACTCACCAACGTCTCCGCCGCGCTGCGTGGCTCGATCGGGATCGGGAGCGCCTACCGTCCCGCGTGGTCCGCGGACGGCACGCGGATCGCGTTCAGCATCAGCACCAATCTCGTGGTGTTCGAGCTGGCCAACCCGGCGAACTTCTACACGATCGGCCCTCCTGGTAACAGGAACAACTACATCGACTATCCCGCGTTCTCCCCGGACGGCACGAAGATCGCCTACGCCGCGGACTTCGCCACTCATCAGGCCAACCTCTGGGTCGCCAACGCCGATGGCTCCAACCCGGTTGAGTACACCAAGGACCTCATCGTCGAGGGCGGTTCCCGCTTCTACGACGACGTCCAGCCCGCCTGGTCACCGGACGGGCGAACGATCGCGTTCGAGCGTTACCTGGCGTTCCCCCGGGAGCGGACGAGGACCACGCTCATCGACGCCAACGGCCAGAACCTGCGCGAGCTCAACCCGGGCACCGGTCTCGACGAGCTCGGCCCTGCCTGGTCGCCGGACGGCGCGAAGATCGCCACGTCGGCGTTCAACCCGGTCATCATCGGCGGCGGCTCGGGCTCGGGACGCGCCCAGGCGCGAACCAGCGCTCTCGCCGCTCCGCAAGGGCAATCCGACATCTGGGTGTTCGATTCCGGTACGGGCAACAACCCCGTCGACGTGACCTCCAGCAATCCCGACGAGCTCACCCCCGCCTGGCAGCCGGTACGGCCGACCGCGGACCTCGCGTTGTTCAAGAGCACCTCGCTCGACCCCGTCATCGTCGACGTCGCGCCCAAGGCCAGGAAGACCACCAACGCCCAGTTGAAGAAGGCCAAGCTGGGAACGAGCGCGATCCCGGACGTGGAGCCCGGCGACGAGTTCACCTACTACCTCGACGTCTACAACAACGGGCCGCGCACGGCCACGAACGTGACGGTCACCGACACCCTGCCGCCGGAGGTGGAGTTCGTCTCGGCCGGCGCGGGCTGCACGGGTACGACGACCGTGACCTGCACGACGGCCAGCCTGGCGGCCGGCTTCAGCATCCGGTTCCAGATCACCGTACGGGTCAAGGCGGACGCGAAGACCGGCGACGCGGTGAACACCGCGACCGTCACCAGCGACACCGAGGATCCGAACGGCGCCGACAACTCCGACGACGCGACCGTGCACGTCGTCGCCGACGCGGACGTCGACATCGACAAGCGCGCCATCCAGGGCGAGAGCGAGATCGACTCCGCCGAGCCCGGCGACGAGTTCAGGTATCTCCTCGACGTGTTCAACAGCGGCCCGGCCACGGCTCGCAACGTCGTGGTCAGCGACACCCTGCCCGATCAGATCGAGCTGGTGGAGCTCGGTTCGGGCTGCACCGGCACGACGACGATCACCTGCACCGTGGACAGCCTCGCTGCCGGCGACGGACGCACGTTCAGCATCAGCGTGCGAGTGAAGCTGGACGCTTCCGGCGACGCGGTGAACACGGCGACGGTCACGACCACGAGCACCGATCCTGATCCTGCCAACAACTCCGGGTCGAAGACCGTGCACATCATCTCCGACGCCGACGTGCGGATCTTCAAGAGTTCGTCGCTCGACGAGGGCGAGGGCGGTGGCGACGTGACCGCCCGGGCGCAACGAGCGGCCAGGGCACCGGACAACGCCGCCGTCGACGCCGACCCGGGTACGCAGTTCACCTACTTCCTCGACGTCAACAACGCCGGCCCGGCCAGGGCCCGTAACGTCACGGTCGTCGACACGCTGCCGGCCGAGGTCGAGATCCTCTCGGTCGACGAGGGCTGCGAGCGAAGCGGCCAGACGGTGACCTGCAACGCCGGAACGATGAGCGCCGAGTCGTGGGCGACGTTCCGCATCGAGGTACGCATCGTCGCGCGCTGCGGCGACATCGTGAACACCGCCACCGTCAGCACCGACTCGCGGGATCCCGGCCAGGACAACAACACCGCGACCCACACTGTGCACATCATCTGCGCGGACCTCACCGTGGACAAGTCCGACGCGGCGGATCCTGTGCTGCTCGGTGACACCGTGACGTACACCGTCGCCGTCATCAACCACGGAACCGACACCGCGACCGACGTACAGCTGACCGACACCCTGCCCGCCGACGTGGACCTGGTGTCGACCACGCCGTCCGGCGACTGCTCCGCCAACGGCCAGACGGTCAGCTGCGCGCTCGGCGACATACCCAACGGCGAGACCCGTACGGTCACGATCGTCGTCCGGCCACAGAATCCCGGCGAGATCGTGAACACGGCCAGGGTCTCCAGCGAGACGGCCGATCCCGACGAGAGCAACAACACCGACTCCGAGACCACGCTCGTCCGCGGCACCGACATCGCGGTCACCGTGGCCGACGACCCAGACCCCGTGCCCTATGGCGAGGTCCTGACCTACACGATCACCGTCACCAACAACGGACCGCAGGCCGCGCAGGTCCAGGTCGTCGACACGCTGCCGTCCGCGGTGCGCGTCGAGAGTGTTCCCGCCAACTGCGCGGTCAACGGCCGCGTGATCCGCTGCCAGCTCGGCACGCTGGCGCCGGAGGCCACCACGACCGTGGAGATCGCGATCCGGCCGTTCGTCGTCGGCGACATCGTGAACCGTACGCAGGTCCTGCTCGACATCCCGGACTCCGACCCGTCGAGCAACCGCGTCGACACCACCACGACCGTACGCGGCACCGGTCTCGCCATCGAGGCGACGGCGAAGCCGGAGCCGGTCGACGGCAACCAGCCACTCACCTACGAGGTCGTGGTCGCCAACAGCGGGCCGGCCGCCGCGGCCGACACCGTGGTCCAGATCAGCTGGAACTTCCCGCCACCGGCCGCGACGATCGAGTCCTCGACGCCGTGCACGACGGCCAACCGGAAGCTCCGCTGTGAGCTCGGCACGTTGCCCGCGGGTGACAGCCGGACGTTCACCGTCACGGTCGTACCGAACCGGGCCGGTGACCTGATCACGACGCTGGACGCGCTCACCTCCGTTCCAGACGAGAATCCCGACAACAACCAGGTCGTGCTGTCCTCGACGGTGCGCCCGGCCGATCTCGTGCTGACGCAGCAGGTCGCACCGAAGCCCGGCTTCGTCGGCGGGATCGTGACGTACACGCTGCGGATCACCAACACGGGAACGGCGATCGCCCGCGAGGTGACGCTGATCCACCGGCTGCCGGCCGGACTCCAGGTCGGAACCGTCACGCCGTCGGCCGGCACCTGCGTGGTCGCCCCGGTGCTGCGCTGCGAGTTCGGTGACCTCGCGCCGGGCGCCGCTCCGCTGAAGGTCGTGGTGAAGGTACGCCCGGCCGCCGCGGGCACGCTCCTGACCAGTGCGCTGGCCACCACGAGCACCACGGAACCGGACCTGACCGACAACGAGGTCCGCGCGTCGATTCCCGTACACCAGCCCAGGCTGGAGATCCCGAAGGTCGGCTCGCCCGGCTTCACCGCGCTGGTGGTCGGCCGCGACTTCCCCGCCGACACCGACATCACGTTGCGCTGGGACAAGGGATTGAACCCCGCGGCCGGCACAACCGTACGAACAGACGCCAACGGTGTCTTCCGGTTCCGGATGCTCGTGTTCCCGCGCGACCAGATCGGTCAGCGTGAGGCCATCGCGGCCGGTCCGGTGGACAGCTTCGCGGACGTGACCGCACCACACCTGGTCGTACCGAACCCGGTCGCACCACGACGGTTCATCAGCAGGCGCTAGCGAACGGAGACAGTGTGATCCACGAAGTCGATGAGGCACTGCGAACGCTCGTTCGCCGCGAGGTCGTGAACGGTTCCGGCGTCGAGGTCGTGTTCGACGCGCCGACCAGGGAATGGTCGGCGCGCCGCAACACGCCCACGGTCGACGTCTATCTCTACGACATCCGCGAGGACCTGCGGCGCCGGGAACGCGGCCTGATCAACGAGTACAACGAGGAAGGCCGCGTCACCGAACGGCGGCTACCGCCGCGATACTTCAAGTTCTCCTACCTCATCACCGCGTGGACCCAACGTCCCGAGGACGAGCACCGGCTGCTCGCCTCGGTCCTGCAGTGCTTCCTGCGCTACGAGAAGCTTCCGGATGACATGCTCACCGGCTCGTTGCGCGAGCTCGGCCTGGAAGTGCCCGTGACGATCGCGCTGCCGCCGCCGCAGGACCGTTCGTTCGCCGACGTGTGGACAGCACTCGGCGGTGAGCTGAAGCCGTCACTGGACATCGTGGTGAGCGCGCCGACCGACACCGGCCGGGTCTACCCCGCCGCCGCGCCGGCACTGGAGCCGCCGCTCATCAAGCTGGGCAACGACGCTCTGGCAACGGGTATCGGGGCCGGACACCCCGACGCGGTCGTCGACGAGTCGTCGCTGGCCGGACGCCGCCGCCGGCTGCGGCGGGAGCTCCGGAATGACTGAGGCCGGTCTCGCCTACCTCCTCGGCCGGGTCGGTGTCGTACGCCGTCAGGTCGCCGCGCTGGTCGCCGACCGGCGCAGCACGGACCCGGAACCGGACGACCCGTACCGCGGGTTGTACGTGTCCGACGACCAGGTGGACCGGCTGCTGGCCTCGGCCGTCGCGGCGCTCGCGCCTCCGGTCACGCTCGACGACGAGACGCTCGCGCTGCTGCGACGGGTCGAGGCCGACGCGGACGCCGCGCCGGAACCGCCGCGGCTTCGCCGGCTGCGCAAGGGATTCGGCCTCTCCGACCTCGACGTGCAACTGCTGCTGGTCGCGCTCGCGCCGGACCTGGACGCGGGCTTCGAGCGGCTGTACGGCTACCTCAACGACGACGTGACGAGGCGCCGCCCGACGATCGGGCTCGCGCTCGAGTTGTGCGGCGAGTCAACCGTCTCGCCGGGCCGGGCCCGGCTCGGTCCGAACGGCCCGCTGGTGACGGGCGGGCTCGTCCTGGTGGAGGAGCCCGAACGCCCGTTCCTGACCCGCTCGCTACGCGTACCCGACCGGGTGACGGCCCACCTGCTCGACGACGACCGGCCCGATCCCGCGGTGGCGCACCTGGTGACGGACGACGACGACGCGGCGCTGACGGCTGCCGAGCCGCTCGACGTCGACACCGACGTGGTGCCGGGCCTGGCGAACGCGCTGCGCGCCGGAGCGGAGCAGTTCTACCTGCGCGACCGGCCGGGTGGCGCGGCGATGGCGGCGGCGTTCGGCGGGCTTTCGCAGGCGGGCTTCACGATTCTCGGCGTCGACCTCGGCCGGCTGGGTACCGGCGAGGACGCGGCGTACGCCGCTCGGTTGTTGGCGCGCGAGGCCCGGCTGCGTGGCGCCGGCCTCGTGGCCGGACCGGTCGAGGCGCTGTCGGACCGCGGCGCGGCCGACGTACGTGCGTTCGCCGACCTGCCCGTGCCCGTGCTGCTGATCGGCAGCGGCACCTGGGATCCGCACTGGTCCAGCACGCCTCCCGTCCTGGTCGACGTACCGGTCCAGCGACCCGCCGACCGCGCCCGGTTGTGGCGGAGCTACCTCGCCGAGCAGGCTCCCGACGACCTCGACCACACCACGGTCGTGAGCCAGTACGCACTGTCGGCCGGGCAGGTACGCAAGGCCGCGCAGGCCGCCCGCCAGCAGTCGTTGCTGGACGGTGGCGTGGTGACGGCCGCGCACCTGCGAGCCGGCGCCCGCGCGCAGAACGCCGGCGGGCTGGAGCGGCTGGCGCGCCGGATCGAGCCCGGCGTCGGCTGGAAGGACCTCGTACTGCCGCCGCTCGTTCTCGAAGGCCTGCAGGAGCTCACGGCCAGGGCCCGGCACCGCGAGCAGGTGTTGCGGGACTGGCGGATGCGGCCGGGCGGTGGCCGTGGCGTCGGCGTCACGGCGTTGTTCGCCGGCGACTCCGGCACCGGCAAGACCATGTCGGCCGAAGTGATCGCCGCCGAGCTCGGGCTCGACCTGTACGCCGTCGACCTCGCGACCGTTGTCGACAAGTACGTCGGCGAGACCGAGAAGAACCTCGAGCGCATCTTCACCGAGGCGACCGGCGTCAACGGCGTCCTGCTCTTCGACGAGGCCGACGCCATCTTCGGCAAGCGCTCGGAGGTACGCGACGCCCACGACCGGTACGCCAACGTCGAGACGGCGTACCTCCTGCAACGGATGGAGTCGTTCGACGGCCTCGCGATCCTGGCCACGAACCTGCGCGCCAACGTCGACGACGCCTTCACCAGAAGGCTCGACGTCATCATCGACTTTCCGCTGCCCGACGAGGATCACCGCAAGCTGCTGTGGGAGACCTGCCTGGGTTCGATCCTGCCCCGCGCCGGCAACCTGGACCTGGACTTCTGCGCACAGTCGTTCGAGCTGGCGGGTGGCAACATCCGGTCGATCGCGGTCACCGCGGCCTATCTCGCCGCGGAACGCGAGGTGGCGGTCGGCATGGCCGAGCTGGTGGCGGCGGTCGCACGGGAGTACCGGAAGCTCGGCCGGCTCTGCCTGCCCTCGGAGTTCGGTGCCTATTACGACTTGGTGAGGGAGCTTCAGTAATGAACTGTCCGGTATGCGGATTCCAGAACTCGGTTGGATCGGCGTTCTGCACCAACTGCGGTGCGTACCTCGAGTGGTCGAGCACGCCGGCGAACGTGCCCGGTCCGCGGCTGCCGACGCCGGAGCAGGCGCGCCCGCCGGGCTACCGGCAGGAAGGCCCGTTGTCGCAGCGGCAGGCGTTGAGCATCGCGATCGCCACCTCGACCGTGCCCGTCGATCCAGGTGGGCAGGCAACGGTGGAGGTGACGATTCGCAACCAGGGAACGATTGTCGAGGACGTCGGCATCGACGTGGTGGGGCCTGCCGGTGCTTGGGCGCAGATCGACAACCCGCGCATCCAGCTCTACCCCGACGCCGAGGGCATGGTCCAGATCACGTTCACGCCGCCCAGGGAGTCGTTCACGGCGAGCGGGCCGATGCCGTTCCAGGTGCGGGCCACCTCCCAGGTCGACACGTCGGTCGGCGCCGCTGAGTCGGGCGTGGTCGTCGTCTCCGGGTTCGACGTGCTCAGCGCCCGGATCGCGCCGCAGATCGTCCGCAAGAAGCTTCGCGGCACGTACCAGATCACCGTCATGAACGGCGGAAACCAGCCGGTGCAGGCGCGCATCGTGGCCGACGACCCCGAGCACGCGCTGGTCGCGACCGCGTCACCGCAGGCGCTGACGGTCCCGCCGGGCAGCACGGCACAGGCCCGGCTGGTGATGAAGCCGCGGCAGCTGATCTGGACCGGGCAGGAGGCGCAACGGCCGTTCACCGTCGAGGTCCAGCCGTACGGTGCCGCGCCGGTCCCGTTGAACGGCAGCCTGGTGCAGCTGCCGATCATCCCGAAGTGGCCGATCATGCTGCTCGTCGGTGCCGCGGCCGCGGCGGTCGCGCTGATCGCGGCGTTCATCATCCGGCCGGCGGTCCAGCAGCAGAACGCTGCCAACGAGAACCCGTTCACCGCCCAGCAGCAGGCCGACCAACAGCAACAGCAGGCCGACCAGCAACAGGACGACCAGCAGCAGCCGCAGGAAACCCAGACTCCGGATCAGAATCAGGACGAAGGCGACCAGAGCGATCAGGGTGACCAGGGCGACAACAACAACGGCGATCAGAACCAGAACACGCCGCCCCCCGGACCGAAGGTCCGGATCCAGCAGGAGGCCACGATCCCGCAGCCCGGCGCGCTCAACCTGGACAACGGCGAGCTGGTGGAAGCAGGCGCGGACGGATCGGACGTCGCGTTCGTCGGCGACAACGACGAGAACCGCGTGCTCGAGCCGGCCAACGACGCGCTACTGGCGAACCTCGGCCGGGTCCAGCCCTCGTTCGACGCCTGTGCCACGGCGGAGCTGAAGGACGACTCGATCTCGTTCGCCGACCTGGCGGTCGGCTCGGTCGTGTGCGTCAAGACCAGTGAGGACCGCGCATCCATGTTCCGCGTAGACGAACTACCCAGTCCAACCCCGGGCCAGCTTCGAATCACCTTCGCCACCTTCGAACGTTCGAACTAGCCGTCCCTGACAGGGGGTTGTGATGATGTACGGCGATCCCTACCGGCCACAGCTGCCGGGTGAGCGCCGTGAGCTCCCGCCGGAGCAACGGCAACTGCTGTACATCTCGATGGAGGTCCCGCAGGACGTCGTGGAGCCGGGCAACGAGGTCGTGGCGGAGGTGACGGTCACCAACCGCGGAACGATCGTCGAGCGCGTCTTCATCGAGGTGCTGGGCGCGCCCGCACCCTGGTCGGTCGTCGAACCTTCCCAGGTCGAGCTGTTCCCCGACGGCGAGCGGACGGTACAGGTTCGGATCCGGCCGCCGCGGTATCCGCACACGCCGACCGGGACCGTGCCGTTTCGCGTGCAGGCGCGCTCGACGGTCAACCCCACTGTCGGCGCGTTCGCCGACGGCGTGCTGACCGTTGGATCGTTCGAGTCGCTCGACGCGAAGCTGGTGCCGCGGATCGCGCGCAGCCGGCGCAAGGCCCGGTACCGGCTCGCACTGGCCAACACGGGGAACCTGCCGATCAGTGCGCGGATCATGGCCGGTGATCCGGAGATCGCCTTGCTGTTCAAGGTTTCCGCGCCGCGGCTGGAGATCCCGCCGGGGACCGTGCTGACGACGGACATCCTGGTCAAGCCCGACCGGCGGCGCTGGGTCGGTCCGGAAGCCCAACGGGAGTTCGAGGTCCGGGTCGAGCACCTGCCCGCGCCGATGCCGGGCGGGCCGCCACCAGGCCCGCCGGAGACCCTGCCCGTGACCGGTACGTTCGTCCAGCTGCCGTACCTCCCGCGCTGGCTGATCCCGGCGATCGCGGCTCTGGGTGTGGCGTCGGTGTCGTACGGCGTGTACACGCTGCTGAAGGAGCCACCTCCGCCGGTGGTGACCACCACGACGATCGGCCCGACAGCCGTTCCGTCGCCGGCACCCACGCAGAACCTCCCAGGGCCGACCGCGGAGCCGTCACCTCTGCCGCAGGAGACGCCTACACCGGAGGAGTCGGACGATCCGGAGGGCTCCGACGACGGCATGCCCTCCTCCTCCGAGAGCGGCAGCCTGCCCACGCCGTCGATCAAGCCGGTCCTGCCTCCGCCCGCGACGATGGAGCCGTCCTCCCCTGCGACGGTCGCGCCCCGGTTCTACATGAGCGGCATGCTGACCGTGCAGCAGACGTTCCTCGCCGACCTGGACGAGGGACTGCAGACGCAGGACGGTGCCGACATCTGGTTCGAGGCCGACACCGCCGACGAACGCTTCGTCACACCGGTGAACAACACCTGGATCGCCGACATCGGAACCTCCGACGTGTCGTACCAGACCTGCGCGACGGCGACGTACACCAACCAGCGGGTGCCCGTGCAAGACCTGCCACCGGGTGAGGCGTTCTGCGTACGCACCGACGAAGGGCGCTTCTCGGCGGCCTCGGTCGAGAGCGGACCCGGGCCGAGCCCCGGCCAGCTGCAGCTGACGTTCACCACCTGGCCATCGCAATAGGGGTGGATCGCCGGGAGGGCCGGCCTGGCACGCTGGGGCCGTGGAGTTCTCTCCGATTCTGTTCGCGCTCTCGATCGTGGTCATCCTGCTGGCGGTGCCGGTCGCGTTGGCGTTGCGGGCGTTCGGCGCGCCGGCCCGCGTGGTCCAGCAGACGATCCCGGCCGGCGTCGTTACCGGCGGCGTCCTGCTGGTGGCCGGGATGATGGCGGACAGCTGGGGGTGGGTGCTGGCCTTCGTGCTGGGTGTGGCAGGCATCGAGCTGGCCACGCTCGCCCTGTGGGCGGTCGTGGCGCTGCTCGGGCGGCTGCGAACCTGGGCGCTCAGGCGACAGCGTTCGTAGCGTTCGCGCTTGTCTCCGCGTCGTCGCGCTCGTGGTTCGCGGACTGCTTGCGGAGCTTGTTGACGGCGTACGACACACCGGCGATGGTCAGGGCGATCGTGGCGCAGGCGGGGCACATGGCGTTTCTCCTCGTCGGTTCTGGGCTGGTCAGGCCCTCTTCTGGTACTGACCTCACTTGTCGACGAATCTCATCGATGACTTTCGACATCGGCGGCGGTCTTTCTTTGTATGCAGCAGGACAGAGAAGACTTCGCGCGCCTGACCGACCCGTACCGTCGCGAGCTGCTCGCACACTGTTACCGCATGCTCGGTTCCGTGCACGACGCCGAGGATCTGGTGCAGGAGACCTACCTGCGGGCCTGGCGCTCCTTCGACGGCTTCGAGGGCCGGTCGTCGCTGCGTACCTGGATGTACCGCATCGCCACGTCGGCGTGCCTGACGGCGCTCGAGAGCCGCGGCCGGCGGCCGCTGCCGACCGGACTGGGCGGGCCTCACGGTGAGCCGGAAGGTCCGCTGCACCCGGACGAGGAGATCAGCTGGCTGCAGCCCCTGCCGGACGTGCTCTACGCCACCGAGCCGGAGGACCCGGCCGCGGTCGCGGTCTCCCGCGACAGCGTGCGGCTGGCCCTGGTCGCGGCGCTGCAGCACCTGCCGGCCCGGCAGCGGGCGGTGCTCATCCTCCGCGACGTACTCGCCTGGCGAGCCGCCGAGGTCGCCGACCTGCTCGACACGTCCACGGCGGCGGTCAACAGCGCGCTGCAGCGGGCGCGGGCACAGCTGGAGGAGATCTCGCCGGCGGAGGAGTCGGTCGGAGATCTCGACGACCCGGCCAGGCAGGAGTTCCTGGAGCGCTACCTCAAGGCGTTCGAGAGCTTCGACATGACGGCACTCACCGAGGTGCTGCACGAGGACGTCGTGTGGGAGATGCCGCCGTTCCCCGAGTGGTTCGTCGGTCGGGAGAACGTGGTGCGGCTCACGCTCGCGCACTGCCCGGGCGCACCCGGACGGATGCGGGCCGTCCGCGCGTCGGCCAACGGGCAGCCCGCGGTGGCGCTGTACATCCGGCGCGAGGGGCGGACGGCGTTCGAGCCGCACTCGGTGCAGGTGCTCACGGTCGGCAAGGAACTGGTGGAGAAGGTCGTCGCGTTCTTCGACCTGTCGCTGTTCCCGTTGTTCGGCCTGCCGGAGTCCTTGCCCGCCTGAGCTCGGGCCGGCGTCACCCGGCTCCGTCGGACGCGACTCCCGCGTCCGGCAGCACCGAGCCCAGCGGCGTGAGGTGGTGCACGAAGGTGTCGGCGCCGCGGCTGCTCGCGATCAGCCTGGCGTCGCGTAGAAAGGATCGGGCGCGTCCGTGCCCACCACCGGCCTGCGTCGCTCCGTACGACAGGAAGCTCGCCGAGACCTACAACCGGCTCAGCCGGGCGAGTTTCCAGAAGTGAGGGTGTACCTTCTAATGAAGGTCGACTTTCACTTTCTGGAGGCAGCTCATGCGGACCATCGCGCTGGAGGAGCACTTCGGCACCGACGCGTTCTGGAACAGCGCCGGACGTTCGCTGGCGGAGCAGGCGCGGGCGATGGGGCGTGGGCGGATCGTCGACGCGTTGAACGAGGTCGGTGACGGGCGGATCGCGGCGATGGACGCCGCCGGCGTCGACGTGCAGGTGCTGTCGCTCACCTCGCCCGGCGTGGAGCAGGCGAGCGCGGCCGAGGCGGTGCCGCTCGCCCGCGACACCAACGACGTGCTCGCCGAGATCGTCCGGCGACACCCCGGCCGGTTCGCCGGGTTCGCGACCGTGCCGACGTCAGCGCCTTCCGAAGCGGCCGGGGAGCTGGAGCGCGCCGTCCGTTCGCTGGGCTTCGTGGGCGCGATGATCAACGGGCACACGCGGGGGCGCTACCTCGACGACGAGTTCTTCTGGCCGATCCTCGAGCGGGCGGAGGCGCTGAACGTACCGATCTACCTCCACCCGACGCCACCGCCGCAGGCGGTCGTCGAGGCCTCCTACACCGGCAACTACAGCCCGGCGGTGGCCGGCGCGCTGGCGACCAGCGCCTGGGGATGGCACGTCGAGACGGCGACGCACGTACTCCGGATCGTGCTGAGCGGCGCGTTCGACCGCTTCCCGCGGCTGCAGCTCGTCGTCGGGCACATGGGCGAAGGGCTGTCGTTCTTCCTGCCGAGATTCGAGTACGTCATGGAGCACGTGGTGAAGCTGGAACGCCCGATCCGCGCGTACTTCCTCGCGAACCTGCACTACACCTTCGCCGCGTTCAACTGGACGCCGACGTTCCTCAACCTGCTGTCGCAGGTCGGGGCCGAGCGCATCCTGTTCGCGACCGACCATCCGTACGGCTCGATGCCGGTGGCCCGGCGCTTCCTCGACGACGTGCCGGTCAGCGCGAGCGACCGGGAGCAGATAGCGCACGGCAACGCCGAACGCCTGCTGGGACTGTGACCCCGGCGATGAGCGGACTGCGCGAACGCAAGAAGGCCCAGACCCGGGCGGCGATCCAGCGGCAGGCGCTGCGGCTGTTTCACAAGCAGGGTTACGAAAGCACGACCGTGCAGCAGATCGCGGCGGCCGCGGAGGTGTCGGAGAGTACGTTCTTCCGCTACTTCCCCACCAAGGAAGCCGTCGTGCTGTGGGACGACCTCGACCCGGCGATCGTCGCGCGGATCCGTGCGCAGCCGGCCGCGGTCTCCCCGGTGACCGCCCTGCGCTCGGCGTTGCGCTCGACGTTCGGCGAGCTTTCGGCAACTCGGCAAAGGGAACTCCGGCAGCGCGTCGAACTCATGCTGTCGGCCCCACCGCTGCGCGCCACGCTGATCGACGAGCTCGCCGGCCCGATGCGCGTCCTCACCGAGCTCGTCGCCGAACGCACCGGCCGCCCGGCGAACGACCCGGGCGTCCGCGCCATCGCCGGCGCGGTGATCGGCGTCGGCCTGTCCGCCATGTTCGCCGCCCAGCAGGACCCGAACGCCGACCTCGTAGACCTGCTCGACGAGGCGATGTCCCATCTCGAAGCCGGCTTGCCCCTTCACTAGGGGCAGGCTTGCGGGCCGGTCCGGCGCCGGCGCTTTGCCGGCACCGGGTTGGCCGATCTCCTAGCCGAAGTTCACGTCGCTGCACCACATGTAGGCCTGGTCGAGGTGGGAGGCCTGCCAGATGGTGAAGATGACGTGCCGCCCTGTGTAGCCGGAGGTCTGGACGTTGAACGAGATGTTGTTCGCCGGCGGGTAGCTGCCGGTCTGCATGATGAAGTCGAGGTTCCCCCAGCCGAGGCTCTGGGTGGTCGGGTCGAACCCGTTCTTGCTGATGTAGACCTTGAAGAAGTCGGCGCCGTGGCTCGCCTGGTCGTACAGCTGCATCGTGAAGTTGCTGCCGATGTTGGTGGCTTTCCACGGTCCGGGGGTGTTGAGGGAGTTGTTACGTGCGAGAGCGTTGCTGCACAGCTGCCCGTCGGGCGTCGCTCCCTGGAAGTTGCCGCCGAGACCGTCCCGCAGGGCGCTCATCCAGTTCCACATGGTGTCGGCGTTGGCCTGGAAGGCCTGCCAGCACATGGGGTCTTCCTGTTGCATCGCGGGGTTCAGGTGGTCGTCGCCCCAGTCCTGCCAGCACTGATAGGCGCGGGTCGCGGGACTGACGATGGTGCCGTGGGCCGAGGCCGCCGGCGTCCAGCTGAACAGGCAGGCCATCGCGGCTGTGATCAGGATCAGGATGCGCCGCGTTGTGGTGACAGGCCCGGAGGTAGTGCACACGCGCATGGTGATGCCTCCATTCGCCGTCAGATCGGAATGATGCCGGAATGGGAGCGCTCCCATGCATAGCGTATACGCGCCTGGCTTGAACTTCAACGGAACGTTTGTCTCTCCTCTGCGATGTCCGTCCGGCTCACGTACCGAGGCCGACCTGCTCCAGGACCTGGAGGTAGCGGCGGAACTGAGCGGGAACCGCGCTGGACACGCCTTCAGTGAGCGCGGGAGCCCGGGCCATCAGCCGTTCCATCCGGTCGGCGAGGTCTGCCAGGACCGGCAGCCGATCGGCCGGGCGTTCGATGACGGGCTCGGGTGCCGGCTGGACTGTTCCCGGGTCGAGGAACCGCTCTACGTCGTGGACCGCTCCTGCCGTCTGCGAGAGCATCGGAAGCCGGTCGTCGCCCGGGTGGCGAGCGGCGTGCTTCGCGTTCCACAGCAGGGTCGCCCAGAACCACGGAACGGCGTGCACGGCCACCTCGTACGCCGTCCGCTCCGGCACGGCTCCGGGCTGCCCGTCCTCGCCGGCTTCCGCATCGAACTCGACGCCGGCGCGATCGAACAACAGCAGCGACTCCCGCGGCCGGCGCGCGGTCGAGCGCGGAAGCCAGAGCCAGTCGACCTGCTGCGGTCCGGCCTCTCCGCTGAAGAACGACGTGAGGAACGCACCACCGGGCGGAGCGTTCTGCGGCGCCTCCAGCAACAGCAACGGCTCCGCGAGCCGCGCCACCCATCGCCGATCCGCGACCGCCGCCAGCTCGCCATCGGCGACGACAACGGCCAGGTCCAGGTCGCTCAGCGCGTCGGGCTCGCCCCGGCCGCACGAGCCTTCCAGCCACGCGGCCGCCACCCGTGGGTCCGCCTCGAGACCCTGCCGCAGCCGGACCAGCAGCCGATCGCGTTCGTCTACGCGCAGCCGAAGCAGTGCATGCCGCCCAACCCTAACGCGTACGCAGCCGGAAGATCGTCAGCGACTGTGGCTCGAACGACTGCTGATAGGTCGCCTTCACCCCATCGACACTCTCCGTTCGCGGGGCGACGTTGCGCGGGTTCTCCAAGGTGTTCTGGGCGTTCGGCTCCTTCCCGCCCAGTACGATCGCGCTACCCCGAGACGTCATCGACGCGCCGGCGAACGTCAGGCTGCCGAACTGCACGGCGTTGCTCGGGTTGACCACCTTCACATACACCGTGCCGGTACGTTCGTCGCGGCTCGTCACCGAATACAAGGCGTTCCCGCCGGCCGCGGCGACTTCGGTCGGCCACCCGACGGAGCCGGTGTTACGGGCGAACAGCGACTGCACGTAGTAGGACGGCGACTTGTAGCTGTCCAGCGCGTCGTACCCGATCAGGTTCGTCGACCACTGCTGCCCGTGCACGTTGACGAACAGCGGCGCGTACGCGGCCAGGCTCACCACGTCGGCGTTGCGCTCCATCCCCGTCATGAACGCCGCCTCGCCGATCGCGCCCGCGAGGATGCCGGTCGGCGAGCCCTGCGTCACGGCGTACTCGCCGACGAAGATCTTCGGCCCGGAGCGCGAGTAGCTGTCGTACCGGTGCGCCTGCCCGGCGAAGAACGCGGGCGAGTTGTAGAAGTGCTCGTCGATCACGTCGGGCGTCCGGCTCTGCACCGGCGTGGTCGCGATCAGCTGCAGCTCGGGGTGCTCCGCCTTGATCGCGTCGTGGAACGCGGCGTACCTCTGGTCGTAGGTCTGTGCCGGATCGAAGATGTCCTCGTTGCCGATCTCGACGTATCGCAGCGTGAACGGCTTCGGATGCCCGTCACGTGCCCGCCGCGCGCCCCACTCCGAGGTGACCGGGCCGGTGATGTACTCGATCTCGTCCAGCGTGTCCTGGACGTACGGCCCGAGCTGCTCGATGGGTACGTGCGTGCCGTTCAGGTTGTAGCCGGCGTAGACGCCGATCACCGGCTCGGCACCGAGATCCTCACACAGCTGGAGGTATTCCAGCAGGCCGAGTCCGTCGTCGGACCAGTATCCCCAAGCGTCGTTGAGATGTCCGGGCCGCTCCCAGATGGGTCCGATCGTCTGCTTCCAGTCGAAGCGGTTGGCCGGCACGCCGCCCTCGAGATAGTTGCCGCCGGGGAAGCGCAGGAACGCGGGATTCATGCCGGCCAGTTTCTTCGCCAGGTCGATGCGCAGCCCGTTCGGCCGGTCCTTGTAGGTCGGCGGGAACAGCGAGACGGTCGACAGCCACACCGGTGCGTCGCTCGGGCCGCCCTCGGTGAAGATCACCAAACGATTGTCGGTGGACGCTGTTACGTTCTTCGGCACCCGCAGACTGACCTTCAGCCGGCGCCAATCCCCTGTAGGAGAACGAAGATGAGCACTCACGAGCACCGCACTACCGTCCGCCTTCTCCAGCCGGACACCGAGCCGGCCGTCGAATCCCTCGGCGGCCTTGGCCCACAGCGACAACGACAGCCGCTCGCCGCCCCTGACGGGCACGCCGAAATACCCGTTGTTGGCAACGGATCCCGGCACGCTGAGCCGCAGCGAGCGGGTCAGCTTCGCGTTCAGGGGCTGCTGCGGGTCCAGCGCGGCCGTGCCCGACAACGAGTTCCACCAGACCGGCGTGGTCGCGCTCTCCATGAACGACCGGTTGCGCAGCAGCTCCGCATACAGCCCGCCGACGCCGGCGTAGTTGATCTCCTCGAAGAACGCGCCCCACAACGACTCCGGGATCCGCGGGCCCGGCCGGCTCGCGTCGATCCGGACCGTGTTGAAGTTCGCCAGGCCGGCGGCCTGCTGCCCGGTGAGGGCGTACGGATAGGCGCGGATCTCGTCCACGCCGCCGGTCAGAAACCCCCTGCCGTCGGCGCTGCCCACGGTGAACGCACGGTCCGACGACGCCGACAAGCCCGAACAAGCCTTGATGTCCGCGAACGTTCCGCGCGCCTTGGCACACAATCCGCCAACCACCCGGACGGCCTGCGCCGTGCCGTCGACCTGGAGCCGGATCGTTCCGGCGGCCCGGTCGACGATCGCGACCGCGTGGTGCCACTCGCGCGCCGGAAACGCCGCCGTCGTACCAACCGTGACCCGAGAGACCGAAAACTCCACGTGCCCCGGCCGGTCCGCGACCGACAGCCGATATCCCTTGGCCAGCAGGGTTTGCCCGCCCGTGCCGGCCGTCCGGTCGAACCAGCCGCCGACGGAGAACGATCGATCGCCGAAGTCCAGCGCCGCCGCGTCGCCCATCGTCAGGTCGGCGCCGGCGGCCAGGCTGAGTCCGGTGCTCGACGCCGAGCGCACCCAGGTCGCGTCGCCGCGCAACGTGCCTGTGGTGCCGTTCGGCGAGTCGTCGGCGGCCGTCGCACCCGCACCGTCCTCCAGCGACCACGAGCCGGCCGCCGACAGGTTCAACACCTCGGTCGATCCGAGGACAAACTGATACACCCTTACGTCGTCGACCGCGCCCGCCAGCCCGCGGCCGATCGTGAGCCGGGTCGCCTTGGCGGCATCGGTCGACGCGGCGGTCGCCGCCGCGGCACCGTTGACATAGAGCGTGGCTCTCCCGCTCGAGGCGTCCGACACTCCGACCAGGTGATACCACTCGCCGGCCCGGGCCGGCTCGCCGGCGGTGGCCGTGGTGTCGGGAGCGCGGGCGAACTCGAACCTGCCGTCCCTGACCCGCAGGGCGAAAGCACCGCCCGGCTCACCGGCCGCGACGATCTGCGTTCCGGAGATCCGGTCGAGACGCACCCACGCCGACACGGAGAAGCTCGAGGTGCTGTCGACGATGGGCGCGGGCACGTCGATCATGGCCTGGCCGCCGTCGAACGCGACCGCGGAGTCGCCTACCAAGCCGTCCGTCCAGGTAGCTCCGCCAGACAGCGTTCCCGCCGGCGCGTTGCCGGTCTCGTCGGCGGCGGTGGTGCCGCTGCCTTCCTCGAACGCATAGTGCGCGCCGGTGGCCAGTTTCGCGACGCTGGTGGCGGGCAACGCTTCGGCATAGAACCGAACATCGTCGATCCGGCCGTCGAAGTAGTCCACGAGCCCGCCCCACAGCGCACGTCCGATCACGGTCGGGCCGTTCGCGCGCCAGGTGGGCGTGAACGCCGTGCTTTCCTGGCGCAGGCCGTTGACATACAACGTGATGCGCTTGGCGGTCGCGTCGTAGACGCCGGTCAGGTGATACCACTGGCCGGTGGCGGTGCCGCCGGTGCCGTTCACCTGCGAGCGCTGGGGATCGGCGGCGGTCGCGTCGCGCACCTGCGTCGTGAACGCCCAGCGCTGGGTGTCGCCGCGCAGCTGCAGATAGAACGCGCTGACCCCGGTGCCGTCGATGCTGACCGCGGTGCGATAGCCGTTCAGCGTGTCGGTGCGCACCCAGGCGGCCACGGTGTAGCTCGCCGTGGTGTCGACGACGGCGCCGTCGACCCGGACATATCCGTTGCCGCCGTTGAAGTCCAGTGCACCGGTGTCGTAGACGCCGGCCGACCAGGTGGTGCCGCCGACCAGCGTGCCGTCGTGCCCGTTGCCCGAGGTGTCGTGCGCGATCGGGCCTGTGCCCTCGTCGAGCGTGTAGTGCGCGACCGGGGTTTCGGGCGGCGCGGACGCCGCTCGCCCGGCTGGCTCGGCCGAGACCGCTGCCGCGGCGAAGCCGGTCGTGACGAGCACGAGCGCGAGAAGTCCAGCCGGCTTACGCATTCGCCCTCCCCAATCGCTGTGCCGGATTTGCGCCTTCGACGCGTGGCGTTCGGCATGCGACCAGAGGGTGCGTCAGCTTGGGACCCGCGTCAAGGCGGTTCGACGATGGAGGCGCGAACCCTCGGAAGTGCCATCGGATGGTTCGTCCGGGTCCACTCGATCAGGTGCTCACGTACGTCACAGCACAATTCCCACATCTTGTCGCCGTTCGCGGCGCTCACGATCGCGCGGATCCGTACCATCGCACCGGTCGTCGCGACCGCCTGCAGGCCGATCGCGCGGCTGTCCCACAGCGGGTGGTCGGTGCAGAAGCTCACCAGCTCGGCACGCATCTCCTGGATCGGCACGCTCCAGTCCACGTCCAGCTCGACGGCACCGATCAGGGCGGCGCCGCTGTGGGTGAGGTGGCGGAACGGCTTGTTGGTGAAATACGACGTGGGCACGATCAGCCTCCGGCCGTCCCAGATGTTGACCACGACGTAGCTGAGCGTCAGCTCCTCGACCGTCCCCCACTCGCCCTCCACCACGACCACATCGTCCACTCGGAGAGCGTTGCCGAACACCAGCTGCAAGCCGGCGATCAGGTTGCTGAGCAACGGCTGCGCGGCCAGACCGGCGATGACACCGAGCAGACCGGCCGAGGCCAGCAGGCTCATGCCGACCGTGCGAATCGTCGGGTACGTCGTCAGCGCCACGCCGATCGTCACCACGACGACGAGCGTGGTCGACAGCCGGCGCAGGATCATGATGCGAGTGCGGCCGCGGCGGGTGCCCAGGCTGTTCTCGATGTCATGGCGGAACCGCGACAACGCGACGTCCTCCAGCACCAGCAGGAGAGTCGCGATCAGCCAGCCGCACGACCCGATCGTGGCCAGCAGCAAGCCGTGCTTGACCGGCCCGCGCCAGTCGGACGGCTCCCAGGTCGTGCTGACGACGATCAGCGTGGTGAACATCACGGCCAGGCACAACATCGGCCGGTGCTCGCGTCTGGCCAGCTCACGCAGCAGCGGAACCCGCCTGCCGGCGTGTTGAAGCACCCGATGCGCCGTCTCCACAATGGCGACGGCCACGAGCGCGGTGAGCAGGAGGAGGGCCAACGGATGGAGCACCTGCCACAGGTCTTGTGCCATAGGAAAGTCCTCGGAGTTGGGTCGGATACGGCCAAATATGAGACATTGCCGTAAGAGCGCCGCTTCACACAGAAAATCCCATGCCGTTGGCGGCCACGTTCTGCTGCAATGGAAGACGTGTCGTCGCAGCTAGAGCCGATCCGCCCGTTCCGCTGGAAGCTCGTCCAGCGGGACCAACTCGGCACGCTCCTTTCCGGCTGCCAGGCGCCTTCGCTGTGGTATCTCCAGTCGCTCGTGTCGTGCGCGGCGAAGGTGCTGGCACGCTGCGCCGGCGCTGGCAAGGACGTCTTGGCAGGACCGGCTGCACCTCCTGCCACTGTCGATGACCGGCGTAGGTGACCTGCCGATGGCGTTCGAACAACTGCGGACGAACCTGGCTGCCGCCGGGCTGCCGCCGGGCTGGCGCCGGAGCAGCTCGCCCGCGCCCCGCGACCGGTGGTCTTCGTCGATCTCGCCCACCGCGGCCGCACCTACCAGTGGCTCCACCACCAGCTCCGCCGCTGGATCGCCGCCGGACGCGTGCCATGGCCGGTGGTGCGGCGCAAGCTGCGTTCATCGGCGTGACCGAACAGACCAAGACCAGCCCCAACACCTGATGCTGGCACCAACAGGCAACGTGGACCTCCGACCTCCCACCCCGCGCGATCGCCAACGTGTCGCTGGACCGCTTCGTCAGCTCCTACCTCGGCGACAGCCAGCCCAAGCTCACCGTTCCGTCACCCGCCACCACTCGTCCGACGAGTCGCTCACCCTCCCCCGCGACGACCGCACACCCGCCAAGCCTTGGCCGAAGCCGTCGCCCTCGTCGAATCCGGCCGTCAACCAGGCACCCGCGCCGCTCTGCACAGAGTGATCGTCAAGGAGCCGACGTTCGCCCAGCCGTGGCTACGGTCCGTGGCCAACGAACTGTGCGGTTGAGCAGCGCTACCAGTCGTAGACGCCTCCGCGCCGAACAAACTTCTCCGGATCGATCCGGACCTGCTCGAGCGCTCGTTCAACCCCTACGTCCAGGATCGGATCACTGTAGTTGTACGTGCCGTCGACATTGTCATAGAACCGCCCAGCCGGATCGACCATGGCATAACTGCCGATCATGTCGTCATTCGTCTCCGGCACGATCGTGATGCCTTGATCCTCGAGGTGCCGATGCCGAGCCACGTACCCGTCGAACTTCAGACGGTCAAGCAGGAACCGATCGACGTGGCGATCGTTCTGACCCTCGATCGGCAACACTTGGAGGATCTTCCAGCGCAACGGTCTCGCCTTGCCAATGAACGCACTCATGTCTTCTGAGCAGTTTGCGCTGCTCACCACGGTGTTCACCTTCAGCGCCACGCCAATTCGCTTGATCTGCTCGCAGATCTCGAGGTAGCGGTCCTCTGTCAAAGGACGGCTCTTCGTCATTCGACCGATACTGCTGTTGGTCTGCTGCGCGAGACTGTCCACGCTGAGCACGAACCAATCGAGCACACCGCGCAACTGATCGACCAGAACATCATTCAACAGCGAGCCGTTGGTCACGACCGATGTAGTCATGCCGGCCGACTTGGCCGCCTTCACCACGTCAGCGAACCAAGGCGAGAGCAGTGGTTCGCCACCCGCGAACGTCAACTTGGTGAACCCCGCTTCGCCGAGGTGCTTGACCACCGAAAGTGCATCCTCACGCTCGAGATGCCCGTCCGGCAGAACCTCCCTGCGGACATCTCGGAACTCAGCAAAGCAGTACCAACAGTGCATGTTGCACGGCTGCCAAAAGTGAAAGTTCACTGCCTGAATGATGGGTGCAGGGCCTCTTTGCCCGTGACTCGTCACGGGCAAAGAGGCTAGCGACAGAGCGGGGCGCATGTGCCCCAAATGGCCAAGACACGCACTGGCGGAGAATGATTACATTTTGTCACATTTTCGGCTTCTGCGTATTTTGTACTCTTCGATGATCACAGCCGGCAGGACCACGCCTCCGATGCTCACAGCGGCGACAATCACCGCGGCCATCGAGCGTTGAACCCAGGAGAACGAAGAGACCAGGTCGAGGATCCCGAACTGGACGACCGCCATACTCGTGACCGCACCGGTGAGAATCGCGAGCCAAGCGGTGTGTGCACGTCTGCGTATCGGCCCTGCCCTTGCCCCCTCGCCGACAGCATGGACGAACAGCCGCTCCAGATGCCGCCGCTCCGTCGTCTGATGGGCGGCGACGATCCCGTGTATCGCCAGCCGGCCGCTCGCGTCTACGAACGTGCGCAGCGCGAAGAGCGCATCGTGTACGGCCCAGATCGAGCGCCGATCCGGTTCCTGGGCATCCGTGCGCCAGGCGCCATTGCTCTCCTGCAGGGCGAGAAGACGCTCGACGCCGAGCAGGATGCGCGGATCGTCCAGGTCACGGCCGGCGAGTATGAGAGCGGCGAGCACCCAAGGCGTGGCGAACAGGCGGAACGTCATACGGGCAGACCTGGAAGGGTCGACGATCGAACGATAGTACGTAGAGGCCCATGGTTCGCTTCGCGACCGGTCGAACGCGCCAATGAGGTAGTCGCAACCGCGTACGATCACGCCATCATCCTTTGGGACGCCCGCCGCGAGCAGCGCGACAATCGCGTGCGCGGTATAGGCAGGCGTCGCCATGTCGGAGCTCGAGGCCGTCTCCCGTGCCCACCCTCCGTTGTCGCACTGTGCACGCTTGAGCCAGGCGACAGCCTTGGCAACGGCCCTGGTGCCGCCGTATTCGACCAGGACCTGAACGGCGGCCGAGGTGGCGCTAACGCATGGTTCGCCGCTGCGGGCAGACGAACGCCAGCCCCCGCTCGCGTCCTGGCTCGCCTCCAGCCAGTCGATTCCAGCAGCGATCGCCGGGTCAGCCTCGGACCGGCCGGCCTCATGGAGTGCGCGTAGACAGAAGCAAGTGCTTTCGGTGACGGAGATCTGACTGCTGCCCCCTTCCAATGCACGGCGTACCTGCCATCCGCCATCCTCGTTCTGGAAACGAGTCAACGTCTCCGCAACGAGATGTGAGACGCCGTTGCGGTGAGCGTACACGTAGCACAACAGCCCTTGAGCCGTCGAAAGAACACCCAACCCATCGTCGTCGCGGTATTGGTTCCAGCCATGAATTCCGTCCTCAGATACCATGCCGCGACCAAGGTAGTCCAGCGACCGCCCGAAAGCGTCCTGGACAGTTTGGCCCAGCCGAATCGCCCCGGCAGCAATAGCCCATTCATAGGCAGCCTCGAGATATTCGGCACCATCGACGGGCATTGCATACATCTCGACCTCTTCGATGGTCAGGGCCATCGCATCGGGAAACGCCGCGCGCTCCGAAACCGTCGCCACGACAACGACTTCGAGCCCGGGCCCGTCGACACGGAAGTCGAGCAGGCCGAGGTAGGTGATGCTCAAGCCCAAGCGGGCATCTACGCACGCCTCCAAAGAACGACTGAAACTATCCGAGCGCAAGTCGTTGCCATCGATGGAGAGCCGCAGGAACGAGAAGCGCGTACCGTCCAGTTGCAGGACAAAACGACGGCGGTTGGTGAGCAGGATGAGTCGGACGGAGATGGCCGCTCGGGCGCTTTTGGCGCTTCTGGCGGTCCTGGCGATTGCGATCCCCATGGCGACTCCCCATGACATGTAAACGTGGCAAGGGAGGTTGAAACTTGAGTGCATTGAAGCATGGCGGAGGGGGAACGGAGTTCTACCCGCCTGCAGATCTCGCCTGTCGAGACAATTCGCCAAGCACTGGTATCATTGAAGTTCGCTCCGCCTTTTGCAGCGAGCGATATCAACTAGTCTACTAAGAATTGGATTCGTTCGTCATCATTTAGCCAGATTCTCAATTCGGCAGACGAGATTTTGAGCCTACCGTATGGTGTGGGAATGGCAAGTCAGATCGTCGACCGGTTGCTGAAGTCGGACGAGGCGGCGGTGCGGTGGCGGGTGCGGGCCGAGGTGCTGGGCGAGCCCGCGGACTATCGCCCGATGCGGCGCCTGCGCGATGAGGTCCGCCAGTCGGCGCGGGTGGAGCGGCTGCTCGCCAACCGCGGGCCGGACGGGCGATCCACGGTGGCCGTCTACGCCAAGTGGCAGGGAGCCCACTGGGTACTGGCCACGCTCGCCGATCTCGGATATCCGCCTGGCGACGAGAGCTTGCGGCCGCTGGCCGAGCAGGTGCAGGAGGCCTGGCTGACCGACGACTTCTACGTGGAGTTCGAGGCGCGGAGCAAGGCGGGCGTCTACAACCGCAAGGGCGTGCCGGTGATGGAGGGGCGGCACCGGCGATGCGCGTCGCAGCAGGGGAATGTGCTGCGCAGTCTGTGTGCGCTGGGCCTGACCAACGAGCGCACGGACGCCCTGGTCGAGCGGTTGCTGCACTGGCAGTGGCCCGACGGCGGCTGGAACTGCGACAAGAACCCCAGCGCCGACACCTCCGCGTTCTCGGAGACGCTGCTGCCGATGCGCGGCCTGGCGGCGTACGGCGGCAAGCAGGCGAAGGCCGCCGCCGCGCGCGCGGCCGAGATCTTCCTCACCCGTCGCCTCCTCTACCGGCGAAGCGACGGCGAGCTGATGCGTCGGGAGTTCGCCAAGCTGCACTACCCGCTCTACTGGCACTACGACTACCTCGGCGGCCTCCGCGGCCTCGCCGAAGCCGGCGCCCTCGACGACCATCGCACCGCCGACGCGCTCGACCTGCTCGAGAGCAAGCAGTTGCCGGACGGCGGCTGGCCGGCAGAAAGCCGCTACTACAAGGTCTCCGACAAGATCGCCCTCGGCAACGACTACGTCGACTGGGGCGGCACCAGCGTCAAGCGCCTGAACGAATGGACCACCATCGACGCGCTGTACGTCCTCGCCCAGGCGGGCCGACTGAAGCTGTAACTGAAACCGAGCGCAACGGACCAGGTCCGTATGCCCATCTTCAACTCTCCACCAGGCTGGCCCGTGCCCCCAGCCGGCTGGACCCCGCCGAACGACTGGAAGCCCGACCCGACCTGGCCGGCCGCGCCCACCGGATGGCAGTGGTGGATCGAGGAGAGCCAGCTCGAAGCGGAGTACGCCGGCCTCCGCCAGCGGCTCGCCGACCTCGACGGACTCGACGCCGCGCAGCTGGCCACGGAGGTCGGCAAGCAGCGCGCTGAGCTGGCGAGTCTGGAGGAGCAGCTCACGCAGTCCCGAGCCGCCTTGGTCGAGACCCAGGAGCTGGCGATCCTGCAGGAGGCCGGCATCTACGGCTACCTCCACCCGCTCGACGACGCCCCGGCGTACAAGCTCCGGCTCGACATCCTCCGCAACGAGATCAAGTCCCTGATCAGCGACGGCAGAGCAGTGCACGCGACCGACAAGTGGGAGGTCAACGGCTCGGCCGCCGAAGGCCGCACGATGGTCCGCGACTTCTCCAAGCTGATGCTGCGCGCGTACAACGCCGAAGCCGACAGCGCCGTCCAGTCCGTCCGTCCGCATCGGCTGCCCGCGGCCACCGACCGGCTGGCCAAGGTACGCGAGACCATCGCCCGCCTCGGCAAGACGATGTCGATCCGGATCTCCGACCAGTACCACTTCGCGCGCGTCCAGGAGCTCAAGCTCACCGCCGACTACCGCGGCAAGCAGGAAGAGGAGAAGGAGGAGATCCGCGCCGAACGGGAACGCCAGCGCGAGGAGACCAAAGCTCAACGCGAGTTCGAACGTGAGAAGGCCAAGTTGCTCAAGGAGCAGGCGCACTACAGCTCCGCCCTGGCCAAGCTCCGCGACAACGGAGAGGACACGACCGAGCTGGAGGCGAAGCTCGCCGAGATCGACGACGAGATCGGCTCCGTCGAGGCGCGGGAGGCGAACATCCGGGCGGGCTACGTCTATGTCATCTCGAACATCGGTGCGTTCGGGCCGGACGTGGTGAAGATCGGCATGACCCGGCGGCTGGAGCCGGACGATCGGATCAGGGAGCTCGGTGACGCGTCGGTGCCGTTCAAGTTCGACACCCATGCGCTGATCTTCAGCGACGACGCCGTCGGACTGGAGACCAAGCTGCACAACGCGCTGGAAGCCAAGCGAGTCAACCAGGTCAACCTGCGGCGCGAGTTCTTCTACGCGACCCCGGCCGACGTGCGCGTGTTGCTGGAGGACTTCGCCGGTAAGCACCTGCTCGAGTATCACGAGACCGCCGAGGCCCTGGAGTGGCGCGCCAGCACGCAGGCCGAGTAGGTCCAACGAACGAGGCCGCCCCCGCCTCCGGCCCGATGCCTGCCGGCCCGATCCGCTGGCAGGCTCGGGCGCATGAACGTGTCCATCGACTGGGTGTCGATCCCGGCGGGAACGGTCCTCCGCGGTACGCCGGCGAACGAGGTCCAGGCCGTCTTCGAACGACACAGCGACCTGCAGGCACAGCTGGAGTGGTTCCGGAAGGAGGCCCCGCGCACCGCGATCCACGTTCCCGCGTTCCGGATCGCCAGGACGCCCGTCACCAACGCGCAGTGGCGACCATTCGCCGAGGCCACCGGACGCCCCGCGCCGGGCGGACCAGCCGACCATCCCGTCACCGGCCTTCCATGGCCCGAGGCCGCCGCCTACTGCGACTGGCTGGGAGCGCGACTCCCCACCGAGGACGAGTGGGAACGCGCCGCCCGCGGCGACGACGCGCGGGAGTACCCCTGGGGCGACGTCTTCGACCCCACCCGGGCCAACCTGCGAGAGTACGGCGCCGGCGGAACCCTCCCCGTCGGCTCGTTCCCGGGCGGCGCGAGCCCGTTCGGTGTGCTCGACCTCGCCGGCAACTGCGACGAGTGGACGTCGACGCTCTACGTCCCCTATCCAGGTGCGCCAGCGCAGGTAGCGCAGAAAGATCAGTACGCCACCGATCCGCACATCACCCGAGGTGGCGCCTGGTTCCACTGCCGCGACCTGGCCCGCTGCGCCCGCCGGCACGGCGCCTACGAGGCCACCAACGACGGCATCGGTTTCCGGCCCGCGGCGACCGCCTGACCCGGGAACCGGCTGGAGGCTGTCGGTCGTTGCTGGCACCATGGGAAGCCGCGCCTTTTGGGGGTGGCATGAACCAGCCGACCCAGCCAGCACAGCCGACGACCAAGGAGCCGACCGCGGCCAACGACCTGCGCGCCGACCGGGCGCTGCGCCTGCTCACGTTCCTGCGTGAGCTCCAAGCGCTGCGCACCCGCCCTGTCCGCACCCTCGACCGCTTCCCGCGCGTGGTGTGGCTTTCGGACATACCCGCCGATTCACGGCAGGTCGACGCGATCTGGACGCGCGACGACCAGACCACGCAGGCCCACTGGCTGGCCATCGAACGAATCGACCGCGAGCCTCCGCCGCAGCTGCCCGACACCCTGGCCAGGCACGTCGTCCACGCCGACCTCTACGCCTCCGACCACAGCCAGCCCAGGCTGCGCGACGACGCGGGCGAGGAGGCTGCCGCCGACTACCTCGACTGGCTTCCCACCTGGCAGCAATGGGCCGAACGCGATCGCCGCAACGCTGCCGTCCGCGCCGCCTACCAGGAGCTCTACGCCCTCCACCAAGATCATCGGGGCAGCCCGGAGACGTTCGAGATCGTGCTCGGTCTCGGCCTGCTGCACGCCCGCTCCGGCGGTGTCCAGGCCCGCCGCCACCTGATCACGGTCCGCGCCGCGATCGGGCTCGACGCCGACACCGGACGGCTCACAGTCGGCGTCGATCCGGAGGATCCCGAGCCGCGGCTCGAGGAAGACATGCTCGACGCCGAGGATCACATCCCGGCCGACCTCGCCGCCGAGCTACGCGCCGACCTCCAGCAGCTCGACCAGCTCGGCGACCTCTTCGCCGGCACCGCGCCCGAACGCGAGCCCGCCGAGCACAAGCACACCGCCTTCGCCGCCGCCCGCCGCTGGGCCCACGTGCATCGCCACGACACGCTCGTCTCCGACTCCTTCACGCCACCCGAGACCGCCCGCGGCGCCACCCAGGCGAGCGTCACGCTCGCGCCCGCGCTGATCCTCCGCCCCCGCGACCCCGGTGCGTTCTACAAGGCGATCGACACCATCCGCAACGCGATCGAGTCCGGCACCCGCGTCCCCGACAGCCTCGCCCAGGTGCTCCTCGAGACCACCGCGCTCGACGACACCGCCGAAGCAGCCGCCAACGACAACGACGACGAGCAGGTCTACTTCCCGCTCCCCTCCAACGACGAGCAGCAAGCCGTCCTCCGCGGCCTGCGCGAGCACCGCGTCGTCGCCGTCCAGGGCCCACCCGGCACCGGCAAGACCCACACGATCGCCAACCTCGTCACCGACCTGCTCGCCCACGGCCAGCGCGTGCTGATCGTCAGCCACAAGGCCCAGGCCCTCAAACGCGTCCGCGAGCTGCTCCCCGACGACGTACGCGACCTCTGCGTCGACGTCACCGGCAGCTCCGCCCGCACCCAGTCCGAGCTCGAGCACTCCGTCAACAACCTCATCGACCGCGTCGAACGCAGCGACGAGCGCGCGCTCGACGACGACTTCGCCCGCCTGCGCACGCGTTTCGACGCCGCCGCGGCCGACCGCGACCAAGCACTCGAAGGCCTGCGAGAGCTCCGCGCCTGGGAAGGCCAGCAGGTTCCCGCGTACGAAGGCAGGCCTGCCGGCACGCCTCAGCAGCTCGCCGAGCGCCTCCGCGCCGACGAGCCCACCTACAGCTGGCTGGCCGAGCCCGACGACCAGGCCGACAGAGTCACCTCGGAAGAGGCGCTCCGCCTGCTCGAGCTGCTCCGCCTCCCACCCGAGACCAGAAGCCTCGCGACGTACGCGATCCCCGACCGCACCGACCTCGTCTCGCCGTCCGAGCTCGCCGACCTCGACAACGACCGCCTCCGCCTGCGCGAACGCCTCGACTCCATGCTCGACTCGGGGCCGGCCGACGCCGCGCTCCCCGACCTGCGCGGCATCGACCCAGCCGAGCTCGAGCCACTGCGCGAGATCGTCCTCACCCTGCGGCAGGAGCTGACCGAGCTCTCCCTGCTCGAGCTCTCACCAGGCGCCCTGCAACAGGTCTGGACCGGTCAGACTCGCGCGCTCGAGCAGCTCTCCGACGACACCCGCACCAACCTCACCGAGATCCAGAGCGCGCTCGTACGCCTCGGCCCGGCCCGGATCACCGGCCTGGAGGCACTGGATCCCCGGCAGGCCGAGACCCAGCTCCGCCTGCTGGCCGACAACCTCGCCAAGGGCAAACCCCTGCAGAGGCTGGGCCGCCCCACCAAGCTCGCGCGCGAAGCCGATGCCGTCCTCGCCAACGTTCGCGTCGACGGCCTCGCCTGCGACACCGAGCAGCGCGCGCTCACCGCGGCGACCGCCTGCTCCGCCGCCGCCCGCCTGCGCGACCTCGAGTCCGAGTGGGGGCAGGGCGAAACCGCCGGCAGCCTCCGCATGCGCACCGCCAAGCTCGAGGAGCAACTCGCCGCGCTCGAGCGCGCGCTCAAGCTCCGTCCGGCGTACGAAACCGCCCGCGCGGTCGGCGTCCGCACCGGCCTGGCCGCCGGTCGCTGGCACGACCTCACCTGGATCGAGTCGCTGCACGCAGCGCTGTTCCGCGAAGACCTGCAGGCCCAGCTCGCCGAGTTCACCCACCGCCGCGAGCCCGTGCTGAAGCAGCTGCGCCGTGCCGGCCGCGGCGAGCACCCGCACCCCGCCATCGAGGCCGCCACCCGGGCAGTCGAGGAGTGGGATGTCGACGGCTATGCCGCCGCATGGAGAGAGTTCGAGGCCGCCTGGACCGCGGCCGCGCAGGTACAGGAAGCCGAGCGGCTGCTCGACCGCCTCGCCCGCAGCTCCCCCACAGTCGCCACCCAGCTCGCGGTCGATCCCGGTTCCCCTTTGTGGGACAGCCGGTTCGCCGACATCGAGGCGGCCTACGCCTGGTCGGCCCAGGACCGCTGGCTACGCGAGCAGCTCGATCCCGTCCGCCGGCAGCTGCTCGCCGACCAGCTGCGCAGCGCCGAGGATCGCAAGCGCCGCTTGACCGAGGCGATGGCCGTCAACCGTTCCTGGCGGTTCTGCCGCAGCCGCATGACGGCCGAGGAAGCCCGCAACCTCCGGGTCTACGCCGCCACGCTGAAGAAGGCCGGCAAGGGCACCGGAAAGTACGCCCCGAAATACCACGCCGACGCCCGTGCCGCCCTCTCCCGAGCCCACTCGGCCATCCCGGCCTGGATCATGCCGATGCGCTCGGTCGTCGCCAGCGTGCCGTTCGAGCGGCCCAACCTGTTCGACGTCGTGATCGTCGACGAGGCCAGCCAGTCCGGACACGAGGCCCTGCTGCTGTTCTGGCTCGGCAAGAAGGTCCTCGTGGTCGGCGACGACGAGCAGATCAGCCCCGAGAGCGTCGGCATCGACTTCGAGCGCATCTTCCGGCTGCGGGCCGAGCTGCTGCCCGACTTCCCGTCCCGCGAGCTGTTCGACCCCTACGGCAGCCTGCTCGACCACGCCAAGACGATGGCGCCGAGCCCGGTCATGCTGAAGGAACACTTCCGCTGCATGCCGGAGATCATCGACTTCTCCAACGGGCTCTGCTACCGCGACGACCTGCTGCCCGTACGCCAGTTCGGCCTCGACCGCCTGCCGCCGATCCGCACCACGTTCCTCGACGGCGCCCGCACGCAGGGCACCGGCCAGCGCACCACCAACCGCGCCGAGGCCGAGGAGATCGTCGAGACGATCGGCAAGTGCTGCGCCGATCCCGCCTACTCCGGCAAGTCGATGGGCGTGATCACGCTGCTCGGCACGGAGCAGGCGCGTCTGATCTCCAGCCTGCTGGTCGAGCGGCTCGGCCCGGCCGAGATGGAGCGCCGCGCGCTGCGGGTCGACAAGCCCGAGGGTTTCCAGGGCGACGAGCGCAACGTCGTGTTCCTGTCGATGGTCGCCGCCACCCAGGGCGACAGCGGCCCGCGCCGGCTCGGCACGCTGTCGAAGAAGGCCGACAAGCAGCGGCTGAACGTCGCCGCGAGCCGGGCGCAGGACCAGGTATGGGTGTTCTACAGCGTGCGGGCGGAGCAGCTGCCGAAGCAGGACCTGCGTGCCGACTACCTCACGGCGCTGCGCCGGCCGCGTGAGCAGCGCTCCGGCGCCGCGCTCGGTGAGGTGCTCGCCGACCTGCGGCACGAGTCGTTCGACACGCTGTTCGAGCAGCGGGTCTACCTCGCGCTGGACGAGCGCGGCTATCACGTACGCCCGCAGTACGTCTCCGGCCGCTACTCCATCGACCTCGTGGTCTACGGCGGCACCAGCCGGCTCGCGATCGAGTGCGACGGCGACCCGGCGGAGCTGCCGATGCCCGTACCCGATGATCCGCTGCACCAGCTGGAGCTCGAACGCATGGGCTGGCGGTTCGAACGCGTTGCCGCGAGCCGGTTCGCCCGCGACCCCGTGGCCGCGCTCGAGCCGGTGTGGTCGGCACTCGACAGGCTCGGCATCCAGCCCGGCCTGCAGGCCACCGACAGCGCGATCCACCTCGAACAGCCGGTCGCCGGCGCCCTCATGACCACCGCCGGGCCAACGCCGGCCGCGGTGATCGAGGTCGGAGCGGCATCCCAACGCCGGCTCGCCGCCGAGGCGGCCGCGATCCGCAAGCTGCCGGCCGGCACCGGCACACCGGCCGAGCACGAACGCCTACGCGACCGCCTCGTCCAACTGGACGCCTGGCTCGAACGCTGCCAACCGGTCGAGGCCGATCGGCTGCCGGGCCGTGCCTGGCCAGGAGCGGTGTTCACCTACCTCGACCTCTCCACCGGCGAGACCGCGAGGGTCGTCCTCAGCACCGTCGACACGGATCCAGGCATCGAACGGCTCGCACCCGACCACCCGCTTGCCGAGCAGTTGGCGGAGGCCGGCGAAGGCCAGGAGCTCACCTACGACCTGCCCGACGGCAACCACACCACCGTCCGCGTCCAGTCGATCAGCGACTGACGGCACGCTGCACGATCGCCAGGATCTTGCAGAAGCCCACGCTGGGATCCCCGGTCCCGCCGTCGTCGATGTAGACCCACGGGTCCTCTGTGACCTTCCCGCCGATGATCCGGAGCTGCTCGGCCGCCAGCTCGTTCTCCCGCGCGAGCGCGAACGCCAGCGCGAACACGTTGTGCTGGCGCAGCCGGAGGTCGCGGGCAGGATGGTGGCGGACGCGGCACACAACCTGCTGGTCGGCGCGGAGCCCAGGACTCCGGAGCAGGTGCTGGCCGAGTTGCGGAAGGTGACCCCGGACGATCTGAACGTTGTCGCGAAGCAGGCGATGAGCACGGCGCTGGTCATGGTGCCCGAAGGCTCGGGCGTCGGGCGCGGCGGCTTCGTGCCGGCGCCGACGGACTCGGCGAGCCAGGTGCAGGGCGTGGACTACCCCGGACCGCGCGACTCCCGGGGTGGAGGTAGGTCGTCATGTGGTCGTTCTTGCGAAGTCTGCTGGGGCGGGAACCCGAGGTTGCGATGCCGAGGTCGATGCCCATCGACCCCGGTCGGAACCCGGCCCGCAGCGGCCCGTCGCTCCTGGCCCACAACACCGGCACACCGTCGACGACGGCACGAACGTATGACACCCTGACTCTCCCCACCCCAAACGCCGCGCCTCCCCGCGCGACGGTCATGCCGGCCCAGGGCAACGATCCGGCCCTGGACAATACGGAAGTCACTCCCGCACAAAACGACGAGAGCCTAGCGGGTGGACAAGCACGCGCGCTGCAGAGTTGGCGAACCAGGCCAAGCGCGGACGAGGGCCGCCCAGACGAGCGGCCGAAAGATATGGTGAGGGCGGCAGCCACGGGGGAAGCCGCCGCCCTACACCTGAAACCGTAGCGCGGATTTGCCCGTTCGTCCTCTGCTTCGGCCAGGAAAATTCGTCAGACTTCGACGAGACGTCTGACCCCTCGCCAAAGTCCGGCAACTACGGGCGATAGCGCACGTATCGCGCCACCCCCAAGATTCCCGGCGGGCCACGCCAATCACGTGCGAATCACCTGCGGCGGGCTTGGATCGGGAGCCGGCCCGCCCACCGATCGACTGCGGATGGCTAGGCGACGGCAGCCGTCGGATCGAGAGCCGGCCGCCCGCCGGTGGATTGGTGGCGGCGGCGGGTTAGTGGCGGTCAAGCTTGCTTGACCGCCAAGGGCTTCTCGATTTGGCGGCAGAGGCTCCGAAGTCAAGATGCTGTCTCACGGCGGCACAGGAACCCCAGCAAGGCCGAGCAAGCCAAATGAGGATGCGCTCGCCGCCGTGAGACAGCGTCTTGACTTTGGAGGGGCCGCCGAAACAAGCTCCGCCGCCGCCACCAATCCACTGGCCCCCGCCACCACCCACCCACCAGCACCAGCCCACCAGCACCAACCAAACCCACAAAGGGTGAGACGCTGAACGAATGACCGCAACCAAGCTCCCCTCAGCCACCGACTGGATCCGCCAGGACCACGTCGACCTGGAGGGCTTCTGGGAGAACGCGGCCTTCCGCCTGCACCAGGCCTACGACGTCACCGTCAAGCCCGGCTGGCGCCTGGACCTCGACGTCCAGCCATGGTGCGAGCTCTGGCTGATCCTCGAGGGCGAGTGCACGATCGCCATCGGCGACGAGACCGCGACCGCCCGCCCCGGAGAGGTCGCGATCCTCCCACCCGGCCGTTCGCGCGCGTCAGCCAACCACGCCACCGAGCCCCTCTCCCTGAAAGGCTTCGGCTGCAACCTGCTCCTCTTCGAGGCGGTCGACCTGGTTGCCCAGCTCCAGCTCCCCCTCCTCCTGCAAGAACCGCCCGACCACCTCCGTCACCTGATCGCCGAGGTCGTCCGGTCGGCGGCGGGAGACGGCCCGGACCGGGTCTTCCGCGCCCGCGCCTACGCCGAGCTGGCCCTCGCCGACGTCATCGAGCTGACCGGCACCGACCTGCCGCCAACGATCCCGGGCCTCACCCTGCGCGCCGAAGTCCAAGCCACCCTGGAGTTCATCGGCGACCACTACCCCGAACGCCTCGACCTCACCACCCTCGCAAGGGCCGTCCACCTCTCGCCCAAGCGCCTGGCCCACTGCTTCCGCGAGGCCCTGGGCGTCACGCCGATGGCGTATCTCCGCCGCTACCGCCTCGAACGCGCCCGCGAGCAACTCATCGCCACGGACCTGCCGATCACCCAGATCGCCTACTCCACAGGCTTCCAGGAGCCCGCACACTTCTCGCGGACGTTCCGCACCCACTTCGGCATCAGCGCGCGCACCGTCCGCGACCATGCACGCGCCTTCCGGACAACTGAGCGGCCCTGACAGGCAAGTCTCTCCACCGTCTCGGGCCTACGGTCGAACCCATGACGTACGAACTTTCCGAGGAGCAGGTCGCGGCGTTCCATCGCGACGGCTTCCTGCGAATCGAGGACCTGACCACTCCGGACGAGATCGAGTTCCTCCGCAAGGTCTACGACAAGCTGTTCGCCCGCGGCAGCGCGGCTTTCGCCGACGGCGACCACCTGGAGTTGACCAAGGTCAACGAGGACGGTGTGGAAACGCTGCCACAGATCCTCAGCCCGGAGAAGTACGCACCCGAGCTCGTCGAGACGCAGGCCCGCGCCAACGCCCTGTCGATCGCCAAGCAGCTCCTGGGCGACGAGACCAAACGCGGCGGCGACCACGCCATCCTGAAACCTCCAGGCCTGGGCGCGCCGACACCATGGCACCAGGACGAGGCCTACTGGAACCCCGTGTACGAACACTCCTCGCTGAGCGTCTGGATGCCGTTGCAGGAAGCCACTGTGGAGAACGGCTGCATGCACTTCCTGCCCGGCAGCCACCACGCCGGCGTTGTATCGCACCACATCGTCGACCTGGAGGCGCACGCGCTCGAGGCCGACGAGGCCGTCGACGAAAGCCTGGCTGTCGCGTGTCCGCTGCCGGCGGGTGGCTGCACCATCCACCACTGCCGTACGGTGCACTACGCCGGTCCGAACCGCTCGGACGGCCCGCGACGCGCGTACATCATGGGGTTCGCCGCCCCGCCGCGTCAGCTGGAGACACCGCACGACTACTACTGGCAGCGGCCCGACTGGAAATGACCGGACAAACCAACGACGTCGTGCTCGGCCTGGACATCGGCGGCACCAAGCTCGCCGGCGGACTGCTCGACCCGAACGGGCGGATCCGCTTCCAGGCCGAGCGACCCACCCCTCGTTCCGACGTCGGCCTCGGCGATCCGGAGCTGGCCGGCACGCTCGCACTCGCCGCACACCTGCGGGCCGAGGCGGCCGAGCGCGGCTGGCGGATCGCCGCGGCCGGCGCCGGATTCCCTGAGTACGTGGACGCTTCGGGCCGGCTGACCTCGCGCGAGGTACTGGCCCGGAGCCGGCAGCCCGCCGAGCTGCTCGGCCCGGGCCCAACCATCGTCGAGTCCGACGTTCGATGCGGCGCGCTCGCGGAGTGGAAGCTCGGCGCGGGCGCCGAAACGTCCGGCCTGTTCTACGTGTCGATCGGCATCGGCCTCTCGTCCACGCTCATCGCCGACGGCCGGCTCGTCCGCGGCGCCCGCGGCGAGGCGATCGCCCTTGGGGAGCTGCCGATTCCCCGACCACGACCCGGCCGAAGGCAACCTTGAGTCCTTCGCGTCCGGCGCCGGCATCGCCGCCCGCCAGGCTCCCGACGCCCTCGAAACCGCCGGGCACGCGCTCGCCACCGTCCTCGCGAACACGTCGATATAGAGGTCAGCCATCCGGCCACTCTACGAGGTTCTGGTCTCCCTGGGCCTACCGTTGGATCTCGACCACGAGCCGGCTGGGATCCTTCGGCGTCAGTACGCGAAAGCGGGTCTTGCGCTCCAGCCCGATCGCGAACTTCAGGCTGCGCGCGAGGTTGTCGTACAGCAGGACTTCCTGGATCTGCGGCTGCCCGGCCTGGATGCTCGGCGGGAACGACAGCTTGCCGGCCTGGTTGGGATCGGTCAGCTCGAACGACACGACGAGGTAGGCGTTGCCGTTGACCGGGATCGGCTCCTCGTCGGGATAGAGGCGGACGACATCGGTGTACTCGACGTGGTATTTCGGCAGCTTTCCCTTGCCGTCGAAGGAGAACGTGACGGTCTCCGAGCCCCTGCCCTTGCCCGCGTCGACGCCGACGAGGCGGGCCTCGGCCGTGGAATCGTTGCCACGTGGCCGGTCGGAGTACTCCGCGGGTGGCGCGAGCTCGGCGGCATCGGCGGGCGTCGCCGAGGTCGTCGGCTCCGGAGTGGGACCTTGCTGCTCGGCCTGGCCCGGCCGGGCGGACTTCGGCGCTGCCCGCGTTTCCTGTGCGGCGGTCGGCCCGGTGCCATCGTCTGGATCCGGGCGGAACGCCAGCACCGCGAGGACGATCGCCACGACGACAACCGCCGCGATCCCGCCCGCCACGAACGGCCTGCGGTGGACCAGCGCGAGCAGCTTCGCCGGCACAGTCGCCGGGCCTGTCACCGGATCGGTCTTCGAGTCGCTCACTGGGCGGGCCCCACGAGGATCGACCACATCGACGCCTGCGCGCTGGCGTAGTTGGTCGTCGCCGCCAGGCCGCCGACCGTGCCGGTGCCTGCCAGCGCGTCCGATTCCGCCAGCAGCGAAGCGATCCGGCCGCCGCCTTCGCCGAACGTCTCGCTCTGCTTGGTGTTTCCGGCCGGCATGGTCCAGCTGGTGGTTCCGGACGACTTCTCACCCCAGTAGCTGACCAGCCTCGCACCGCTGACTCCGGCCAGCGCCGGCGTGGTGTGCGTGGTTCTCGCCGTCGCCTCCGGCGCACTGTCCCAGGCCCGGACGACGAGGTTCGGACCGCGATAGGCCACGACCGTCAGCGCGCCCTTGGTGAACGCCGACACCCCGACGCCGACCTGGCTGCCCGCGTCGGAGGCTGTGGCCTGCTTCTGCCACACGCTCGTCGTCGCCGAGCTGGTCGGCTCTGCGCCGAGCAACGTCCAGCCGGCCGGCGGTGTGATGGTCCGGTCGGTCGCGTTCAACGTGAGGAACAACAGCATCCGGTCGCCGGCCTGCACCACGTCGGGCACCTTGGCCTGGAAGCTCTGTGCGTTGGCGTTGGTCGCCGCCGCGCCGACGAACGTCACACCCTGGAGCGGCGCGGCCACCTCGACCGGTTCGACGTCCTGGGTGGCGCGGCCGCTGTTGTCGGTGACGGTGAGCGTGATGTCGTAGTTTCCTTCGGCATCGTAGGTGTGCGAGGCGGTCGCCCCGGTTGCCGTACCGCCGTCGCCGAAGGTCCATTCATAGCCGGCGATACTGCCGTCCGGGTCGGACGAACCACTGCCGTCGACCGAGCAGGTGAGGTCCTCGCACGCGACGGTGAACGTCGCGACCGGCGGCTGGTTCGGCACGCCGGCGTAGAGGAACATTGAGCGGTTGTTCCAGTCGCCTTCCGTGCTGACGATCTCGACGGGTCCGGTCACCTGCCCGTCGGCGAAGTGCACCTTGCGCAGGCCCGCCGGGAATCCGCTGTAGCCGAAGTACAACGTGTCGCCGGCCAGCACCATGCCGCGCGCCTGCCGCCAGTCGATGCCGGCGGTCCCGGTGTCGGCCACCACCGCGCGCGGATCGACGACATCGCTTTGCACGTTGAAGTTTCGGTACAGCAACTGGTTGGTGCTCGTCCGCGCGTAGTAGATCCGGCCGTTGCTGTAGAACATGCCGTTGGCCGTCTGGATGTGGCTGTGCCAGATGGTGTCGGCGACCAGTTGGTCGGCCACGTTGATCGTCACCGCTGTGCCGAACTGCGTGCCGTCGTACGTACGGCGGACGAACGCACCGTCGGACTGGCCGGTGTAGAGCGTGCCGTTCAGCATGAACGCGCCGCGGGTGTTCTGCCAGGCGATCCCGCCGGTGCCGGCGTCGCTCGGCTCGCCGAGCGTCGTTCCGTCGAAGCTCCGTTGCCGCAGGACGCTCGTCGTGCCCGCCGGCGCGGTGTAGAGCGTGCCGGGCAACTCGCCGGGATAGGGCGCGGCGACTTCGGTGCCGCCCGTGAGCGGGAAGAACGCGATCCGGCCGCGATAGAGCCAGTCACCGATCCGGTCGGTGTCGGACGCGACCCAGATGCCCTCGTCGGTCGCGAGGATGTCGAAGACGCCGACGCCCAACGTACGCGTGGGATTCCAGGTGTACGGGACGCCGTTGACCGGATCGAGGCTCGCCAGGCCGGGCCGGTCGACCGCGCCGCGGCCGGCCTGGTCGCCGGCGTACGGGTTGTTCTGCCAGCGGAAGTGCCCGCCGGTGTAGACCGCCGCACCCGTCACGGCGACGGACAGCGTGGTGTCGCCGCCGGTGTACTCGACCCAGGTCGGCTGGATCGCCTGTCCCGTGGCGGAGGTCTCGAACCGGCTCGAGGTGTCGCACGCGCCTGGCGGTCCGCCGCCGTACGAGCCCGTCGTCACGATCACGAAGTAGGCGCCGTCCGGACTGAAGTCGACGTCGCGCATGTAGGAGTCGAACGCCCCCGAGCACGCGGTGGTGAAGAACTGCGTCTGCCAGTCGGCGACCGTCGCGCTCGGGCCGCTGAGGTCGAGCACGCCTGCCTGGTAACGGCTCTGGCCGTCGATCGTGGTGAAGTTGCCGATCGCGACCAGCCGGTCTCCGTCCGGCGTGATGTCGAACTTGAGTACCTGCAGGCCCTGGCCCTCCTCTCGCGGCTCCGCGAACTGGACGCGGGTGAACGAGTCGAACGCGCCGGTCGCCGCGTTCAGCGTGGCGAGCGCGGGCTGGAGGCGGTCGGCGACGTACCCGAAGTTGCCGGCGATCCAGAGCCGCCCGTCCGACAGCTTCAGGTCGTTGATCCGGCCGTTCAGGCTCGGCGCGGTGAAGCCCGGCACCGGTGTGCCGTCGGAAAGACTCAACCTGGCAAGGGTTCTCGGGCCCTGACCGTCGATCGTGTCGAACCGCCCGCCGACGTAGACCGAGTTGCCGTCGGCCGAGACGACGAGCGCCTCCACGTCGCCGTCGGTGTGCGGCGCGAACGCCGTACTCACCTGGCCCGTGTGCTTGTCGAAAGCGACCAGATTGTCGCGGTTGTAGGTGGTCTGCCCGTCCGGCGAGCTCACCTGGCTGAACCGGCCGCCGAGCACCATCAGATCACCGGCCTCGACGACGGCGAGCACGCGGCCGTCGAGAACGTGCGGTGTGCTGGCCGACGGAACGGCGCTGACGATCCTGTCGTGCCGGCTCTGCACGGCCTGGGCCGGCGCCTGCACGACGGCGAGCAGAGCGGAGACAACGACGACGAGAGCGAACGCGAGCCCTTGGCTGCGGCGTTTCACTGAGCCCCCCACAGGCATTCCGGATCAACTGGCGAAACTGAGTGCAGACCTTACTCCGCCCGAATCTCCGTGTCGGCCGATTGCGAAACTCCAGGCAACCGGCTGTTGTCAGCGGCGGTGTCCTCCGGACGAACGAGGGCGGGTCCTACGTTCGATCGATCGTCAGGGCAGCGTGGATCCCGGAGGATCTGGGTATGAATGGACGACGTGTGGTGGTCGCCGCCGGAGTCGCGGTCTTCGGACTCGTGTACTCATGGTTGATCCTCAGCGGCAACACGTCGATCATGACGTCCGCCGACCCGGGTGCCACGAAGTCGTCGCTGTGGGCGACGGCCGTACCAGCGCTGGCAGCCATGCTGCTCACGCGGCTGATCCCGCCACGTACCGAGGTTTCCGAACCGCTGGCGGACGTCCCCCGGTCGCGGCTGCGCTGGGAGGCGTTGGTGCTGCTGGCGCTGGCCGTGGCGTTCCCGTTCACGATTCTCGGGCTGTCGAAGACTGCCTGGTACCTCGTGCTGAAGGTGCTGATGCTGCTGCTCGCCGCGCTGGTCGTCATCCGGCTGGGCCGCCGGCTCGGTGGCGGCGCGGTCGCCCGGGCGATTCCACGGCCGGTGGTCTGGCTCGCGCCCGTGCCCGCCGTGCTGGTGTGGTTCGTGCTCTCGGAGGTCTGGCCGTTCGCGCGACCGGTCACCCAGGAGCTGCCCGACCCGATCACGCTGGCGGTCGCGTCGTCGCTCACGTTGCTGACGGCCAGTGTGCTCGAGGAGTTCTTCTACCGCGGCTGGCTGCAGACCAGGCTCGAGAGTCTGTACGGCCGGTGGCCGGCCATCCTGGTGAGCTCGCTCGTGTTCGCGTTCATGCACCTGGACCGGCTGGGCACGTTGGGGCTTGGGCTCGGGCTGGCGAGCATCGTCGCGTTCCAGGGCGTGTTCGGGCTGATGCAGGGCTACCTCTGGTCGCGGTACCGCAACCTCTGGGCTGTGATCGTGGTCCACGTCGCGGTGAACCTCGTCTACCTCGATCTGCTGGTTGGCGCCGCGTACTCAGGTCGCGGATGAGTATTTCGACAGTCGCGTCGGCCGGCTCTGCCGTGTTGTACTGGATGAAACGGCGAAAGCGGGTGCGCGATGGACCTCTGGGTTTGGGGCGTCATCATCGTGATCATCGCCGGGGTTTTCCTGCTGATCTCCGGCGAGGTGATCGCAACGGTCATTCTGACCGCTGTCTGGGGTGGCGCGATCTGGCTGCTCGTCGAGCACGGCGGTCGTCTGATGGACGAGGTGTGGCCCGCGATGCTGATCGTCTTCGGCCTGGTCGTCCTCAGTGTCATCACACTTGCGGTGCTGGCGACCGCGATCGAGGATCGCCGGCTCGACAAGGACCGCGGGAGGCCGGCACCTCCTCGGTAAGGCTTCGACGCCGGGCTCTGTGGGGGCTTGTGCCCGGCGCTCGGAGATGGGCGCTGCGGTGCCGGGATCGTACGGGGAGATCCCGACAGCGCAGCGTCCGTCTTTTCTCCCGGCCTACGGCTCGATGGCCAGTGCGCACGCCGCGAGGGTGTGCTCCTCCGGCAGGCCGGTCATGCTCATCAGCGGCAGGCAGATCGTCATCGCGTACTCCTGCGAGACTGCGTCGCCCGCGGTCTCGGTCTCCGCGCACACCTGCACGCGGACCGACGTGTCCTCGCCGGCGTCCTCGAGGTAGGACGTGCAGGCGCCAGTGTCGGCCTGCGCGGCTGGGACCAGCACTCCACCGAAGACCGTCGCGAGTGCGAAGAAGCCTGCGGCGGCGAGTGCGTACTTACGCATCTATTTCTCTCCTTCGTTGTCTTTGGGGCAAATACCCCAGAACGCTGCAGGAGAGTAGCCGCAGGGGTTGGTGGGCGGGCGGCGGCACGGTGTCGTCAGAACGTCAATCGACCGGCCGCTGAGCAGGGTTTCGCCAAGCCTGGCAGGGCTTCTGCGTTGTCTGCCTGGAGCGTCGATGGTCGGTCGGGCATGGCAGACGGCCCGCACATGTGTGGCGAGCCGTCTGCTTCTCTGTCGTCTGAGCGCGTTTGTGTGCTGGCGTCAGCCGCCGTAAATCGCCTTGCGTGCGAACGTGCAGCAGACCTCACAGGCCTCCGCGTGCTTGCCCGCCGCCGCGACGCCGTCCGCGTCGACGATGTCGGACAGTTCCTGGCACGCCGCGCCGGTGCCGGCAGCGAGCAGCTGGAGTACGAGCTGCGCGCGCAGCCGCCGCCTGGCACGGTAGAGAACGACCTTGGCCGCACCATGGCTGACCCCGAGCGCCGCCGCCACGTCCGCGACGTCGAACCCGAGCGCCACCAGCCGCAGCGCGACGGCATCCCGCCGGCCGAGGCCGCCGACCACGCCGTTGACGAGTCCGGAGATCTCCCGGAGAGCCGTCACGTCGGCCGGGTCGTCCGCCGGGTTCGCCGGTGTGTCTTCCTCCGGCTCGGAGTAGACGTACCGCGACTGATCCCGCCGAATGTCGACAGCGGTGTGCCGCGCGATGGCGAGCAACCACTGCTTGAACCGGTCCGGATCCCGCAGCTTGTTCAGCGACTGCAGTGCGCGCGCGAACGCTTCCTGTACCGCGTCCGCCACGAGATCGGGATCCCTCAGGTGGTCTCGTACCGCCTTCAGTACGAGGCCGACGAATTCCTTGTACAGCTGCCCGAACGCCGTCTGGTCCCCAGCCCGGCTCGCCTCCACCAACAAAGCGATCCGGCTCGGCGGCTGTGACGCCTGCTCGGGAAGCTCGAGCTGTTGGCGCTGGCCCTGCTCCTCGGCCGGCCCGGTAGGTTCAACCGGACCGATCTCCTTTGCCTTGGGTTGGATCGTCTCCGCGGCCCATTGAAGGAATGACTCCCCATCAATTTCCGTACCGAGCCGCGCACGATCGGTTCTGACTTCGCCCAACATCTTTGTCCCGCCCCTACTGTCTTCTTTTTTGAACTGCCCAACCCCTACCTGCGACCTGTGGCGCCGCACTCCCCAAGTACGTCGCCATGGCCGTTGGCACCAGTTCTTTGCGCAGTATTTCGCATCGCACGCGCAAACACCGATTTTTTGCAGGTGAATCTCCGGTCCGGAATTACTTGCCCGGAGATTGCCAGGCTCGCCCATCCCAACTCACATGAGCACTGGGACGACCATCCGGTTGTCGGAACTTTTCTCCAGGTTTTGGAGGCTCCTGGTTGCCGGATCCGGCGCGCGTGCGCCTGACCTGGGTAGACACATTCTACTGCACGTAAAGCGTGCGACGAATCGGCGTCCGGCCGGCTTGCGCCGCGGATAAAGACCGCCCATTTGGCTGTACAACCCACAGACTAAAGTCCCTAAAAGGACAGGGCCTATCGTCCCATCGTTTTCCGCCTAACGGCGTTGACGTACTCACGAGTTTCGAAATACCCGCCCTCAACGTCAGCTTGCACGCCGAGATGCCGGCATCGGGAATCTGGTTGGGTCTGACGCGTAGCGTCGCGGCCCAGTTCCCTCCTCGATCGTTCCTTGAGGCCCGCGGTCCTGAGGTACGAGCGCATCCTCGACACTGGATCGTCATGAAGGTTGTGCTGCCTGGGGGTACAGGGCAAGTCGGGGGCATCTTGGGCCGGTCGTTCGCCGAACGCGGTCATGAGGTGGTGGTCCTCAGCCGCCGGGCGGCCGCGCTGCCGCCTGGCGCGCGCCTCGTTCGGTGGGACGGTCGTACGCTCGGCACCTGGTCCGACGAGATCGACGGCGCTGATGTCGTGGTCAACCTGGCCGGACGTAGCGTCAGCTGCCGTTACACCCGGGCCAACCTCGACCAGATGATGTCGTCGCGGGTCGACTCGACGCGTGTCGTCGGCGAGGCGATCGCGGGTGCGGCTCGCCCGCCGCGGGTGTGGCTGCAGATGAGCACCGCCACGATCTACGCCCACCGGTACGACGCGCCCAACGACGAGGCCACCGGCGTCATCGGCGGCACGGAGGCCGGCGTACCGGACTACTGGGCGTTCAGCGTCGAGATCGCCAAGGCCTGGGAACGCACCCAGTCCGAGTCCGGCACGCCTCACACCCGCCAGGTCGCCCTCCGCGCCGCCATGGTCATGAGCCCCGACCGCGGCGGCGTGTTCGACGTTCTGCTCGGCATGGTCCGCCGGCAGCTGGGCGGCGCCGTCGCCGGCGGCCGGCAGTACGTCTCGTGGATCCACGACCGCGACTTCGTCCGCGCGGTCGACCACCTCCTCACCCGCGACGACCTGACCGGCCCCATCAACCTCTCCTCGCCGGGCCCCCTCCCCCACCGCGACTTCATGCGCGACCTCCGCCGCGCCTGGGGCACCCGCCTCGGCCTCCCCGCGACGGCCTGGATGGCCGAGCTCGGTGCCTGGGCCCTCCGCACCGACACCGAACTCCTCCTCAAGTCCCGCCGCGTCGTCCCCACCCGCCTCCTCGACTCCGGCTTCAGGTTCGACCTCCCCGATTGGCCCACCGCCGCCGCAGACCTCGTTCACCGCTCCCCCAGACGCCGCGCACGATAGCCCTCACCGCGGTCCCTCTCCGTAGACGATCTTGCGGGCCGCGGTCGAGCAGGTCTCGCAGGTCTCGGCGTGCCGGCCGGCGGCAGCAATGCCCTGGTGATCCAGGATCTCGGTCAGCTGGGAGCAGGCGGTGGTAGGTCCGCTGGACAGCAACTGCAGCACCAAGGCCGAACGCAGCCGAGACCGCGCGCGGTGCAGCAGGACCCTGGCCGCCTCGTTCCCCACCCCCAGTGCCCTGGCGACGTCCGACACATCGAAGCCCAACGTGACCAGCCGCAACGCCACGGCGTCCTGGCGCGACAGTCCGCCTACCATGCCCTCGACCATGGCCGCGACATCACGTAGCGCGGCCAGCTCGGCTGAGTCCTCCGACCAGCTGAGTGGCTCCGCATCGTCCGGGTCCGCCGGCACCAGCCGCGACTGGTCCCGCCGCGCATCCACCGCGGTGTGGCGGGCGATCGCCAGCAACCATTGCCTGAACCTGTTCGGATCACGCAGTTTGGGCAGCGCCCGCAGCGCCCGCGCGAACGTCTCCTGCACCACAGCAGCCACCTGATCCGCGTCCCGCAGCTGATCCCACACCGCCAACCGCACTACACTCACGAACTCGCGATACAACTCCGCGAACGCAGCACGATCGCCCTCAGCTACCGCTTCGACCAACTCGGCAGTGCTGGTCATGGCGGCAGGCCGCTCGCGGCCCCTGACGCGCCATCCGACGTCATCGGCATCCTGCCAATCGACCCGACGCACGAACGTGTCGTCCACACTCGCGCCTATCGACGACCGTTTGATCAACGTCGCCAGCTCCACTGCTCTGACCAGACTCGCCTCGATGATTGCCATCGGCATGGTGTCGTCGACGTTCTTGATGACCGTCTTACTGGTGTAGCTTCCAGGGCGCACCGCCTCGAACTGGAGCTCCAGTCCCTCCGTCAAGCCGGACGGCTCACCTTGCGGCCGGACGCCGCTTCGCCAGACAGGTGCGAGCCAGAGCCTTTGCTCGACCACCTCCAGAATGGCCCGACGGCCCGGACGATCCGCAAGCCGATCATCGAGGTCGGTCAAGGTCAACGTGAGGATCCGTTCCGGCTGCGGCCTCTCGCGCTCGGATCGCAGGATGTCGACCGCCCAGAGGATGAACGGTGTCCTTCCAACACCGGAACGATGCCTGACCTCATCGCAGCTTCTCCTGCAGGCGGTCGTAGAAGGCCCGGGCCGCAGCTGCCGTGGGGAAGTTGGCCCGTTCCGCAATCTCGGCCCAACTGAAGCCTGCTGAACGCAAGGCCAGAAGCTGTCGCTGCCGCGGGTCCTCGATCTTCGCCAACGCCGACGACGCATCCAACTGAATGGCTACGGTCTCCGCCTCATTCGTCGGATCGGCGTACTCCTCCAGCAGCGGCGCTTCGGCCGGATCGTGCAGCAGTGTCTTCGACCATCGGAAGGCCTCGGTTCGTCGAGCAAGGCCCGGCTCACCACCTCGTTCGAGAGGCTCTCCATGTCGTCCTGCGACATTCCGGCCGGTCGGTCACCGACATCTCGAGAACGACGCCTGCATTGACGGAACATCTCGCCGCTGGCGATCCAGGCCCGCACGATGGCCAACCCGTATCTCGCCAGGATCTTCCAAGGTCATCCCCTGGGCGTCCTCGAGCTCAGCCAGCTCGCGATCCTCTAGCAGGCTCCACGACACCGCCTCCTGGCCGTCCAAGGACGTTCCCTCCCGCGCGTCAGTCTGCCTCGGAGTTGCTGCTTGTGTTGTCCATCTCCTAGGTCAGTCGACAGGCAAAGCGCACGCACAACACGTCACGGAGGCCGGCCAGGCGAGGCCTGGGACACCGACGGTCGGGCGAGTAGCCCGCAGGAGGTCAGGAACCAGCTTGGGCGGTGTGGCGGGACAGGTCGCGGGCGAGGTGGGACTTGCGGAGGCCGGTACGGCGGAGCCGGTTCAGGTCTCCGGCAGTGTCGTGCATGAGCTGGATGTGGAAGTAGTTGACGTACTCCAGCACTGCGACCACGAAGAAGATGAAGCCGGGGATCGTGCCGCGCGACGGCACTATGGAGACCGCGCGGCAGACGTACACGCCCACCAGTGCCAGGAGCGGCAGGTTCGCGAGGCGAAGCTTCGCGAACAGCTCCATCCCCTCCGGCGCTGCCAGGCCTGCCTGCAGCTGGCGCAGCTTCACCACCCAGTACGCCCCGGCCTGCAGCAGCACGATGGCGAACGCGAAGAAGCCCGCCGCGTTCGGGCCGCTCAGGGGCAGGCCGATCTGGGAGAACCAGATCCACGCCTGCAAAGGGATGTTGGCGTACTCGAGTAGCGCCAGCGTGCGCAGCCGGCGATAGAGGGGCGTCTGGGTCTGCAGCGGCATCACGCAACCGATGGAACGAGCGACATGGATCGAGGACCCGTTGACGATATCGGCGCGGCGAGGCCAGGCGAGAGGCACCCCATGCCCTCCCGAGCGGCCGCGACTCCGAGGCCATAGATTCGTACGACATGCGGGTACTGATCACCGGCGCGGCCGGTGGCGTTGCCGGGCTGCTGCTCCCCGGCCTGCGCGAGCACCATGACGTACGCGAGACCGACCTCCGCGGCCCTCACGCAGGCGACCTCACCGACCCGGCGTTCGCCGCGAGCGTGGTCGAGGGCATGGATGCGGTCGTCCATCTCGCTGCCAGCGCCAACCCCGAGGCCACCTGGGACGAGCTCTACGAGCCCAACGTGATCGCCGCCGCCACCGTGCTGGAAGCTGCCGCCGACGCCGGTGTAAGCAAGGTGGTGTTGGCGAGCTCCGGCCACGCGATGGGACAGTACGTACGCCCCGGCGCGCTCGTCTCGCCCGCACTCCCGCCGGCTCCCTGCTGCCCGTACGGCGCGACCAAGGCGTTCGTCGAGGCCGCCGGGCGGGTCGCGGCCTACCGCCACGGCATCCAGGTCGTCGTGCTCCGCCTCGGTGCGGTCTACCCTGTGCCGCCAGCGCTGGAGGCGATGCCCGCCTGGCTGGCGCCGGACGACCTCCGGCGCCTGGTCGAGCGCGCGCTCGAGGCCGACGTGCGGTTCACCGTCTGCCACGGCATGTCGGCCAACCAGCCGGCGCAGTGGGATCTCGCGAACGACATCGGGTACCGGCCGACCAACGACTCCTCGCGGTACGGCGACGTACCCGACCTGCCTGGTTGGGGAGTGTGTCCCGGCGCCGGCCTGCCGCGCTGACCTGGCCGGCCGCTCTACGATCAGGTGCATGGGATGGTTCCGCAGGGTGCGCAGGCGCAATGACCCGCCGACGCCGGAGGAGATGCTGGCCCAGGGCCACGCGGCGATGGCTCAGCAGGCAGACCCCGCGGCAGCCGCGCCGGCGCCGGCTCCGGCAACGTCCGGCGACTTCCGTATGCAGGTCGAGGACGTCTTCCAGATCACCGGCCGCGGGCTGGTCGCGACCGGCCGGATCCAGTCCGGGCAGGTCCAGGTCGGCCAGCAGGTTTCCGTCACGCGGGCCGGCAGTCCGCAGGCGTCGGCTGTCGTGGACGGCATCGAGCAGTTCCGCAAGACGACACAGCAGGCTGGAGCCGGTGAGAACGTCGGCCTGCTGTTCCGCGGGCTGACGAAGCAGGATCTGGCGCCTGGCGACCTCCTTACCGGCGGCACTGGCGGCACTGGCGGCAGCGGGCAGGCGAGCTCCTAGGCCGGCTGCCATGGGACGCTTCAAGGGCTGGCCGGAGCGGGCGTTCGACGTACTCCTGCGCCTCGAGGGCGATCCCACCATGGAGGAGCGGCGGGCGTTACGCGAGCAGCGCGAACAGCTCGTCCGGCAGCCGATGATCGCGCTGATGCAGGACATTGCGGACCTCGATCCTGTGTATGACGACTTCTTCGTCTGGGGCTTCGACAAACTGCTCTGGCCGTGGCAGCGCCAGCGGGCGCTGTTCCTCGTGGGCGACTACACCCAGTGCGTCGTGACGTTCGATCTCGACGGGCTCGTGGTGCGGGGCTTCCGGAGGAGTCAGCGGATCGATGTCGTACGCGCGGCGATCGCGAGCCCTGCGGGCGCGGAGCTCGTGGACGTCCTGGAAACCCTGCGGGCCAAGGGATATGAGATCGCCGGCGAGGTCACGAAACGCGTTCCGCGCGACTACGACCGGGATCACAAGCGTGCCGATCTCCTGCGGCACCGTACGCTGACCGCGACCCGCTACCTCGGCTGCGACGACTGGCTGCATACAGAGGAGGCGCGGGACCGGGTCTTCGAGGCACTCGAGGAGCTTCGGCCGTTCGTTCGTTGGCTTCAGGAGCACGCTACCTGCGATCGCTAGCGCTTTCCTCAGCCCACGGTATGACTTCCAATCCCAAACCCTGCTCCGATGCGCAACCCCCTCCCCCACCAAGAAGGTTGTCCCATGACCACCTTCAACCCCCTCAGAGCCATGCTGGTGCTCGCGCTGGCTGTGGTGTTGCTCCCTGCCACCGCAGCCGCCGCCGCGGAGCCGCCATCGGTGAGCCGGCCTATGTCACTGCGCTGGGCGCCATGTCCGGAAGGCGATCCTCCGAACGTGGAGATGGAGTGCGCTCCGCTGGAAGTGCCGCTCGACTGGTCCAAGCCCGGTGGGCGCAAACTCACGTTGATGGTTGGCCGGCTGAAACCCGACGATGCGACGCCACCGCCCGCGCGCTCCGTGCTGGTCAACTTCGGCGGCCCCATCGGCAACAGCATCGAGCTGATGCGGCTGTACGGTCACCAGGCGTTCGCCGGGCTGCGGCAGCGGATGAACATCGTGACCTGGGACATCAGGGGAGGTCCCGGCCTGCCCGGCCTGAGCACGCCGAACCTCCCGTGCACCTGGCACACGACGCGGGTTCCGGCCTACCCACGTAGCCAGCAGGAGTTCGACGCGCTGGCGGCAAGCAACCGGGCCGCGGCCAACGAGTGCAGGGTGCGCGACCCGGAGTTGTTCGACCATATGGACTCCGCCAGCAACGCGCGCGACGTCGAGGCGATCCGGCGGGCGCTCGGTGAGGCGCAGGTCAACTTCTACGGCGCTTCCTACGGTGGCTTCATCGCGCAGTCCTATGCCCGGCTCTATCCGCAGCGCGTACGCACGATGGTGCTCGACGGCACCTGGAACCACAGCGCACGCGACTGGAACCGCGAACTGGACGGGCTGGCGCTGGCGAACGAGCACTCGATCCGCAGGTTCTTCAACTGGTGCGCGGACACTCCGGCTTGCGTCCTGCACGGCACGAACCTGTCGCAGCGGTGGCGGCGCCTGGTGGCGAAGGCCGACCGCACGCCGATCCCAGCGCCGGCAGTCGACGCGCGTTACGACGGGAGAGACCTGCAGGGCTTCGGCTTGGCGCTTGCCAAGGGCGGTTCCGAAACCTGGCCCATGCTCGCGCAGGCGATCGTTGACGCCGAGAATGGCGACGCCTCGGGGTTCGCACCGGCGCCGCCGCAGCGGCCGTACGCGTCGGTGCCCACTCCCGCCGCTGTGGAGTGCCTCGACTGGCCGCACTTCTCCGACCAGTCCGAGCTTGAAGCGACGGTCCGCCGACTGCGCCGGCTGGTGCCCGACGTCGGCGCGACCGACACGATCGCGATGAACACTTTGCTGTGCGTCGGCTGGCCGGCCAAGGCCACGAACCTGCCGGAACCATTGCCGGGTGGGCTCCCACCGCTGCTCGGTGCCGGCAACTGGAACGAGTACGAGGCGACAAGCCGGGTGCTCGCCCAGGTGCCAGGCAGCGGCGGCGTCTACCACGACAGCCCAGGCCACACCCTCTACCCCGGCAACGCCTGCGCCCGCGACCACATCGACCGCTACCTCGCCGACCGCACCATCCCACCCAGCGGCACCACCTGCCCATAACCCAGGCCCGATCATCGCGGCCGCCACCCACCCAGGCCGCGATGGTCGCCCGGTCCTGGACCACCCGGCCACGCGCCCTGCACGTCGGCCAGGTCGCCGTACGAGGTGCCGGACAGCCGCAGCGAGTCGCGGCCACGCCCCGGCCAACCTGATCGCCGAGCCAGTGCGCGAAGCAGCACGCGGCCTGGGCTGGCAGAACCGGCAGCACCCGCACCACCCGGCACCACCCGCACCACCGGCAGCACCCGCACCACCCGCACCACCCGCAGCACCCGCAGCACCCGCACCACCCGGCACCACCCGGCACCAACCGCACCACCGGCAGCACCCGCAGCACCCGCACCACCCGCAGCACCCGGTGTCGTGCGTCAACGGGACTGTCCGATGAACGGTGTGCGGGGCCCGGCCTGACCGAGAGGGATGGCCGTGACGGACACGACCGAGTTCATTGCTGAGGAGCCTGCCGCGAACGCTGGGATGATCGGCGACGTGGCGAGTGAGGAGATCGATGAGAAGGAGCTCGCGGAGCGGCTGCTGGTCCAGGCTCGCGAGCGGGGAGTGAGCCTGGTCGGCCCGGGCGGGTTGTTGTCTAGCCTGACCAAGACGGTGCTGGAGACCTTCGAGCCTGCGATCGTTAAGAAGCGGCAGCGCCGGCTGAACGGGATCGACGAGATCGTGCTGTCGCTGACCGCGCGGGGGCTGACCACTGGGGAGGTGGCCGCGCACTTCGAGGACGTCTATGGGGCGAAGGTCAGCAAGGACACCATCAGCCGGATCACCGAGAAGGTCGTCGGGGAGAGGGCCGAGTGGTCCTGCCGGCCGCTGGATGCGATCTATCCGGTCATCTTCGTCGACGCGCTGGTGGTGAAGGTGCGCGAGGGGCAGGTCCGCAACACCCCGTTCTACGTGGTCATGGGCGTCACGACCGCCGGTGAGCGCGACATCCTCGGCATCTGGGCTGGCAGCCAGGGCGGTGAGGGCGCGCGGTTCTGGCTGCAGGTCTTTAGCGAGCTGAAGAACCGCGGCGTGGCCGATGTCCTGATCGCGGTGTGCGACGGCTTGAAAGGGGCTGCCGGAGGCGATCTGCACCACCTGGGAACACACCGTGGTCCAGCAGTGCGTGGTGCACCTGATCCGCAACAGCTTCCGCTACGCCGGCCGCCAGCATCGCGACGTGATCGCCAAGGCGCTCAACCGGTCTACACCGCTCCGTCCGAAGCCGCTGCCAAGGAACGCTTCAACGAGTTCGCCGACCAGTGGGGCACCCGCTACCCAGCAATCGTGCGGCTGTGGGAGAACGCCTGGGCCGAGTTCGTGCCCTTCCTCGAGTACCACCTCGAGATCCGCAAGGTCATCTGCACCACCAACGCCATCGAGTCAATCAACGCCCGCTACCGCCGAGCGGTCAAGGCCCGCGGGCACTTCCCGACCGACGCAGCCGCGTTGAAGTGTCTGTACCTTGTCACCAGATCGCTCGACCCGACCGGCGGCGGCAGAGCCCGCTGGATGATGCGGTGGAAAGCACCACTCAACGCCTTCGCAATCACCTTCACCGGACGCTTCGAGCCCACAAATCACTGAAAACGCCGGGCCCGCACACCGTTTACCAGACAGTCCCGCGTCAACTTCTTGGCAGGGTTTGATCTTGAACTTTGTGCCGGGTGACCTGCGCGGTTTGGTTCGCTGTCTTTCGGTGTCGCTGTGCCCAGGTGATTTCTCTGGTGCAATTTGGCGCTGGCCCAGTTTTCGTGACCGGGTCGATTCGGCGGCTTACGGGCTAGGTGGAAGGACAGCTACGCCATCTAGGCCGGACCTGGCCTCAGTTTCCGGAATCATCGGGTTATGAGGATGAGGCGCGGCACCCCCGGCCTTCCGGTTGATGTGGCCCAGCTTTCGCCGAGGAGCCTGACGGCGACGACGTCGAGGAAGCGCTTGAGACGTGGGCGCACAGCGTGCATAGCTTCTATGCGGCACAACTGAGGAGCCTCCCCATGGACCCGCCGGCCACGCCTGAGGAGATTGGCGAATGGACTCGCGCCGCGAGGGCGTACCTGGACGACGTGGCCGCGGCAAATGGGTGACCTAGGGTCTGCGCAAGAGCGACTGCGACGGCAGCGTTGGCGGCCGCGCGGTTGTGGGGCGAAGGCGCATTACCGCGAGGCTGAAGCGGTCTGGCGAACACGGGTCGAAGCTGCGACCTCGGCATACCGACCACTGCCCGGCGGGCTTACACCGCGCCAGGTGAGGATGTCGGCGAACGCCGCGACACGGGGTGCGGTCCGGTCCAGGTGTGGGCAGGCGGCCAATGCCTGTTTGAGTTTGAGGTGCTCGTCGGTGACGAGCTCGTCGAGCTGCGCAACATCCAGGAGGTGATGCACCGCACTTTCGGCACCGCCGGCCGAGGGATGGTGCCCTACCGGAGAGCACCACCTCGTCGACCCCGGTCAGCCGTCGCTGCCGCTTCTTGAGGATCTGTGGCGCGAACGTACCCGCGCGATCCCGCGGCACGTCAATCTCGACATGCCCGCTGGCTTCGGTCAACACCGTCTTGCTCCGGGTGCCATTGCGGATGTTGCCCGACCCTGCGCCGACCGGTTCGTGCTTCTCATAACCCAGGTGCTCGGTCATCTCCTGGTTCAACGCCGTTTCGAGCTCCGCCTTGGTCGACTGCTTGAGCAGCCCATCCGGCCGTCAACGACAGGCCCTGCTTCTCAGCCGACACAGCCTTCGGCTCCCTCTTCTTCGCCACACCGCCCAGTCTCGCCGTATCCGGTGTCGCCGCCGTCACGGCTCCCTCCCGCCGACCGTCAGGCTGACGCGTCAGGCCGGAAACACCGTTCGATCCACAGTCCCCACCCATAAGGAGGAATCACTCGTCTAGGGGACTGTGGAGGGCTGAAGCATCCGGACCGTCCGTGTGGCCAGGGCTGTGATGTCGGCGGTGTCCATCGGCTGGTGGGTGATCAGAGCGCGGAGGTAGATGGGGGCGACCAGCGTTTCGATCGCGTGGACTGGATCGACATCGGTGGCTGCCTGGCCGCGTTCCTGAGCTCGGCGGACGATGGTTGCGGTGTGTTCGAACAGGCTTGCCCAATAGCCTGCGGCGGCATGGGCGAGGCGGTCTTCGGTACTTGCTGCGACCAGCGGCAGCATGGCTTGTGACATCGGGCTGGCGACGGTTTCGGCGACGCGGGTGGCGACGTCTGTCAGGTCGCGACAAAGATCGCCGGTGTCGGGCAGCGGTGTGGTGACTGGGGTGAGTGCGACGAGTAGATCGGCGACCAGGCCGGCGGTGGACACCCATCGACGGTAGATCGTGGCCTTGTGGACACCTGAGCGCCGTGCGACCTCCTCGATCGTCAGCGCGCCCGGATCGCCGCGTTCCAGGGCGTCCCGCACTGCGCGGAAGACGCGGTCTCGGACATCGGCGCTGCGCCCGCCCGGCCTCGAGCGGACCCGATCCACCTGCTCCTCCATACCTGCACATTAACACGACTGCAGTTGCGTTAGCGTCTTCGGCACTTCTAGACTTAGCGCGAAGCATGTCGCGTTAAGGCCAAGAGGGGACCAACATGACCGACCGGCGCCGGTACCACCAACTCGTGTTCATCTGGGTCCGCGACCCGGAGATGTTCGCCGACTACCTGCAGAACCTGCCACCGATCGTCGCCCGCTATGGCGGCGCCGCAGACCTCAGCCTGCGCCCCACAACGGTCCAGGCAGACCAACTCGCGTTACCCGACATCGTCAACCTCGTCCATTACGACGACAAGAAGGCGTACCAACGCTTCAACGCCGACCCCGAGTTCCAGCAGATCGAACCTCTGCGCGCCGGATCAGTAGACCTGATGACCTACGAGGGATACCTGCGCATGGCCGACCCGTCACCGACCGGACCGACTACGCGGGCATACACCGTCGAAGTGGCCACCTACCGCGACGGCACCGGCGAGGCCTACCGAACCTATGAGGAGCGCACCGAGCCCCTGCGGTCCAGGTTCGGCTACCACATCGAGTACATCCTGGACCCGCAGACAGCTCCGGCCGGCCGGCCCGGCCCTGACCTGGTCAAGATCTCCTCGTTCCCCGACCACGCCGCCAGATCCGCATTCGACGCCGACCCGACCCACACCGAAGTCGAGCAGAACCTGTACCCGGCCGCGGCGACCCACGCGATCCGGCTCACCTGCCAGGCCATCGGTCGGTGATCACGACGCCGGCGGCGCGTAGGTCGGCGATCGCCGCGCCGTCGCCGTCTGGATGGGCGCGGACGAACCCGGTGGCCACAACTCGGATGGTGACGGCATAGCCGAGCCAGCAGGCGTCACGGGGCGGTCGCGGAGACGAAAACGTCGGCAGCGAAGCCGACAACGACGATCGAGTCCACGCCGGCATCTCAGCCGTCCGGCAAGCGGGCTTCCCCGGTCGAAGGCGCGTTCCTGCTCGGGCGACATCGCCGCCACGCTGAAGGTTGCGGCCTTGCGCCCGGCGAGCGACGAGTTCGGCCGTAACGCGGAATTGGCAAACGATCGCACGATGCAACAGGGCGTTGGCCAGCCTTGGCCGCTTCCGTTGACAGTCGCCGGCTGGGACATGACGATGCGGACGGTCTGTCAGGGAGGGGATCCGATCATGTCCGGTCGACGAACTATGTCCAACCGCCGGCGGTTCTTGGCGATGGCTGGTGGCGGCACGCTCGCCGCCGCGATTGGTGCAGAAGTGGTCGAGGCGAGGCCCGCGCTCGCGGAGGTCAGGATTCCTGGCAACCCGTTCAGGTTGGGCGTCGCGTCGGGGGAGCCGGTGGCCGACGGTGTGGTCCTCTGGACCAGGCTCGCTCCCGACCCGACCGCGCTGGATGGCAAGGGTGGCATGCCGCAGGTCGACGTTTCAGTGCAGTGGCAGGTCGCCGAGGACGAGCGGTTCCAGCGGGTTGTACGTGCGGGAGACGCCCGGGCCACACCGAGCCTCGCCCACTCCGTACACGTGGACGTCAGGGGCCTGCGGCCGGATCGCGTGTACTGGTACCGGTTTCGCGTCGGCCGGGAGGTCAGCGCTGTCGGCCGGACGCGGACCGCTCCAAGCGCGGACGCGAGGCTGGCAAGCCTGAGCTTCGCGTTCGCCAGTTGCCAGAACCTTCCCGAAGGCCACTTCACGGTGTTGCGGCACCTCGCCCAGGACGACCTCGACTTCGTGGTCCACCTGGGCGACTACATCTACGAAGGCGGCAGCCAGGGCACGATCGGCCGCGGGCACCTGCCGGCGGCAGAGACGTTCTCGCTGACCGACTACCGCATCCGCCACAGCCAGTACAAGCTCGACCCCGACCTCCAGGCCGCCCACGCCGCGCTCCCCTGGCTGGTGACGATCGACGACCACGATGTCGAAAACAACTGGGCCGGCAGCCACTCACAGCCCGACACCGAGCCCGACCAGGATCCCGCCGTCTTCCTGCAGCGCCGCGCCGCCGCGTTCCAGGCGTTCTACGAGAACCAGCCCCTACGCCTGGCCGCCAAGCCCGACGGACCCGACATGCTGCTCTACCGGCGCCTCACGTTCGGAAGGCTCGCGAGCCTGCACATGGTCGACACCCGCCAATATCGCGACGTCCAGCTCACCAACCAGGACGAGCGGTTCGACCCGAGCCGCACCATGCTCGGCGCCGACCAGGAGGCCTGGCTGCTGAACGGCCTCGACCGCTCCAGGTCCACCTGGAACGTCCTCGGCAACCAGGTCTTCATGATGCAGGCCGACCACACCGACGGCGAGGGCGTCCGCTACGGCCTGGACACCTGGGACGGTTACGCCGCGGCCAGGCAACGGCTGTTCGACGGCGTACAGCAACAGGGCGTCGACAACCTCGTCATCCTCACCGGCGACGCGCACCGCAGTGCCGCCGCCGACCTGAAACTGAACTTCGCCGACCAGTCCTCGCCGACGGTCGGCGTCGAGTTCCTCGGTACGTCGATCAGCTCCGGCCAGAACGGCAGCCCCATGGACAGCCTCGGCCAGACCTGGCTACGGGAGAACCCGCACATGAAGTTCCACAACTCGCAGCGCGGCTACGGCCGCTGCGAGATCACGCCGACGACCTGGCGCACCGACTACCAGGTCGTGCCGTACGTCACCGAGCCGGGCGCGCCGATCCAGACCGCGGCGAGCATCTACGTCGAGGCGGGCCGGCCGGGCATCCAGCAGGTCGAACAGGCCGGGCAGACCGGGCAGGTAACTCAGCGCGCGGGCTGACCCGGCGACGGCGAAGGCGAAGGCGACGATCCGGAGGACACCAGCCGAAGGCTCGGCCGCTCGTCGACCGTACGGCTGAGCAGCTCGCGCACCTCCACCATCGGCAGGCACAGGTCGTCTGCCAGGCTCTGCTCCGTCACCCCCCGCGCCGCGGCCAGCTCCACCGCTTCGGCAAGCAGAGAAGGCCATTCGGTGGGATAGGTGCCCGTCGGCTCGGTGCGACGCCAGCCCAGCTGGCCGAGCGTCACCATGCCCCGGCGGTAGAGCGACTCGCCGATCACGCCGAGGTCGTGGCTGCGCCGCAGCAACGCGTGCACCGACACACCCCAGACCTTCTGCACCTCGAAGAGGTACGCCAGGTCGAGCCGGTTCGGCAGCAACGGCTCCAGGTCGCGCGCGGGCATCAGCAGCTCCGCCGCGAACCTGTCGGCCTCCTGCTCCTGCCGCGCCGAGCCGGGCGCCGCCGCCGAACCGCCGTGGAGTACGAGGTGCCCGAGCTCGTGAGCCGCGCTGAAGCGACGCCGCAACGGATTGCCGCGATCCTTGGTCAGGCACATCAACGGCCGCGACAGGTCGGCCGAACGGCAGGTGAACGCGTCGATCCGCTCCCCCGCCCCGAACCGCGCCATGCTGATCACGACGCCCTTGGACTCCAGCGTGCGCAGCAGATGATGGAACGGCCCGTGGGGGATCCGCCAGGCCCGGCGTACCTCCACCGCTGCGACCGACGGCGCCGCCTCGATCTCGGGCACGTCGAGGTCGGGCAGGCGCACGACGCGTTCGAGCTCGCCGACGAGCTCGGCGAGGTGGCTCATCGTCGCGCGCGCCTGGGTGCGTTCGGCGACCCGGGTCGAGCGCAGGCTGCGAAAGTGCGTGCCGGCCTCCTCGATCGGCACGATCGCCCGCCCCAGGGCGAAGTAGCCGACCGGCAGGCCGAGCACGCTCGCCAGCCGTACGACGGTCTCGGGCGCGGGCCTGGCCAGCCGGCGTTCGAACTGGGTGACGGCGGTCGGCGTGACACCGACCGCCTCGGCTAAGTCCTTCTTCGCCAGCTTGGCACGTTCGCGGGCCAGCGTGAGCCGAGCCGGGTCGAACGCCGCCGCGACTGCCTTGGCCGCCTCGAGATCGCCGGGAAGGATCGCATGGACGGCGTCCTCTGCTGTCGTCAGCGACGTGACGCCGGCCTGTGCTTCACCCGGGCGCGACGCACCCGTCCGCCTGTCGGCCACCTAGCCGGCCCCCTCGTCGATCAGCTCGAGGTCGAACGCCGGCGGCTTCGGAACCTCGGGCCGCGAGTCGGCGGCAAGCGCCGGCGACCCCGTGCCGGCCGGTGTCTCGCCGACCGAGGCCGAGCCGGAAGGGCCGGCGGTGCCGGGCAGCACGGGCAGGCCGTACAGACTGCGGCCCGTACCCACGTCGAGCTCCAGGAACTTGTCGTCGTGCCAATAGAGCAGCCCGTCGACCACCGAGATGTAGGGCATCGCGAGGAACGCCCGGCACAGCCCGTCGTCGCGGTTGCCGGCCCAGGCCAGGAAGATCACGCTGGACAACGGAATCGGGGGCAGCCCGTGGTAGTCGAGCTGCCCCTGCCCGTCGTGGTGCCGCGACGCGATCTTCGCCCGGATGCCGGAGTCTTCCCGGAACGGGATGCCCTGGAAGCGGTCGCGCGCGGTCTTGCCGTAGCGATAGGTGTAGACCAGGAAGCGCCCGGTCTCGATCGTGAACGGGGTGCCGAACATCTCGTTGGGCCGGTGCGCCCTGGCTCCGGGCAGCCGGTCGGCGACCACTCTCGACAGCTGAGCGGCGAAGCAGCGATAGCGGTCGGTGCCGTACGTCGTCTCGTCGGTCCAGTCGTCGAGGCGGTAGCGATACAACGCCGCCCAGTGCGCGTAGTGCAGGCAGGGCACGGCATATCTGGTGAAAACCTCGGCGGCGCGCGGCCCGACCAGCTCGCCGAACCAGTCTGGCTGCTGCTCCAGCGTCGGCTGTTCCAAGATCGCGGACATCCCCTGCTCCCCTCGCCTGCTTCAGTTCGCGGCTACGGGTAGCAGCTTCTCACTTCATTTCCGCGCAACCGGGGACGTCGCCCGGCGCGTCGCGAGGCCGATTGCCCAGACCGATTGAGCAGCGTACGGCACCGACACCGAACCTACTCCGCGACGCCTGTGATGTGCTCGCCGACGACCATCCACCGGCCGTTCACCCGCGTGAGCGTCAGGCTCACCGCCAGCGGCGAGCGTACGCCGGAGTCGGGGTTCTCGAACAACACGTTGTCGACGACGTACGCGGTGTGGTAGTCGTAGATCTTCCTGCTCACCTCGTCGAACGTCTCCGTCCAGCCGGGTACGCCCATCAGGCCGGCGTAGAAGTCGCGGATGGCCGCCTTGCCGACGATGATCTTGCCGCTGTTGAGCGTGAGCACGGCGTCATCCGTCCACAGCCGCAGGTACCCCTCCAGATCGCGGCCCAGCAATGTGGTCGTGAAGCGCTGGATCGTCCGGTCCAGCTCCGCCGCGCACGACGACGACCCGCCGCCGGTCTCCGACGCGGCCTCGGCGCTCGAGCTGAACGCGGGCTGCGCCGCCGGCACCGCACCCATCGCCGCCAGCAGCAGACCCGCCATCACCGTACGAACTCGCCCTGCCATGGTCACCCTCCCTGTTGTTGACATCGAGCAGCGAGCCTAAGCAGGCAGTGGATCCGCGACCAGGTCCAATTCGGGCAGGTCACACTGCGCCAATCCGGCGAAGCCGCATAACGTGCGCACCGTGGAGATTCATCTGAGCCTCGGCGAAAAGAGCGACCTGGCCGGGCAGATCTACCGCCAGCTCCGCGCCGCGGTCCTGGACGGCCGGCTGCGTTCCGGCGATCCGCTGCCGCCGACCCGCGAGCTCGCCGAGCAGCTCTCGGTCGCGCGCAACACCGTGATCGCCGCGTACGACAAGCTCGCGGGCGAGGGCTTCGTCACCAGCCGGGTGGGTGCCGGCACCTATGTCAGCGACGACGTACGGCAGCGCGCCGCCGCCACCCGCGAGCGCGCCGGCAGCCAGCCCACTCCGCTCACACCGCGCGCGGTCTGGAAGCAGGCGCCCGAGCCGCCGACACTCACCGACGAGCCGGAGTACGACTTCCGGCTCGGCCTGGGAGACGCGCGGCTGTTCCCGTACCAGACCTGGCGGCGCCTGCTCACGACCGAGCTGCGCGCCGGCAGCGTACGAAACGGCGCGTACGCCGACCCCGCCGGCCACGTCGAGTTGCGCGCGGCGATCGCGCGGCACCTCGGCGTTTCCCGTTCTGTCAAAGCGGATCCGGACGACATCGTGATCGTCAACGGAACGCAGCAGGGCGTCGACCTGATCGGCCGGGTCCTGGTCGAGCCGGGCAGCCGGGTCGGCGTCGAGGACCCCGGCTATCCACCGGTCCGCCGCCTGTTCGAGTCGCTCGGCGCGTCCGTCGTGTGCGTTCCGGTCGACGCCGAGGGTCTGGTGGTCGACGCCATTCCCGACGACGTACGCCTGGTGTTCGTTACGCCGTCGCACCAGTTTCCGCTCGGCATGCGGATGTCACCGGCGCGGCGGTTCGCGCTGCTCGAGTGGGCCGAACGGCACGACGCGGCGATCGTCGAGGACGACTACGACAGCGAGTTTCGCTTCACAGGAAGGCCGATCGAGCCGCTGCAGAGCCTGGACCAGGCCGGCCGGGTGATCTACGTGGGGTCGTTCTCCAAAGTACTGTTGCCGATTCTCCGGCTCGGCTTCCTGGTGGCGCCGCCGTCGCTGCTGCCAGCGCTGCGAGCGGCGAAGTATGTGACCGACTGGCACAGCCCGCTGACCAACCAGCTGGCGCTGGCCCGCTTCATCGAGGAAGGGGGGCTGGCCCGGCACGTACGCAGGACACGCGCGGTCTACCGCGCCCGGCACGAGCGGTTGACGAGAGCGCTGGCGAGCGGGTTCACGCGCTGGCTGGAGCCGGTGCCGTCGGTCGCCGGCCTGCACGTCGCGGCCTACTTCCGCTCCGAAACCGTCGACGACACCCGCGACGTGGTCGACCCCGCGCGACGAGCAGGCGTGGCCCTGCCCGCACTCTCGTGGTTCTCCGCACGGCCGCAACACACGCGCCCGGGCCTCGTCCTCGGCTACGGCGCGATCCCCACCGACCGCATCGACGAAGGCCTGCGCCGGCTCCGAAGCTGCCTGCTCGCCGTAGCCGGGGCCGGCGACGGAATTAATTAGTTTGGGTGACCCGTAAAAACTAATTGCCAGCGGCTTGGTCTGCGCCGGGGTCAGCGACGGCCGCGACGGCTTCGATTTCGAGGAGGAGGTCGGGGCGGATCAGGCCGGCGACCTGGACCAGGGAGCTGGTCGGCGGGCGGTCGGTGTTGACGAACTCGTCGCGGACGGTGCGGACCACGACCAGCTCCGAGGTGTCGACGACGTAGATGGTCAGCTTGAAGACGTCGTCCCACGTCGCGCCACCGGCTTCCAACGCCGCGCCGACGTTGAGCATCACCTGGCGGGTCTGCGCCTCCCAGTCGCCCTCGGCGACGGTGCCGTCGGGCGCGACCGGAATCTGGCCGGACGTCCAGACCAGCCGGCTGCCCGGCGCGATCGCGGCGACGTGGCTGTAGCCGGCGGGCCGCGGCAGCTTCGGCGGCGTGCTGAGCTCGAAAGCAGTCACGACCGCCATTGTTCACAGGGCCCGTGCTTTAATACAAACCGAATCGCTTGGCGGAGAGGAACGGAACAGGAAGGAGGTGAGCGCGCCATGTCGCCCGCGAAGCCCATGATCGCTCTACCTTCCTGGAGAAATCCGTGACCACTCGCAAGGATCTGCTCACCACAGCAGACGAACGCACCTATCTCAACGGCTGGCTCGACGTGCAACGCGCCGGCGTACGCAAGAAGTGCGAAGGCCTCGCCGAGGCCGACGCCCACCGTCCGGTGCTGCCGTCGTCGCCGCTGATGACGATGGCCGGTGTCGTCGCGCACCTGCGCTGGAACGAGTACTCCTGGTTCCAGCTCAACCTCCTCGGCGTACCCGACGAGGGACAGACGCCGTGGCGGGAAGGCGGCCACCCCGACGCCGAGATGATGGTCGACGGCGTACCGCTCGCCCAACTAGTCGACGAGTACGACGAGGAGTGCGCGCGCTCCCGCGCCGCGGTGGCGAGCGTGTCGCTGGACGCGCTGGAGCAGGGACCGTACGCCGGCAAGGATTCCGCGTCGACGCGGTACGTCCTGTGCCACATGATCGAGGAGACCGCACGCCACCTCGGCCACCTCGACGCGATCCGCGAGCTGCTGGACGGCGACACCGGCTACGCGTGACGTAGCCACGCTCACCCCACCCAGACAGAGGCAGGCGGGCGGCTGGCCGGCGTTCGAGGTCGTTCACACTCGCGTCCCCACCAGGAAACGAAGCGACCGATATCGGACGCCGCCACCGCTCGCCTCGCCGTTGCGACTCCCCAGATGACCGTGTGGGCGAACACCGCGCTCGCGTACGAGCAACTGCACCCGAGCCTCAAGGCGCTCACAGAGAAGCGTGGGCCGTGCACTCCAACCTCTACGACTTCGCCGCCGACCGCGACGAGCAGCGGATTTCGCCAACTGGCGAAGGCGTTCGCGACCGGCGAGCAGGCGGAGCTTGCGGACTGGTGCGAGGCGGAGCCGGCTCGCACGCCGTCGCACGTCCGCGGCTCCCCGGCGAGCGGCACTGGCTGCTGGAGCCGGCGCTCCGGTCCTGACGACCTGGTCCGGATCTGTACTCACTTCGCGGATAGCCCCAAAGTTCGCGAAATATATCGGTGAGTAACCTCGCCCTGACCAGGTGTTCATGACTCTGCGTAGAACCGTGTGATTCACGTCACACAATGGCCTTCGTCATCTTCCGGCCGTAACCGTGTCAGCGGTCAACGAGACATGAAAAGAGCCGGGGCAGACGTCCGGCTCGCGTCACCGAGGGCATGTTGTCGACCGGGTCGGGAGAGCCAACGTGAACGGAGACCGCCGTGCTAGTGCTTCCGCGAAGCGTCCAGCCGACGGCCCATGTCGCGGGGACTGGTGGCGGTTCGAGCTACGCCGCCGTCATCCCGGACGGAACATCCCCACCGACTGGGTCATGGGGTTCGGCGCCTGGCAACCAGCCGACGACCGCGTCCTGGTCTGCAAGCTTGCTCCGCTGTCGATCGACACCGCTCAACCGCTCAAGGCCTTCCTGCGCAACCTTGGGACGGAGATCGCGCTCGTGTGGGTCGACTTGCTGGAGATGGACCCTGGAGCACGGACTGCTGCAACTGAACGCGATTAACTGGCGTGCGGTCGCGTCCTGAACCGCAAGTCCGGCAACAGGGTCGTGGGTCACCTGGATAGGGGCATTCAGGTGACCGGGCGGCCGGCCCGTGCGCCTGCCCGGGCCGGCCGCTCGAACGGGTACGCTACGACCTCGGCGGCAAGCCGCAGGTCGTTCTTGCCGCCAAACGATCAAGCAGGCTTGGCCATATCGACGTAGCTCGGTGCAACCCTCACTTCCACGGATGCAAGGGGATCGTGCCGTCAACGCCGGCATTGCGTAAAGTACCCGGCCGGCATTACGGTGTGAGCGGGCCGTGGGAGGAGGGAGATGGTGCATGCGCCCAGCCGGCGGAGCCAATGGGGACGAGACTCCGAACGGCCCTTCGGATCGCGAACTACTTGCCGATTTACGCGCGGGAGATGACGAGGCCTACGCCGAGCTCTGGCGAAGGCACCATCCCGCCGCGCTGCGTGCTGCCCACCAGTACGACCACAGCGGTGAGGCAGAAGACATCGCGGCTGAGGCGTTCGCACGGGTACTCGACGCCGTCCGACACGGCAACGGTCCCACCGAGGCGTTTCGCGCCTACCTCCTGCGCGCGGTCTCCAACGTCGCGCAGAACGCGGCCCGAGTCCGACGTCGCAACGTCCCGTCCGACGACGAGGGCGTGCTCGACTCTCCCGTCGAGCCGGACGATCCCGCGATCGAGGCGCTCGACCAGCACTACATCACGCAGGCCTACGAGCGGCTGACCCCTGCCCAGAAAGAAGTTCTGTGGTACGTCGAGGTCGAGCGCATGCAGACCAAGGAGGCCGCGGCCTTCCTCGGTGTCTCCGCCAACGCCGCCGCCCAGTTGTCCGGTCGTGCACGCGAAGCGCTCAGCCGTGAGTACCTCCAGGTCCACATCCAGCAGCACGGCGACAACTCCGGCTGCAAGAACACCCTCGGCAAGCTCGGTGCCTACGTACGCGGGACGCTCAGCCTGCTGTCCCGCCGCCAGGTCGACAAGCATCTGAAGGTCTGCGCGAAGTGCTCGCTCGCACTGGCCGACCTGAGGGAGATCGGCGCGAGCCTGCGCGTCGTGCTGGGCCACCTCGTGCTCGGCTCGGCGTTCGCGTTCAGCGGTTACTTCGCGATCGCGAGCAGCTCCAAGGTCGCGGCCATGCTCGCCGCGGCGACCAGCGCGACGACCGGCTCGAGCGGCCCGCCCACCGTCCCCGGCCGCTCGGTCGCACGTACCGCCGGTATCGCGGCCGCGTCGATCGCGGTGTTCTGCGGCATCGCGATGGCCGCGGTCTCGATGGTCTCCGACGACAACGCCGCGCCGCGGGCTGAACCCAAGCCGGTGGCCTCCAAGCAGAAGGAGAAGGAGCAGCCACCGCCGGTCGAGCCCACGAAGAAGCAGCCGTCTCCCAAGCCGAAGCCCTCGAAATCCCCCGAGCCGAAGCCGAAGCCGAGCCCAAAGCCCACACAGGAGCCGGCGCCGCGGCCCACGCCGAGCCAGGTGCCGACGACTCCGCCGCCGGCGCCGAAGCCCACCCCCACACCGACTCCCCCACCGAAGCCGACACCCGAGCCGACCCCCACTCCCACGCCGACCCCACCTCCGCCGGCGCCCAAGCCGCGGCTCGTGCTGGAGACCCGGCAGATAACGGGTGGCAGCTGGGACCGCCGCGACTACGTGGCCGGCGAGGTCTACCACGCCGAACCGGGCAACCAGGTCAGGCTCCGGATCGCCGGACCGCTGCTGCACGCGATGTCCAAGCCGACCGGCACGGTGTCCGACAGCCCACCGCTGGTCGAGGACGGCACCTGGAGCTGCTCGGCGTACGGCCTGGTCATCCCGCACGGCTACGAGTGCACCGGCACCGCCGACCGCCGGGGCCGGATCACCGCGGCCGTCCGTACGTACCCACCGCTCGAGCTGTTGCTCGACGAGCGCTACCCCGTCTACGTCCGGGTCGACAGCGGCGGCGAGCACGACAGCGACGAGATCTGGGTTCGCTAGACGATCTATTCCAGGGGGTCGCCTGACGCGCGACGCCTGGCATCCACGCCGGCTGCGTTGTCGTCGATCGCCGGAGGCCCCTCCTGGCTCCTCCTCCGGCTGTGCCCACCCCCACCAACGGCGCCATGCGCCGCGCGCTTGACCGGCGACCCCCTGGAACAGATCGTCTAGAGAAAATCCGGAAAAGTCCGGGAACGCCGTCATCATCCGGCGCCTGCGGTGTCAGGTGAGGTGACCGCGAAGGTTTCCGGGGCATGCTGAATTGGACGCCGGAGCGGTCACCGGCTGGCCCGGGTGCGGCCTGCGTTTGGCCTGTGTCCCCCTGATGGCCAACGTACTGCGGGCCAGCCAACAAACGCCCGGTCCGGGGCCTCCACGACCCTCCGGACTGGCCCCCTTGCGAAAGCCGACCGTCGAACGGCCACAGACGACGGTCGGCTTTCGTCTCTTTCGTGCTCGTTTTTCGCGCGCATTTGTCCCGAGGGTCCCTCCGGGCAGACCGGCCTGCCCGATCGGGCAGGCAACACTGCCCTAAGCCCAGGACCCCCGTGAACGACACCAACCTCCCTGCTGAGCGAACGTCTAGTGGGAGGAACCCATGCACGAACGAGCGCACGACCACGAACGAGACGGCTTGGCCGCTCATGACCAAACTGGCGCCGCCCTTCGGGCGGACGCCCTCGACGGCAAACACGTCGACGCCGCCATGGCCGGACGGGTGGACATCCTTGGTCCGGCGGGTGTCGCCGGGCTGCAACGGATCGTCGGTAACGAGACGGTCTCCCGCCTGGTCGAGGACGAGCGCGAGGCCGAACCGCAGCAGTCCCCTGTCCACGACGTCATCAACGCAGGCGGCCAGCAGCTTCCCGCCGACACCCGCACCGACATGGAAGGCCGCCTCGGTGCGGACTTCTCCGACGTACGCATCCACACCGGCGGCCATGCCCACGAGTCGGCGAAGGCCGTGAACGCCCACGCCTACACGGTGGGCAACAACATCGTCTTCCAGCGCGACGCGTACGACCCGGACAGTCACTCGGGCCGTACCACGCTGGCGCACGAGCTCACGCACGTCATGCAGCAGCGCAACGGTCCGGTTGACGGCGAAGCCGCGCCGGGAGGCATCCGGGTCAGCGACCCGTCGGACCGGTTCGAGCGTGCCGCGGTCGCCAACGCCGAAAGCGTGATGAGCCAGCCCGCACCAGCGGTGCAACGCCACGCCGAAGCCGCGGAGACGGTCGAACCCGGTGCCGGCGACCTCGTCGCCGAAACCGGCCCCGCGGTGCAACGCCAAGAAGACGAAGAAGCCAAGGAAGAGGAGTAACCGGTAATGCCCACCTATCTGTCGCCCGGCGTGTACGTCGAAGAGCTGGACGCCGGTTCCAAGCCCATCGAGGGCGTCGGTACCGCGGTCGCGGCCTTCGTCGGTCTCGCCGCGACCGGACCGACCGACACACCTGTCCTGGTGACCAACTGGAGCCAGTTCGTCGACACCTTCGGCGACTTCGTCGAAGGCTCGTACCTCGCGCACGCGGTGTACGGCTACTTCCAGAACGGTGGCGGCATGTGCTACGTGCTGCGCATCGGCGCGGACGGAAGCAGCAGCAGCGGCAGCGGCAACGGTCAGACCGGCCGCAAGCCCGCACCCGAGGCGGTGGTCGGAGGTCTCCGCGTCCGCGCCGTCGACGGTGGGACATCCCAGCGGCTGTCCATCGAGGTCGCCGACTCCACGACGGAGAACGCGCCCGAGGGCAGCTTCAAACTGATCGTCCGAGACGGTGAGCGGACGGTCGAGGAACACGACCCCGTCACGGTCGCCAAGGGCCGCAACAACGTCATCACCGTGGTGAAGACCCGGTCCAAGGTCATCACGCTCGAGGAAACGGAAGCGAAGGGCGAGCTCGAGGCACCGCCTCGCGGTCGCGCCGAGCTGCAGGCTCCGCCGCCCGACCAGGCCGCCCTGCCCGCGACGCTTTCCGCCGACAAGTACACCGGCGACGCCGCCGCCCGCACGGGCATCGGCGGGCTCGAGGCCATCGACGAGATCACGATGGTGTGCGCGCCCGACCTGATGGCGGCCTACGAGCACGGACTGATCGATCTGCCTGCCGTACAAGGCGTTCAGCTCGGCATGATCGCCCACTGCGAGCTGATGGGCGACCGCGTGGCGATCCTCGACCCGCCGCCCGGCCTTTCTCCGCAGCAGGTTCAGGGCTGGCGGCAGACGGCCAACTACGACTCCGCGTACGCCGCGTTGTACTACCCCTGGCTGGAGACCATCAACCCGGCGACGGGCAAGCCGATGACGATCCCGCCGAGCGGTCACCTGGCAGGAATCTGGGCGCGCAACGACGACACGCGTGGCGTGCACAAGGCACCGGCGAACGAGGTCATCCGCGGTGCGCTGGCTCCGACCCTGCTCCTCACCAAGGGCGAGAACGACCTGCTGAACCCGATCGGCGTCAACTGCATCCGTTCGTTCCCCGGCCGCGGTGTCCGGGTGTGGGGCGCGCGCACGATGTCGTCCGACCCGGCATGGAAGTACATCAACATCCGCCGCCTGTTCAACTTCATCGAGGAATCCATCCTGAACAGCACGCAGTGGGTGGTCTTCGAGCCGAATGACCGGGCGCTGTGGGCGAAGATCCGTCGCACCATCGCGGCGTTCCTGGTCATGCAGTGGCGGCAGGGCGCGCTGTTCGGGCTCACGCCGGACGAGGCGTTCTACGTTCGCTGCGACGACGAGACCAACACCTCCGAGAGCATGGACCTCGGTCAGGTGATCTGCGAGATCGGCGTGGCACCGGTCAAACCGGCCGAGTTCGTGGTCTTCCGGCTGGCCCAGATGTCCAGCGGTACCAGCTTGGTCAGCGAATAAGCGATCAGTAAGCAAAGGAGAAACCCAGAATGGCATTCCCCAACGCCGCGGTGGATGGAGCAGTCGGTCACTCGTTCGGCATCGAGTACGACGGCGTGACCATCAAGCAGATCACCGAAGTCAGTGGTCTGAAGATGGAGCAGGACAAGATCGAGCTCAAGCAGAACACCAACGACGGCAAGTACTCCATCACCAACCTGCCCGGCCGCCCCAAGGCCGGACAGATCACGGTGACCCGCGCGCTGACCGCCGACAAGAGCTTCGAGACGTGGATCAACGACTCCCGGTTCGGCAAGATGGGCCAGGTTCGCAAGACCGGATCGGTCGTCGTCTACGACTACGAAGGTGCCGAGGTCAAGCGTTACAACATGGTCAACGCCTGGCCGGTGTCGTTGGAGCTCGGCGCGATGAAGGCCGGCGCCACCGATGTGCTGACCGAGAAGCTGACGATCTCCTACGAAGAGCTCAAGGCGGCCTGATGCGGCGCGTGGTGAGTGGGACGACGTTGGCGGAAGCCGCGACGGAAGCCTCGGTCAACCCGGGTTCCGCCGGAGTGGCTTCCGCGAGCGGATCCTCCAGTGCATCGAGTACGTCGGAGTCGATGCGAACGGAGTTCTCGTTCGTGCTGCCGCGTGGATACGTCGACGCGAGCGGCACAGTGCACCGGCACGGTGTGATGCGGCTGGCAACGGCACGGGACGAGCTGATCCCCTTGCGCGACGACCGCGTACGGGAGAACCCGGCCTACCTCACGGTCGTCCTGCTCGCCCGCGTCATCACCAGGATCGGAACGATCGAGGACATCCACGCGGGCATCGTCGAGGACTTCTTCGCCTCGGATCTCGCGTTCCTGCAGGACCTGTACCGCCGGGTCAACGCCGAGGGACACACCCGCGCCGAACTGGTCTGCCCGGCCTGTTCGCACGAGTTCACGGTGGACCTCGCCGGTGGTCGCCTGGGGGAATCGTGACGTACGCGACGGATCAGCTGTACGAGGAAGTCGCGTACGTCGCCTATCACTTCCACTGGTCGATGGGCGAGATCCTCGATCTGGAACACGCCGAGCGGCACCGGTACGTCGCGCAGATCGCCGCGATCAACCGGCGCCGCTCCGCCGACAACAACAGCGGGGGGTGGTGATCCGCGGTGGGGCTCTTCGACAGGCTGGCCACGTTCTTTCGGGGTCGTTCGACGGACCCTGAAGCCACCAACGCCACCGAGGGCAGTTCGCCGGCGGAGCCGACATCCGCCGGCGATCGTGGCGCTCGGCAAGGGGGTGACGGGGCCTGGCGCTCCACGCCCGCGGTACAGCGCGTCGTACAGCAGATGCCGCTGACCGTCGGGACGTCGTCCTTCGAAGCCGGTTTGGTGTCGTGGCAGAGCCTGGCGGCGCTCGAACCGCTGGGGCACGCCGTTTCGCCCGACGCACCGAGCGGTTCGGTGGGCGGGCTGGCCCGTCCGGCTGCTGTACAGCGGGCACTGGACATGCCCGTACGATCGGCCGGCGGCAAGCGCACACGGGGACTCGGAAGCAAGGCCGTTCCGGGCGAGCCGTTCGCGGCCACCGGGACGATGACATCCGGGGCGGCTTCCGGAGGCTTGGCTGCCGGCTCCGGTCCGGTTGTCTCGCGGATGGCGGCGTCCACGCAGCCGGTCGCGGACCTGCCGGTCGCAGGGCTGCCGGCCGCCGAGTCGACCGTCCCGGAAGGGATCGGCTCCGGCCCGGCTGCTTCCGAGACCGCCGCTTCCGAGCAGGCCACGACGGAGGCAGCCTCGCCGCCAGCGGAACCGGCGACGAGCGGCGACCCGGGCTCGTCCACCGCCACTGTGCAGCGGACAACCCAGCCTGGCACGCACCAGAGCTCCACTCCGGAGACCGTCGCCGGACTGATCGGCGAGACGCCACTCGCCGACTCGGCCGGCAGCGCGACAGCCCCCTCGCAAGCCGCGGGCGCGAACACCGTGCAGCGAACGGTCGCCGGAGGAACGGCAGCCGAGAACGTCGGCCTACCGCTCGCCGCAGCACCCAGGCTGCCCGACAGCACCCAACCGGCCCGCACGGTGAGTGAGACCGCCGAAGCGATCTCCGTACCCGCCGCGGAGCCGGGCGACGACGCCACCGCCTCGGCTGCTTCGGCTCCGACGACCGGGCTCACCTCGGACGGCCCGTCGATCTCACGCCTGGCCGTACAACGTTCTGCCGCCGAACCGCCGGTCCGGCCGGCGCGCCCCAACCTCGTCAGCGCGAGCGCTGTCGAGCTGCCGGTGGTCACGGTTCAGCTGCATGCCGCCAGCTCCCCCACCCGCCCGACGCCGGCGCCCGCCGACCCGGTCGTGACGCCTGCCGAGCCGGCCGGGCAGGAAGCGCCGGCTGTGCCGACGATGCCGACGATCCAGACCATGCCGGCCGCACCGGAAACACCGGCCGGCACCAGCGAGACCGTGGAATCGTCAAGCCCGCAAGCGGATCCCACGGATCTCACCGCCCCTACTCTGCAGCCGATCCAGCGAGCGATCGACGAGCCCGCCTCCGTCGAGCCGCCGAAGCCGCGCAGGTTCGGTCTCGGCGAGCCCATGCACGTGATCCCGGACTCGAGCACCTCACCCGGCTCGGACCCTTTTGAACTACGGCCGGTGCTCGGCACCCAGCCGGTGGTACAGCGCTCCCTGGCCCCCGCGAGCCCGGCCGTCCCCACACCCGCGATGTCTTACACAGCAGAGCCTGCCCCGGCCGAATCTCACGCGGCAGCCTCCTTCCCGGCGGAGTCCGCCCCGGCCGAGTCCTACCCGGCGGACACGTCCTCGGCAGAACTCAGCGCGGTGGATACGCCCCCGGAAGACTCGCGTCCGCTGGAGTCCCACCCGGCCTCGACGCTCGACGTCGAGGCTGTGGCGCTGCAACGCCAGACCGAGACGAGCGTCGCGCCCCTGCTCGGCTCCGCCGCGGACCTCCCGATCCCAGCCGGCGAGGCGGCGACCGGCGTCCAGCCGTTGCTCGGATGGCGCGCCCTCGAGCCGCTCAGCCTGCAGCGCAGCGTCTCCGGCGGCGGATCGGACGGCGACTCCGCGCATGCCGTACTCCCACAGACCCCCGGTGCCGGCACCATGCCTGCGTCTGGTGTCGGCACCGGGCCAGCGTTCCTGGCCCAGCAGGCGCCGGTCCAACGCAGCTTGACACCGCCGGCCGATCCGGGTTCCGGGCGACGACTGGTCCGGCCGGCCGCCTCCAACGGCGGCTCGGCCGCGCCGGGCGTCGTGCAGCGGTTCGGGTTGCCCGGCCTCCCGGCCGCACCGGCCATGCCGTCGCTTCCAAGCATCCCGGCCATGCCCTCGATGCCGGACGCACCGTCGATGCCTTCGATGCCGGCGCTCCCGTCGGCACCCGGTGTCCCGTCGATGCCCGAGCTGCCTTCGCCACCGGGGCTGCCGACGCTCGGCAACCTGCCGGGCCTGCCGGGCCTTCCGGGCCTGCCTTCCATGCCGGTCACGCCCGCCGGCGTGCCCAGCAGCCTCACAGACGCGGCGACCTCCACCGTCAGCTCCGCCCTCAGTCCGGTGAGCTCGCTCGCCGACTCCGCCACCGCAGCAGCCGGAGACCTGGCCGACAACGTAACCAACGGGGTGTCGAGCGCGACCTCGACTGCGAACACCGCCATGAACTCGGTCGTTGCGGCCACAGGAAACGCAACGGCCGAAGGGCTCGGCCCGGGAGGCGCGCCCGGGCCGAGCGGCGGGGGTTCCAACCCACTGGCGGCGGCCTCGCCCGGCGATCTCGACGAGCTGTCCAGGCAGCTCTACGACCGGATCCGCAGCAGGCTACGCGCGGAGCTGCGTCTGGACCGCGAACGTGCCGGCCTGCTCACCGACCCCTACCGCTAGCAGCTCAGAAGGAGAACACCATGTCCGAAGTCACTCTGGACCCAGCTGTCACGGTGTGCTTCAAAGTCAGGATCGACGGCCACGATCTCGGCACGTTCACCGGCTGCGACGGCATGGGTTGCGAGGTCACGATGGAGCAGCGCGAGGAGGGCGGCAACAACGGTTACGTCCACCAGCTGCCCGGCCGGATCAAGTACACCCCGATCAAGCTGACGCGCGCGGTCAACGCCGACACCCAGAAGATCGCGACCTGGTTCTCCAGCCTGGCCGGCGGTGTGACCCGCGGGAACGCCGCGATCACCGCGATGACCGTCGACGGCAAGGAGATCTGGACCTGGACGCTGCGCGAGGTCGTGCCGCTGCGCTGGAAGGGTCCCACGCTCGACGTCAACTCCGCGAAGGTGGCGACCGAGACGCTCGAGCTCGCCCACCACGGGTTCCTGGCTTAGGAGGAAGCGATGGCTTTGGAGAAGGCGTACCTCACATTCATCCAGCCGTCGTCGTCCGGCGGCGCACCGGGTGGGTCGGCGACGGTCAACGGGAAGGGCCGGATCGAGTTCCAGTTCAACCCGAAGGAGTACTCCATCAAGAAGAGCGCGAACTGGAGCCGCTCCGACTCCCCCGGAGCGAAGAAGACCGCGCCACCGGAGTTCCGCGGTGCCGGTCCGTCGTCGATGAGCCTCGAGCTGTTCCTGGACGGTACGACCAAGAACACCGACGTCTCCGGCGACGTCGACACGTTGTTCGCCTGCCTGCAGCCGTTGCCGCAGGCGGTGTCGTCGAACAAGCCGTCGCCGCCGTTCGTGCAGTTCGGCTGGGGCGGGAAGGTGCACTTCGTCGCGTTCATGAAGTCGGTGAGCGCGAAGTACACGCTGTTCAAGCCCGACGGCATCCCGCTGCGCGCGACCTGCACGGTCGAGCTCGAGGAGTTCCCGGTCGACCAGGGTGCGCAGAACCCCACGTCCGGTGGGCTTTCGGCGCTGCGTACGCACCTGGTGGTCTCGGGCGACTCGCTGCAGTCAGTGGCGTATCGAGAGTACGGCGACGCGGGCATGTGGCGGCTGCTCGCCCAGGAGAACCAGATCGACGACCCGCAACGGCTTCCGACCGGCACGCAGCTGCGCATCCCGCTGCCCGGCGTGCCGAGCATCCCCAGCCAGAACTGAGCAGAAGCCAACAGGAAGGCGCGCTTCGATGATCGGACAGCAGCAACAACAGCACACCACCAAGTGGGTGGTGGAGTTCGACGGCCGGCCGATGCCGGCCGAGGTCGAGCCGTTGCTGGTGTCCGCGTTCGTCGACGACAACCGCACGATGCCCGACATGTTCGTGCTCTGCTTCCGCGACCCCAAGCGCATCGTCCTCGACACCCTGGGCGCGAAGGTCGGGTCGAAGGCAAAGATCAGCGCGGTCTCCGACGCCTCGCCGTCCGGCGAGCCGCTGGTGGAGGGCGAGGTCACCGCGCTCGAGCTCGACTACGACCAGCGCGACACGCTCACCGTCGTCCGCGGATTCGACAACTCGCACCGGCTGTTCCGCGGCATCAACACCTACGCCTACAAGAACGTGACCTACTCCGACGTCGTACGCACGGTCGCCGGGCGGGCCGGCGTGCCGGTCGGCGCGATCGACTCGACGAGCGGCGTCTATCCGCACGTCACGCAGGCAGCCGAGAACGACTGGGCGTTCCTGCGAAGCCTCGCCCGCGAGGTCGGCTACGAACTGGTCGTCGAAGAGAGCAAGCTCTGCTTCAAGTCGCCGATCAAGTCGAGCGGCGGCCCGGGGTCGACCGGCCTCGCCACCAAGAACCCTTTGCAGCTCGTCTACGGCAGCAACCTGCTGCGCCTGCGGGCCACGATCACCTCCGCCGAGCAGGTGCAGAACGTCGAGGTGCGCGGCTGGGACGTGATGAAGAAGCAGCCGGTCGTCGGCACCGCACCCGCCGACACCCAGAGCGCGACCCTGCAGACCAAGCCGGCCCAGCTGGCCGGCATGTTCGGCGGCAAGACCTACGTACGCACCGAAGGCGCCTTCCAGAACCAGTCCGAGGTCGACGCCGTCGCCAAGGTGACGGCCGAGCAGGTGTCGGGCACGTTCGCCGAGCTCGACGGTGTGGCGCGGGGCAACCCGAAGCTGAAGGCCGGCGCGGCGATCAGCCTGTCGTTGCTGGGCGAGCCGTTCGACGGCAAGTACGTGCTGTCGTCCGCCCGGCACACCTACGACCCGAAGTCCGGCTACACCACGGCGTTCACGGTCAGCGGGCAACAGGATCGCTCGCTGCTCAGCCTGACGGCGAGCAACGGCAACAACGGCAGTGGCGAGCCCGTGCACCGCACGTCCGGCGTTGCCGTCGCACTGGTCACCGACGTCGCCGATCCGGACAAGCTCGGCCGGGTGAAGCTCAAGTTTCCCTGGCTTTCCGAGGACTTCCAGAGCGACTGGGTGCGCACGGTCCAGGCCGGTGCGGGCGCCAACCGCGGCACGGTCATCCTGCCCGAGGTCAACGACGAGGTACTGGTGGCGTTCGAGCAGGGTCAGGCCCGCCGCCCGTACGTCATCGGCGGTATCTACAACGGTGTCGACAAGCCCAAGCTCGGCGACGGCGAGCTGGTGAACGCCACCAACGGCCAGATCCACCGGCGTGGCTTCACCTCCCGGGTCGGCCACACGCTGATCTTCGACGACGAGAAGAACTCCGTCACGATCAAGACCGGCAAGGGCGAGCTCCAGATCCTGCTCGACGAGCAGGGCAAGACGATGAAGCTGGTTTCGAAGGGGAAGGTCGAGATCAGCGCGGACCAGGACATCACGGTGAAGGGCGGCGCCAACGTCAGCGTCGAGGCGACCGCGAAGCTCACGCTGAAAGGCGCCATCGTCGAGGTCACCGGCCAGCCGATCAAGCTCAACTGAGACGAAGAAGCAGAGGGGACGAGGAACAAGACCATGGGTACACCGGCAGCGGTACTCGGCGACAAGATTGTCTACACCTGCACGCTTCACCAGATACCGAACCCCGGCACCGGCGCGCCGCAGCCGGCACCGCCCATGCCGTTCTCCTCGCCGCTAACCATGCAGCTCGCGACGAAGACCCTGATCACCGGCAAACCCGCCGCCGTACAAGGATCCTGGGGCCTCAACACGCCACCACACGTCGGCCTGCACCCGGCCGACCCGCACATGGCGCCGCCCACGCAGAAGGGCACCGTCACGGTCGGCAGCAGCTCGGTGCTCATCGAGGGCAAGCCGGCCGCGAAGACCGGATCCACGAGTCTTGTGAACTTCGCGATGCAGGGCCAGCTGATCGGGTCCGCGACCACCGTCCTGATCGGAGGCTGACCCGTGGCCGAAGAGTTCATCGGCGCCGGCTGGGCGTTCCCCCTGCGCACCGACACCACCGGCGGGATCGCCCTGATCACCCGCGAGCAGGAGATCGAGGAGAGCATCCGGCTGATCCTCGGCACGGCGTACGGCGAGCGGCCGATGCGGCCGGAGTTCGGCTGCGCGGTGCACGATCTGGTCTTCGCGCCCGCCAACGCCGGCACCGCCGGCATGATCGCCCACGAGGTCAGGCTTTCGCTCGAACGCTGGGAGACCCGGATCGAACTTCAGGACGTCGTTGTAACCGTTGACGAAGCTGCTCCGTCCACGTTGTACATCGATGTCCGGTACACCCTGCGCGGTAGTAACGACCCACGCAACCTGGTGTTCCCCTTCTATGTGATTCCGCCCCACGAAACCGGGGAGGCGTGATGAACCTGCATTCCGTCTCGACCTCAACTGAGACCGGAGAGACCCAATGAGCCTGCCCGCGCCCGATCTGGACGACCGCCGGTTCCAGGACCTGGTCGACGACGCGAAACGCCTTGTACAGCAGCGTTGCCCGGAGTGGACCGACCACAACGTGTCGGACCCCGGCGTGACGCTGATCGAGACGTTCGCGTACATGGTCGACCAGCTCTTCTTCCGGCTCAACCGGGTGCCGGACCGGATGTATGTGAAGTTCCTCGAGCTGGTCGGCGTCCGTTTGTTCCCGCCGACCGCGGCCCGCAGCGACGTGACGTTCTGGCTGACGTCGCCTGCGGAGGAGACGTTGACGATCGCGGCGGGCACGGAGGTGGCGACCAAGCGCACCGAGTCCGAGGAAGCGGTCATGTTCACCACTGTCGTCGGATTGAACATCGTGCCGTGCGAGGTCAGCCACCTCGCCTCGGCGTTCGTGGACCAGCCGGCCAGGCACCACCCCGAGACCGTCGCGGGCGACGCCGCGTTCAACTGCTTCCAGCGCGTGCCCGTGGTCGGAGACGCCTTGCTGGTCGGGCTTTCGCAGCCGGTGCCGTCATGTGCGGTCGCGCTGCAGTTCGAGAGCGGTGCCGTCGAAGGTGTCGGCGTCGACCCGCGCAACCCGCCGATCGTCTGGGAGGCCTGGACCGGATCGGGCTGGACGGCATGCGAGCTCGACCACGACAACACCGGCGGGCTCAACCGGTCCGGCGAGGTCGTCCTGCACGTACCGGAAGGACACACGGGCTCGCTGATCGACAACCAGCGCGCCGCCTGGCTGCGCTGCCGGGTGATTCCGCGCGGCGCGGGACAGCCGCCCTACAGCGCGTCGCCGAGGGTCGCGACACTGACCGGTGCGACGGTCGGCGGCACGACTCCGATCGTCCAGGCGGAGACCATCGCCGACGAGTGGTTCGGAACGTCCGAAGGCGTTCCCGGCCAGCGGTTCCAGCTCCAGCGCCGGCCCGTCATCCCCGGCGAGAAGCCGGTCGTCGTCGAGTCCGAGGAACGCGAAGGCACGCGCGAGTGGCACCCGGTCAACGACTTCGCGGCGAGCGGGCCCACCGACCGGCACTTCCGGCTGGACGCGACCAGCGGCGAGATCGCGTTCGGCCCGGCCGTCCGCGAGTCCGACGGCTCGCTGCGGCAGTACGGCGCGATTCCCGAGAAGGGCGCCTCGCTGCGCGTGCGTTCGTACCGCACCGGTGGTGGGCGGCGCGGCAACGTCGCGATCGGCGCGATCGGCATCGTGAAGAGCCAGGTCACCAACATCCGCAAGGTCGAGAACCGCAGGCCGGCCCGCGGCGGCGTCGACGCCGAGGACATCGAGAACGCCAAGCTGCGTGGGCCGCTGGCGCTGCAGACCCGCAACCGCGCGGTCACCGCCGCCGACTACGAACAGCTCGCGCGGCAGGCCGTGCCCGAGGTCGCCCGCGTCCGTTGCACCGCGCCGTCCGACGACCCCGCGCTCGCGGGCGTCGTGCGGGTACTGCTGGTGCCCGCGGCACCGGACGACGAGAAGGGCCGGCTGCGGTTCGAGGACCTCGTGCCGGCCGAAGAGACCCTGCGCCAGCTGGCGGAGTACCTCGACGAGCGGCGCATCATCGGCACCCGGCTGGTGGTCGAACCGCCGCGATACCACGGCATCACGGTCGTCGCGCAGCTGCGGGCCCGGCCCGGAACCGACACCGAAGCGCTTGAACGCAAGGCGATCGAGACGTTGTACCGCTACTTCCACCCGCTGTCCGGCGGCCCCGACAGCGACGGCTGGCCGTTCGGCCGGCCCGTGCAGGTCGGCGATGTCTACGCCGTGCTGCAGCCGCTGCCGGGCGTCGAGCTGGTCGACGACGTACGGCTGTTCCCGACCGATCCGCTGACCACCGAGCGGGCCGAGGCCGTGCAGCGCCTCACGGTCGACTCGAACGCGCTGGTCTACTCCTACGAACACCTGGTGCGGGTGGTGACGTAGATGACGCAGGAGCTGGTGAACGGCCGCTCGAACGGGCGGACGCGCTACGTCGGACGCGGGCTGGTGCCCGGGCTGTCCAGCCCGCACAACCTGATCGAGGCGCTTCCTGGCATCTATCAGGAGCAGGACTTCACCGAACGGTTCGTCAGTGCGTTCGACGAGGCGCTCGCACCCGTCTACGCCACGCTCGACAACCTCGACAGCTACTTCGACCCGAAGCTCACGCCGCCGGACTTCCTGGCCTGGCTGGGCAGCTGGATCGGCATGGTCGAGGCGTACACCCCGACCGTCGAGCTGCGCAGGCGACTGGTGGCGCGGGCGGCGGAACTGCACAAGTGGCAGGGAACGCTTGCCTGCGTACGCGAGCTGATCCGGCTCGCGACCGGGCTGGACCCCGAGGTGATCGAAAGCGGCGGCACGCGCTGGTCGCCGCAACCCAACTGTCCCCCGCCCGGGGACCCACGGCCATCGCTGATCGTGCGGCTCCGGGTGCCGGCCGAACGGGCCATCGACCCACGACGTCTGGACGCCCTCATCCGCGCGTCGAAGCCGGCTCACATACCCCATCGACTGGACATCGAGGTGCAACGTTGAGCACTCCAGCCTTGCCACCTACCGCTCCGCCACCCAAGGGACCGGCACCCTGTCCGGCCTGCGGGCATGTCGACAGCCCGCCGACCGACTTCTGCGGCGGGTGCGGCGCGTTCCGCGGGTGGGATCCGCCGGCCACGGAACAGCCCGCTGTCGAACACGCAACTGAACCACTGACCGTGCAGGCGAGCGAGCAGGCAACCGAACAGGGCGCCGGTCAGACGACCGTGCTGCCTACTGTGCAATCCACGTCGTCGGTGTCCGGACCGCCGCCAGGCTTCCAGTCCGGGCCCCGGCCGGGTCCGCGGAACGGACCGCCGGCCGGTCCGAGTGGCCCGCCGTCCGGGCCGCAGTACGGGCCGCAGAGTGGGCGACAGAATGGCCCGCCCGGATCGGGACAAGGACCCTTGCAGGGACCTCCGCAGGGCCGGCCGCCTGGACAGGGACAGGCACCACCCGGACGACCGCCACAGGGTCAGCCACAGGGCCGGCCGCCGCAGGGCGCACCGTCGCAGGGTGCGTCACGGCAGGCCGCTCCACCTCCGCCGTACGGCCCACCGTCTGGCGGCGGCATGGGCGGATTCGGTGCGTCCGGCGGCCCGCAGCAGCCCACAGGGCTGTTGCCGCAGGCGCCCGGTCAACCAGCGCAGGGCGTTCCCCAGCCCGGCCAGCCAGGCCAGCCAGGCCAGCCGCAGCAACCGGCCCAGCCGCAGAAGCCGTCCGGTCCGTCGCAGGCCGAGCGGGCCCGGTCGCTGATCGCGAACACTCCGCAGCCGGAGCAGCCGCCTCCCACGCAGCCGATCGAGCCGGTGCTCCCCGGAACGCCCACGCCCGCACCGCCCCGGCCCGTCCGGCCGCCGGAGCCACCGCAGGCGGCGGGCGACCTGATCTGCCCGAACTGCGGATCCGGCAACGAGCCGTCCCGTAACTTCTGCTCGCACTGCGGTTACTCACTGAAGGACGCGGCGGTCTACCGTCCGCCGTGGTACCGCCGGATCTTCATGCGCAAGCGCGTGCCGGTCGCCGCCGGCGATCGCCCTGTCCGCGAGTCGATGGCCCGCAGCCGGCGACGCGGCCGGAGGCTGAAGCTGTTCGTCAAGCTGGCCATTCCGCTCGCGTTGATCGGAGGTCTGATCGCCTACCGTGCTCCGATCCAGCGAGCGCTCGTCGGCAACGTCAACCAATACTGGCCGAAGGTCGAGCCGGTCCGGCCGGTCCAGGCCGCCGCCATCACCTCCGAGCGCGGGCATCCCGCGTCGGCCGCCGTTCTCGACCTCGACCCGGAGACGTTCTGGGCCGAGGGCGTGCAGGGCAGCGGCGAGGGCCAGCGCATCGCCGCGGTGTTCGACCAGCCCGTCGACCTCGCGGCGATCGGCATCTACAACGGCGCGTCCAGTGATCGTGCGACGTATCTCTCAAGGCCACGGCCGCGGCAGATCAGGCTGTTCTTCAGCAGCGGCGGCTCGGTCGATCTGACGTTGGAGGACGAACCCGGAAAATTCCAGAAGTTCGACGTCAAGGCGGAAGGTGTGCGAACGGTCGCGATTCAGATCGTCAACGTCTATCCTGCGGTGGAAGGCAGGAGCCAGGCGACATCGCTTTCAGGTGTGGAGTTCTTCGCGCGGCAGTGCCGAATCTGCAACTGAACCGGCCCACATCATACGGGTCTGATCGTCCAGCGAGCTGACCGAACGGGCCGCCCGGCAGCCCGTTCGGTGCAAACCGACAGGGCCTTTAGACCTGACTTGGGACCAACGCCGACCAATGTCCTGAAACGGCTTGCCAGCGCGGTCGATGTAAGGCAGCATCCCGAGGGAGAGTGGGGTGAGCCCGCGCGGGCGCCACGCGGCGGAGCCGCACATGTGGTGATCGCAAGGGACTGGACAAGACTTCGGACTGCGGTGACCTAGGGGTAGGGGCAACCGCCGACAGCAGTGCCCGAAACGCGGGCCCTGGGGGTGAGATGGTCGAGCAGGTGGCCGCCGCGTTGGCGAGAATCGCGTCAGAGCTTGGACCCGCGTTGGCACCACCTGGCCACCTCGAGCTGCTCACCTCCATCACCGCGGCCGCCCGCCGCCTGTTCGACGCCGGCGCCTGTTCGATCCTGACGCTCAGCGAGGACGAGTCCGAGCTGGTCTTCGCCGCCGCGAGTGGCGGTGCCGACATCGAGCTGCTCGACCGCCGGATGCCCGCAGGTGAAGGGATCGCGGGCTGGGTCGCGCTGACCGGTCAGCCGCTGGCCGTCCAGCAGGTCGAGAGCGACCCGCGCTGGGCCGCCGGCTTCGCGGCCACGACGGGCTACCGGCCGCGGTCGATTCTCGCCGTTCCGATGGAGACCTCGCGCGGCGTGATCGGGGTGATCGAGGTGCTCGACGCCTCCCCCACCGCCGGCCAGGACATGGAGCTGCTCGCGCTGTTCGCCACGCAGGCCGCGCTCGCCATCGAAGGTGCCCGTGCGTTCGGCGAGCTCGGCCGTGCGCTGTTCGCGGCCGCCGGAACCGCGTCCCACACCGAAGACCTCAGTGCCGCCCTCGACCGGGTGGCCGCCGACTCCCCGGCGCCTTCCGCCGACTTGGCCGAGCTCGCGGCGGCGTTCGCCGAGCTGGGCCAGGTCGGTCCGATCGAACGGTCCACAGCGACCCGGTTAGTACGCGACTTCCTCGCGTACGTGCGTGGAAGACCACTGCCATGAGGCCGGCGTGGTCGCAGCAGTTCGACCGGCACCGCCTACCGCGGACCTCGCCACTCGAGCTCGACTCTCCGATCACCAGGGAATGGGCATGGGGCGGCTCCACCGGCAGCGGCGTCCGAGTCGCGGTCATCGACAGCGGGATCGACGCCAGCCACCCGGCGGTGGGCTCCGTGCAGGGTGGCGTGGTGGTCGAGCTCGACGGCAACGGCAAGGTCCAGCTCACCCACGAGACACACACCGACCTGTTCGGGCACGGCACGGCCTGCGCCGGGATCATTCGTATGATCGCGCCGGACGCCGAGATCTACAGCGTTCGCGTGTTGGGCTCGCGGTTGTCCGGGCAGGGCGCCGTGTTCACCGCCGGCCTGCGCTGGGCGATCGACAACGGCATGAACATCGTCAACCTGTCGCTGGGCACGAGCAAGCGTGAGCACTTCGCCGAGCTGCACGAGCTGAGCGACCTGGCGTACTTCCGCCGTACGACGCTGGTGTCGGCGGTCAACAACCTCCCGGTCGACAGCTACCCCTCGCAGTACGCCTCCGTGATCTCCGTTGCCGCCCATGGCGGCAAGGACCCTTTCCGATTCGACTACAACCCTTCTCCACCAGTGGAGTTCGGTGCACCAGGCATCGACATCGAAGTGCCCTGGCTGCGCGGCCAGACCATCCGCGCCACCGGCAACAGCTTCGCGGCAGCGCACATCTCGGGTCTGGTGGCCCTCGTGCTGTCACGTCATCCACACGCGACGCCGTTTCAGGTGAAGACAGTTCTGCAGGCCCTGGCCGACAACGCCCTGCCGGACAAACCTTGGAGCCCATATGGTGTCTGAGCAGCGTTCGGAGCCAGCATGATGAGTACTGACCAGACCATCAGCACCGCCGAGCTGGTCGAAGCGGTGCGGGGCGGGGATCGTGACGCGTTCGCCGCGCTCTACCGTGAGTTCGTCGGCGTGGTGCAGCTGGCGGTCCGCGACCAGCTGCGTGACGTCGACCAGGTGGCCGACGCCGTGCAGGAGACGTTCGCGCGTGCCCTGCAGTCGCTGCACAAACTGCGCGATCCGGACAAGTTCAGGGCCTGGCTGCTGGCGATCGCCCGGCACACCGCCGTCGACACCCGGCGGGACAGGTCGCGGCTGGTCCTGTCGGAGCCGGAGGACACCGAACCCGTCAACGGTTCGGAAGATCCCGCCGAGCTGACCGCCCTGCGCGACATCGCCACCATGGTCGAAGGCCTGGTCGGCGGCCTCTCCCGCCGCGACGCGGTCGCCCTGCGGCTGGTCACGCTGGGCTTCGACATCTCCGACGTCGCCAAGGCGCTGGGCATCCGGCACGGCGCCGCCAAGGTCGTCCTCCACCGCGCCCGCCGCCGGCTCCGGGCGGCGTTGGTACTGCAGTTGCTGTCCAACGGCACAGCCACCGCCTGCGTCCAACTGCCACAGATCCTGGACCAACAAGGGATCGCAGCCGCAGGTCGCCACGCCGAAACCTGCGAAGTCTGCTCCACTTCTGCCCGAAAAGCCATCTACGGATAGACCACACGTAGACCATTGCGGGTTAGGGCCTGTTCCCCACGACTTCCTCGACGCCAGGCCCCAACCACTCCACCACTAGTGCTCGTTACCGTTACCAGACTCCCCTAGGCCGACCACTCGCAGGCCACCCGCTCGCAACGCGTTCACGAGGTCGTCGGGCAGCGGCTGCGGACTCCAGTCGGTCATCGCGAAACCGTGTACATCATCTTCTGGGTAGGCTTGGGCGACGCCAGGCGCGACGAGCAACGCAAACAACGCACGCTCTTCCCCATCGAGCTGGGTTTGCGCGAAGTCACGCAACTTGCCGACCAGTCTCCTCGCCACATCGGTCTCCATGGTCGTATTGTCGCCGAAACCACTTACCGGTTACATCACCCAGGCACATCGGTAGCGGACAGGAAGCGGCCTCGCCCTTAACTTTACGTGTTTGCGCAGGCGCGCCTAAGGCGAATCTCGTGCGTAAACGGACACCGCGCCCACACTTTCGTCACGTTCCGTCGAGAATTCACGTTATCTCAACGGCGGAAGTGGAGTCCAAATCACACCGAGACTCGCCAAAATCTGGTCCGCCTCGGCGTCGGTCGCCACACCCCCCGCCCGCAGTCTGGCCAGCCGCGCCAAGGCCGCCCGGGTCCGCGCCTCTTCGTACCGCGCGTTCACCTGCTGGGCGATCCGCAGGCTCGCGTAGAACGCCGCCCGGGCCGCGTCGAAGTCGCCGAGCTGCGCCCGCGCCCACCCGATCATCTGGTCCAGGAACGCCTGCTGCACAGGCTGCTCCGCCCGCGCGCGTACGGCGGTCGCCAGCTCGAGAGCGGCAGCGCCTTCCCCCATCAACACACGCCGCTCCACCTCCCGCATCTCCACATCGACAACAAGCGAGTCCGCCCCGATCCGGTCGAGGTCTGCCATCGCTTCGGCGATCAACGCCTCGGACGTCTCGAACGCACCCGTACGCGCGGCCAGCCTCCCTAGGTTGGCGATCGCCATCGCCGCACCCGGATATCCGCTCAGCTGCCAGATCTCGAGCGCCGCGTGCAGCTCGGACCGAGCCTCGGCGAAATAGCCCTGGTCACAATGAATCTCCCCGATGTTGTGTGTCGCCGCGGCGGCCAGCACGCTCGCTCCTACGCGCTCACAGGCCTCCAGGCTACGCCGATAGAGCTCGACGGCGTCGTCCCATCGACCTTCGTAATAGGCGTCGACGCCCAGGTTGTTCAACACATTTCCCTGCCCGCGCCAGTCGCCCAATTCTTCGTATATAGGCAGCGCGAGCGCCCGATATTGCGGATCGGGTTGCCCGAGATCAGTGTGCGCCCAATCGAGCAGATAATAGGTATGCGCCAGCGAGGCGAGGTCGGCGCTGAGCTCGGCCAGATGCACGGCGTCTTCCAGCACTTTGATCGCTTCGGAATATCTTCCCTGCCGAAGTCTGATCGAGGCGTACATCGACATCAGTTTGACTTTGACCCGCGCGACCGTCGCGGTGTCGCCGGCTTTTTCCAGGGCCCGGAAGCCGCGTTTGTAGAGCTGCAGCGCGACGGGATACCTGCCCTCGTGCTCGGCGACATCACCCTGCTTCCGCAGCAGGTCACCGACCGCCACCGGGTCGTCGGAGCGCAGCTTCCGCGCCCGCCGGTACGCCTCGACCGCCTGGTCGTACAGCCCGGCCACCTCGGCGGCGTCGCCGAGCTGCTCCTGCACACGCGCGATCCCGGACCCGTCCACGCCTGCCGTCTTCGCCGACTCCAGGGCCCTTCCGAGGAAGGCCACGGCCTCGACCGGCGCCGCATCGTGGGTGGCACGTTCCGCCGCGATCAGCGACCACTCCCAGCAGTCCTGATGCCGTTTCGCCAGGCTGTAGTGCAGGGAAAGCAACGCTGCCCGGCGCTCGCCGCCGCCCTGTTGCGGGCGGCCGGATCGCAGCAGATCGCCCGCCCTGCCGTGCAGTGCCCGGCGCCGTCGGTAGGACAGTCCTTCGTACGCCGACTCGCGCAGCAGCGCGTGCGCGAACCTGGCGGTGTCGTTCGACGTCTCGAGTACGCCAGTGAGCCGGTCCAGAATCCCTCGGCCGGCCTCGGGGTCCACTCCGGCCAGATCGAACAGGAGGCTGGTGGGGAAGTCGGAGCCCAGCACGGACGCGGCGCGGGCGAAATCGCGCTCCGGCGGATCGAGCGTGTCGAGGTGGGCGGCGATGACGGCCTCGACAGTGTCGGGCAGCTCGTCGATGGCCGCCCCGCCGGCGACGGCGGCGGCCAGCTCCTCCAGGAACAGCGGGTTCCCGTTGCTCCTGCTCGCCAGCGCCGCCGTCTCCTCCTCGCTGAACTTCCCCGCCGAGGTGGCCAGCCGTTCGACGGCTTGCGCGGGCAGTGGATCGAGCTCGAGCCTGACGACGTCGTCGACCGTGGACAGGTCGAGCCGCGGCGTGGACACTCGCTGCGCGACGAAGACAGCCCAGCCGGGCAGCACGCCCGCGAGCCGTGCGAGCAGATGGCCGGACCCCTCGTCGAGCCAGTACGGATCCTCGATCGCCAGCACACCGCCTGCCGGGAACAGCCGCAGCAGCAGGCGAACCGTCGCCGTGCGGAGCTCCTCGCGGCGATGATCGGCCTGCAGGCCGCCGGTCACTTCGTTGTCGGGCAGCCGAAGGCCGAACGGCACGCCGATCAGCGGCAGCAACGGCCGCAGGTCCGGCGTGAGCTGGTCGACCCGTTCGGCCAGCAACTCGGCGACAGCCGAGTCGTCCGACCTGGACTCGATTCCCAGCAGCCGGCGCAAGGGGCCGCGCACCGCGCCGTAAGGCTCGGACTTGGCATACTGCCGGGCCCGGATCACGACCGTCGGCAGCTCGTCGGCGAACACGAGAGCTTCGGCCAGGAGCCGCGACTTGCCGATACCCGGCTCGCCGATGACTTCGACGATACGGCTCATGCCGGAACGTACCGCTTCGATCGCCTCGCGTAGCAGGGCAAGCTCTGCCTGCCTGCCGACGAACGGCAGTTCGGCCGAACGCGGGACGAGCTGAACTGGCTCCAGCCTGCCGACCAGCGCGGCGGGCACAGGGTCGGCGACCCCCTTGACCCGATAGGAGTCTGCGGCCCGACGGCTGTACGGCGTACGGAGCCGTTCGAAGACCGAAGCCGTGGCGAGGATGCCGTCCTCGGGCGCGGCGGCCATCATCCTCGCGGCAAGATTCACGGTGTCGCCGAGCACGGTGTAGACGCGCCGCTCCTCGTCACCGACCTCGACAGCGAACGCGCGTCCCCGGTGCACGCCCGCCTTGACACGCAGCGCCGTCGGGGTGTCAAGCACGGTACGCAGAACCGCCAGCAGGCGGTCCTCGTTGTCGTCCGTCGTGGTCGGCGCGCCTGCGACCAGCACCAGCTTGACCGAGGAGACACCGACGTCCGTTCCCAGGAACGTCACTCCGTGGTCGGCACAGCTCTCCAGGGTCACCTGCGTCAGCGTGTTCAGTGCCTCGGCGACCGGCGCGGCGCCCTTGTCCCGCAACAGATCATCCAGCCCTCCGGCGTAAACGAAGGCAACGGCGATCTGGCGATGCTCGCCGTCCACTCCGCCAAGCCAGGCCTGCAAGGCCTGCGGAACGCCGCGCAAAGCAGCTTCGACCGGAACGTCCGAGGATCTGATCTCGGCGGCGTCAGGTGCCGAGATTTTCACCCGGGTGCGCAGCAGCCGTGCCTCCGGTGCGACCGGTTTGCCCAACCAGGCTTCCGGAAGCGCGGCCGCGATGGCCTGGCCGACGACGATCTGCCCGGGTCCGGCCAGATCTTGCAGGCCGACCACTCGGCTCACCGTCGGCCCCGTGACGAAGAGTTCACGATGTTGTACTCCGGCCAGGAACACCTCGACCGGACCGGATTCGACGCCGATCGACATCTCCAAGCGGACCCGGCCGGATTCCGAGGCCACGTTGCGAAATTCACGCAGGCTCTTCTGCATCGCCGCGGCGGCAGCGGCTGCCCTGGACTCATGGTCCGCTGCGGTGAACAACAACAGCAAGGCGTCGCCGCCGTACGTCAGCAGGTCTCCACCAAGCGGCCGGCTGACTGCTTGCATCGCGGCCACAACGGCGTTGATCAGGTCGGTGAGCTCTTCGGCGCCGGCTCGACCACGCCGCGCAAGCCGTTCGGACAGTGCGGTGAAACCGGAGACGTCGGCGAAGACGACAGTTCCGGACACGGATCGGTATACACCGGCAGTACCCGCGCCGTCCGGCTCGGTTAACCATCGAGCCTTCAGACGCGAGAGGTACCGAGACGGCCGCGCGAGCGGCTGACTTGACGATCCGGGTTCGTCGCGCACGATTCCAACGATAGGCCGGATCGCGTAACCGTTCCTGTGCTCTCATAGACCAGTCCTTGGGGAAGGGCAGAAACAGTCGAAACCGTGGGACCAGAGGGGGGTACCCGGATGAGGCAGAGCCTGAGGTCAAGGTGGCTACGGGCCGGCTTGGCGATCGCCATGGGCTGCGCAGCCAGCCTGTCGAGTGCGACTTTTGGAGCCGCACAGGCACAGGCGTTAGGTGCCATAACGGAATATCGAGTAGGTACCGGTGCAGATCACCCCGAAGGGATCACATACGGGCCGGATGGCAACATCTGGGTCTCCCACCGGGACGGCAACCGCATCTCGAAGGTGACGCCGCAGGGCGACGTCACCCACTTCGCGTTGCCGCATGACGGAGAGCCGGCACGGATCGTCGCTGGTCCGGACGGTGCGTTGTGGTTCACGGAGTACTCCGGTAACCGGATCGGCCGGATCACGGTCGACGGCAAGATCAGCGAGTACACGCTCGCCACCAAGGACGCGCGTCCACTGGGCATCACGCGGCAGGGGGACCGGTATCTCTGGTTCGCCGAGTCGAAGGCCGGCAAGATCGGCCGGATCGACCTGAGCCCACCCGCCGACTCCAAACCGTCGCATCCGGGCCTGAACATCACCGAGTACACCGTCGGCACCGGCTCCGTACCGACCGAGGTGAGCGCCGGCTCCGACGGCCGGATCTGGTTCACGCTGCAGGGCCGCAACAAGATCGGCCGCTTCGTCGACGGCAAGCTCGAAGAGATCCGGATCCCGACCCAGCAAAGCGGCGTGTCCGGCATCGCACCGGCACCCGGGCCAGGCGCCCTGTGGTTCACCGAGTCGTCAGCGGACCGGCTGGGCAAGGTCACCGTCGACTCGCCGCCCGCCATCACGGAGTACGCGGTTCGGCCCTCTGCCGGCCTCAACCGGGTCGGCCCGGTCGGCATCGCCGCCGGAGCCGACGGCGCGGTCTGGTCTACGGCACAGCACGACAACTCGATCTTGCGTTCGACCGCCGACGGCTCGACCATCCAGCGGTTCCAGGTGCCCACCAGCGCGTCCGCGCCCCAGGCGATCGCCCTCGGCCCGGGCAAGGACATGTGGTTCACCGAACGGAGCACGGGCAAAGTCGGCCGGATCGCTGCCGGCCAGAGCGGCCTTGGTATCTCCGGAATGAGCCTGTCGGTCGGACCCGCCAGCGCCGCCTCCGGTCACGAGAAGACCCGAACCCAGGATCTTCCGGCGAACGCGCTCGCTGACACGGCGCAGCTCCAGTCGAGCCCGTGGCGCTCGGTTCCGTGGCGCTCGGTTCCGATGGGGTCGACGCCATGGCGCTCGGTCCCGCTGACGGACATTCCGTGGAGATCGGTGGACGTCGATCCGATCGCGCTGTCGGCTCTGCCGTTGCAGGGGACGACGTGGGAATCGGTGCTGGCAGGAACGATCTATGAGGGCGTGCCCCTGCAGACCGTCACCATCGACGACGTACTGGCACTCGATCCTCTGCCGGCCGCCGTCCAGGACCTCACTATGGCGAACATCGACCTGGACTGGAGCCCGTGGCGGTCGGTCAGCCTGAGCGGGCTCGTGCTCGCCAACGTGCCGCTGGACAACCTGCCCCCGCCCTCGCCGTCGTGGTGTGCCTTCCTCGCCGGCCAGCCGGAGAACTGCTCGACGGGGGTCGATCCGGTCACCACGACCCTGCTCGACCTCGAGCTCGCGGGTGACGACCTGTCCGGCTACTACGCCGACCAGATCGACCTCGCGGCGGTCGACTTCGCAGGCACGAACGCGCCGATCACCGCGTTCCTGCTCGACGACATCCTGCTGGAGCAGACGCCGCTCGGGCCGTTGCAGACCAGCGCGTTCCCGAGCCTGGTGACCTGCGCTCCGGCAACCTGTCCCACGCTTGCGGACGCACAGGACGCGAACGCACTCGCCGGCGGAGCGACGGTCGGCGACTTCCTGGACCTGCTCCCCGCGGGCGGACTCACCCAGCTCGGGTTGGGCGAGCTCCTGGCGGGGATCGTGGACGGCACCGAGATCGCCTACGAGGACGCTCCGCTCTCAACCGTCCTGGATCACGCACTGATCCGGGAGTCGGATCTGCTCGAGTACCGCATCGGCTTCACCGTCGACTGCGACGAGGCCGCCGGTCTCGAGGTCGGGCTGTCCCTTGCCGAGCGGTTCCGGCCGCTACCCGGCTCCGCGCGAATCGACTTCGGCGAGACGGAGTACGACCTGCCCGATCCCGAGGTGGACGGCAGCACTCTGCGTTTCTCGCCGGCGGTCGGGGACGAAGGCATCTGTGAGGACGCCGCTCCCGGTGAGTCCAGGACACAGGACCTCGTGGTCGGCGTCGAGCCCGGTGCGACACTCGGCACCTACCAGGCGAGCGCGAGCGCGTCGACATTGCTCGACCGTTCCGCGGGCCAGGAGGCGACCGCGGGTCCCGCCGCGCCCGCGACGGCGGACGACAGTCACGATCCTGCGGCGGATGCGGAATCTGCCCAGCCGTTGGCGCTCGACGAGCTGACCGCGGGGCACATCGCCTCCAGCGGCGATGCCGATCTCTACTCGCTCGACGCACCTGAGCCAGGGTCGACCCTGCGGATCTCGCTCTCGCACCTTCCGGCCGACTACGACCTGGTGGTCTACGGCCCGAGCGCGGCGATTCCCTCGACACCGTGGCGCTCGGTCCCGTGGCGCTCGGTTCCCTGGCGTTCGGTGCCGGTGGAGGACAACTCCGAGCAGGCGGCGACCGACGACAGTGACCTGGCGCCGAACGGGCTGGCCGATGTGCCGTTGCTCGACGAACCGCTGCGGGCCACGTCGATCCGGCGCGGGACGGCCACCGAGTCGGTCAGTATTCCGGTGCTGGACTCCGATCTCGACGGGCGGTTCCTGATCCAGGTCAGTGGCTACAACGGTGTCTCGCACGCGGATCCCTACATCCTGCGCGCCAGCGCCACCCCGCCGCCCGCGCCGCTGGAGTGCCGGGACCGCGACCTCGGCACCGGCACGCCCGGTACGTTCCCGGCGTTGCCGTTGCCCACGACGACCAAGACGCTGATCCTGGTCGATCAGGAGCGGATGGGGCAGCTGTACGGCGCGAGCCAGGCCGCCGCGATGATGACGAAGCTCTCGGCCTACGCCTCCCGTTCCGACGTGGCAGGCGTGGTCGTGCCGGTCGAGTCCGACCCGAACGCCGATGTCCGCGACATGACCGATGTCTGGGACGGCGACCCGTGCTCGACCGCCAAGGCGAACGCGGTCGTCGGGGAGATCAACAAGGTCGTCGACAACGTGCGGCCAGGGTTGACCGGACTGCGCAGCATCGTGCTGGTCGGCCCGGACGAGGCGCTGCCGATGGGCCGCGTACCCGACCTGGTGACCGGAGCGAACGAGCGGGAGTACACCGAGGCCGCGATCGGCGGCATGGACACCGCCGTCTCCCGGGCACTGGAAAGCGGCATGATCCTCTCCGACGACCCGTACGGCGACTTCGACCCGCAGGTCTGGCTGAACGGCTCGCTGTACGTGCCGGACGTCGCTCTCGGCCGGCTGGTCGAGACGCCGGACGACATCGAGGCGCAGCTCGACCAGTACACCAGCGCCGACGGCGTGCTCGCGCCCGACACCGCTGACGTGTTCGGGTACGACTTCCTGTCCGACGGTGCCACGGCGATCGGCCAGGCGCTGTCCAGCCAGGTGCCGTCGACCACGAACAACGGGCCGTGGGACTCCGGCAACGCGCTCGACGCGATCAACCAGCCGGACCCCGCGTACCTCGCGGTGAACGCGCACCACAACCACTACGGCGCGCTGCCGGAGCAGGCGTTCACCAGCGGCGGACCGGACGTCCTGTACAGCACGGACGTCGCGCCCGCGGCCGGCTCGGTGCTGTTCACCGTCGGCTGCCACGCGGGCCTGAACGTGCCGAACGTCGCGGTCTCCTCGCCCACACCTGAGGAGCAGGACCAGCTCACCGACTGGGCCGAGCAGTCCTCGAAGCACTCCGCGCTGTTCACCGGCAACACGGGCTACGGCTACGGCGACACCGAGGTGGTCGGCTACTCCGAGCGGCTCCTCCAGCACTACGCCGAGCAGCTCTCCGGCACCCAGGTGACGGCCGGGCAGGCGCTGATGTTCGCCAAGCAGCAGTACGCCGGCGACCTCGGCGTGATCGGTGTGTACGACTCGAAGGTGCTGCAGGAGTCGGTGTTCTACGGCCTGCCGACCTACCGCGTCACCGAGGACGGTGGCGAGGGTGCGGCGACGGCCGCGGCGAGCAAGCCGGCCGCCAAGGCGCAGGCCGCGGAGGATCCGCGGTTGCGTTCCGCACGGTTCTCGGCCGACCCGCAGCTGCAGGAGGTGCGCACCGAACGCGGCTCCTACTGGACGGTCCCCGGTCAGTTCCCGCAGACGACGCACTTCCGCCCGATCGAGCCGCGCACGCGGCTGAACGTCACCGCCGAGGACGGCGCGCGTGTACACGGCGCGCTGATCGAGGAGCTGGCGTCGACCGACCGGCAGGGCGTCGATCCGGTCTACAGCCGGCCGACGATCGACCTCACGTCCAACGAGCCGGAACGGTCGGCGGACGCGGGCACGTTCCCGACGCAGATCCAGTCGGTGAACATGGCCAAGACCCCGCGCGGACAACAGGACTGGCTGGTGCTGATCACCGGTCAGACCGTCAGCGGCGCCGAAGGCGCGCGGCAGCGGCTGTTCAGCCACGTCGCCGGAACGGTCTACCGGTCCGACTCCGACGACTGGGCGCCGCCGCGGGTGACGCGTACGGACGGTTTCGTGGTCGGCCGGACCGCGGTGGTGTCGGTGAGCACGCCGGACGCCGATGTCGCCCGGGGCGTCGTGATGTACCGCGACGACGCGGGCTCGGAGTGGCGCCGGGCCGAGATGCAGCAGACCGCTGATGGTCAGTGGTCTGCGGGCATCCCGCTGCGGCCGGGCGCGACGACGCTGACGGAGTTCTTCGTCCAGCTCGCCGACGGTGCCGGCAATGTCGGGGTGAGCACCAACAAGGGTGGGCAGTTCACCACAGAGTCGACCGAGCCGGGCGGCGAGGGAATCGGCTTCGAGCTGACGCCGGCACCGCCGGACGGCGGCTTCTACCGCGACAGCCCGCGGATCACGATCGCCGGGCTCGACAAGGGCGAAGGCGCCCAGGTGACCGTCGACGGCGGCAGGCCGTTCCGGTACGACGGTCCGTTCACGGTCAAGGGCGACGGTGTGCACGTGATCCGCGCGCGGACCGACAGCGGCAAGAGCGCGATCATCTACGTCGCGATCGACACCACGCCGCCGACCATCACCGGTTCGGCCGCACCCGCGGCGAACGACTCCGGCTGGCGCAAGCCACCGGTCACCGTGACGTGGACCTGCGCGGACGGTCTGGCGGGCGTGACGTCCTGCCCCGAGCCGACGGTCCTGCAGTCGGACGGTGCCGGCCAGTCGGCGTCGGCCTCGGTGACCGACAAGGCCGGCAACACCGCGAAGGCGACGGTCGACGGCATCAACATCGACGGCACACCACCGGCCATCACCGGGTCGGCCACACCGGAGGCGAACGAAGCGGGCTGGCGTAAGTCACCGGTCACCGTGACCTGGACCTGCTCCGACAGCTTGTCGGGCGTCGCGTCCTGCCCGGAGCCGACGGTCCTGCAGTCGGACGGTGCCGGCCAGTCGGCATCGGCCTCGGTGACCGACAAGGCCGGCAACACCGCGAAGGCGACGGTCGACGGCATCAACATCGACGGCACACCACCGGACACGAAGGTCAACAACGCGCTGATCCTCGCGGCGGGACGGCCGCTCACCGGATCCGCGTCCGATGGCCTGTCGGGTGTGTCCAAGCTGACCGTGCAGTACCGGCCGATCGTGCTCGGGGCACCGGCGACGGTCAGTGCCACGCTGACCTGTGACCAGGCCCGTAGATCGTGCACCTGGTCGGCGCCCGCACCGACGACCCTCGGCCTCTACTCCGTCACCGCGACGGCCACCGATGCCGCGGGCAACCCCGATCCCACACCGGCATCGGTGCTGCTCACGATCTCGATACCCGGATAGCGCGGACTACGGCAGCAGCACCGGCGACGCCGGCCGGCTGTCGAAGTAGGCGAGAAACGCACCAGGCTGGGCGCCCGCACCGCGCGGGCGCCCAGTTGCCTTCACGAGCGTTCCGCCACCCGACACCTCGACGTCCTTGGTCGCGGTGAGCCGGCTGAGTGCTCCACGGGTCTCGGCGGCGACGCGGTCGCGCACGCTCTTCGACGAGGTGACCACGCAGAACACCTCGGTCACGCGCTTCGGATCGCGGGCCTGTACGCCGGCGGCATAGCGCACGACGCCGGTCATGCGTTTGGACGGCGAGTAGATCGTCGCCGCCGTGATGTCGTCGCCGAGGCAGCCGGCGATCGTCTCGAACGACTCGTCGGCGGCCAGCGTCTGCTCACCGGGCGCGCTCACCGGCGCCAGCTCGCGCTTCGATCTGGCGTACCCGATGCCCGGGTCGGACGTGGAGAGAGCGGCCAGCCCGGGGTTCCAGGTCTTGCCGACGTTCGCTCCGGTCAGCGACCAGACCGTGCTGTCCTCGCCGGACTCCTTCGTCGCCTTCAGGCCGGTGAGCTTGGTCTCGACGTCGGCGAGGACGAAGCCACCGAGCAGCAGCCCGGCGCCGTCGTCGCCGCCGGCGTAGATCGCCTGCTGCGCCTGGCTCGGGTCGAAGCCGGCCGGGTCCAGCTCGGTCCTCGTCATGGGGTTCGGGTTCGGGAGCACGCGCTTGGCGCCGTGGCCCGCGATCCGTGCGTAGCGCCGGTTGAAGAACAAGCCACCGGTGGCCTCACGCATCGCGTCGAAGTCGCCGTACTCGACGCGGGTACGCGTCTTCGCGGTGTCGCCGACGCCTGCCAGCGCGCGGCTGAGGCCGGTACGGGGTGTCTCGTCGCCGCCGTCGCCCGTGCAGGCGGCAGCTCCAGCCGCGACCAACAGGCTCAGCACGACGATCCATCCCCCGGTGCGCACGTGACCTCAGTCCCTTCAGCCGACGCGTGTGACGCTGCTGTGCGTTCCTCCACGGTCGGCTGCGAAGCCCAGGACGACAACGGCGTGCGCGCCCACCGTGGCCGGGTCGACGTCGATCGCGTAGTTCAGCTGGCCGGCCCGCGAGGGTGCGATCGTAGCCGAACCGAGCACTCCGCGAGCGGGATCCCAGACGAACAGGTTCGCCTCGCCCGGGCCGGTCGACTGCAGCGTGCCTCGTACGCTGTCGCCGCGCAGCCGGGCGCTTCCGACGAGGGCGGCGGTGTCGGAACGCGGCGCCTCCGGCCCGCCTGCCAGGGGTATCCGCGTCCGCACGGCCTGCAGGATCGACTGCGGCGAGCCGACGCTGCGGGCCGCGTCCTGCGGGATCCGCGGCGCCGCCGGCTCGGTCGGACGATCGGCCGGCGGGGTGTAGCCGGGCAGCGTCGCGAGGCCCCAGCGGTACGGGTCGCCCTGCACGCCACCCCACGTCGACCAGCCGATCCGCGTCTGGCCGGTCTTGTCCTGGGTGTCGGAGTCGTACACGAACAGGTTGAGCCCGAGCCGCTGCGGGTCGACCGCGTTCGGCAGGTCGCCCAGCGCGACCTTCGCCTCGATCGTGTAGCCGGTGTAGGGATTCTCGACCCGCGCGGCGACCCGCATGCCCGGTGCGGCCTGCTCGCCCGGACCCTGGCGGTTGTCGGCATCGCGTTCGAAACAAGGGGTTCCGGCGGTCGTACGCGGGAAGATGCCGGCCTTGAACGTCGTCGACGTGTTCTCGCTGGAGCCGCGAGCGTCGAACGCGAGCTCGACCGAGTCCGTACGCCAGTGGCGCTTGCAGTCGGCCGGGTCCAGCACCGTGCCGGGCGTGTCGTCGGTGACGTGCACGAGCACGTAGAGGTCGTCGCCGTTCCAGGCCAGCTTCGCGGTCGCCGAGCAGTCGGCGGCCGACGCGCAGGCCGTTCCCTCCCACAACCGGGAGAGATCGAGCGCCTGGCCGCCGTACTCCCCTGGCGTCTCCACGCCGTCGAGCGCCGGTGCGGTCGTCGCCTGCGGGATCGTGGTCGCAGGTACGAGCTCCAGCGCGGCCGTCCGTACGTCGTTCCCGACCGTGATCGTGTAGGGGAAATCGCCGCCCAGGTTGGACGTCGGCAGCGAGGCGTCGGTGTTGGTGACCGTGAACGTGACCGACCCCGACTCGCCGGCTGCCAGCGGACCGAAGGGCTTCTCGGCGGCGTCGGCCGCGAAGCCGTTCGGCAGGCTCAGCCTGACGGTGCCGGACGCGCTCGCGGTGCCGTCGTTGCTCACGTCGACGCGGACCGGACGCGATCCGCCGCCGGCCAGCGTGAGGACCGGCGTGACCCGGCCGGACAGCTGCGGCACACCGACGTCGTTCGTCCACTCCTCGTACTGCGCGACGGCGGGCAGCAGCTGCGGCATGCCGCGTACGACCGGGCGGACCTCGACCGCGCGGCTCGTCTTCCCCTTGCCGGCAAGGGAAGCTGTGAGCCGGGCCCGGGTATTGAGGGCCGCGTTCGCCGGTGGAGTCACGCTGAACCGCAGGGGTGCCGTCCGCTCGACCCGCCAGCCGTCGGGTACGGCGAGCGACACCTTCGCGTCGCGGACGTTGGTGTGCGCGGCGACGTCGAACGGCACGCCCGGGTGCACGCCGAACGCGCTCGTGGTCAGCCAGAGCCTCGTCGAGCCGAACGCGCCCTCGAGCATCGCGCCGGGCGCGGTGTTGCCCGGCGTGTACGGCACGCGCGAGTCGATCTGGGTGAAGCGGTCACAGCCGAGCGCGTTCGGGTCAGTCGGCACGTCGGGGAAGCCGGCCCAGCCCTGTGACGCGTACTCCCGCTGGGCCTCGCGCTCGACCTGCGCCCACGACTTGCCGCCGTTCCGCTGCGAGGGACGGCCGCTCCACACGCCATAGATGTCTGCGGTCGGATCGGTGGGTACGAACGTGCTCGCGCAGTCGGGTCCGGCCGGGCCGGTGCCGGCGGCGCCGCTGGAGAACAGCCGAGCGGTCTGCCAGTGTGCCAGCCGCTGGTCGGGGAACCGGGTGGGATCGGCGGCCGCGTAGTAGGCCTCGACCGCGAGCCGCGCGGCCTCCTGGTGGTTGCCGTGGTTGCCCGGCGAGGGAGCGGGGTTCATCGTGACGATGACGTTCGGCTTGATCTGGCGGACCAGGCGGACGACCTTGGCGAGCGTGTCGTCGTGGCCCCAGGCCTGCCGGGTCAGCGGCTCGCTCACTGTGTAGTAGAAGTCGACCTCGTCGAGGTTGTGCACGTCGGTGACGCCGGCCCTGCCGACGGCCCGGCGCTCCTCGGCCTCGCGGAGCAGCCCGAGCGGCGGGCCCTCCTCCGGGCCGACCGCGTTGCCGCCGCCCTCGCCGCGCGTGACCGTGATGACGCCGGTCGAGACGTCGTCGTCCTCCCGCCACTGCCCGTACGTCGACAGCCCACCGGCCTCGTCGTCTGGATGGGCTCCGATGAACAGCACGTCGACGTGCCCAGGCCCATGAGTGTCACCGCCGGAGGCATCCGCGGCAGGTAGGCCGACCAACCCGGTCGCGGTCAGCAGCAGTGCGGTCAGTGAGAGAGCAACGCGAGGTGTACGCACCCGTACATCAGAGACCTCCGAAGGCCGGGTGGCCATCCCTCCGGCCGATCTCGGTCACCGCAACCCGCCGACCCAGCCTGACCGCAATGACCATTGCGCGGTAACGGGCAGCGGAGCGCTCAGTCGCCGAGGAGCGCGTCGACGAAGCCTTCCGGGTCGAACGGGGCCAGGTCGTCGGCGCCTTCACCGAGACCGACCAGCTTGACGGGTACGCCCAGCTCGCGCTGCACCGCGATGATGATCCCGCCCTTGGCCGTGCTGTCGAGCTTGGTCAGCACGATCCCCGTCACGTCGACGACCTCGGAGAAGACCCGCGCCTGGGTCAGGCCGTTCTGGCCGGTCGTCGCGTCGATCACGAGCAGGACCTCCGACACCGGCGCCTGCTTCTCGATCACGCGCTTGACCTTGCCGAGCTCGTCCATCAGGCCGGTCTTGGTGTGCAGCCGGCCGGCCGTGTCGACCAGCACCACGTCGGCCTCGACCTCGACTCCGGTCCTGACCGCCTCGAACGCCACGCTGGCCGGATCGGCGCCTTCCTCACCGCGGACGGTCGGGACGCCCACCCGCTCCCCCCAGGTCGCGAGCTGCTGGACCGCGGCGGCGCGGAACGTGTCGGCCGCGCCCAGCAGCACGTCCTTGTCCTCGGCGACCAGGACTCTGGCCAGCCGGCCGGCGGTCGTGGTCTTGCCTGTGCCGTTCACGCCGACGATGAGCGCGACCGCGGGGATCGCCTCGTGCCGGTCGAGGTGGAGCGTGCGGTCCAGGTCGGGGCCGACCAGCGCGAGCAGCTCCTCGCGAAGGATCGACTTGGCCTCCTCGGCCGACGCCGTGCCCTCCACGCGTACGCGGGTGCGCAGCCGCTCGACCAGCTCCTGGGTCGGCGCCACGCCGACGTCGGCGGCGATCAGCGTGTCCTCGATCTCGTCCCACGTGTCGTCGTCGATCCGGTCCCTGGACAGGATCGCCAGCAGGCCCTGACCGAGCGTGCTCTTGGACTTGGCGAGCCGGGCCCGCAGGCGGACGAGCCGGCCCTGCACGGGCTCCGGACGCTCGATGGCCGGTGCCTCGGGCTCGACGAGATCGGGCGCCGGCACCGGCTCGGCGGTCGCCGTGCCGGTCGAGCCGCCCGTACCGGACTCGGACGACTCCTCCGCGCCCGACGCACCCGAGGCGGTCGTGCCGCCCGGCTGCTCTGGCGGCGCCTTCCGGCTGGCGCGCCGGCCCGCGACGAGGAAGAAGCCCGCCAGCACGGCGGCGAGGATGGCTAGACCGATGACGACGTACTCCACGGACCCGATCCTTTCAGGCCGTGCCCTGTTCGGTCTGCAAGGGCTGGCGGGCCACTGTGCGTGGCAGGACGAACCCGCACATACCGGCCGCTGCCACGACCACGGCGCCCAGACCGAACGCCGCGCCGAAGGTCAGGTGCTCGACCAGCAGCCCGGCCGCCAGCGGGCCGAGCACGGCACCGACGTCACCGACCATCTGCGACACCGCCACGACCGTGCCGCCGCGGCCGGTCACCACGTCGCCGAGCAGCGCGCCGGGCACCGGCCCGAGGAACGCGCCGCCCACGCCGAGGACGACCATCGCCGCCATCACGACCACGATCGACCCGTCGATCCCGAGCATCGCGAAACCCGCGGCGGTCACCAGCGCGCCACCGATCAACGGCGTCCGGCGGCCCACGGTGTCGACCAGCTTGCCGGCCGGGAACATCAGCCCCGTCTGAACGATGCTCGACACCAGGAACGACCAGCCGACCCAGCTCGGATCGGCGCCGATCTTGTCGACGACCAGCAGGGGTACGAGCGCGCTGCGCATGCCGAACAGCGCGAACCCGACCGCGAGGTTGGCGGTGAGCGCCGTGACGTACGACGGCATCCGCAGCGCGTCGCGCAACCGCATCGACGGGGCCTTGGGTGCGGGGTCAGCCGCGGCCGGGGCCACCGGGTCGGCCGGGCCACCCGAGCCATCCGGGCCGGGTGGGCTGGGGCGCAGCTCACGCAGGAACAGCAGGCCGACCGCGCAGGCCAGCGCCAGCGCGGCGGCGTAGAAGAAGAACGGCGCCCGCAGCGACAACCCGATCACGGCGCCGCCCGCTGCCGGGCCGACGATGCCGCCCATCACGAAGCCGGACTGGTAGACGCTCATCGCCCGACCCCGCAGCTCGGCCGTCGCGACCCGGATCACCAGCGAGGTCGCCGCGACCGTGAACACCGTGGACCCGATGCCACCGACCGCCCGCAGCACGAGCAGCTGGGGGTAGTTCTGGGACAGGCCGGCCAGCGCGCTCGACACCGCCACCACGCTTAGCCCGGACACCAGCGCCAGCCGTTCGCCGAGCTTGTCGACCAGCTTGCCGCTGAACGGGCCGAACGCGAGCCGCATGAACGCGAACGCGGACACCACCGCGCCGGCCGCTGTCGCGCCGACGCCGAACTGCCGGGCGAACAAGGGGATCGCGGGTGTGAGGACACCGAACCCAAGAGCCACACAGAAGGCGACGGCGGCGAGCGCCAGAATTTCCCTGGGAACCGAAGCCGACCGCACGTCTGAACATCGTGCCATCCCCCGCCGACATTCCCCAACGTCCCAAACTGGTCAGTGCATTGGTCAGGGCATGGTCGGCCTGGCTTGGGAGAACGTCCAGCGGTAGCCCTCGCAGTCGTCGGCGGAGTACCACGTGTGCCCGTGATGCTGGATCTCGGTCACGATCGTCGCGCCCTCGGCCTTGGCATGGGCGAAGTGCGTCCGCAGGTCGTCGACGTAGACCATCGGCTCGTGCGTCCGCGCTCCCTCGGCGGCGCCATCTCGCGGGAGCAGCATCACCGAGCTGTCGCCGACGTGGAACTCGATCCAGCCGGGGCTTTCGCCCTCGTCCGGCACCCGGTCGACGTCCCAGTCGCCGAGCTGGAAGACACGGTGCAGCCAGCGAGCCGCAGCTGCCGGATCGTCGTAGTAGAGGAACAGCGCGAGCCGGCCCACCTCGCGGGGCGTGCGTGGCGCGGTGTCGCGGCGATCCAGCCAGGCGACGTACGTACGCAGCATGGTGACCCAGCCGAAGCCCACGGTCCTGGGATCGCCACCGGGGAGGAGGTACTGCTCGACCGTGACCCGGGTGCCGCTCCCGGTCTTCTCGAAGCGGATGTCGGTCTCGGTGTCCTGCACCGTGCCGCGGACCACCAGCCGGCGGCCCGGCTCCCAGACGGTGATCCGGCCTGCCTCGAGCTGGTCGCCCTCGTAGATCTCCAGCACGCGGCCGCCGACGCCGGGCTCGATCCGCTGCTCGACCAGGCGGGAGGCGTCGTGGAAGTTGATCGGCCCGCGTACCCACCACAGGTCGATCTCCTCGGTGAAGATCGCGAACGCGGCCTCCGGCTCGACGCTGACCTCGACCTCGGCCTTGGCGGACGTACGACTCACGAGCCGGCCTCTTTCTGCTTGCTCTCGATGTGGCGTTTGAACGAGCCCAGCTGCTCGTCCCAGTGCGCCTGCACCTGGTCGAGCCAGGCCTGCACGGCCACCAGCGACTCCCGCCGGAGCCGGAACACGCGCAGCCGCGCGTCGTCGGGCACCCGTTCATCCTCGACCAGGCCGGCCGCGAGCAGGACGCGCAGGTGGCGGCTCATCGCCGGAGCGGACGTGCCGGTCGCCCTGGCCAGCTGGCCGGCGCGCTGCGGGCCCTCGCCCAGCAACTGGACGACCTGCCGCCGGGTGGGGTCGGCCAGCGCCTCGAAGAAGCTGTCGACGGAATCGGTGGCTGCCATGAGCCAATAGTTGCAGATTCTGATAACTAATGGCAAGGTGAGCAAGCATCTTGCCGAGAGAGGAGCTCGTGATGTCCGAGCAGCACACACCAGCCATCGTTCCGTTCCTCGCCTACGAGAACGCGACGGCGGCGATCGACTTCCTCATCAAGGGGTTCGGGTTCACCGAGGTGGAGCGGTACACCAACGACGACGGCACGATCGGGCACGCCACGCTGTCCCTCGGCGATGGGCGAATCTTCCTCGCCGACCTGCGGGGCGGCTACGAAAGCCCGCGGCACCACGCCGAGACCTGCGAGCAGGCCCGCACCTGGCAGCAGACGCCGTACATCGTCAACGGCGTCTTCGCCGAGGTCGACGACGTACACAAACACTTCGAACAAGCAAAAGCGGCCGGCGCCACGATCCTTTCGGAGATCGAGGACGCCGGCCACGGGGTCATCTACCGGGCAGCGGATCCGGAGGGCCAACGCTGGATGTTCAGCCAGCGCTGACGGTGTCGGTGGTCTCTTCGGGCATCAGCACCCAGCCCGCCGCGTAGACCAGCGCGGCAGTGCCTGCGGTGAAGATCGCCAGCACGACGGCGGCGAAGCGGACGATCGCCGGGTCGACCTTGAGGTAGTTCGCCACACCGGCGCACACACCGGCCAGCATGCGGCCCTGGCGCGGGCGGGTCAGCTTCCTGACCGCGGGCCGGGGCTGTCCGTGGAAGGCTGCACCGGAGCCGGCGCCGGAGTCGGAGCCGAACTCGGCGTGGAAGTCGGAGTTGCCGTAGTAGTCGGCCTGGGGCTTGCTGTCAGTCAGGTTCGTCGTCATGTCCACCAGCCTGCCGGTCGGCGGACCCACCCACCATCCGGAAGAGTCCTGCACCAACCCCGGCTCTCCCCGATCGTCCCTCAGGTGCATTACTCACAAGGGGAAACGGCTTACACAGCAGAAAGGCCGGCGCCACGATCCTGTCAGGGATCGAAGGCGCCGGCCACACGGTCATGGTCAGCTAGCGAGCGGCAGGCCCGGCCCACCACGAGATCACGTCGCCGACGTGATGTCGTACGTCTCCTCTTCCGGCATGAGGATCCAGCCGGCGGCGTAGATCAGGGCAGCCGTACCAGCGGTGAAGACGGCCAGTACGACAGTGGCCAGCCGGACGATCGCCGGGTCGACCTTGAGGTAGTTCGCGATGCCGGCGCACACACCGGCGATCATGCGACCTTCACGGGGGCGGACCAGCTTCTTGCCCTGGAGCTCGTTCTGGATGTTGTTCTTGATGTCGGTGAGGTTCGTCGTCGTCATGGCTCAAGCCTGCCCTCCGGCGAGGCCGCCCACCATCCGGAACTGTCCTGCACCAACCCCGAAACTCCCTGGGGATCACTCAGGGTTCGCCGCGCCGAGGACCAGCAGCCTCAGCAGACCGGCCAGTTGCTCCCGTTGCTCCTGTGTGAGGCCGGAGAGCATCTGCTTCTCACGCAGGTCCTGGTCGGCGACGCTCGCCTCGAACGCGGTCAGGCCCTGCTCGGTCAGGCGTACGGTGACCCGCCGCCGGTCGCCTGGCTCGTGGCTGCGCGTGACGTGACCCGCGGCCTCCATGCCGTCCAGCCGCTTGGTCATCGCGGCGGGCGAGACGCTGGCGAGCGCTGCCAGCTCGGTCGGCGTCGCGGCGTACGGCTCTCCCAGCGCCCGCAGGTCGCGCAGCGTCTTCCACTGGCCGACCTCGAGGCCGTACTCGTTGAGCGTGGCCTGCCGGTGCCGCGACAGCTCCCTGGCCAGCACGGTCAGCCGGGTGGTGATCGCCTCGACCAGCGGGTCGATCTCGGGCACCTGCTGAATCCAGCGCTCGACCTGCTCGTCGATCCAGTCCCGCATGGAGCACACCGTATCGTGGCGCAATTTTCTCCAGCGAATATTTCGCCAGTGAAGTATCGTATTCGTCATGACCGCGAACGATCAACGCACGGCGGCTGTGGCAGCTGCCGTCACAGCACTGATGCGCGCCGGGCAGTTCGACCTCGGCGCCAACCTGCTCGCCGCCGATGACTCCGCCGATCCGGTGATCCTGCTGGCCCGCGCTGAACTGGAGCTCGAACGCGACTTCTGGTTGCGTACGAACAGCAGCGAGCCCGCGGTGGCGGCACTCGAGGCGGCCGCCGACCGCTCCGGGGATCCGGAGCTGCGCTGGGAGGTCGGCCTGCTGCGCCTCCGCCAGGACTACAGCCGCAGGCTGTTCGACGACACCGGCGCGTTCGTCCGTCCGGACCGGCACTCCGCCGAGCTGAAGGCCTCGTTCGCCGAACGGGCCGCCACGATCCACGCGACCGCTCCGAGCACCGGACCGGGCAGGGGCTGGGCGGCGTTCTGGCGCGGCATCGTCACCGAGAACGTCGTGGGTGACCCGAGCGGCGCCGACCCGCACTACTCCGAAGCCCTGGCGGTCGGCGAGCAGCAGGGCAACGACATCCTCACGTCGTACGCCCTGCGTCATCTGGGTGCGCACGCCGACCCGGAGACCGCCCGGGACTACCACCTGCGCTCGCGACGGCTTCGGCAGGCGGCCGGCTTCGTACCCGGTGCGCTGGCCGAGCAGCTCATGCTCGCCGAGCTCGAGATCGAAGCAGGGCAAGGCGAAACCGGCCGGGTGCTGGCCGCCGAAGTGCACGAGTGGGCGACCGCGCTGAGACTGGACGGACTGGCCGGCTTCGCCAAGCAGGTGGCGGCGAGCGAAGACTAGATCGCCGTGGTTCCCCACTGGCCGCGATGGACCACCTCGTCGAGGCCGCGCCGGCCACGCGTGAGCGACGGTGACTTCTTGTCCGGCAGGCGATGCCCGACAGCGATCACGCCGACCGGCTGGTAGGTGTCGGGCACGCCGAACTCGCCGCGGAAGCTCGCGGTCTTGGCCGGCGGAATGCCGAAGAAACACGCGCCGAGACCCTCGTCGGTGGCCGTGAGCAGGATCAGCAGCGCCGCCATCCCGGTGTCGATGTCCCAGTAGGGCACCGGCCACCGCGACTCGTCCTTGTCGGCCCAGCCCTTGTCGGGCTCGGCATAGCGGTCGAGATAGGCCTGCTTGTTCGACAACGCGACGATCAGCACCGGGGCGTTCATCATCGCCGACAGCCAGCTGTCGCGGAACTCGTCCTCGACGGTGGCCTTCCAGTAGCGCGCCACGTCGTCCGGTGTGGACAGGACGAGGAAGCCCCACCCCTGGCTGAACCCCGCGGACGGGGCATGCAGGGCGTTCTCCAGCATGCGCTCGACGATCGCCGGATCCAGCGGCTTCGTCTTGTCGAAGTTGCGCACCATGCGTCGGCGGTGTACGACGTCGTGGAAGTCCATCACCCAAGAGTGCCGTACGCCCGCTACTCCGCTTCGGAGTTGCCTACTCCGAACAGCTCCGCCCGCCGCCTCGCGACGGTGCGGGCCAGCCGGTCGCGTACCACGTGCAGCTCGGCGATCCGCTCGTCCAGCTCCGAAAGCCGCAGCTGGGCGACGCGCACCCATTCCTCGCAGGCCGGTGCCACCCGGACGTCGCCGTCGGCGTCGCAGAGCAGGAACGGCTTGATGGCTTCGCTGGGAAGGCCGAGCGCGAGCAGGTGGCGGATGTTGCCGACCCGTACGACATCGGACTCGTCGTACGTGCGGTAGCCGTTGCGTCGCCGGTCCGGGGACAGCAGGCCCTGGCTCTCGTAGTAGCGAAGGGCGCGCGTCGTGGCGCCCGTCCGTTGTGCCAGCTCGCCGATCCGCACAGTCGCTCTCCTCCAGGACTCAGGTCTCAGGCCACGGCCATACCGCCGTCCAGCACGAGCACCGTGCCCGTGAGGTAGGCCGCCGACGGCGTGCACAGTTCCACGATCCAGTGTGCGACCTCCTCCGGTACGGCCAGCCGGCCGAGCGGGATCCCGGTCAGGTACGCGGCCCGGGCCTGCTCGGCCCGCTCGGCCGGCACGCCACCGTTCTCGACGATCGCCGTCTCCGTCACGCCTGGCGAGACACCGATGACGCGGACTCCGCGCGGGCCCAGCTCGACCGCCCACGTCCGCGTGAGGTAGTCGAGCGCGGCCTTGCTCGCGCCGTACACCGAGGTCCGCGTCCAGCCGCGGCCGTTCGAGGCGAGCATGCTGCCGACGTTCACCACCGTGCCGTGGGTGCGCTCGAGCAGCGGCAGCACGGCCTGGGTGAGCCGGATCGGTGCGACCAGGTTGGTTTCGAGCTGCGCGGCGATGTCGGCGTCGGTGAGCGCGCCGAGCGGCTGCGGACGCATGACGCCGGCGTTGTTCACCAGTGCGTCCAGCCCGCCGAGCCGTTCCTCCGCCGCGGCCAGGATCGCCTCGGCAGCATCCGGAGCGGTGATGTCGGTCTCGAACAGCTCGATGGCTGGGACGCCGTCGGCGGTCTCGGCAAGCGCCCGTTTCGTCCGGCCGACGATCAGGACGTGGGCGCCGCGGCCGGCGAACGCACGCGCGGCAGCCCGGCCGATCCCGCTGCCTCCGCCGGTGATCAGAACTCTCTGCATGCGGACCAGCCTCGACGTTGACGCCAGGGACAAGGTCAAGCGTCCGGCGCGGGAGAATGAGCCACATGCCAGAAGGGGACACGGTCTGGCAGACCGCGCGGCGGCTGCACACGGCGCTGGCCGGCCTGCCGCTGACGGCCGCCGACCTGAGGGTTCCGCAGCACGCCACCGCCGAGCTGGCCGGTCAGGTCGTCCTCGAGGTCGTCTCGCGCGGAAAGCACATCCTCACGCGGCTGGACTCCGGGCTGACGCTCCGAACGCACCTCGGCATGGACGGATCGTGGTGGCTGCGCAGGCCCGGCACCCGCCATCCGCCGGCCGAGGAGCCGGTCCGGGCGCTGCTGGAAACCGAACGTGCGTTGGCGATCGGCTGGCGGCTGGCCCGCGTCGACCTCGTACCGACGGCCGACGAGGCCTCGATCGTCGGGCATCTCGGGCCGGACCTGCTCGGCGCCGACTGGGATCCGGCGGAGGCCGTCCGGCGGTTGTCCGCCCAGCCGGAACGGACGATCGGCGAGGCGCTGATGGACCAGCGCAACCTCGCCGGCATCGGCAACCTCTACCGCGCCGAAGTGCTGTTCCTGCGCGGCATCCACCCGACGACGCCCGTACGCGCGGCCGGCGACCTGACCGCGATGGTGAAGCTGGCGCGCCGGCTGTTGCACCTCAACCGCGAGCACCCCGAGCAGGCGACGACCGGCGACCTGCGCAAGGGCCGGCAGCACTACGTCTACGGCCGGGACGGCCGGCCCTGCCTGCGATGTGGCACGAAGGTGAGCCGCGGCGAGCTGGACGGGCGCATGGTGTGGTGGTGCGCCTCGTGCCAGCCCGCCGCTCCCGATGCGGCTCACTCGGACCGGGCCGGCCGGTAGGTCAGCAGGAGTACGTCCGGGCCGACGCTGCGCGACTCCACCAGCTTCAGCTCGGCCGGGGTGCCGCCCTCGAACAGCCGCTTGCCGGTGCCCAGCACGACCGGGTGCACCATCAGGCGGTACTCGTCGACCAGATCGTGCTCGCGCAACGCCGCGACCAGCGCGGCGCTGCCCGCCACCAGGATGTCGCCGGCGTACTGCCGCTTCAGCGCGGCGACCTCCGGCGGCAGGTCGCCCGAGAGCACGGTGGTGTTGGTCCAGGCGGGATCCGCGAGCGTGCGCGACACGACGTACTTCGGCATCGAGTTCATCTTCTCGGCGAACCCGCTCTTGTCCTGCATCGTCGGCCAGGCGGCCGCGAACCCCTCGTAGGTGACCCGGCCCAGCAGCTGGGCGTCGGCCGCCTGCAGCTCCTCGAACTTGAACCGCATGCCGTCCGGCGCCGGATGCTTGAAACTCCAGCCGCCGTGCTCGAAGCCCTCGGCACCGCCCGGGTCCTCGATGACGCCATCCAGCGTGACGAACTCGGATACGACGACGTTTCCCATGATGTTCTCCTCGGTTTGGCTCGGGTGGAGCTCGGTTGAGCCGCCGGAAGTTCGGCGACACGAGAAACGTAGGCGGGAACACCGGGCCGGCAGCAGATCCAATTCGACGACCGGAGAGTGGTCCACTTGCGCGCAACCGGACCACTGATCCGAGCGGGAATTGGACCTGATGCCGGGCCGGTTGGCGGACTTACGTTCACTCCATGACTACTTCTGGGACTACCACCACTCGCTTGCTGACCCGGCCGCTGCTGGCCGTTTGCCTGGCCGACTTCGCCGGCCTGACCGGCTTCTACCTGCTGCTCTCCGTCGTACCGGCGTACGCGGCCGAGCACGGCGCGGGCCGATCCGGCGCCGGGCTGACCACCGCCGCGCTGATGGTGTCGACGGTCGCCGCGGAGTTCGCGGCGCCGCGGGCGGTGGCCCGGTTCGGCGCCCGGCCCGTGCTCGCCGCCGGCCTGCTGCTGCTCGGTTGCCCGCGTTGCTGCTGCCGCTGCTGACAACCTGGTACGCCGTTGCCGCGAGCGGCCTGCTGCGCGGTGTCGGTCTCGCGATCCTGTTCGTCGTCTGCGGAACGCTAGGTGCCGAGCTGGTGCCGGCCGAACGGCGTGGCGAGGGGCTGGGCCTGCTGGGCATCGTCGCCGGGCTGCCGGCTGTGTTCGGGATGCCGCTGGGACTGTGGCTGGCCGAGCGGGCCGGGTACCCCGTGGTCTTCGTCGCCGGCGCGGCCGTCGCCCTGGCCGGGCTGGCCGCGGTGGCGGCTTTGCCGTCCGGCCGTACCGTCGCGGCCGGCGAGACCAGCGGTCCGGCCGGGCCGAGCCTGGCGTCCGCGTTGCGTACCGGCGCACTGGTGCGGCCGGCGCTCTTGTTCGGCTCGACCGCGATGGCGGCCGGCGTGTTCGTGACGTTCCTGCCGGGTGCGCTGACGGCCGGCGCGTCGGGCCTGGCCGCGCCGGCCCTGCTGCTGCAGTCGGTGGCCGCGACCGCGAGCCGCTGCTGGGCCGGCCGTTGGGGCGACCGGCACGGCGCGGCCCGGCTGCTGGTGCCAGCGTCGTCGTGGCCGCGGCCGGCGTGTTCGGCATGGTGTGGGCCGGCAGCCCGGTCGCGGTGCTGGCGGGCAGCGTGGTGTTCGGCGCCGGCTTCGGCGTCGCGCAGAACGCGAGCCTCGCGATGCTGTACGACCGGATGCCCGCCTCCGGCTACGGCGTGGCCACGGCCTTGTGGAGCGTCGCGTACGACGGCGGGCTGGGTCTGGGTGCGGCGGGGTTCGGGCTGCTGACCGGCTGGACCGGGTACAGCACCGGACTGGTCATCGTCGGATGCGTCCTGCTGCTGACCACTACGCTCGGATCTCGTGCCGATCGAGTGGGCCGGCCTCGGGCCGCAACTCCTCCTGACGATCGACCGCTCCCAACCGGAGCCGTTGCGATCGCAACTGGAGAACGGCTTGCGTGACGCCATCCGCGGCGGCCGCCTCGAGCCCGGCGAACGCCTGCCCTCCTCCCGCGAGCTCGCCCGCCAGATCGGCGTCTCCCGCGGCCTGGTCCAGGACTGCTATTCCCAGCTCTACGCCGAGGGCTACCTCACCGCCCAGGTCGGCTCCGCCACCCGCGTCGCCGCCACCGGTACGACCCCGAACACAGGCGCCACACCGGCCTCGCCTCCTCCGGCACCGGCAGCCGCGGCCCAACGCCTGATCGCCGACTTCGCCACCGGCGTACCCGACCTCGCGAGCTTCCCGCGCACCGACTGGATGTGGGCGCAGCGCGAAGGCATCCGCGACGTGCCGACGGCGGCCCTGGACTACGGCGACCCGCGCGGCAGCGAGATCCTGCGGGACGTCCTCGCCGGCTACCTGCGGCGCGTACGAGCGGTCGCCGCGGGCGCCGGGCAGATCGTGGTGTGCGGCGGGTTCGCCGAAGGGCTCGGCCTGACGCTGCGGGCGTTGCACCGGTCCGGCGTCCGCGTGATCGCGTTCGAGGACCCCGGCTACGGCGACGGTACGACGGTCACCGCCGCCCGGCGGATGGGCATGAAGCCGCTGCCCGTCCCCGTCGACGAGCACGGCCTGGACGTCGAAGCACTCGCCGCCACCGGCGCCCGGGCCGTGGTCACCACGCCCGCGCACCAGTGGCCGACCGGGGTCGTCCTAGCACCCGAACGCCGGCACGCCCTGGTCGCCTGGGCGAACCGGACCGGCGGCTTCGTGATCGAGGACGACTACGACGCGGAGTTCCGCTACGACCGCGAGCCGGTCGGTGCCATCCAGGGTCTGGCGCCGGACCGCGTCGCCACGATCGGGACCGTCAGCAAGTCGCTCGTGCCGGCGATCCGGCTCGGCTGGGTGGTGTGCCCGTCCGAGCTCCTGGACGCGGTCGCCGAGGAGAAGCAGCTCGCCGACCGGGGCTCACCACTGCCCGACCAGCTGACGCTGGCGAAGCTGATCGAGTCGGGCCGGTTCGACCGGCACCTGCGCCGCGTACGAGCGATCTACGCCGGGCGCCGAGAGGTGCTGACCGAGGCGCTGGCCACCCATGCACCCGAGGTCCGGCTCACCGGGCTCGCGGCCGGCTTGCACGCCGTCGTCCACCTGCCGGCCGGCACCACCGAGACCGCGGTGATCGCCGCCGCCCGGGCCCGCCGGGTCGGGCTGCAGGGCATGAGCACCTGCCGCGCCGACGGCTCGACCACGCCGCCACAGCTCGTACTCGGCCTCGGGAACCTCACCGAGCGGGCGATCCGGAGCGGCATCGCGGCGATCGCCGACCTCCTCCAGCCTTCGCCCTGACGACGTAAGCGGTGCTACTCCGGCTCGGCAGGCGGGCTGCTGTCGTCGTCCGCCACGACGGCGGCGAGCGCCCGTTCGCCGAGCAGGCGCACGGTGTGCTTCAGCTCCGGGCCACCGACGATCCGGTACGGCACCGGGATCGCGGCGAGCAGCTCGGCGTACCAGTAGGGGTTGCTCGTGGTCCCCACCAGCCGGCAGGTCTCCTCCCCGACCGCCTCCAGCCGTCCCAGCGTGCGCGGCACGCAGCGAGCGATCCGGTCGAACGACCCGTCGATGACGACCTCGGTGTCGTACTCCCAGCCCGCCGACAGGTGCTCCTCCAGCATCGCCACCGGGTCGAGATCGGCCGGCACGGTGAACGTCTGGTTGAGCACCTCGACCGAACGCACCCGATCGACGCGGTACGCCCGCATCGCGTCCTTCGACACCGCGCGGCACAGGAGATACCACCGGCCATGGCGTACGACGACCGCCCACGGCTCGACCTCCGAGACCCACTCGGTGCCCGCCTCCGAGCGGTACCCGAGCTGGACCCGTTGCCGGTTGCCGCAGGCCTGCACGAGCGCCGTTGTCGTGCCGGGATCTGGCCGCGCGGCGGACCGGTCCGGGGCAGGCGCCGTCGCGCGCCGGACCGCCTCGGCCTGCGCGGCGACCGGCTCGGGCAGCGCTCGTACGATCTTGCCGAGCGCGCTGCCGACCGGATCGGTGGGATCGCTCGCGTTGTGGTGGCCGTCGAGTACGGCCATGACCAGGCCGAGCGCCTCGGTGGCGCTGAACATCAACGGCGGCAGCCGCAGCCCGCGGCCCACGCGGTAGCCGCCGTACGGCCCGCGGACCGACTCGATCGGGATCTCGGCCTCGCGGAGGATCTCGACGTAACGCCGGGCCGCCCGCTCCGAGACGCCGAGCTTGTCGGCGATCCGGTCGGCGGTGATGCCAGGGCTGGCCTGGATCAGCTCGAGGGCCAGCAAGGCCCGAGCGGTGGGACTGGTGTCGTACGGCATCAGAGTTTTCTTACGGGATCCGGAAGCAGAACGTCCGGAATTCAGCTTAGCGTGCGCGGTATGAGCAACCAGATCGTTCTCGGCACGAGCTTCGACGACGTGCCCGCGCCGGCCACCGAGGCCGACGGACTGCTGTTCGCCATCGAGCGGGTCCGCGCCCAGTTCGCCTGGAAGATCGGCGGGGTCGACTCGGCTGGACTCAACCAGCCCCACCCGCCGTCGACCATGACCCTGGGCGGGCTGATCAAGCACATGGCCGGCTGCGAGGAACGAATGATCGCCACGTGCCTGACCGGGGAGCCGCTGCCGGCCCCGTGGGACGCGGTCGACCACGACGAGGACCGCGACTGGGAGTGGCGTACGGCCGCCGACGACACGCCCGAGGAGCTCTACACGCTCTGGCAGGCGGCGGTCGACCGTTCCCGGAAGGCGGTGGCTGAGGTGCTCGCCGACGGCCCGCTCGACCAGCCGTCGAAGCTGACCTGGCCGGACGGCTTGAGCCCGAACCGCCGGCGGATCCTGATCGATCTGATCGAGCACTACCTCCGCCACACCGGCCACGCCGACCTCCTGCGCGAGGCCATCGACGGAGTGGTCGGCGAGGACCCACCACGATGAGTGCGGGCATGATGGCCGGCATGCACCTGGAGTTCAGCGGCGAGATCTTCTACTGGCGCGGGCCGGCGCCGTTCTACTTCGTGCGCATGCCCGAGGAGGAGAGTGCCGAGCTGCACGCCATGTCGTCCGTACTCAGCTATGGCTGGGGCTGCATCCCGGTCGAGGCCCAGGTCGGCGAGACCGAGTGGAAGACCGCGCTGATCCCGAAGGACGGCCGCTACCTCGTACCGCTGAAGGACAAGATCCGCAAGGCCGAAGACCTCGAAGACGGCGACGACGTGACGATCGTCCTCACCACCGGCGACCCGCAGTAGCGCCAACGACCTACGGCGGCGGCCCAAGGCAGCCGCCTGCCACCGCAGCCATCCGGCCATCGCAGGAACCCAGCCGCCGCAGCCACCGCAGCTACTCGGCCACCGCAGCAGCCACCCTGGACAAAAAGCAGCCGCGGCCCGCCAGAAGGCGAGCCGCGGCGATGGAGCCTTTGTCAGGCGGCAGCGACCACGTCGGGGTGGTTGTCGGGGGTGGAGATGCGCTGCGAGTCGATCAGGCGCGTCTCCAGCCGCTTCGACAGCGCCGGCAGCACACCCGCCGAAGCCGGTTCGAGCTCGCCGGTCGCCGACAGCTCGTGCGTCGAGGTGAACTCGTGGCTGAGCGAGTTGGTCGGCGTGAGGTCGCGGGACGGAACGAGCTCGCGTTCGCGCTCGGCGCCTGCCGGAACCAGTTCGCGCTCGCGCTCGGCGCCTGCCGGTGCGGCCTGCGCAGGAACACCCTGCTCGACCTGGGCCAGCTCTTCGCTGACTTCCTGCAGCACGGTGGAAAGCGGCACGTCCAGCGCCGCGCAGATCGCGGCCAGCAGCTCGCTGGACGCTTCCTTCTGCCCGCGCTCGACCTCGGAGATGTAGCCCAGGCTCACCCGGGCGTCAGCTGAAACCTGTCGGAGGGTGCGACCCTGCCGCATGCGCTGGCGGCGCAGCACGCCACCGAGCAGGTGACGAACCAAGACCATGTGATCGCTCCCCTCACTGTGCCTTCTGCCCATATCCAACGACCGGACGCTTCTGCACCGGCATCACCACCGTACCCGTGTTTCGGCTGTCATGCCGACACCGCACCGTGTGTGTCTGCCAGCACCTCTTGCAACAGCTCCAGCGCCGCGTCGACCGTACCCTCGCGGATCTGGTCCCGGTCGCCGGAAAGCCGCAGCTCACGGACGCGATCGGCGCACGCGATGAACACCGTCCCGACCGGTTGCGCGCCGTGCGGCTCAGGCCCCGCCACGCCGGTGGTCGCCAGGCCGTACGTCGCACCCAGCCGCTCGGCCGCGCCGGACGCCATCGCCAGTGCGGTGTCCGGATGCACCGGACCGTTCGCGGCCAGTTGCTCCGCGGGTACGCCGAGCAGGCTGACCTTCAGCTCGACGGCGTACGCCACCACGCCGCCCCGGTAGACGCTGGACGCGCCCGCCACCGAGGTGAGCGCCGCTCCCAGCAGGCCGCCGGTCAGCGACTCGGCGGTCGCCACGGTCTCCCGGTGTGCGGCGAGCAGCTGCCGGCAGCGCTCCGCGACCGCTCGCCGGCCGGCGTCCGGCAGGTTCACCTGCGCCGGCCCTCCGCACGCAGCTTGTACGCGCGAGCGAGGTAGTCGAGTCCGGTCGCCACGGTGAGCAGCACCGCCGCGATCATCACGACAACGGCGATGCGGTGCGCGATTCCCTCCGCTGGCAGCGGCAGCAGGTAGAGCCCGATCGCCACCGACTGCAGCAACGTCTTGGTCTTGCCGCCCGGGCTGGCGGCGATCACGCCGTACCGGATCACCCAGAACCGCAGCAGCGTGATGCCGACCTCGCGGACCAGCACCACGATCGTCACCCACCACCACAGCTCGCCGACGATCGACAGCCCGACCAGCGCCATGCCGATCAGCGCCTTGTCGGCGATCGGGTCGGCGAGCTTGCCGAAGTCGGTGACCAGCCCGCGCCTGCGGGCGATCTCGCCGTCGGCCTTGTCGGTCAGCGCCGCGATCCCGAACACGATGAACGCCGCGATCCGGGACCCGAAGTCGTGGCCGCCGTCCCTGAGCAGCAGCCACGCGAAGACCGGGACCAGGACCACCCGCACCAGCGTCAGCAGGTTGGCGAGGTTCCAGACACTCGGCCGTTCGGCGGCAGCCGGCACGGACGGCGAGTCGCTCATCACTCGACGACCTTCGCGATCAGGTCGACACCGTCGGTCTCGACGACCTCCGCGGACACGATGTCTCCGACCGCCGCCTCCGAGCCCGGCACCAGCCGCGTGGATCCGTCGACCTCCGGGCCCTGGTGCTCGGCGCGTCCTTCGGGGGTGCCGTCTTCGAGCGACTCGACCAGGACCTCGACCCGCTCGCCGATCCGGTCCTCCGCGCGCTGGGCTGTGAGCTCCTCGGCCAACTCCGTGACCCGCTCGACCCGAGCGAGCACCTCGTCCTCGTCGAGCTTCTCGGAGTCGGGGAAGCCGGCCGCCTCGGTGCCGTCCTCGTCGGAGTAGCCGAACACGCCCACGACGTCGAGCCGGGCCGCCTCCAGGAAGCCGCAGAGCTCGTCGACGTCGGCCTCGGTCTCGCCGGGGAAGCCGACGATCACGTTGGAACGGATGCCAGCCTCGGGCGCCAGCGCGCGGACCTGCTCGATCAGGCCGAGGAACCGTTCGGTGTCGCCGAACCGCTTCATCCGGCGCAGCACGGTCGCGCTGGAGTGCTGGAACGACAGGTCGAAGTAGGGCACCACGCCGTCGATCCCGGCGATCGCCTCGATCAGCCCAGGCCGGGTCTCCGCCGGCTGGAGGTACGACACGCGTACCCGCTCGATGCCGTCGAGCGCGGCCAGGGCAGGCAGCAGCTCGGTCTCGAGCAGGCGGAGGTTGCCGAGGTCCTTGCCGTACGACGTGGAGTTCTCGCTGACCAGGAACAGCTCCTTGACACCCTGGGTGGCCAGCCAGGCGGCCTCGGCGACGATCTCCTCCGGCGGGCGGGACAGGAACGCGCCACGAAAGCGCGGGATCGCACAGAACGTGCAGCGCCGGTCGCAGCCGGAGGCCAGCTTCAGCGGGGCGTACGGTCCGCTGCCGAGCCGTCGCCGGTGCACGCGCGGGCCCGATGCGGGTGCGACGCCCTCGGGCAGGTCGGGCGCCACGGCAGCGTGCCCGGGCACCGCGAGGCCGGCCGCTGCCCGGTCCACGGGCGTGATCGGCAGCAGCTTGCGGCGGTCCTGGGGCGCGTGCGCCTCGTGTTTGTCACCCTCGAGCAGCGAACGGACGCGCGCCGCGATGTCGGGGTAGTCGTCGAAGCTCAGCACGGCGTCGGCCTCGGGCAGCGCCTGGGCGAGCTCCTTGCCGTAACGCTCGGCCATGCAGCCGACTGCGAGCACCGCCTTGGCCTGGCCGTTCTCCTTCAGGTCGGAGGCGGCCAGCAGCTGGTCGACGGAGTCCTTCTTGGCGGCCTCGACGAAGCCGCAGGTGTTGACCAGCACGGCCTGAGCGTCCTCGGCGTCGTCGACGAGCTGGAAACCGCCCTCGGCCAGGCGAGCGGCGAGCTCCTCGGAGTCGACCTCGTTACGGGCGCAGCCCAGCGTCACCAGGGCAACGGTCGTCGGTTCGGTAGCTGTCATTTGGCCCCAAGTCTCCCCTATCCAGGCCCCCACCCGCCATCTCGGGCTCGCCCTGCGGATCCGCAGCGGCGCCGCGTGGTTCGAAGGTCCGTCGGCGGGCTGTGTGAAGATCCGTCCCATGACGACGTGGGTCGACGCCAGCGACGGCTACCAGCTGGCGTGGATGCTCGGCTCGTTCCCGGTGCCGGCGGCCCTGCTCACCGAGCTTGGGGACCTGGCCGACCTGCGCGGGTTCGCGCTCGGCGTCGAGCAGGTCGTTCCGCAAGTGGCCGGAGAAGGCGCCCGACGGCCGACGCCGGCACCGGCAGGCGGTCGCCACCCTGGTCGAGCATGGACTCGTGGTCGAGGAGAAGCGCGCGGGCGGGCCGTTCGGCGTTCCTGCCGGGCGCCTGGGTGCGGGCCAAGCCGCCGAACCTTCCGCTCGAACGTGCCAGGCTCGACTCAGTGGGCCTTCACCTGTCCGACGACGGCACGGTCCACGGCTGGCCGCCCCGCTGGCTGCCGCTGCGTCCGTTGCCCACGCTCTTCGCCGAGGCCTGGCAGAAGGAGAACGCCCGATGACCGATGACCGCCGGCAGGCAGAGCCGGCCGAGGTGCGCTACGCCGACGAGCTCGCCGCCCTGGCCGAGAGCGACGACGAACCCCGGCCGCGCGGCTGGCGGCTGTCGCCGAACGCGGTCGTGCGGTTCGTGATGGGCGGCGAGCACCTGCGTGGCCCAGGAAACAGCATCGAGATCACGCCGAAGTTCGTCGGTGACCGCGCGCTGGTCGAGCGGGCCGTGGTCACGCTCGCCGGCGAACGCGGGCTGCTGCTGGTCGGCGAGCCCGGCACCGCCAAGTCGATGCTGTCGGAGCTCCTCGCCGCGGCCATCTCCGGCGGCAGCGCGCTCACCGTCCAGGGCACGGCCGGCACCACCGAGGAGCACCTGAGGTACGGCTGGAGCTATGCCCTGCTGCTCGCGAAAGGCCCGTGCGAGGAGGCGCTGGTCCCGTCACCCGTGCTGACCGCGATGCGTACCGGCGCGCTGGTCCGGGTCGAGGAGGTCACCCGCTGCCTGCCGGAGGTGCAGGACGCCCTGGTCTCGATCCTGTCCGAACGCCGGATCGCCGTTCCGGAGCTGGTCTCGGAGCCCGCCGGTCAGATCTTCGCCCGCGACGGGTTCAACGTGATCGCGACCGCCAACCTCCGCGACCGGGGCGTGTCGGAGATGAGCGCGGCGCTCAAGCGGCGGTTCAACTTCGAGACCGTGCCGCCGATCGGCGACCTCGACGCCGAGGTCGCACTGGTCCGGCGGCAGGCGGCGAGCGCGCTCGAACGCCACGGCCGGCCGCTGGACGTCGACGACGCCGTGCTGCACGCGCTGGTCACGACGTTCCGCGACCTGCGCAACGGGCAGTCGGCCGAGGGCTGGCCGGTCGAGCGTCCGGCCTCCGTACTCAGCACGGCCGAGGCGGTCGGCCTGGCCACGTCGCTCGGCCTGCAGCAGGCCTACCTCCGGGTGCCGGAGCCGCTCGCGCTGCTGCCGGGCTACCTCGTCGGCACCGTACGCAAGGACGATCCGGCCGACCAGGGCCGGCTGCTGGCCTACTGGGACTCCACCGTGCGCCGGAGGGCCGAGGCCGGCACCAAGGTCTGGCGGCGGCTGTACGACCTGAGGCACCTGCTCGGCGATGAATGAGCTGCCTGATCCCGAAGCCGCGTTGGAGACGCTGAGCGCGGCCCGATCGCCGTACCTGATCGGAGTACGCCACCACTCTCCCGCGCTGGCGTCGGCCGTTCCCCGGCTGCTCGACGACCTCGGGCCCGACGCCGTACTCATCGAGTTGCCGTCCGACCTCGACGACTGGCTGCCGTGGCTCGGGCATCCCGAGACGGTCGCTCCTGTCGCACTTTCGGTCGCCGACAAGACCGGCGCGCTGCTGTCGTTCCTGCCGTTCGCCGACTTCTCGCCCGAGCTGGCCGCGATCCGCTGGGCGGTCGCGCACGACGTTCCGGTGCACGCGATCGACCTGCCGTCCGGGCACCACGAAGCCGAGTCCGGCGGGTCCGAGCAGGGCACGATCGGCGCGGCGCTGCTGCGTACCACCGGAATCGCCACCAGCGAAGAGCTCTGGGACCGGCTGGTCGAGGCGCGGTCGTACGGCAGCGCGCCCGAACGGATCCGGCGGGCGGCGCTGGCGATCGGCTGGGCCTGGCGGGTCGACGCCGAGCATGGGCCCAGGAATGTCACCGTCGGCCGGTCGGAGCTGGTCCGCGAGGCCTGGATGCGCAAGCGGATCAAGGAGATCGGCGCCGAACGTCCGGCCGCGGTGATCGGCGCCTTCCACGCACCCGCCCTGGTCGACCTCGAGTTGCCGGACAAAGCTCCACGCAGCAAGGCCGTTCCGGTCGTGAGCGCGCTGGTGCCCTACGACTTCGGCCTGCTCGACTCGCGATCCGGCTATCCCTCGGGCATCCGCGACCCCGAGTGGCAGCAGGCGGTCTACGAGGCGTCCGGTGAGCCCGGCGCGATCGACCACGCGGCGGCGCACCTGATCACGCGGCTGTGTGCCCGCCTTCGTAAGGACGGACATGTCGCGGGCATCCCCGACAGCCGGGCGGCCTACCGGATCGCGGCCGACCTCGCGGTGCTGCGCGGGCTGCCCGCGCCCGGGCGGCGGGAGCTGGTCGAGGCGCTGCGTACGGCGCTCGGCCAGGGCGAGGAGTTCGGCCGGTCGCGTGCGGTGGCGCGGGCCGCGCAGTACGCCCTGGTCGGCAATCGCCAAGGCAGGCTGGCGAAAGCCGCGCCGCGCGCCGGGCTGGTGCAGCACGTCGAGGCGTTGCTGGCCGAGCTGCGACTGCCCAGGCGCGGCGACGAGATCCGGCTCGACCCGTTCACCTCGCCGCTCGACCGACGGCGGCACGTCATGCTGTCCAGGCTGCGCGCGGCGCGGGTGGAGTTCGCGCGCGAGCGGCTGCTCGAAGGCCTCGCCGGCGCGCCCTCGCTCGGCAGGGCCTGGTGGCTTTCCTGGACGCCGTCGACCGCCGCGACGCTGGAGCTGGCCGGCCGCTACGGCTCGACGCTGCGGGTCGCCGCCGAGGGTGCGCTGCGCGAGACCGTACGGCTGAACGAGCCCGCCGCGCTTCCCGGCCTGCTGGCGACGGCCGCCGAGTGCGGGCTGGTGGAGCTGACCGCCGAGCTGGGCGACCGGCTGCGGCGCGATTTCGTGGCGGTCGCCGGGTTCGGCGAGCTGGTCGGCGCGTACGACCTGATCGAACGAGTCGCCGCCGGCAACGTGCCAGGCATCGAGCCCGGACAAGTGGAACTTGCCGGTGCACTGGCCGCACTCGCCGCGGCGGCGGTCGGCGCTGTGGGCGGCATCGCCGGCTCCCAGGACGCGGGTGACGCCCGGGCGGTGTTGGCACTGGTCCAGCTCGTCCAGCGCCAGCGCGACAAGCTCGGCGAGGAACGGCTGCGCTGGGAGCTCGACCGGCTGCGTTCGACGGGCGGCCCCCTGGCCGAGGCGGCGGCCGCGTCCGCCCTTGTGCTGTTGGGATCCGGCGACCAGCGAGAGCTGTCCGATCGCCTCGTCGGCTGGGTCGACGGCGAACCCAGCAAGCTCGCGGCCCGCCTGTCCGGCGCGCTGACGGTGGCGGCGCCGCTGCTCGAGGCCTCGTCCGACCTGATCGACCCACTCGTCGACCGCGTAACCGCCTGGCCCGACGACGACTTCCTGACCAGACTGCCCGACCTGCGCCACGGCTTCGAAGCCCTCGCCACCGCCGACCGTGCCCGGCTGCTGACCGAGATCGCCCAGCGTTTCGGTGGCGAGGCCGCGCCCCTCGCCTACCCACCGGAATCCCTGGCCCTGTGGGCATCGGCCGACCTGGCCGGCCGCGCCGCCGTCGACGCGTTGGAGTTGCCGTGATCTCACCGATCGACCGGTGGCGGCTCGTCCTCGGGCAGGAACGCGATCAGCTGCAGCCCAACGTCGCACCGTATGGCGCGGCGCTCGACGCTCTCTACGGTGACGGCCATGGCGAGGGCTCGCTCACGCTGGCACCCGACGGCACCGGTGGTGGCGCGGGCGGCGGCCGGCACGCGCCGACCACGCGCGAGTGGGCCGAGGAGATCGAGGCGCTGTTCGGCAAGCGCGTCCGCGAGGAGCTGCTCACCCGCGCGGCCGAAGCCGGGCAGGTGGAGGCACTCGCGCTGATCGACCCCGAACAGGTACGCCCGTCGGTCGACCTGCTGCGTACCGTCCTGTCACTCGCCGGCTCGCTGCCCGAGGCGAAGCTCGCCGCTCTGCGCAGGCTGGCCGATCGGATCATCGAACAGCTGACCCGTGAGCTCGCCAACCGGATGCGACCCGCGCTGGGCGGGATGGCCACGCCACGGCCGACCCGGCTGCCGCGCGGCCCGCTCGACCTCGGCCGCACGCTGCGGGCCAACCTCCACACCGCCCGCCGCGACGGCGACCGCTGGCTGGTCGTGCCGGAGCGCCCGATCTTCCGGACGCGGGCCCGGCGCAGCGCCGACTGGGACGTCTGGGTCGTGGTCGACGTGTCGGCGTCGATGGAACGCTCGGTCGTCTACAGCGCGCTGGTGGCGTCGATCCTGCACGGCGTACCGGCGCTGTCGGTGCGGCTCGTGACGTTCTCCGACGACGTCGTCGACCTGTCCGAGCTGGTGCCCGACCCGTTGTCGCTGCTGCTGGAGGTGTCGGTCGGCGGCGGCACCGACATCGGCGCCGGGCTGCGGTACGTCCGCGACCGGCTGCGCGTACCCACCCGCACGATCGTCGCGCTGGTGTCCGACTTCGACGAAGGCTCCTCGATCGGACGGCTGCTCGCCGAAGTACGGCTGCTGGCCGAGTCCGGCGCCCACGGCATCGGACTCGCGGCCCTCGACGACGAAGGCGCACCCGCCTACAACAAGGCGGTCGCCGAACGGGTGGCCGGCGCCGGCCTGCCGGTGGCCGCGCTCTCACCGGGCGAGCTGGCCGGCTGGATCGGCGAACGCGTACGCCAAGGAGCCCGGTGAACGCGAAGCCACCTGCCATCTCACCGGGCCTGCTCGCCACCCTGCTGGAGGCGGTACCCGCACGGGTACGCCGGCGCATCGAGGCCGAGCCCGAGCTGGCCGCCGGCTGGAAGTGGACCGCGGCCGACGACGGCTGGCAGGTCGACACCGGCTCCGAGACCGTCACGCTGGCCGGCGCCGAGCTCTCCGAGGCCGCCCAGCTCAGCTGCACCTGCCTGCTCGCACCACGGTGCGCACATCTCCTGGCGGTCGCCCACCAACTCGAGCTGGCCGATGCCGAACCCGATGCGGCCGAACCCGATGCGAAGGACACGAAGCCCGACCAGCCAACCGCCGGCCCGAAGGTCACCGCAGTCGAGCCGGTCGAGTTGTCGCCACGACAGCGGCGATCAGCCACGGAAGCATGGCACGCGGGCGCCGGCCTGCTCGCGTCCGGCGCCCACGGCGGTGACGCGCTCCGGCTGGCGGCGGTCCTGCGCGCCGCGCACGGCGCCCGCCGGGCAAAGCTGCACCGGCTGGCTATCACCGCAACCCGCGTCGCGACCCAGCTGCGTGCCCGTTCAGCGGACGACCCCGGGTTCGGCCTGCACCGGTACGCCGACGACCTCGCCGAGCTGCTGCTCCTCTCCCACCGGCTCGAAACCGCGGCGGGCCACGCCGACCCGGAGCTGATCGGCGTGGCCCGCCGCGCGTACGCCCCGATCGCGCCGAGACGGCTGTACGGCATCTGCACCGAGTCCGTGCACACCGCGTCGGGCTACGCCGGCGTCGTCACCCACCTGGCCGACGCCGACGGCGGGCTCTGGTCGGTCTCCAACGTCGCCCCGATCCCCGGCGGCTACCGCGAGCTCGCCGGCCTCGGCGGGCTGGCGGTCGGCCACCACGAGCTCGGCCGCCTGTGCGTCGCCGCGCAAGGGCTGTCGGCCAGCGCCGACGGCCGGCTCAGCCTCGGCGGCGGCTCCACCGCTCTCCGCGGCCCGGCCTCCGACTGGACGCTCGACCCGCTCGCCGGCCTGTGGAGCCGCCCGCTCGCCGACCAGCTCGACCACGTCAGCCGGATGAACGAAACCACCCTGGTCTTCCTCACCGCGACCGTCCTCGGCCTGTGCGACGACGGCCTCGCGCTCAGCGTCGACGGCGGCACGCTGCTGGCCACCGTCCCCGTCGACAACGCCCGCTGGGTCGCCAACCTCCGTCGCCTCGCCGGCCATCCAGGCATGGAGGTACACCTGGTCTGCCGCGCCGATCCCAGTCGCCCGCCGTACGTCACACCGCTGGCCTGTGCCCAGACCGAGCAGCTCAGGATGCCCGCCCGCTGGGCCGGCCGGGTCAACCTCGGACTCGACCAGCTGGCCGGCCGCTCCGACCCGACGCTGGTACCGAGCCCACTGGCCGACGACGAGCACGACCCGCTGGCCGGCCTTCGGCGGATCCTGCACCGCGTCGTGCTCGGCGGCCGTACCGTCGTCGCCGGATCGAGAACGCTCGCCCGCGAAGCCGGCGCGTTGCGAAACCGCCAGCTCGGCACCGCCGCCGACCTGCTCGAGGAGCTCGCCGACGCCGCCCGCGAGACCCGGACCACCTCACTCGACGAGCGGGTGCCGGTGCCGCCGGACCGGTTCGCCCGCGGCTGGCTGGCCGCGATGACGTATGACCGCACAGTACGCACACACCTTGCCAAATCCCGTTGGCCCGTTGGAAGATCGCGGCACGAATAGCCGCGGAAGGACGTTGGACTGGGCATGTCGCAGACCACCTCGCACACTGGGCCGCAATCCGGTCCCTACGAGATCGACGAGTCGTTCCTGCAGGACCCGCACGAGGTCTACGACCTGTTACGCGCACAGGCCCCTGCGCACAAGGTGCGGTTGCCGTTCGGCACCGAGGCCTGGGTCGTCACCCGCTACGACGACGCGCGTGCCGCGCTCTCCGACCCGCGGCTGTCGAAGGACATGTCTCGCGCCCAGGAGTTCTGGATGCGGGCCTACGACAACGTGAGCGACGAGGTCGCCGAGACCTTCGACCAGTCGTTGTCGGCGCACATGCTCAACGCCGACCCGCCCGACCACACCCGGCTGCGCAGGCTGGTCAACAAGGCGTTCACGGCCCGACGGGTGGAGGCGCTGCGACCGCGGATCGAGGAGATCACCGAGTCGTTGCTGGACGCGATGGCCGGCCAGGACGAGGTCGACCTGCTGGAGTCGTTCGCGTTCCCCTTGCCGATCACCGTGATCTGCGAGCTGCTCGGCGTGCCGATCGAGGATCGCTCGGACTTCCGCAAGTGGTCGGCGCTGATTCTGTCCGACACCGGTGACGAGGTTTCGGCCTCGCGCCAGATGGCGGGCTACCTCCGCGACCTGATCGCCCGCAAGCGCGCCTCCGGCGGCGACGACCTGCTGCACGCACTGCTCGAGGCCAGCGACGACAACGACCAGCTCAGCGAGCACGAGCTGATCGCGATGGTGTTCCTGCTGCTGGTCGCCGGCCACGAGACCACCGTCAACCTCATCGGCAACGGCGTGCTCGCCCTCCTACGTAACCCGTCCCAGCTGGAGCTGCTGCGAGCCGATCCGGCGTTGCTGCCCGGCGCGGTCGAGGAGTTCCTGCGCTACGACGGGCCGATCAACCTCGCCACGTTCCGCTGGACCGTCGAGCCCGTCCGGCTCGGCGACGTCGAGATCCCGATGGGCGAGTTCGTCCTGGTATCGCTGCTGGCCGCCAACCACGATCCCGGCCGCTTCGCCGACCCGTCCAAGCTCGACGTCACCCGGCCCGCGGGTGGGCACGTCGCGTTCGGCCACGGCATCCACTACTGCCTCGGCGCGCCGCTGGCCAGGCTGGAGGGCGAGATCGCGATCGGGCGGCTGCTCGAACGCTTCCCCGGCCTCCGCCTGGCATCCGAGCAGCCGGCCGGCCTGCGCTGGCGCGCCTCGACCCTGATCCACGGGCTGGAGGAGCTCCCCGTCAAGCTCGCTGGCTAGGTGGCACCGCAGGCCGGGCTCAGGCCCGAGCCCGTACCTGTGCCCTGGAACCCGAACTCCGTCGTCTGCCCGGCGGCGAGCGCGCCGTTGTAGGTCACGTTGGTGAACGTCACCGCACCCGAGTCACCAGTCCGGTTGGCACTCCAGCCGCTGGTGATGGCAGCTCCCGCCGGCAACGTCATCGCGACCGACCAGCCGTTGATCGGCGACCCTCCGGCCGTCACCCGAATGGTGGCGACGAAGCCACCTGTCCACTGGTTGACCGTGACCGTGGCCGAGCAGCCGCCGGGTTGAGGGGTCGGAGTGTCCGTCGGCGTCACGGTCGGCGTGACCGTCGGCGTCGGCGAGGAGGAGCCGTCGGTGAGCGTGGGCGTGGTCCAGTCGCGCCAGTCGGCGAGGTTGCCGGCCTTGCGGCTCGAGATCCGGAACGTACCGGCCGCGTTGCCGGTCTTCAGCAGGAACTTCTGGATGTTCTGCTGCAACGGCGTCCGCCACTCGGGCCTGGACGCGCAGTGCGTTCCGTCCTGCACGTCGGACCAGTACGTGATGTTGTCTCCCGCGCCCAGCGCCTTGTAGACCTCGGCTCCACCCAGCGCGGCGACGCTGCCTGACCTCGCGGCCAGCCAGTCGATGTGCGGGTTCTCCATGATGAACAGCCCGCGCGGCGCGACCATCGCGACCAGTTCGTGGGTGTCGACCGGCAGCGTGTTCGGGTTGCCGGTGAACTGGCTGAACGCGTCGCCCAGCCAGGGCTGCTCGCTGTAGGCACTGCTCAGCGGCTGCGCTCCGGACTCGCCGGGAATGCCGCGGAAGATCGGCGCGCCCGCACTGCCGGACTCGATCGGCATCGTCAGCGCGATCCGCTGGTCGAGCACGCCGACCGCGAACGCGCCCTTGCCGTACCGCGAGCAGCCTGTGACACCGATCGCGTCGGCTTTGAGAACGTTGCCGCCGGACTGCTCGACGACGTCGATGATCCGGCTCGCGCCCCACGCCCAGGCGGCCAGCAGGCCGGTGCTGCTCGTGTTGCCGTAGATCGTGTAGAAGGCGCCCTGCTTGTTGTTGCGCGGCGTGCCCTCCCGGCCGACGGCGAGCGGGTCGTAGCTGATGACGGCCGCACCACTGGCCCGGATCGTCGCGGTGTCGGCACCGAACCCTCCGACGACGATGACAGCTGGGAACGGGCCGGAACCACCGGTGGTCGGCAGCTGGACGCCGGCCGAGAAGCTCGCGGTCCGGCCGTTCTGCGACACGTTCACGGTCACGCTCGAACTGGAGACCGTGCCCGTGACGGACGCCGGCTTGCCGGGCTTGTCGCCGTAGACGTACCTGCCCGTCAGCGCCTTGATCTCCGCCCGCCTGCACCGCCAGTCGGCCTTGGTCGTGATCCGGGTGCCGTTCAGTCTCCGGAACGGATCGGGAAGCCGGGAGTTGGACGGCAGCGTGCCAGGCAGCGCGACCTGGCAGTCCGCACCGTCGTCCTCGACAGCCGCCAGCGCCGGCTGCTGGCTGGCCGCGACCACGGCGATCGCCCCCGCGATCGCGAGCGCCAGGGTCGTGAACAGCACGATGAACGTACGAAGTCTGGAGTGGGCCGTACTGATGCTCACCGGGGGTCTCCCTCCACTTGGGTGCCAGTGCCCGGCCGGTCGCTTCAGCAGCATGCGAATGAAATATTCCGATACTTCTCCGGAAAGAGTCTAGGTGCGACGACGACGAGAGGTCAACGAATCCGACCGTCCGTGGCCGCACCGGCCTCCCACTACGCCTGAGAGCACAGCCGTAAGGACAGAAAATCCGATCGGAATCCAATCGAAAGTTTCGGGCTACTCTTCTTCGCCGCGCAGCGAGGCCAGCGCCTCTTCCATGTCATCCGGCTTGATCAGCACGTCGCGCGCCTTGGAGCCCTCGCTCGGCCCCACCACGCCACGGCTCTCCAGGATGTCCATCAGCCGGCCGGCCTTGGCGAAGCCGACCCGCAGCTTGCGCTGCAGCATCGACGTCGAGCCGAACTGTGTGGTGATGATCTGCTCGGCCGCCTGGATCACCAGGTCGAGGTCGTCGCCGATGTCGTCGTCGATCTGCTTCTTGGCCGGCGCGGCCGTGACGTCCTCGCGGTAGGTCGGAGTCAGCTGCGCCTTGCAGTGCTCGACGACCTTGCGGATCTCGACCTCGTTGACCCACGCGCCCTGGATGCGGATCGCCTTGCTGGCACCCATCGGCAGGAACAGCCCGTCGCCCTGGCCGACCAGCTTCTCCGCACCCGGCTGGTCGAGGATCACCCGGCTGTCGGCCATCGAGGAGGTGGCGAACGCCAGCCGCGACGGCACGTTCGCTTTGATCAGACCGGTCACGACGTCGACCGAGGGCCGCTGCGTCGCGAGCACGAGGTGGATGCCCGCGGCTCGCGCGAGCTGAGTGATGCGCACGACCGCGTCCTCGACGTCGCGCGGGGCGACCATCATCAGGTCGGCGAGCTCGTCGACGATCACCAGGAGATAGGGGTACGGCGCCAGCACCCGCTCGCTGCCGGGCGGCACCGTGACCTTGCCGGTGCGTACGGCCTTGTTGAAGTCGTCGACGTGCCGGAAGCCGAACGCGGCCAGGTCGTCGTAGCGCCGGTCCATCTCCGACACCACCCACTGCAGCGCCTCGGACGCCTTCTTCGGGTTGGTGATGATCGGGGTGATCAGGTGCGGGATGCCTTCGTAGATGGTCAGCTCGACGCGCTTGGGGTCGATCATGATCGTGCGTACCTCGTCGGGCGTGGAACGCATCAGGATCGACGTCATCATCGAGTTGATGAAGACGGACTTTCCGGCACCGGTCGCGCCCGCGACCAGCAGGTGAGGCATCTTCGCGAGGTTGGCGACCACGAAACCGCCCTCGACGTCCTTGCCGAGCCCGATCACCATCGGGTGATGGTCGGACCGGGCGGCACTGCTGCGCAGCACGTCTCCGAGTGTGACGACTTCCTTGTCGGTGTTGGGGATCTCGATACCGATCGCGGACTTGCCGGGGATCGGCGACAGGATCCGCACGTCGGCGCTGGCGACGGCGTACGAGATGTTCTTGCTGAGCGCGGTGACCTTCTCGACCTTGGTGCCGGCGCCGAGCTCGACTTCGTAGCGCGTGACCGTCGGCCCGCGGGTGTAGCCGGTGACCTGCGCGTCGATGTCGAACTGCTCGAGCACGTCGGCGAGACGGTCGACGATCGCGTCGGAGGCCTTCGTACGCGGCTTGTGGGCCGAACCCTGGGAGAGCACCTCGCCGGCCGGCAGGACGTAGGTGACGTCGCCCGACAGCGCGAGCTGCTCGACCCGCTGCGGCATCGGCGAGTGCGCCGGGGGCGGGATCGAGCCCTTGTCGGTGCCCTTGTCCCCACCTTTGTCCGGGCCGGCCTTGCCCTTACCGGCATCGGTGTCCATGGCCGGGGCGGCTGCCGGGTCGTCGGCGGGCGACGGTTCGGCCGGCTGCTTCTTCTTGCCTCGCTTGGCGATCTCGCGGCCCTCGAGGACCGGCGAGTCGTAGGGCTTCTCCTGACCGTCTTCTTCGCCGTCGGTGGCGGACTGGCCGACCCGCCGGCGCGACCGCGACCGGCGGTTGAGCGGTACGGTCTCGGGTTCGCCGTCGGCGTTCTCGGCGTCTTCGTCGTCGGCTCCGACGGGCTCGCGTCCGCGCAGCCGGGCCCAGATGTCGCCGAGGCGTTCGGGGATCGCGTGGACGGGCGTGCCGGACACGACCAGCGAGCCGAACAGCGCCAGCAGGACGAGCAACGGCACCGTGACGTAGGCCGTGAGCAGGTCGACCGGGATCGACGACATCACGAACCCGATCGCACCGCCGGCCTCCTGCAGCTTGGCCATGCCGTCGCTCGGGCGCGGGACGCCGTGAGCGATGTGGACCATGCCGAGCACGCCGGCGAGGATCGCCGTCCAGCCGATCAGCTGCTGCCCGCCCGGGCCGTTGCGGTCGGGGTGGCGCAGCGTGCGCCAGGCGACACCGAGCAGGAGCAACGGAACGAGGTAGCCGACGACGCCGACCGTGCTGGCCAGCGCCGTGCGTACGGCGTCACCGACCGTGCCGGGCATGCCCCACCAGCGGGCCGCCGCCGCGACGATCGCGAGGCCGAGCAGCAGCAGGCCGACGCCGTCGCGGCGCAGGTCGGGGTCGAGCTCCCGGGCGCTGCTGCCGATCCGGCGCACGATTCCGCCGAGGAGGTGAGCGAGCCCGAGCCAGATACCGATGAGCAGGCGACCGATCGCCATCAGCAGCTTGCCGAGCAGGCTGGTGTTGGCCGCGCTGCCGCGGCCACGACTGGACGCGGGGCGGCGGGCAGGCGGGCGACGGGAGTTGGTGGTCGTGGCGCGAGTCCGGTCCTGGGACCTGGCCTGCGACCTGCCCTGGGACTTGTTCGGCGGCGTCCCAGCGCGTAACTGTGCCCGCTTCGTGCTCGCCTTCTGGCCAGAGGACGTACGGGTCGCCATGGTGCGTGAGCGTAAAGCACTCAACGTCGAAATTCTGGGAGGCGCGCCGCCGCCGTAGCCAGATCGCCGCGAACATGGTTGGGTAGTGCGACTCGTTGACATATTCGCGGTCGACCGTGCTCAGGCTCGCCCGACAGCCCCGAGGACAGCACCATGCTTCTCCGCCGCAGGCGACAGCAACCCACGAGGAAGCTGCTCGACGCCTTCCTGCGCGATCCGCACTCGCTCTACGCGCAGTTGCGACGGCAGGCGCCTGCCCATTGCCTCGAGCTGCCCGATGGCGTCACCGGCTGGGTGATCACGCGCTATGACGAGGCGCGCGCGGCGCTGGCCGATCCGCGGCTGCGGAAGAACCTCCGGCTCGCGGCCGAGTTCATCCCTGAGCTGAGCCCGCTGCCGCCTGCCGAGGACGAGCTGTCCGAGGCGTTCAACCGGCAGCTGCTGACCGTGGATCCGCCGTTGCACACGCGGTTGCGGTCGCTGGTCGACCAGGCGCTGGGCTCCTGCCGGCTGCCTGCGCTGCGGGAACGCCTGATTCCGGTCGCCGACGGGCTGCTGGACGTCGCGCTGCGGCCGGCCCACGGCTCCGACCTGCGAGAGCCCGTCGACCTGCTGCAGGAATACTCCGTACCGGTGTCGATCGCGGCGCTGGCCGACGTGTTCGGCATCCCCGACGCCGATCGTGGCGTGTTCCGCCGCAGCGTGTCGGCGATCGCCAACGAGGACGGCAACGAGTCCGTCGAACCACGTTCGGGCGACGCCGGCTGGTCGGAGCTCCTCGACCTGTTGCGGCGGCTGCTGGCCGACAAGCGAGCCGAGCCGGCGGGCGATCTGCTGACGGCACTCTGCAACCTCGAAGCACCCGATGATCAGAGGAAGTTCGAGGATGTCGAGATCCTGGCGACTGCTTGTTCCGCTCTGATCCCTGGACATGTGAACACTGTTGATCTGATGGGCAACGGGATCCACGCCCTGCTGCGGCACCCCGACCAGTTGTCGCTGCTGCGCTCCCGCCCGTCCCTGCTGCCGTCGGCGATCGATGAGATCCTGCGGTACGAAAGCCCGTACCACCTCGCGACGCTCCGCTTCACCGTCGAACCGATCCGGGTCGGGCGGGTGCGCATCCCCTCCGGCGAGTTCGTCCTGGTGTCGTTGCTGTCCGCCAACCGCGACTCGCGCCGCTTCAAGCACCCCGACCGCCTGGACGTGTTCCGTTACGCCAGTGACGAGCCGACCGGCGAGCACCTCGCGTTCGGCCACGGCGCCCACCGCTGTCCGGGCGCCGACCTCGCCCGCCTGATCGGCGAGGTGGCGATCGGCCGGCTGGTCACGAGGTATTCCGGCGTCCGCCTCGCCGCCGAGCCCGGCGAGCTGCGCTGGCACGGCAACACCCTCGTCCGCGGCCTCCAGTCGCTCCCCGTCCGCCTCGGCAGCTAGCCCGCCGCCCGGCAACCACCGCTGGTCCGCGAATGACCACGTTAACCACGGCTTTGGCTGGTTAACGTGGTCATTCGCGCTTCGCCACGTGCTTCGCGCTTCGCCACGCTAGAAGGTGCTTCGCCACGGCCCGGGGCGTGGTCAACCAGCCAATTGCGTGGTTAACGTGGTCATTCGCGGAGCAGGGCGGGGGGCGGTTGGGTGGTCAGGTCAGGAGCGGTTGCCAGCCGTCTCGGTAGCGGAGGCCGTTACGTCGGAGCCGCACCTCGTCGTGCCAGGCTCCGGGCAACGGTTCGGTCCGGGCCAGCTCGGGCCGTTCGACCACCACGCACACGTCCTCGCCGGGCCACCACCAGCCGCAGGAGCGCGCCAGCGCCGCCCAGTGGTCGAGCTGCTCGGCCTCGGCCGGTCCGTACCGCGCCAGCCCGAGCCGTTGCAGGACGTCGTAGTACGCGACCCAGGCCGCGTCCTGCTGCCCGGACCAGCACACCGGCACCGGCCCGCCGACGCCGAGCGCTTCGCGGACGCGGTAGCGAAATCCCACGGCCAGGCTCCGGTGCAGCGCGTCATGGATGCCCCGGTGCAGCACGATCCCGAACGGCACGCCCGCCTCGAACGACTCGCGCGGCGGCAGCTCGGGGAACGGCTTGTTGTGCTTGTCCTTACGCGCCGGCGACAGCTCCGGGTCGACGGCCGCGCTGAGCTTCCCGCGTAGCTGGGACACGACCATGGCCAGATCGCTGGCCGCGGGCGGCTGCCTTCGCGGCCGCGGGTCGCGTACCAGGGCGTAGAGCTGGTCGAGGGTGGGCAGGCCGGCGACCAGTGGGATCGCCTGGTGCGGAGACTCGACCCACACGAACCGGGGTCGTGGGCGAGCCATGAGTGCGTAGATCCGGGTCAGGCTGTCCTCGGCCGTACGCCGGTCGGCCGGGTCCGTGGACAGGCCGTGGCCGAGCCACTCCTGCCGGATCCGGCAGGCTTCGTGCCATTGATTGGTGGTGCGTTTGCCGTAGAAGTCGGCAGGCTGTCCGGCGGCGTCCGAGCGCCGCGTGCGCGCGATCAAAGCGCGAGGGCGTCGCCGCCCTTTCGGTTGGAGATCATGATCCGATGATGCCCTGACTCCGGCGATCGGCGCAACCGTTCGCACAGCCGTCCACATCGGCCACGCAGCGCAGCCATGAGACTTCTCTACGCGACGACAATTCTGGCCGAAAGAAAGCGTCTCCCGGCTAATGCTCGTATCCACGGCTGACGCGACCTAAGCTGCTCGTGTGCCGGTCGATCCTGAACCCCGACCCATCCGGCTGCTCCTGGCAGAAGACCATTCTGTGGTCGCGATGGCGCTGGAGTCCGCCTTCGAGATCGAAGCGGACATCGAACTGGTCGGCACGGCAAAGCTGATCGAGGAAGCGGTCGCAGCTGCCGGCCGCAGCCGTCCCGACGTGATCCTGCTCGACCGCCGGCTGCCCGACGGTGACGGCGTGGACGCGATCGGGCGGTTGCACGCGGCTTCGCCGGGCACGCGGGTGCTGGTGTTCACCGGCTACGCCACGCAGGCCATCGTCGACCGGGTGGCCGCCGCGGGAGGGGCGGGCCTGGTGTTGAAGGCGGGGAGCCTTCTCGACGACCTGCTCGACACGATTCGGCGCGTCGCAGCCGGGCAGGACCACTTCGACGTCGATCTCAGACAGTAAGCACGGCCCGGGAGGGTGCCCGGGATGAAGGAGGCTGTGCCGATGACGCAGGAAGCCACGGCCACAGAGGGGGCCATCGAACGCGTTGGCAACGACGAGCGGCTCCAGCCGTTGCTCGACGGGCTCAAGGCCGTCCGAAACGGCGACTTCCGCAGGCGGCTCTCGCCGGTCGGCGATCCGTTGCTCGACGAGATCTCGACCGAGTTCAACGGCATGGTCGACCAGCTCGCGCTGTTCACCTCCGAGGTGACCCGGGTCGCCCGTGAGGTCGGCACCGAGGGCATCCTCGGCGGTCAGGCCCAGGTTCCGGGCGTGTCCGGCACTTGGAAGGACCTCACCGACTCGGTGAACGCCATGGCCGACAACCTCACCGACCAGGTGCGTTCGATCGCCGAGGTCACGACCGCTGTCGCCCGCGGCGACCTGTCGCAGAAGATCACGGTCGACGTCAAGGGCGAGCTGCTGGAGCTGAAGAACACCATCAACACCATGGTCGACCAGCTCTCCTCGTTCGCCGACGAGGTCACCCGCGTCGCCCGCGAGGTCGGCACCGAGGGCCGCCTCGGCGGTCAGGCCGACGTCAAGGGCGTCTCCGGTACGTGGCGCGGGCTCACCGAGTCCGTCAACGTCATGGCCGACAACCTCACCGACCAGGTACGTTCGATCGCCCAGGTCACCACGGCCGTAGCGCGCGGCGACCTGTCCCAGAAGATCACCGTCGACGCACGCGGCGAGATCCTCGAGCTGAAGAACACCATCAACACCATGGTCGACACCCTCTCGGCGTTCGCCGACGAGGTGACCCGAGTCGCCCGCGAGGTCGGCACCGAAGGCATCCTCGGCGGCCAGGCCGCGGTGCCCGGCGTGGCCGGCACCTGGAAGGGCCTCACCGAGTCGGTCAACTTCATGGCCGACAACCTCACCGACCAGGTGCGCTCGATCGCCCAGGTCGCCACCGCCGTGGCGCGCGGCGACCTCTCCCAGAAGATCACCGTCGACGCACGCGGCGAGATCCTCGCCCTGAAGAACACCATCAACACCATGGTCGACACGCTGTCGTCGTTCGCCGACGAGGTGACCCGGGTTGCCCGCGAGGTCGGCACCGAGGGCCGCCTCGGCGGTCAGGCCGACGTCAAGGGCGTCTCCGGCACCTGGAAGGGCCTCACCGAGTCCGTCAACGTCATGGCCGACAACCTCACCGACCAGGTGCGATCCATCGCCCAGGTCACCACGGCCGTGGCCAGCGGCGACCTCTCGCAGAAGATCCGGGTCGACGCACGCGGCGAGATCCTCGAGCTCAAGGACACCATCAACACGATGGTCGACCAGCTCTCCTCGTTCGCCGACGAGGTCACCCGCGTCGCCCGCGAGGTCGGCACCGAAGGCCGCCTCGGCGGTCAGGCCGACGTCAAGGGCGTCTCCGGCACCTGGAAGGGCCTCACCGAGTCCGTCAACGTCATGGCCGACAACCTCACCGCACAGGTGCGTTCGATCGCCTCCGTCGCGACGGCCGTCGCCCGCGGCGATCTCGGCCAGAAGATCACGGTCGAGGCCAAGGGCGAGGTGGCCGACCTGGCCCAGACCATCAACACGATGGTCGACACGCTCTCCGCGTTCGCCGACGAAGTGACCCGTGTCGCCCGTGAGGTCGGCACCGAGGGCGTACTCGGCGGCCAGGCCCGCGTGCCGAACGTCGCGGGCACCTGGAAGAGCCTGACCGACAACGTGAACTTCATGGCCAACAACCTCACCGACCAGGTGCGGTCCATCGCGCAGGTCACCACCGCGGTCGCCCGCGGCGACCTGTCGCAGAAGATCGACGTCGTGGCTCGTGGCGAGATCCTCGAGCTGAAGACCACGATCAACACCATGGTCGACCAGCTCTCCTCGTTCGCCGACGAGGTCACCCGCGTCGCCCGCGAGGTGGGCAGCGAGGGCCGGCTGGGTGGCCAGGCCGAGGTCGAGGGCGTGTCCGGCACCTGGAAACGCCTTACGGAGAACGTCAACGAGCTCGCCGGCAACCTCACCCGTCAGGTCCGCGCGATCGCCGAAGTCACCAGCGCCGTCGCGACCGGCGACCTGACCCGTTCGATCACGGTCGAGGCCAGTGGCGAGGTCTCCGAGCTCAAGGACAACATCAACGCGATGGTCCACTCGCTGCGCGAGACCACGCGCGCCAACGAGGAACAGGCGTGGCTCAACACCAACCTGGCAAGGATCTCCGGGCGCCTGCAGGGGCACCGCGACCTGCGTGTCGTCGCCCAGCTGATCATGAACGAGCTGGCGCCACTGGTCGGCGCGCAGTACGGCACGTTCTTCCTGATGGAGCCCGAGCAGGAGACCGGTGTGCTGCGGCTGATCGCCGGCTACGGCCACACCGAGGACGGCACGACGTTCGCGCTCGGCCAGTCGCTGATCGGACAGGTCGCGCTGACCAAGACGGCGATCCTCGTCGACCGGACGCCGCCCGACTACGTCAAGATCTCCTCGAGTCTCGGCGCCGCGCTGCCGGCCAACCTGATCGTGCTGCCGATCGTGTTCGAGGACCAAGTGCTCGCCGTGATCGAGCTGGCGTCGTTCAACCGGTTCACCGCCGTGCAACGCGACTTCCTCGAGCAGCTGATGGAGAGCATCGGCGTCAACGTCAACACCATCACCGCCAACGCTCGTACGGACTCACTGCTCGACGAGTCGCAGCGGCTGGCCCGCGAGCTGCAGGTCCGGTCGGAGGAGCTCCAAGCCCAGCAGGCGAAACTCCAGACGTCCAACGCCGAGCTGGAGGAGAAGGCCGAGCTGCTGGCCCGCCAGAACCGCGACATCGAGATCAAGAACTTCGAGATCGAGCAGGCCCGGCAGGAGCTGGAGGAACGCGCCCAGCAGCTGGCGCTGGCATCGAAGTACAAGTCGGAGTTCCTGGCGAACATGTCGCACGAGCTGCGCACACCGCTCACCAGCCTGCTGATCCTGGCCGGCGTACTCGCCAAGAACGCCAACCAGAACCTCACGGCCAAGCAGGTCGAGTTCGCGAAGATGATCCAGTCGTCGGGCAAGGACCTCCAGCAGCTGATCGACGACATCCTCGACCTGTCGAAGGTCGAGGCCGGCAAGATGGACATCCAGACCGAGCCGGTGCCGCTGCAGCAGCTGATGGAGTACGTCCGCACCACGTTCCAGCCGCTGACGGCCGAGAAGGGCCTGCAGTTCGAGGTCAAGGTCGAGTCCGACCTGCCGGCCGCGCTCGTCACCGACGAACAGCGGCTGCGGCAGGTGCTGCGCAACCTGCTGTCGAACGCCGTCAAGTTCACCGAGCGCGGCAAGATCCAGTTGTCGGTGCATCCGATGGACGGGCAGGTCGCGTTCGCCGTCAGCGACACCGGGATCGGCATCGCCGAGGAGAACCTCGAGACGATCTTCTCCGCGTTCCAGCAGGCCGACGGCACCACGAGCCGGCGGTACGGCGGCACCGGGCTCGGCCTGTCGATCAGCCGGCAGGTCGCCAACCTGCTGGGCGGCGAGATCCAGGCCGAGAGCCGGCTGGGCGAGGGCAGCACGTTCACGCTCTACCTACCGGTGAACCCGCCGGTCGAGTTCGCCGTCGAGCCTCGGACGCGTCCCGCCCACACCGACTACCGCGTCCTGGTCGTCGAGGATCCCGAACGCCGCGTGCTGTCCCAGCTCGTCCGCGGCGTGGTGGCCGACGCGACCGACGCCAACACACCGGTGCACGTCGAGTCGGTCAGCACACCGGAGGAGGCGATCGCGAGCCTGACCTCCGGGCCGCACCAGTGCGTGGTGCTCGACACCCGGCTGGCCGACGCCGGAGCGAGCACGTTGCTGCGCCGGCTGGCCGACGACTCGGAGCCGATCAACGTACCCGTGCTGGCCTATCCGTACGCCCCGGACCTGCGCGCCGGCGACGGCAGGCAACCGGTCGAGCTGCTGGCATCGCTGGAAGACCTGCGCGAGCGTTTCGCGCTCCGGCTGACCGAGCCCCGGCACGTCCCGTTCGTCCCGATCGACGTCGGCGCCGCCTCGGCCGACGCGCCGGGCATGCACGGCCGCAAGGTCCTCCTCATCGACGACGACGCCCGCAACGTCCTGGCGATCGCCGGCATGCTGGAGCTCAACGGCCTGTCGGTCACGCACGCGCCCAACGGCCGCAAGGGAATCGAAGCCCTCCGCGCCAACCCCGACATCGACCTCATCCTGATGGACGTCATGATGCCGGAGATGGACGGATACGCCACCACGGCGGCGATCCGCAAGATCCCCCGCTTCGACAGCCTCCCGATCATCATGGTCACGGCGAAGGCCATGGCCGGCGACCGCGAGAAGAGCCTCGCCTCAGGAGCGAGCGACTACGTCACCAAACCCGTCGACCCCGACCAACTCCTCGACTGCATCGGCCGCTGGCTCCCCGTCGCTACCTGAGCTGGCGAGAAAGCTCACGACCGCACCTTGCGCGACGTCCCTTGCCATAGGACCATGAACGCATGACTCACGGGCGTATCCAATTGCGCCCCGGTGCCTGAGGAGGCGCCATGACTCCGGCGGGAACTGGCCTGCACGGTGGTTTCTATGGCTCCAAGGATCTCCGATGCCGCAATTGCGGCTACATCGTCGAAGCGCCGCCCGAGTGGCCTGAAAAGTGTCCCAACTGTGACGGACCTCGCGAGGATCTGTATCGATACCAGGAGGAAAACTAGCGAAAGGTGGACGTATGCTGACGGAAAGCCTTCAGCAGCTCACCAGCGTCTTGCCTCGACAGTTTCTTTTCAACGCCCTTCTGCCCACTCTGGTTTTCGGTAGCCTCACAGCTGCGTTCACCATTTCGGCATTCACCACGATGACACGAGTGTCGGCCTCGTGGACAGCACTTGACTTGGTTACGAAGCTCGTCGTCATCCTCGCCTATATAGCCGCAACCTGGTTCGTAGCCGCCGCTGTGGCCGCTCAATGGGGCGCAATAGTACGACTCTACGAAGGTTACCCCCTCCGCTTCCTACACGTCCAGTACGGGCTCCCCGAAATCGGAGCGCAATGGCATCGAGAGCAGTTCGAGAAGTTGCGCGCCAGCAAACGGTCGGACAAGGAAATGGAACTGTACTTCCGCTACCCAACGATAAAGGACAAGCAGCTCATTCTGTCCACGCGCCTCGGAAACATCCTACTGAGCGGTGAGCTCTACCCACAGAGTCGTTATGGCATCGATGCGGTAGTCTTCTGGACCCGGCTCTACCCCCTCCTTCCAGAGCAATTTCAGCGAGATCTTAGCGAGATCAGAAGGGAGCACGAGTTCCCGCTCGTCGTCTCGTTCCTGGCGGCGATGTCAGCTACTCTCTCGGGGCTCGCTCTCGTGATCGCCCACAAGCCCCCCTACTTCTTCCTTGCAGTCTTTCTTGGCGGATTCGCTGTGTCGTATCTCGCCTACTGGGTCTCCTTGTCGAGAGCGAAGGAATTCGCCGAGCAGATTCGATGCGCCTTCGATCTCTACCGAGACAAGCTGCTGCAAATCTGGGCCACCCCAGAAGACGTCAAAGACACTGATCTTGCTTTCCAAAGCATCCGAGACTTTGTAGTGATCAGGGGCCCGACCCAATGGGCGGAAAGCCAGCAGAAGCACAACGAACGCAGGCAGCCGACGCAGGAATGAGCCGGCTCCGTCAGAGCCGCACGTACGACTTTACACGGATCACGAGCACTTTGCTGCCCGCATAGCCCGTTAACAGGTGGTCCTCATCGGATGATTTGATGCCTAGGACCACCGAATCACCACGCTTGGTGTCCAAGACATCAACGACCAGAACATCGTTCAGACGCACCGAGTCAGTTGGCGCCTCACTCGAGAGCAGGACATCGACCCGATCGCCACGACCAAGCCGACCGCCGAGCGCAGTCTCTGGAGACGCCGCGAGTGCCACCATGACTCGCCCGTCCAGCGAACCGTCTGGCACATGAGGGCCCACCATCGACGTGCTGAAGGGCTTATCCTGTCCAAGCGCGCTCAAGGTGTACGCACCCAGCAGGTCGTTCCGCTTGCCTTCCTCAACCGCCTTCTTCGGCACCTCTCGCCTGCTCCTCGAAGCAAGCCGGAGGTCTGCCTGGGTAAGCTGGTGGTATGGGGGAATGTCACGCGCGGCTACGTATATCTGCTTCTCGTCGGATGTGACCGACAGATAGGTGAATCCAATAGCCGCAAGCGACAAGATCACCAGAGCGAACGCACACGAGGCTCGCATCGGGACCAGTCCTGGCACTCGGCGTCGATCGCGGGTTGGGACCGGTTCGACCTTCGCCAGCGGCGGCTCTTCCGCGGAGGTCACGCTGTGAGGCTAGCGACGCCGCCTGCCCTGCCTGCCTCGACACGCCACGCGGAGCGGCGACTTGTTGGAGGTACACCAGCCGAAAACCAGCATACCTCCAACAAATGCCCATACCGCTAGCCGAACCGCGGGATGACCTCTTCGGCGAACCGCTGCAGCGGCTCGTGGTCGTAGGCCACGCCGGGGATGTAGACCAGCAGGTAGTCGATGCCTGCCTCGAGCTTCGTCTCGATCTCCGAGGCGATCTCGTCGGCCGTGCCGATCAGCGTCGACCCGGCGAACTCGTCGAAGCTCACGCTCCCCCGCGCCCTGGCGGTGGCCGCTTCGAGATCGGCGCCCTTGGCGACCGGGAAGACCCGGTTGATCGTCGACGACTTGATGATCTCGTTGTAGTCGCGGCCCACGGTCTCGCAGTGGGCGCGCAGCACGCCGAGCCGCTGCTTGATCTTGTCGGTGTCGCCGTTGATGTTGGCCGCGTTGCCGTACTTCGCGACCAGCTTCAGCGTCACGCGTTCACCGCTGCCGCCGATCCAGAACGACGGGTGCGGCTTGCGCACGCCCTTCGGCTCGTTGTAGGGCTTGTCGATCGAGTAGTACTTGCCGTCGAAGACCGGCTGGTCCTCGGTCCACATCTTGTGAACGATCTCCACGGCCTCGCGGAACGCGCCCATCCGGTGCTTCAACTCGGTCCACGGATAGCCGTACGCCTTCCACTCGTGCTCGTACCAGCCCGCGCCGATCCCGGCGTAGAGCCGTCCGTGCGACGCGACGTCGACGGTCGAGGCGATCTTGGCGTAGAGCGCGGGGTTGCGGTAGCCGTTGCACCCGACCATCTGGCCGACGTTGATCCGGGACGTGTCCCGCACCAGCGTCGAGGTGACGGTCCAGGCCTCGAACACGGAGTTCTCGGTCGGCTCCGGGACGGTGTGGAAGTGGTCGTAGACCCAGATCGAGTCCCACGGTCCGGCATCGGCGGCCTTGGCCACCGCCGTCATCGCTTCGTACTGCTCGATCGGGTCGGCGAGCTCAACCAGGTCTTGTTTCCAGCCTTGCGGTACGAATACTCCGAAGGGAGTTCCCAACGGTTTCCTTTCTGGGTTCCGTTTCCTGCCTTGCTTCAGCTGATCTGCGGAATGACCTCTTCGGCGAAACGCTGCATCGGTTCGTGGTCGTAGGCCACCCGCGGGATGTAGACGATCACGTAGTCGGCGCCGGCCTCGACCAGCTTCTCGACGTTGGCGACGATCTGGTCGCTGGTGAGCACGAGGCCGTCCAGCGCCTCGGGACGCAGCGAGCCGCTGAGCTTCTCCGTCACCTTGTCGACGTCGGCGTCCTTGGCGACGGGGTAGACGTTGATGCTCGTCGACTTGATGATGTCGTCGTAGTTGCGCCCGAGCTTTTCGCAGTGCTCGCGCAGCACGGCGGCCTTGTGCTTCAGCGTCTCCGGGTCGCCACCACCGATGTTGGCCGCGTTGCCGTACTTCGCGACCAGCCTCAGCGTGACCTTCTCGCCACCACCACCGATCCACAGCGACGGGTGCGGCTTACGGACGCCCTTGGGCTCGTTGTAGGGCTTGTCGATCGAGTAGTACTTGCCGTTGAAGACCGGCTGGTCCTCGGTCCACATCTTGTGAACGATCTCGACGGCCTCGCGGAAGGCGCCCATCCGATCCTTCAGCTCCGGCCATTCGTAGCCGTAGGCCTTCCACTCGTGCTCGTACCACCCGGCGCCGATACCGGCGTAGAGCCGGCCGTGCGCCGCGACGTCAACGGTGGAAGCGATCTTGGCGTACAGCGCGGGGTTGCGATACCCGTTGCACCCGACCATCTGACCGACGTTCACCCGCTGGGTGTCACGCACCAGCGTCGAGGTGATCGTCCAGCACTCGAACGTCGTGTTCGGCGTCGGCTCCGGAACGGTGTGGAAGTGGTCGTAGACCCAGACCGAGTCCCACGGTCCGGCATCGGCGGCCTTGGCGACGGCAGTCATCGCCTCGTACTGCTCGACCGGGTCGGCGATCTCCGTGAGATCCATGCGCCAACCCTGCGGTACGAATACACCAAAGCGGGTGCTCATCTTGGATGATGCCCTTCTTCTGTTCGTGAGGGTGATCCCAGGCGCACCCTACCGATAGCCGCCTAACCATCCCAACTCCAAGTTCCGGAACCGGACCGCCGGCGGTCGTCGGGTGCCCTGCCGAAGGGGACGTTTCGCCGGTCACGCTGGGGTACGGGCTATGCGAGCCGTGAGATGAGGTGAGAAGCGATGACAACCACCAGAGATCAACTTCCACGGCAGCAATCCGAGCCGAGCGTCGGACAGCTGGTAGCCGAGGTCACGGCTGATCTCCAGGCGTTGTTCCGCCAGGAGATCGAACTGGCCAAGGCAGAAGTACGGCAGGACGCCAAACGGGCGGCCACGGCGGCAGGCATGTTCGGTACCGCGGGTTTCGCGGGCTACATGGTCGCCGTCCTGCTGTCACTCGCCGCCGTGTTCGGCCTCGGCGCGCTGCTCGGCCTGGGCTGGTCCGCGCTGATCGTCGCGGGCGTGTGGGCCGTGATCGGCGCCGTCGCCGGCCTGATCGGGCGCAGCCGGATGAAGCAGGTCTCGGTCAAACCCGAGCGAACCGTCGAGTCGTTGAAGGAGGACGCGGCATGGCTACGACACCCGACAGGCTGAAGGCCGAGGCGGAGCAGACCAGGGACAAGCTCGCCGAGGACGTGGACCGGCTGGCCCACCAGGCGAGCCCCAAACGCAAGCTGAGGCAGGAGACCGAGCGCGTGCGCGACGCCGCGCAGGCCCTCAGGGCCAAGGCGACGGGGACGGTCAAGCACGCCCAGCAACGAGCGCACGAGGTGACTGGCGCCGGCCAAACCGGGGCCGGAACCCGCACGGAGAGCCATACCGGGAGCCATACCGGGACCAAGGCCGGTCAGGCCGCCGAGACCGTACGGTCCGTGTCGCAGCAGGTGCGCCGAACGGCTGAGAGCAACCCGCTGGCGACCTGCCTCGTCGCCGGATTCGGCGCGGGCTTCTTCGCCGCGAGACTGCTCCCCAGACGTCGTACCTGAGCCGACGTAGGCCGACAACGTAAAGAAAACGCAAAGAACGGCCGCTAGGCTGGGGTGCTGGTGTGCCGGGAAGCCTGGTCGGCGACGTAGTTTGTCGACCGCTCCGGAAAGGCTCTCCCCGCCATGGCTTGGCTCCCGATCGTCGTCTTCGTCGCAGCGTACGTGCTGATCGTCAGCGACCGGGTGTCGCGCGTCCTGGTGGCGCTCGCCGGAGCGGCGCTGGTCGTCGCGGTCGGGATCGTCGGTGCCGACGACGTGTTCTACTCCCACGAGACCGGCATCGACTGGAACGTCCTGTTCCTGCTGCTCGGCATGATGATCATCGTCGGCGTCCTGCGGCAGACCGGCGTGTTCGAGTTCCTCGCGATCTGGGCCGCCAAGCGCGCCAAGGGCGACCCGTTCCGCGTGATGGCGCTGTTCTGCGTGCTCACCGCGCTCGCGTCCGCGCTGCTCGACAACGTGACGACCGTGCTGCTGGTCGCGCCGGTCACGATCCTGGTCTGCGACCGGCTCGGCCTGCGCCCGGTGCCGTTCCTGATCGCCGAAGTACTCGCCTCCAACATCGGTGGCACCGCGACACTGGTCGGCGACCCGCCCAACATCATCATCGCCAGCCGCGCCGGGCTGACGTTCAACGACTTCCTGGTCCACCTGGCGCCGCTGGTGCTCCTGCTTCTGGTGGTGTTCGTCGCGATGACGCGGGTGATGTTCCGCAAGCACTTCACCGTCGATCCGGAACGCGTCGCGGCCGTGATGGAGCTCGACGAGCGGGAGGCGATCGCCGACCGGCGCCTCCTGATCCGCAGCCTGGTCGTGCTGGCCGCCGTCCTGGCCGGGTTCGTCCTGCACCCCGTGCTCCACATGGAGCCGTCCGTCGTCGCGATGCTGGGTGCCGGGCTGCTCGTGCTGGTCAGCCGGCTGCCGGCGAGCTCCTACCTCGAGGACGTCGAGTGGGAGACGCTGCTGTTCTTCGCCGGCCTGTTCATCATGGTCGGCGCGCTGGTCAAGGTCGGCGCCATCGACCACTTGGCGGGCGCCCTCGCCACCGCGACGGGCGGCAGCCCGGAACGGGCCGTACCCCTGCTGCTGTTCGGCTCCGCGGCACTGTCCGGGCTGATCGACAACATCCCGTTCGTGACGACGATGAGCCCGGTCGTGGCGCAGCTCGTCGCGGCGAACGGGCCGCTCGCCGGCCACTCCGTGCTGTGGTGGGCGCTCGCGCTCGGCGCCGACCTCGGCGGCAACGCGACCGCGATCGGAGCCAGCGCCAACGTCGTCGTGCTCGGCATCGCCAAGCGCAGCGGGTACCCGATCAGCTTCTGGGAGTTCACGAAGTACGGCCTGCTCGTGGCCGCCGTCACCGTGTCGCTGTCGCTGCCGTACCTCTGGCTGCGCTATCTCTAGACCGCTGAACGGCACCGCGAGAAGATGCACCTGGCAACTCGAGCAGGGAGGCAGTCCATGGCCATTCGCCATCTCATCACCATCGATGTCGCGCCGGGCAGAGCAGCCGACTTCGCGTCCGCCTTCAAAGCCGTCCAGGCGGTCGCGATCCGGGACGAAGGCTGTGAGCAGTACGAGCTACTCCAGAGCGTGGACACGCCTGACAGGTTCGTGCTACTCGAGCGCTGGGCGAACCAGGAGCTGCTGGAGAAGCACATGGAGGCCGAACGCACCCGCGACCCCGCCGCGCTCGAGGCCATCATGGCGCTGTGGAAGCCCGGCACCACTCCGACCGTCGAACGCTTCGAAACCTAGGCCGCCGGAAAGAAGCCCGCGAGCTCCTCGCGTACCTGCTTGGCCACCGTCTCGACGTCGGACCGCCCGTCGATCATGACCAGCCGGCCGGTGAACTCCTCCCGCGGGAGCACCTGCCGGTAGATGGCGTCGATCGCCTGGAGCTCCTCACGCTGGTTGAACAGATCCTCCCGCGAGCTGCGCCGTCCGATCCGCGCCAGGCACTCCTCCACGCCGGTGTCGAGGAACACCGTGACGTCGGGCGCGATCGCGCGCCCGTTGATCTGCGCGACCCACTCCATCGGCAGCCCCTGCGAGGTCTGGTACGCCAGCGACGACAGGACGTACCGGTCGGTGACCACCGACCGCCCCTTCGCGAGCAACGACGTGACGCCGTGGACGGTGTTGAACAGATGGTCCACCCGGTCGGCGGCGAACAGCAACGCCAGCGAGGAAGCGTCGAACACGACCCGGCCCTCGAGCGTGGACCTGATCAGCCCGCCGATCGGACCGGTCGACGGCTCGTGCGTCAACTCGACGCTGAGGCCGCGCTCCACGAGCCAGCCGGCGAGCTGGTTGACCTGGGTTGTCGTTCCTGCCCCGTCGAGTCCTTCGAAAACGACGAAAACGCCACGTTCACCATCCTGTTGCACCCGTTCAGCCTAGTAGTCGCACGGTGGGTGATCAGCAGGACAGTACGCTCCGGCGCGAGCGCCAGCAGCTCCTCCGTGAGCTCCCCCGCCGTCCGGTCGTCGAGGTGCTCGGTGGGCTCGTCGAAGATCAGCACCGGCGCGTCGGCCAGCAGGCAGCGGGCCAGCGCCAGCCGGCGCCGCTCGCCGCCGGAGAGGCGTTCGCCGTGCTCGCCGACGCGCGTCGCGAGCCCGTCCGGCAGCGCCGACGCCCAGTCCAGCAGCCGGGCCCGGCGCAGCGCGTCCCGGATCTCCGCGTCCGTGGCGGCCGGCCGGGCCAGCCGGACGTTCTCCAGCAGCGTCGTGTCGAAGACGTGCGCCTCCTGCTCGCACAGCTTCACGACCCGGCGTACGTCGTCGCCGGCCAGGTCGCGGACGTCCACGCCGTTCAGTCGCACCCGGCCGCTCGCCGGTTCCAGGAGCCGTACCAGCACCTGCGCCAGCGTGGTCTTGCCCGAGCCGCTCGGACCGGCCAGGACGACGCCCGCACCCGGCGGCAGGTCGAGGTCGAGCGGAGCGAGCCGCCCGGGCACGCCGACGCCCTCCACCCTGAGGTGGTACGGCGGTTCCGGCAGCGGCCCGGGGTGGGCAGGCTCGGGGACGGGGTCGGGCGCGATCATGACGGCACCGACCCGGGCCAGCGCGGGCCGGACCCGGCCGGCGACCGCCGCGGCGAGCGGGATGCCTCCGAGCACGTCCACCAGCGCGAGCGGGGTCAGCGTGACCACCGCGAGCAGCACCTGGCCGAGCGCACCGGAACGGACCAGCGGAACCCCGAAGCCCAGCCCCGCGAGGGAGATCCCGCCGATCACGAGAACCAGCAAGCCGTTGCCGAGCCCTGTACGCCAGCTCTGCGCGGCCTCAGCCTCTCGCAGTCGCGTAGAGGCCGCCTCGACCTCGGCCAGTGCCCGGGTCGTCCCGTCGTAGGCCAGCAGCTCCCCCGCACCGTCCAGCACGCCCTTGACCTGAGCCGCCAGCGCGCCACGCTCGGGCGCCACTGCCTGCTGGGCCCGGTGGCCTGCCAGGGACACCAGCCACGGCACCACCACGAGCGCACATCCGAGCCCGATCGCGGCCGCCGCGCCCGCGACCGGCAGCACCAGCGCGAGCAGGGCCGCCGTCGCCGCACCGGCGACAGCGGCGACGGTGAACGGCAGCAGCACCCGCACGATGCGGTCGAGAACGGCGTCGACGTCCGACACCAGTCGCGACAGCAGATCGCCGGATCGATACTCCGACAGGCCTTCCGGCGCGAGGCGTTCCAGCCGCCGGTAGGCCGTGACCCGGAGCTCGGCCTGCCTGCGAAACGCCACGTCGTGTGCCAGCAGTCGTTCGGCATAACGCAGCACGCCGCGGCCGAGACCGAACGCCCGGACCGCGACGATCGCCACCATCAGGGTGAGAACGGGCGGCTGCCCGGCCGCGGTGGCGATCAGCCAGGCCGCGGTCGCCAGCAGGGCGACGGCGGACCCCGCCGCCGCGACACCGGCGACCGCGGCCGCGGCCACGCCCAGGCTCAGCCGACCGCGCATGTCGCGTCCGCCAGTTCGAGCAGTGCGGGACGGTGCGAGACCAGCAGAATCGCCTTGCCCTGTTGGCGAAGCCCGTCGAGCGTCCCGGCGACGTCGTGTTCGGTGTCCGGGTCGAGCCCTGCCGTCGGCTCGTCGAGCAGCAGCAGGTCCGGCCCGCCGACCAGCGCCCGGGCCAGCGCCACCCGTCTCGCCTGCCCGGCCGACAACCCTTCGCCGCGTTCGCCGATCGGCCGGTCCGGATCGAGGTCGCCGGCACCGGCGGCCACCAGCGCCGCTCTCACCTCCGCGGGACTGGCCTGTGGCGAACCCAGCCTGACGTTGCCGGCGATCGTGTCCCGGAAGAGGTACGGCCGCTGTGGCACCCACGCGGCGCGACCGGACTCGATGGTTCCGCCGGCCGGCTGGACGAATCCCAGGATCGCCGACAGCGTGCTCGACTTGCCGGAACCGCTCGGACCGGTGAGCGCGACGATCTCGCCCGGACGCACGCGGAACGACAGGTTGCGTACCGCAGGCTCGCTCTGTGAGGCGTACCGGACCTCCAGGCCGGACACGACCAGCGCCGTGTCCGCGCGGCGAGCGACGGCCGGAAACCGTTGCGGAGCGGGCGTCTCGAGGATCCGGAACGCCTCCTCCGCCGCGGCGAGCCCGTCCGCGCTCGCGTGGTAGTGCGTGCCCACGAGCCGCAGCGGAAGATAGGCCTCCGGCGCCAGGATCAAAGCCAGCAAGGCGGTACGCAGGTCGAGCTCGCCCTCGACCAGTCGCACGCCCACGCCGACCGCGACCAGCGCGACCGACAGCGTCGCCAGCAGCTCCAGCACGAGCGATGACAAGAACGCGATCCGCAACGTTCCGAGCGACTCGCGCCGGTAGCTGTCGGACACCGCCCGGACGGCGGCTGCCTGTGCCTTCGCCCGGCCGAAGATCTTCAGCGTCGGCAGCCCGGCCACGACGTCGGCGAAGTGGTGCGCCAGCAGCTCCAGCGACCGCCAGCGCCGCCTGGTGTGTGCCGACGTGGCCAGCCCGACCAGCGCCATGAACACCGGGATCAGCGGCAGCGTCAGCGCCACGGTGAGCGCCGACACCAGGTCGGTGGTGAACAGGACGGCGACGACCGACGCGGGTACGACCACCGCGAGCACCAACTGCGGAAGGTACCTCGCGAAGTAGTCGTCGAGCGCGTCCAGCCCGCTGGTCAGCAACGTGGTCAGAGCCGACCGCCTCTCGCCGGCCAGCCAGACCGGGCCGAGCTCGACCGACCGCCGCAGCACCTGCCGGCGCAGTGCCGCCTTGACGGCGGCCGACGACCGGTGCGCCAGCACCTCCTGCAGCCAGGCCAGCAAGGCCCGTCCGGCGATGACCGCCGCGAGCAACGGGAGCCCCGCGAGCGAGACCGAGACCACGGCGTCGGTCAGCAGGAACGCCTGCGCGATCACCAGCGCACCCGTCACCGCTCCGATCGCGGCGCAGCCGGCGACGTAGATCGCGGTCGTACGTGCGTAGCGGATCAGCCGCGGGTCGAGCGGTCTCATGCGTGCACCCGCTTGCGGAAGACCCAGTAACTCCAACCCTGGTAGGCGATCACCATCGGCACGCAGAACAGCGCGGCCCAGCTGAGCACGCGCAGCCCGTACGCCGGCGACGCCAACTGCTCGACGAACTCCGGGTCGTAGAGGACGGCGAACAGTCCGGCCGTGAACGCCGCGATCGCCACGGTGGTGGCGGCGAACGCCGGCCCTTCCGCGCCGCGTCGGCCGAGCCGCTCACGCAGCGGCCCGCCGGTGCGCAGCCGCAGGAACGTCCACCCGTGCAGCAGGCAGAACGCCAGCAGGACCAGCCCGACGAGCACCGAGCCGGACAGGACGAGCCCCCACAGGAACGGCGGCACGGCCGACGAGACGGCGACGGCCAGGTCGCAGTTGCGCCGCCAGTGCGGCTCGTCCCGTTTGCCGCGGTACTCGAGCGCCACACCGCGCACGATCAGCGCGACCAGGATCGCCAGCAGCGCGAGGTAGTTCGAGCTGGTGAGCTCGGCGTACCAGCCCGGGAACGCCGCGAACATCGCACCGCCCGCGACCACCAGCCAGACTTCGTTGCCGTCCCAGACCGGTCCGATCGTCGACAGCAGGGCGCCGCGCTCCCGTTCGTCGCGGCCGAGCAGCGCCGACAGCATGCCGACGCCGAAGTCGAACCCCTCCAGCACGAAGTAGGCGGTCCAGAAGAACGCGATCAGGCCGAACCACAGCGTCGTGAGCTCCATCGTTCTCCTCTCTTCCTAGTACGAGAAAGCCACAGCCGGCTTGGGGTCCTCGTCGTCCGGCTGCTTCGCTGGTACGGCCGGAGGCAGTTCGTTCGCGGCACGGCGCAGCAGGCCGAGCTCGATGACGGCCAGGCCGCCGTAGAGGATGGTGAAGACCGCGAGCGACAGCGCCACCTCGGCGAGACTCGTGCCGGGTGAGACGCCGTCAGCGGTCTTGAAGAGGCCGAACGCCAGCCAGGGTTGGCGTCCGGTCTCGGTGAAGATCCAGCCGGTGGTGTTGCCGAGCAGCGGCAGGAACGGCAACGTGAGCGCGGCGCGCCTGGCCCAGCGGTTGTGCAGCCACAGTGGGCGGCGCTTCATGAGGTACAGCCCGAGCAGTGCGAGCGCGGCCGTCAGCGCCCCGGAACCGATCATCAGCCGGAAGCTCCAGTACGTCGCCTGTACGTTCGGCACGTAGTCGCCGGGGCCGTACTTCTCGGCGTACTGCGCCTGCAGGTCGTTGATGCCCCGGACCTCTCCGTCCCATGCGCCGGTCGCGAGGAACGACAGGATGTGTGACGCCTTGACGCTCCACACCTCCTGGCGGCCGTCGGGTGTGGTGATCGTGATCAGCGAGAACGCGGCCGGGCTCTCGGTCGAGAACAACGCCTCCGCGGCTGCCACCTTCATCGGCTGCTCGCGGGTCATCAGCTTCATCTGCTGGTCGCCGGTGACGGCGAAGCCGACCGAGGACAGCAGCACGACTCCGCAGCCGACCAGCGCGGCCGTACGAAAGGCCGGCCGGTCGCCGTCCGGCGTGCGCCTGCGAGCCAACTGCCACAGCGCCACGCCCGCGACCAGCGCACCACCGGTGAGGAAGCACGCGGTCGCGGTGTGCAGGCCGGCCGAGATCGCCGCGGGGTTGGTGAGCATCTCCCCTGCGTCGGTGAGCTCGACCCGCTGCGTCTCCGGGTTGATCCGGTAGCCGACGGGATGCTGCATCCACGCGTTGACGGCCAGGATGACGTACGCGGAGATCTGCGTCCCGATCGCGACGATCCAGATGCAGGCTAGATGGATCGCCCTGGGCAGGCGGTCCCAGCCGAAGATCCAGAGGCCGAGGAACGTCGCCTCGAGGAAGAACGCGAGCAGGCCCTCGATCGCGAGCGGAACGCCGAACACGTCACCGACGAAGACCGAGTAGGCGCTCCAGTTCATGCCGAACTGGAACTCCTGGACCAGCCCGGTGACGACGCCCATCGCGAAGTTGATGATCAGCAGCTTGCCGAAGAACTTGGTGAGGCGCAGGTAGCGCTCCTTGCGGCGGAGCACCCACGCCGTCTGCAAACCGGCGACGATGGCGGACAGGCCGACGGTCACGGGCACGAAGAAGAAGTGGTAGACGGTGGTCACCGCGAACTGCCACCGAGCCAGGTCCAGCACATCCATGTCGTCATACTACGAGATGTAGTACTACAGCTCGTAGTGATGTTCGTCATGCCGTGTCGCGCCATGCTCGACAGCTGTTGCTGGTCAACCTGCTCACCGACCTCGCCCCCGCCCTTGCGATCGCGGTCCGTGCCCCGTCGGACGACGCGGCCCGGCTGATCGACGAGGGTCCGGAGAGCTCGTTGGGGTCCGCCCTGACGCGCGACATCGCGCACCGAGCCGTGGTGACCGCGCTCGGGGCAGGCGCCGGCTGGACGGCGGCGCGCTTCACCGGACCGGCTGGGCGCGCCCGCACCGTGGGCCTGGTCGCCCTGGTCGGCACCCAGCTGGCCCAGACCTTGCTCGCGGGCCGCAGGGACGAGGCAGTGCTGCTCAGCGCCTTGGGCGCGTGCGCGCTCCCTTAAGCCGGCACGACGACGTACTGGCGCAGGTAGAGGTCCTGGAACGTCACCGGCCCGCGCGGTCCCGGTACGCGGTCGATGTTGATGCCTGTCTCCGGCAGCCTCAACAGCTTGAAGCCGTCCAGCAGGCGCGTCGTCGCGTTCCAGAAGACGCCGGTGCCGGTGTAGGCGTCCATGAACTCCTGGGCCGCCTCCGCGTCCTCGGTCGCGATCGCCGCGGCGAGGCCGGAGGTGTCCTCGTTGGCGATCCGGGCGGCGTCGGCTGGGCCCTCGGCGCGGTCGATCGTCACGGTCGCTGCTCGGTCGGAGTCGAGGGCCCATTCGTAGCCGCGCGGGTGGTCGTGCGGCGGCAGCGACGCCTCGATCCCCAGTTCCTTCACCAGCGCCACGAAGTCCGTCACGGTCGAGTCGTACAACGCGCTGTCGATCAGCAGCAGGTTGAGCCGGTTGCAGACCCCGAGCCGGTCGAGGCTGCTGGTCACCAGCTCGCGGGCCTTCGCCAGGTCGGCGCCGGCGTGTACGTAGAGCACACCGCCACCGTCGGCGTGGGCAAGCGTGCGGACGCCGTGCCGCGCGCCCTCCTCCCCGAGTACGCGGGTGGTCTCGCCGCTGCCGCGCAGGATGACCAGCGGGATCAGCGACGGCTGCCGTACGAGCGCGAACGCCGTCTCGCGGTCGGCGCCCGGCACCAGCTGGATCGCCGCGGCGGGCAGGCCGGTCGAGTCGAGAGCCGGCGCGATCACGTGCTCGACCAGCGCCTGGGCCGAACGCAGCGCCGCCGAGCCCGTCCGCAGGACGCCGGCGTTGCGCGACTTCACCAGCTGGGACGCCACGTCGAGCGTGACGTTCGGCCGGGCCTCGAAGTTGGCGCCGATCACGCCGACCGGCCGCCGGCGCTCGAGCAGCCGCAAGCCGTCCGGGCGTTCCTCGACCACCTTGCTGAGCTGGGGATGCGGCGTCTGCGCCAGGATCCGCAGCTGCGCGGCCATGTCGGCGATCCGCTCGTCGGACAGCTTGAGCCGGTCGAGCAGCGCACCGCTCATGCCGGACGCCTCCGCGGCCGCGACGTCCTCGGCGTTCGCGGCCAACACGGTCGTACGAGAAGCCTCCAGCATCGAGGCCATCGCCATCAGCGCGGCGTCGACGGTCTGGTCCGGCACGCCGGCCAGCGAGCCGGAAGCCCGCTTGGCGGCAGCGCCACAAGCGACAACGAGTTCGTCGGCGTGCGTACCGTCTGCGTTCATGCCGACAGTGTGCCGCTTACCGGAAGACCCAGCGCATCGAGGGTTCGACCGCCCACCGCGTGAGCCGCCGGACGATGTTGGCCGACAGCAGCAACGCCAGCACGGCACCACTCGTGGCCACCAGCGCGATCCCCCACAGGCTGTGCAGCCACCGGGAATCGAGCAGGCCGAGGTAGATCGCGCCCTTCACGACGAAACCGTGCAGCAGATAGACGTACAGCGTGCGCGAGCCGAGCTTGCTGAACCAGTAGTGCTTCGCGGGTACGAGCGCGAGGAACGCAGCAACCAGCAGCCCCGCGCAGGCCAGCATGCCGATCCGCATCGCGCTGCCGATCAGGTCGTCGACCGCGAGGTAGTCGTTGTCGTTGCGCCAGAAGATCCAGTCCAGGCTCATCCTGGTGTGCGCCCAGAACGCCATGGCGACCCCGCCTGCGAACACCGGCACGGCCGCGATCCGGACCGCCCGGCGCCGCAGCAGCTGGAAGTGCTCGGGCTTCAGGCAGAGGCCGACCACGAAAAACGGAAGCAGGCTGAGGATCCGGCCGAGGCTGAGCGAGTCGACGAGCTCCTGCGTACCGGCGAGCACCGAGATCGCGACGGCGATCGCCACCGGCCAGCGCACCCGCTTCCACAGCGGGGTCGAGGCGCGCCAGGCGAACAGCGCCAGCAGGAACCAGGCGAGGTAGTACGGATCGAGCAGGGTGAGATCCGCGTCACGTCCGGCCAGCCGGGCGTACAGAACGTACGCCAGCTGGAAGATCACGAACGGGACGAGCAGCCCGGTGACCAGCTTGCGTACCTTGTCGCTGGACGACGGGAAACCCTTGGAGAAGTAGCCGGCGATGAGGATGAAGACCGGCATGTGGAACATGTACAGGAACAGGTAGAGCGCGTGCGCGGCCGGCACGTCACGCAGGGGTTCGATCGCGTGCCCGGCCACGACGAGCACAATGGCCAGGAACTTCGCGTTGTCGAAGAAGGGATCGCGGGTCTTTTTGCGTGCAGGAGCATCGGATACACCGGGCTCGACCGTAGTTTCGCCACTCACGGTCGCCGTCGGCTGCATTGCTGTAGTCGACATCGCGACAGACCATACCCGGTCGACCTCGGCCGCGCCGAATTCGGTCACCGCCGAGCAGTTCTCTACTACCGCACGTAGGATGATCTCCATGGCAAGGCTGGGGAATCTCGAACGCGACGTTATGGACCAGATCTGGGCCGCCTCCGGCCCGGTCACCGTACGGGACGTGCACGAGGCGCTGGCCGTCGAACGTGATCTGGCCTACACCACGGTCATGACCGTGCTCGACCGGCTTGCCAAGAAGGGCGTCGTCCACCGGGTACGCGACGGCCGTGCGTACCGCTACCAAGCGGCCTCCGGCAAGGACCAGCTGGTCGCCGACCTGATGCGCGAGGCGCTCGATGCCGCCGGCAACCGCGCCAGCCGCGAAGCCGCCCTCGTCCGGTTCGTCGACCAGGCGAGCGCCGACGAGGCGAAGGCACTGCGGGAGGCGCTGGCCGCGCTGGAGTCGAAGCCCGACCTCGACGGGCCGGCGGTCAAACCCACCAAAGGCAAACGGTAGACGCCCATGACGGCAGCGATCCTGGGTGTGCTCGCCCTGCTGCTCGCCGGCCCCGTACCCGCGTTGCTGGCGCGGGCCAGGTGGACCAGGCACGTCCCTCGCGCGTCGATCGTGCTGTGGCAGGCACTCGCGCTGGCCGCCGTGCTCGCGGCGCTGGGCGCGGGGCTCGCGCTCGGCATGGAGGCCCTGCTCTCACCGAGGTACGGGATCGGCGAGGTCGTCCTGCACAGCCTGATCACCGCGCTGACGTGCGTGATCGCCGCCCGCCTGGCGTGGTCGGCGGTGAAGGTCGCGGTGCGGACGCGAGCCAGGCGGCGCCGGCACCGCGAGCTCGTCGACCTGGTGGCGAGCCCGGACGTCCAGGATCCTGAGCTGCGCGTGCTGGCCGAGCAGACGCCGTTCGCCTACTGCGTCCCCGGCCTGCGCGACGCCCGTGTGGTGTTGTCGTCGGGCGCGCTGGAGAAGCTGTCGACGCACGAACTGGTGGCAGTGCTTGCGCACGAACGTGCACACCTGCGAGCCCGTCACGACTTGGTGCTGGAGGCGTTCACGGCACTGCGCGAGGCGTTCCCCGGCTTCGCCCGCGGTCGTACACCGTTGGAGCACAGCAGCCTCCTCGTCGAGATGCTCGCCGACGACGCCGCCCGCCGCCGAGTCGGCGCGGTGCCGCTCGCCCGGGCCTTGGTGACACTGGCGGGCGCGCCGGCGGGGTGCGGGGGCTTGGCGGCCTCGGGTACGGGAACGCTGGCGCGGCTGCATCGCCTGCGCGAACCGGCGGAGTCACACCACCTGCTGGCAGCCTTGACTTATCTGGCCGCGGCGACCGTGCTCGTCCTGCCGACGGTCACGGTGGCGATCCCGTGGCTGGTGTCGATGAGCCGCTCGTTCTGAAGCTCTCCTGGACGAGCAAGCGCCCTGCAGAGCGCGTCGTCTAGTCCTCCCACCACTCCCGGTCTCGTACGAGCGGGCCGTGGATCGGCGCGTTCTCGGGGAACGACACGAAGGCGATGACAGCGGCGGCGATCGTCACAATCGTCAGCATCACGATGATGATTGCGGTCATAGTCCTCTACGTTCCCGCCAGACGACCTCAAAACACTTGGCGTGCGAGCGGTGCGCAGTCCGCCCGGCGGATCGGGCAGTAGCCGCAGATCACCGGATCATCACAGCGGAACGCCAGGCAGCAGGTCCGCCGCACCACCGCGGCACCGCCGGTGCCAACCTCGATCAGCCCGTCCAGCGGTGGCCCCAGCCGCGACAGCAGCGCCGGTACGGTCCGGGCCGGCTCGGGCATGCGTTCCGCCAGCGGCTCCGCGAGCGCATGCGCCACCGAACCCCACAGCAGCCGGCTGCCGGCCCGGGTCAGGTCGTGCAGCGACTCCAGGACCGGCGTCAAATGCCCCTTGACGACCTCGGCGCCGAACCAGCGGGCGAACTCCACGTCCGAACGCGCCGGCACCTCGAGCACTCCCGGCGCACGCACCTCCACGTGCGGCGCGACGCCCCGGAACCGGACCTCGACGACATCCAGGGCGAGGTCCGGCACCGAGCCGGAAAACCAACCACACAAGGCGGTGTCAACGAGATACCAGGCGTACTGCTTCCACAACAGAGCGGCGGCGACCGCCGGCGCGCCACCCCAGGTCGCTCGCGAGGCGTCCACCAACCTGGCCAGCTCCCCACGCCGAGAGTCAGCCAGGGCGGCAGCGCACACCCACGTGTCGATCAGTTGCTCGCGAGACATGTTAGGGCAGCCTAACCAAGCCGGCGCAAGCATGTCGCCCGGGGTGGGGAAAGCTCACCCGCGATAGCAGCCGGCCACCGCGGCGAACGCGGCCTTCGGCTCCCACTCCAGCCCCGGGTAGGTCTCGCCGTCACGACCTTCGAGCACCCTGACGATGCCGTACGACGCCAGGTCGAGGTCGTCGCGCGGGTCTCCGTCGCGGTGCGGCAGGGCGTGCGCGGCGAACGTGAACACGAACGTCGAGTCGACCCCGGCAGCGTCGAAGATCTCCAGCAGCTCACGCACGCAGGCGGCCTGCGCCGCCTCGTCGCGCACGTACTCGCCGTCCAGCCGGATCGGCACGCCGCCCTCGGACCATTCGACGATCTCGCCGGCCCGAGCACCCAGATCGGCCGCGCCCTTGTACGTCGCGCAGCCGAACTCCGTGATCGCCACCGGCTTGCCCCGCGAGACCAGGTGCCGTACGCCCAGCTCGATCCGGTCGGCCACCTCGGCCGTGCGATAGAGGTCGATCGAAACGAAGTCGAACGGCTCCCAGTCGATGCCCTCCAGCGGATGGATCGCCGCGTAGGTCACCTTGCCGCCGAACCGTTCGCGCACCGCCGCCACAGCCCGACGCAGGAACGCATCGAGCCGCTTGCGTGCCTCTCGCATCGCCGACCGCAGCGTCGCCGGGTCGTTCAGCAGCGCGAGCCGCTGCTCGATCGTGTCGCCCGGCAGGAAGCCGTGGTTGGTCAGCGTGAGCTCGCCCCCGGCCACGAAGACGACCTCGGCGCCGGCCCGCAGGCGCACCCGCTCCGCCCGCGAGGCGCAGTCGTGGAGCAGGTCGAGCATCTCGGCCTCCGTCAGGTCACAGACGAACGGCGAGAACCAGACCTCCAGCCCCAACTCGCCCGCGATCGTGGCCGCCGCCTCCAGCCGATCCGGCGAACCGCCCATGACGCGTACGGCGTTGCAGTGCAGGTCGTCGCGGATGATCGCCAGCTCGCGCCGCACGACGTCCAGGTCGAACGACTCCCGCGAGATCCCGCCGTGAATGAACCCCGTGTCGTAGCTGATGCCCTTGGCTCTCATAGAGCAATAAGGTACTTCAAGTACCTTAGAGGCGCCAGACCAGCCTGCTTCGCTCTCGGCGAACAGGGTACGCTTCGTACCATGGACGGCAAGCGGACCAGGCGACGCGGCGCCGAGCTGGAGACCGCGATCCTGCAGGCCGCGGCCGACGAGCTGCTCGAGTCGGGCTACGCCGGCCTCACGATGGACCGCGTGGCCCAGCGGGCCGGCACCAACAAGAACGCGATCTACCGCCGCTGGCCGGGCCGCGCGGCTCTCGGCATCGCCGCCTACAAGCAGGTCGTCGCCGCGAGCACCAAGATCCCCGACACCGGAGAGCTGCGCGCCGACGTGCTGGAGCTCCTGCGCGCGACGAACTGCCGGCTGGGCACGCCAAGGGGCGACATCCTGCGCGGCCTGCTGGCCAGCATGCAGGAGGAGCCGGAGCTGCTGGCCGAGCTGCACGAGCAGATGTCCGACGGCGGCAGCGCGGTCTGGCTCACCGTCCTCGGCAGGGCGGTCGCCCGCAAGGAGGCTCCACCCGAGGCGCTCCACCCGCGCGTCGCGACGGTGGCGATCGTCCTGCTGCGCAACGAGTACATCACCCGAGGCCTCGCGACCGTGCCCGACAGCCTCCTGGTCGAGATCGTCGACGAGATCTACCTGCCGTTGATCCGCGCCCGCGGCTCAGGCTGACTCGGCCTCACGGATCCGCTGGCTGATCACGGCCGACACACCGTCGCCGCGCATGGAGATGCCGTACAACGCGTCGGCGACCTCCATCGTGCGCTTCTGGTGGGTTACGACGAGCAGCTGGCTGTTCTCCCGCAGCTCCTCATAGATCTCCAGCAGCCGGCCGAGGTTGGTGTCGTCGAGCGCCGCCTCCACCTCATCCAGCAGGTAGAACGGGCTGGGCCGCGCCTTGAACAGCGACACCAGGAACGCCACCGCCACCAGCGATCGCTCGCCACCCGAGAGCAGCGACAGCCGCTTGACCTTCTTGCCCGGCGGCCGCGCCTCGACCTCGACGCCGGTCGACAGCATGTCGGACGGGTCGGTCAGCACCAGCCGTCCGTCGCCGCCGGGGAAGAGCCGGGCGAAGACGTCCTCGAACTCCCGCTCCACGTCGCGGTAGGCCTCGGTGAAGACCTGCTCCACCCGCTCGTCGACCTCCTTGACGATCTCCAGCAGGTCACGCCGGGTCTTCTTCAGGTCTTCGAGCTGCTCGGTGAGGAACTTGTGCCGCTCCTCCAGCGCCGCGAACTCCTCCAGCGCCAGCGGGTTGACCTTGCCGAGCAGGGTCAGCTGCCGTTCGGCCGACTTCAGCCGCTTCTCCTGCTCGGCCCGGACGAACGGCTTCGCCTCCGCGGGCATGGACTCCTGGTCCTCTTCGGACTCACCCGGCGCCGGGGGCGGTGGGGGGATCAGCTGGTCCGGTCCGTACTCCGCGACCAGCGACTCGGGGTCCATGCCGAGCTCGTCGAGCGCGCGCTGCTCCATGCCCTCGATCCGCAGCCGCTGCTGGGCCCGGGCCATCTCGTCCTTGTGTACGACGTCGGTGAGCTCGTCGAGCTCAGACGCCAGTGCGCGGACCTGCTTGCGGACCTCCTGGACCTGGCCCTCGTGCGCCGACCGCGCCTGCTCGGCGGCCTCTCGTTCCTGCTTCGCGTCGACCAGCGAGCGTTCGAGCCGCGACAGGACCCGCTCCACGCCCTGCAGCACCGACGCGGCCACGCGAGCCTCGCGGACGCGGCGTTCCCGTCGCTCGCGGGCGCGCTCGCGAGCGAGCCGTTCCTCGCGGGCGGCCTTCTCCAGCGCCTCGGCCCGGCCGGCGATCCCCCGGCCGCGCTCCTCGGCGGTACGCAACGCGAGCCGCGCCTCCATCTCCCGGGCCCGCGCCTGCTTGGCCTGCTCGGCCAGCCGGTCGCGCTCGTCGGTCGCGGGTTCGTCGCCGTCGGGGTGCTCCTCGGCGGCCTCCAGCCGGCCCTCGAGCTCCTCCAGCGCGGACTCGTCCTTGGCGTCGGCTTCGCGGGCCTGCTCGATCGAACGTCCCAGCCGCTCGGCCTCGGCCCGCGCGGACTTGGCCGTCGAGCCGAGCTGACCGAGCTGCTCGGCGACTGCCGCGAGCCTGGCGTCGGACTCGTGCAGGCGCGACAGCGTGCTCTCGACGTGCTCGGCGGCGGCGGTGCGCTCGGCCTCGACCTGCGAGCGTTCGGACCGCAACTGCTCGGCACGAGCCGCGGCCACCTGCAGCCGTTCCCCGGCGTCGTCGACCGCGGCCTGCACCTCGAGCAGGCTGGGCTGCGACGCCGAACCGCCGTAGGCGAGGTGGGCGCCCAGCAGGTCGCCGCCGCGCGTGACGGCCGTGACCTCAGGTGTGCTCGCGACCAGCTGCCGGGCGGCGGCCAGGTCGTCGACGACGGCGACCTTCGCCAGCACACGCTCGAGCGCCGGCCGCAGCTCGGGCGAGCAGGTGACGACGTCGATCGCATAGCGCGTGCCGTACGCCAGCGCGGGCCAGCTCTGCCGGCCTGAGCCGTTCGGCGACGCGCTGACCAGGATCGAAGCCCGGCCGAGGTCGTGCTCGTGCAGGTGCTGCAGGGCGTCGACGGCGGCGTCGGCGGACGACACGGCCACGGCGTCGGCCGCCTCGCCGAGCGCTCCGGCGATCGCCGCTTCGAACCCCGGCTCGACGGTCAGCAGGCCGGCGACGGCACCGACCAGCCCGCCCAGGCCGTCACTCGCGGCCAGCAGAGCCGCGGCGCCGTCCTTACGAGTGAGGCCGAGCTCGAGCGCCTCCTTACGAGCGGCCAGCGCGGCCCGCTCCCTGTCGGCCGACTGCTCCTGCTCACGCAGCTCGGACAGCCGCTGCTCGATCTCCTGCAGCGCATCGCGGGCTACTTCGTACTGCTCGTCGAGCCCGCTTTCGCCGGCGTCCAGCCCGGCGATCTGGGTCTCGATCGAGGTGTACTCGCGTTCGGCGGCGTCGGCTCGCTGGGTCGCGTCGGCGCGTTCCTTGGTGAGCCGGTCGACCTCGCCGGCGCGAGTCTCCAGACGGGTACGCGCCGAGGCGACCTGGCCGGCCAGCCGCGCCAGCCCTTCGCGCCGGTCGGCGGCGGCGCGCAGTGCGGCGGCGACCCGGCGTTCCTCGGCGGCGTTGGCGTCCTCGGCGGCCTGGCGTTCCTCCAGCGCGGCCTCCAGCGCCGCGGAGTAGCCCTCGACCTCGGCGTCGATCTGCGCCTCGGTCTCGCGGATCGCCGCGGCCTCGGCCTCCAGCTGGTCAGGGTCGCGCCCGCTGCTCTGCTCCTCGCCGGTCTCGACGAGGTGGCGGGAACGTTCGGCGGCGAGGCTCGCGGTGCCGCGCAGGCGCTCCTTCAGGCTGGAGAGGCGGTACCACGTCTCCTGGGCCCGGGCGACCTTCGGCGCGTCCTCGCGCAGCGCCTCGTCGAGTCCGGCCTCGTGTTCGCGGACAGCCGCCAGCTGCTCCTCGAGCAGGGCGCGGCGTTCCTTCAGCGCGGTCTCGTCGGCGAGCTCCTGCGCCAGCTCCGACTGCAGCTTGACGAGGTCGTCGGCCAGCAGGCGCAGCCGGGCGTCGCGGACGTCGGCCTGGATCACGGCGGCCCTGCGGGCGGCCTCGGCCTGCTTGCCGAGCGGCTTGAGCTGGCGCCTGATCTCGGTGAGCAGGTCCTGCAACCGGGTGACGTTGCCCTCGGCGGCGGCGAGCTTGCGGAGCGCCTTCTCCTTGCGCTTGCGGTGCTTGAGGACGCCAGCGGCCTCCTCGATGTAGCCACGGCGGTCTTCGGGGGTGGCGTGCAGGATTCCGTCGAGCTGCCCCTGGCCGACGATCACGTGCATCTCGCGGCCGATACCGGAGTCGGACAGCAGCTCCTGGACGTCGAGCAGCCGGCAGGTCTGGCCGTTGATGGCGTACTCGGAGCCGCCGTTGCGGAACATGATCCGGCTGATCGAGACCTCGGCGAAGTCGACCGGCAGGGCGCCGTCGGCGTTGTCGATCGTGAGCACGACCTCGGCCCGGCCGAGCGGCGCCCGCCCGGTCGTACCGGCGAAGATCACGTCCTCCATCTTGCCGCCGCGCAGACTCTTCGCGCCCTGCTCGCCCATCACCCAGGCGATGGCGTCGACGACGTTCGACTTCCCCGAACCGTTGGGCCCGACCACGCAGGTGATTCCGGGCTCCAGATGCAACGTCGTCGACGAGGCGAACGATTTGAATCCGCGGAGCGTCAAGCTTTTGAGATACAACGCGCGACTCTCCTTGTACACAGATGCGTCCGGCCGCCTCACGGGCAAAATGTCCGTGACCGAGGCGTTTTATGAACATATGGCGGCGGGGCAGATCACCCGGGGAAGGGCCTCGTCCGACCATACCGGTTGATCGAATGGGGGCTGCGCTCAGACACGCCTTCGGCAGCTTCATGCAGGTCCAGCGGCTGAACGGCCCTCGGATACGCCAAACGGGACGCCTCACGGCGTCCCGTCGCGTTGTGCTAGGTGCGTATTTGGTTGGTCCGCGGGTGAGCCCGGGATCTCCACTCAAGCGAGCCGGATCAACCGAGCCCGCGTCCTGGCTCGGCTTTGCGATCGGCTCAGGTAAGCGCCGGCTCGTGCTCGTGTTCGATAGTGAGCAGTTGTCCTTCGCTGACAGCGGCGCTGAGGGAGTCGTTTTCCGCTTGGAGACGCATCACGTGCGCCTCCAAATCCGAAACTCGCTTCTGCAGACGTCGCACCTCGGAGACCAGTCGGGGGTCGGGGCCACCGACGTGGCCGAGGAGCGCCTTCGCCATAAGAGGGTCCTCCACGGTGAGAGACCAGAAATTGGTTGTCTGGGTTCCGGGTACTTCCTGCACTCGACCTTGTAGCCGAGCGGATGGTCCATTCAGGGTCTCACTGAACGTACGTGCCCGTCAAGGTAACCGTCCGCTTACAAACCGTGGTTACTTGGTCGCGGTGCCGTTATCCATTATGCCTCAACCTGTCCGGGACAGTGTTGCCTGGTCAGAGATTGCCAACCAGGACAACCGGTCGGCGTTCTGCTGGTGGCAGCATCCGCATGCGGGAGGAATACGGCACAAGGTCGAAAAACTCGCGTTTGACGACCATATCCAGGGTACGACTGCCCAATTCGAGCCGCCGCTCGGGGGCCACCCCTTGGCTTCGCGATGCCGGACCCTACGCCATGGCTGCGGCGATCGCGGCAGCGACCGCCTGGACCGCGAAGGGACAGACCTTCCGGGTATGGCGCGTTATGGCTACTGGCGGTTACCTTGCCGGAAAATGGCCGGATCGCTCGTTCTCGCGATTGTGACTCTCCGCATACGGTCGAGAGCCGTCGGAGATGGCCGTTCCAGGGCCCCTCGTCACCGAGCTACCAGTGGGGGCGTCGCGGCCTGGGCTGGCAGCCCGGACACGAGAACGAGGAGCGGTTCATGAACGGGTCGCGGCGAATCGGGCGGCCGCACTCGAGGCAGGGTTTCCCCTCCCTGCCGTAAACCGCGAGCGAGCGTTCGAAGTAGCCGCTCTCGCCGTTGACGTTGACATAGAGCGCGTCGAACGAGGTGCCGCCGGCCAGCAGCGCCTCCCCCATGACGACGCGCACCTCGGTGAGCAGTCGCATGGCGTCCGGGCGTCGCAGTGTGGCGGTCGGCCTGGCGTAGTGCAGGCGGGCTCGCCACAGCGCCTCGTCGGCGTAGATGTTGCCCACCCCTGAGATCAGTGTCTGGTCGAGCAGCGCGCGTTTGACGTTGGTCTGCTTGGCCCGGATCGCCTTGACGAAAGCCTCGTCGTCGAACAACGGGTCGATCGGATCGCGTGCGATGTGCGCGAACTCCTCGGGAATGTCGCCGGCAGCACCATCGGCCCCGGTCAGCGCCGACAGCCAGACACCGCCGAACATCCGCTGGTCGACGAACCGCAGCTCGCGGTCGGAGTCGAGCTCGAACCGGACGCGCAGGTTGCGCTCGGCCGGCGCCTCGGGCGGCTGGACGACGAACTGCCCGCTCATGCCGAGGTGGCCGAGCAGCGCCTCGCCGGAGTCGAGCGGCAGCCAGAGGAACTTCCCGCGCCGGCAGGCCTCCACCACGGTGCGCCCGGTCAGCCGGCTCGCGAAGTCGCGCGGCCCGGCGACGTGGCGGCGGAGCGGACGCGGATGCAGGACCTCGACGTAGCCGATCTCGCGGCCCACCACGAACTTCTCGAGCCCGCGGCGGACCACCTCGACCTCAGGCAGCTCTGGCACAGCCTGAAACTACAGCAGCCCACCCCCAGAGCACCTGCCCCCGCGAACCGCAAATGACCACGGTTGCTCGGTCATCGCGATCTACCCGTGGCAAATTCACCTGGCAAATCGCACATGACCGAGCAACCGTGGTCATTGCAGAGTGGTAGAGCGGGTGACCGGGCGAACGGTAGCCGCTCAGTTGCCGCCGGACTCCTCGTCGTCGACCAAGGCCGCGTCGGAGGCGTCCTCGGCGTCGTCGAGCATGGCCCGGATCGCGGTCCACGCGGCCTCGGCCGCCTGCTGCTCGGCTTCCTTCTTGCTCCGGCCGGTGCCGACGCCGTAGGACTTGCCCTTGACCACCACGCCTGCGGTGAACGTCTTCTCGTGGTCGGGCCCGGACTCCTCGACGATGTACTCCGGCACACCGAGCGAGGCCCTGGCAGTCAGTTCCTGCAGCGAGGTCTTCCAGTCGAGCCCGGCACCAAGGCGCGCGGAGCGCTCCAGCAGCGGGTCGAACAACCGATGGATCAGATCAGCGGCGATCGCGAAGCCCGAGGCGAGGTAAACCGCCCCGATCACGGCCTCGACGGCATCGCCGAGGATCGACGACTTGTTGCGTCCACCTGTGGCTTCCTCACCCCGGCCGAGCCGGAGGTATTGGCCGAGGTCGAGCTCGCGAGCAACGTCGGCGAGCGCGCGCATGTTGACCACGGCGGCGCGCAGCTTCGCCAGCTGGCCCTCGGTCAGCTCAGGATGGGTGCGGAACAGCGTGTCGGTGATGACGAGCCCGAGTACCGAGTCTCCAAGGAACTCCAGGCGTTCGTTGGTCGGCAGCCCGCCGTTTTCGTAGGCGTACGACCGATGTGTGAGGGCACGCTCGAGCAGCGCACTGTCGAGATTGAGCCCGAGTTTGGTGGCCAGCTCTTCGTACGCGATCTCCGGTCCGGCGCGGCCCACGACGAGTCTCAGACGTCTAGGACCTGACGCCGCTCACCGCGAGCGCCGTACTGCCCGCACTCAGGGCAGGCGCGGTGTGGAAGGTGCTTGGCCCGGCATGCGGGGTTGGCGCAGGTCACGAGCTGGGCCGCCGAAGCCTTCCAGTTCGCCCGCCTGCTGCGGGTGTTGCTTCGCGACATCCTCCGCTTTGGAACGGCCACGACCCTTACTCCTTCTCGCCATCATTCATGCTGCGTGGATCGGCGCGGTCTGCGCCGACCTGAAACTGAGAAAGTGCCGCCCACCTCGGGTCGGGCGCATCCTCGTGCCGGTGACCGGGGTCAGCCGCCAGGGAGGCTCCGCAACGTGGGCAGAGTCCCGGGCAGTCGTCCCGGCATACCGGTTGGTACGGCAGTGCGAGCACCACCGCGTCCCGGATCAACGGCTCCAGGTCGATCTGATCGTCCTCGAGCCTGCCTACCTCGTCGTCCTCGATCTCGCGGTCGGGATAGGCGAACAACTCCTGGAACTCCACCTCGAGCTCACGCTCGATCGGCTCCAGACACCGCACACACTCACCCTCGACTCGCGCTCGCGCCGTACCGGATGCGAGCACGCCCTCGACCACCGACTCGAGCCGGACTGCCAGCTCCAGGTCGGCGCCCTCGGGAACACCGAGAACATCAAGCCCCAAACCAGCCGGAGCGGCGACGGACAGCTGCACCTTGCGCTGTGCTCCCGGGCGGCGCCCAAGTTCACGCGTCTCGAGCACGAGCGGCTTTTGCGAACCTGCGCTGCTCAGAGTGCTCCTGCCTTCATCGCCTCATGACTGGTACAGATCTCGAACGAGACCGGCTCACGAGGGTACATGAGGACGTGCCCTCGCTCAAACTCCGCCTCCAGCGTACGGACCAGCCGTCGATGGACTCACAAGCCGCGAAAGTGTATCCGTGGCTCATTCGCCGTGGAGCGGCTGCTCCTCGTCGCCGGTGGCGTAGGTGTCGAGCTCGCTGCGGCTGCGCAGCCGCTCACGACCCCGGGAGACCGCGTCGAGCGTGCGCTGCAGGGAGTGCTCGAAGCGGGTCAGCTTGTGGTCGACGTACTCGTCGGTCTCGCGCCGCTGGACGGCGACCTCGTCGCTCTCGTCCCAGTGGCTGACCCGGCTGCGCAGCCGGTCGCGGCCGCGGCCGATCGTGGCCAGCGTCTTCTGCAGGGCGATCTCGAACCCGGCGAGCTTGTGGTCTACGTAGTCGTCGGTCTCGCGGCGCAGCGCTGCTGCCTCCGACTCGACCTGTGCGCGCATCTCTTCGGCGGCCTGCTGGGCCGCGTGGTAGATGTCGGTCTGCGAAACCGCCAGGTCACGCTGCCGCCGGCCCTCTTCGATCAGCCGGTTGGCCTCCGCGCGGCCCTGTTCGATCAGGTTGTCGCGGTCGGCGAGCACACGCTGTGCCTCGGCCAACTCGACCGGGAGCAGGTGCGCGAGCTCGGAGAGGTCCGAGAGCAACTCGTTGCGGTTGATGACGCAGGAAGCGGACATCGGCATGGACCGGGCGTTCTCCACGGTTTTGCGGATCTCGTCCAGTTTGTCCGGTGTCTTTGGTTCACCTGCCGGCGATGGCGGAGCCACGGCGCCACCATATGCACTCATCTGTGGCATGTGCGTCTCATATCCCCCCGGCCCGTACTGTCCAATTTGTCCGTAATGCTCATTTTGCTGATATTGGCCGTGCTGCGGGTATTGCTGATACTGCGAGTACTGCTGTTGCATTCCGCCCGTGAAGGCACCTGAGTGGTTTTCGCCCAGATACGCGTCGTCGAACGATCCAGGGATCCTTCTCCCTGGGACTGCACTGTCCCGCACCTCCACGACCAGTCCTCCAAAGAAGCTCAAGAGCGATGCAGTCGCTCGGTCAGCCGGTGCAGCACCCTGTCGGGCACGAGGCCCGAAACGTCTCCACCGTACGTCGCGACTTCCTTCACCAGACTCGACGAGAGATAAGAGTACTCAGGGTTGCTCGGTATGAAGAGGGTCTCGACCCCAGTAAGACGCAGGTTCATCTGGGCCATGGCCAGCTCGTAGTCGAAGTCGCCTACCGCCCGGACACCTTTCACGATTGCCTGAATGTCGTTCTCGCGGCAAAAGTCCACCAGCAGCCCCTCGAACGTGTCGACCCGCACGTTCGGCAGGTCGGCGAGCTCCTCGACCAGGATCTCCTTGCGCTCGTCGACGCTGAACAGGCCCGCCTTGCGCGGGTTGACCCCGACCGCGACGACGAGCTCGTCGAACAGCGCCGATGCGCGGCGCACGACGCCGAGGTGACCGTTGGTCATCGGGTCGAACGAGCCAGGGCAAACCGCACGGTGCACGGGAGCGTTCTCCTCACGGCTCATGGCTGATCTCGGCGTGACCGTACCAAAGTGTCGTATCGCCGTACCGCCTTGAGCGGTCCGCGCTGAACCCTTCGGGCCAGGCGAACGCGTCGCTCCTGGTCGCACGTTCGACGACGACGATGGCGTCCGGAACCAGCCAGCCGTTGGCGCGCAGTGCGGACAGCACGCTTGCCAGCCGCTCGGTGCCGAGGGCGTACGGCGGGTCGGCGAACACGATGTCGTGCGGAGCGCTGGCTACGGTCGCCGCGAGCTTCTCGACCGGCTTGACGGCCAGCTCACCGCGGCCACCGGAGCCGAGCCCGAGGTCGCGGAGGTTGCGCCGGACCACCGCGGCCGCGGCCTTGTCGGACTCGACGAACAGTGCCCTCTCGGCGCCGCGGGACAGCGCCTCGCAGCCGACCGCACCGCTGCCGGCGTAGAGATCGAGGAACGCGAGGCCGTCGAGCTCACCGACCTCGGAAAGCAGCGAGGCGAACAGCGCCTCGCGTACCCGGTCGGAGGTCGGGCGGGTACCCGATCCGGACGGCATGACCAGGCGGCGCCCGCCTGCTTCACCCGCGACGATACGGCTCATCGCCGTTCATCCTGCCGTACGCCTCACAGCTGAGGCAGCGGCAGGAGCCGAACGGCCGGCGCTCAACGCGTGCGGACGTGCCGGTCGTTGTCGGCCATCTTGCGTAGCAGGGCGCGGCCCTCGTCGCTGGTGAGGTGCCTCGCCACGATCCCCTCGTCGATCAGGTCGCAGGTGTCGAGCGCGACGATGCCCTGGCGACGGGCGTAACGCAGCGCCTCCCGGTCGTCGGTGATCCAGCGGGAGTCCTCGAACTCCGGCCAGTGCTTGAGGATGTAGCACGTCTGTGCCTCGCCGAGGTGCTTCAGCGGCTGGGTGGAGCGCCCGCCGAACACGTGGACGCGGAGGTTCTCGATCTCGGCCAACTCGAAGTCAGCCCCGATGCTGATCGGCTTGCCCAGCCAGCCCTCCCGGGCGATGGTCGCCAGGCCGGCGTGGATGCGGCTCGACCGCCTCGCCTCGTGAGCGATCGCCTCGACCCAGCGCCCGCGCTCGGCCAGGATCGCGCGCAGCAGGTCGAGCCGATCGACCGCCGCGAAGTTGCACAGCACCGTGTTGTCAGGGAACCAGTAGGTGGTCACGGCAGGAAGTCGGGTCCTTCCTTGCGAGGTGTCGCCTCCAGGGAGTCGCGAAGCGCGTCGACGGGAGTGCCGAGGAGGTTCGCGAGCGGGCGGAGCGTCATCTGGCCGGCGACGTAGGCGTTGTAGGTGTCGCGTACGAGAGCTCTGGGCAGCCGAGGTCGGGCGGCCGCGGTGAGCCACTCGGCGAACTGTCCGGACCGGCCGGCGAGCTGCGCACACTCGGCAGTGGTCAGCCGGCGCCAGGTCTCGGGCAATCGCAGGCCGAGGGCGTCGCCCAGGCGGTACCACAGCGCGCTGGGCGACACGGCCAGCCGCATCACCAGCTCGGCGAAGGCCTGCTCGGACAGCTCGCCGGCCTCGGCGGCTCGTTGGAGCAGCCGGCGGGGCATCAGGAACGCGGCCGCGAACGCGTTGGCTCGCACCTCGGTCTCGCGGCCGGCGGAGTCTGACACGTCCTCGTCCACGTGCAGCTTCTGATCGTCGCGGGCCAGCAGGTGTCCGAGCTCGTGAGCGATCGTGAAGCGCTGCCGGGTGGGCGTCTGGCTGGTGGCCGCGACGATCAGCCAGGCGTGCTCGTCGCGCCAGGACAGCCCGTCACAGCCCGGTGGGATGTCGAGCACGGCTACGTCGGCACCGAACTGGTCCTCTACGAGGTCGGGGAGCCAGCCGGCGGTGGGATCGGTGCCGTGGCCCGCGAGGTGGGCGAGCGCCGCCTCGGCCAGTGCCTCCCCCTGCTCGACCCAGCGGCCTGCCGTCGGCTGGTCCGGCAGGAACGGCAGCTCGTGCTTGTTGCCGAGGTAGGTCAGGCCGGCGCGTGCATCGGACAGCACCGTGGCCTGCTCGATCGCCCACTCGACCGACTGCCCGCTCCGCTCCTGCGACCTGGCGGCCAGCGCCGGCGTGGGCGTGTCGGCACCGAGCAGCCAGTCGACCGTCACGCCGCCGAGCTCGGCGATGTTGGCGAGGTCGAGCGAGGTGAAGCGGCGGACGCCCGACAGTGACTTCGACAGCTTGGGCGCGTCGAGGCCCGCCTTGACCGCGAACTCGGCCTGGGTCAGACCGCTGTCCTGGATCAGGGCACGTACGCGTTCGGCTGCGACCTGAGTGCTCATGACTCGAGGCTAGCTCGGGGATTGCGAAAATCGCAACTCGCTCGGGAGATCGGCCAGCGACGTGATCGTCGAGCCCTCCCAGACGACCGGATCGAAGTGGTGGGCGCCGTCATGGTCGGGCGCGTGCAGCCGGATTGGGTGCATCCCCGCCGCCTCGGCGCCCGGCAGCTCCTTGCTGTCGCCGTCGCCGACGTAGACGCAGTCGCCCGGCTCCACCTGGAGCCGCTCGCAGACCGTACGGAAGATCACCGGGTCGGGCTTCTTCACGCCCTCGACAACGGAGAAGACCGGGACGTCGACGTACGGCGCGACGTCGAGCTGTGGCCACCGCTCGACCAGCTCCTGGGTGCAGTCGCTGACCAGGCCGATCGCCAGGCCTCGCGCCTTGAGCTCGCGCAGCGTGGGAACGGCCTCCGGCCGGATCGTGATGTAGCCGCGCTGGGTACGCCGGCGGGCGTCGGTGGCGAGCCGCACGGCCTCGTCGGTGGGCTCGACGCCGGACGTACGGGCGATCCAGCGCAGCACGTCCTCGACGCCGCCGAGCCGGCCGCGGGCGCGGTCGGGCCAGGACTGGTTGAGCGCCTTCATGTACGCGTCGGCCGACACACCGAGCGCGTCGGCCACCTCGGCATGGTCGGTGTTGCGGGCGTTGCTCTGGGTGCTGATGGTCAAGGTACCGAAGAAATCGAAGACAACTGCTCGCAACGCCATGCTCAGGTCTTCTCCAGGGTCAAGGTGCCGAAGCTCTATCCATTTTGCGGCTCCGCCGCATGGCGAAGACAACTGCTCGCAACGCCATGCTCAGGTCTTCTCCAGGGTCAGGGTGCCGAAGCTCTGTCCATTTTGCGGCTCCGCCGCATGGCGAAGACAACTGCTCGCAACGTCATGCTCAGGTCTTCTCCAGGAAGTCGGCTCGGTCGGTGTCGTAGAGCGCGCGGACGGCACTGGCCAGCTCCGGATGCTCGGCGAGCTTCGGGTCGCCGTCGACAACCTCGGCGGCCTCGGTGCGGGCCTCCTCGATCACCTGCCGGTCGCGGATGACCTTCAGCATGCGCAGGCTGGACCGGCGGCCGGACTGGTCGGAGCCCAGGACGTCGCCCTCCCGCCGCTGCTCGAGGTCGAGCTGCGAGAGCTGGAAGCCGTCGGTGGTCGACGCCACGGCGGCCAGCCGTTCGCGCGCCGGCGTGCCCGTCTCGGCCTTGGTCACCAGCAGGCACAGGCCGGGCAGCTCGCCACGGCCGATCCGGCCGCGCAGCTGGTGCAGCTGCGAGACGCCGAACCAGTCGGCGTCCATCACGACCATCACCGAGGCGTTGGGCACGTCGACGCCGACCTCGATCACGGTCGTCGCGACCAGGACGTCGATCTGGCCGGCGGCGAACGAGCGCATCACCTCGTCCTTGGCGTCGGACGGCAGCCGTCCGTGCAGGACGCCGAGCCGCAGCCCTTGGAGCTGGTCGTTTTCGAGGTCGTCGGCCAGCTCGACCAGGGCCTGCGCCGGCCGGAGCTCACTCGCGGAGGCGCCGCCACCTTCGTCGGCGTCGTCGCCGATCCGCGGGCAGACGACGTAGACCTGGCGGCCCTTGTCGACCTCCTCGCGGACGCGCGCCCAGACGCGGTCGATCCAGCTTGGCTGGTCCGCCAGCGGCACGACGTTGGTCTGGATCGGCGCCCGGCCCTTGGGCAGCTCGGTGAGCGTGGAGATCTCGAGGTCGCCGAACACCGTCATCGCGACCGTACGCGGGATCGGCGTCGCGGTCATCACGAGGACGTGCGGCGGTGTGCTGCCGTTCTTGGTGGTGAGCGCGGCCCGCTGCTCGACGCCGAACCGGTGCTGCTCGTCGACGACCACGAGGCCGAGGTCGGCGAACATCACCTTGTCCTCGAGCAGCGCGTGGGTGCCGATCACGATGCCGGCCTCGCCCGAGGCGATCTCGAGCAAGGTGTTGCGCCTGGCCGCGGTGCCGAGCGAGCCGGTGAGCAGCGCGACGCGGGTGCCCTGGTCGGAGCCGCCGAGCATGCCGCGTTCGGCCAGCGGGCCGAGCAGCGCGCTGATCGTGCGGTGGTGCTGCTGGGCGAGGACCTCGGTCGGCGCCAGCAGGGCGGCCTGCCCGCCGGCGTCGACGACCGTGAGCATCGCCCGGATCGCCACGACCGTCTTGCCGGATCCGACCTCGCCCTGCAGCAGGCGCTGCATCGGGTGTGGCCTCGCGAGGTCTTCGGCGATCGCGGCGCTGACCTCGGCCTGCCCCGCGGTCAGCTGGAACGGGAGCTGCGCGTCGAACGCCGCGAGCAGGCCGCCGGAGGTCTCCGGCCGGGGCGTGGCCGGCAACGCCCTGGCTTCCGAGCGGCGCTTGGCCAGCTCGGTCTGCAGGACGAACGCCTCCTCGAACTTGAACCGCCGCTCGGCGGCCCGCTGGTCTTCGCGGCTGCTCGGCCGGTGGATGCCCTCGAACGCGCCGCGCAGGGCGGGGAGCCGGCGGCGTTCGCGTACGTCGAGCGGGAGCGGGTCGTCGGGCGGGCCGAGCTGGTCGAGCGCCTGCCGGACGTAGCCCATGATCTTGCCGCTGTTGACCTTCGCGGTCGCGGGATAGACCGGGATCAACGGGCCGGCGTAGGACTCGATGTCGGCGTCCTCGATCGGCTCGTCGGTGAGCAGCAGCACCTCGGGATGGGCCAGCTGCAGCTTGCCGTTGTAGACGTTGACCTTGCCCCAGAAGAGGCAGCGCTGGCCTTCGTGGAAGCTCTTCATCCGCCACTTCTGGTTGAAGAAAGCCAGCGACAGGAGCGCGTTGCCGTCAGTCACAACGAGATCGATGATGTGACCCCGGCGCTGGCGCATGTCGCGGCCCTTCACCGAGACGACCTCCGCCACGAGGATGGCGTCCTCGTCGATCCGGAGCTCGTCGATCGGCGTGAGCTCGCCGACCTCGACGTAGCGCCGGGGATAGTGCCGCAGCAGGTCGCCGATGGTGTGGATGTCGTAGGCCTCGCGCAGCGCCTTCGCATGGACCGCAGCCGTGACGACGGCCTTCACGTTGGAGTCGAGCGCCAGAGCCATCTACTCGACTCCGATCAGCAGGGGGTATCCGGACTGGCCGCCTTCGTAGACCACGGTGTCGACCTCGGGACGGGAACGGGCGTCGGCCAGAACGCGCTCGACGACATCTGCGCCGGCATCGACGCCGGCCACCACCGTGACCAGCTCGCCGCCGCCGGCCAGCAGCCGGCGTACGACCTCCTCGCCGACCTCGGCGATGTCGGTGCCGACCAGCGCGAAGTCGCCCTCGACCACGCCGAGCACGTCGCCCTGGCGGCACGGCCCGGCGCTGGTGAGCGCGTCGGTGCGGGCGACGGTGACGCCGCCGTGCTTGGTGTGCCCGGCAGCAATGGTCATCGCCACCACGTCGTCGTCGAACGAGGCGCCGGGGTTGTGGACCGCGCAGGCCGCCAGACCCTGCACCTGGGTGCGGGTGGGCAGCACGGCGACCCGCTGGCCGCCCGCCCGGGCCCTCGCGGCGGCCTGCTCGGCGAGTGCCACACCGTCGGGGTCGTTGGGCAGGACGACGACATCGGCGGCCCCGGTGGCGGTGATCGCGTCGAGGACCTCCTCGACCGTCGTCGGACGGGAGGGGGTCTGCGTGACGACGGTCGCGCCGGCCGAGGCGAACAACCCGGCCAGCCCGGTGCCGGCGGCGACGGCGACCAGCGCGCGTCCGGGCGAGCAGCCGTGAGCAGCGGTGGTGAGGTAGGTGACCCGGATCCGGTGCGGGCGGCCGGCGGCCATGCCGGCCTCGATCGCCGCACCGGCGTCGTCGACGTGGATGTGGACGTTCCACAGCCCTTCGCCACCGACGACGACCAGCGAGTCGCCGAGCGGCGAGAGGGCGCGGCGCAGAGCCGGGATCGCGGCCTCCTCGGCGTCGAGGAGGTAGAGCACTTCGAAGGCCGGGCCGGTGGCTCCCGGCTTACGGCCCGGCGTGTGCTCCGGCTGGTGCGCCCACTCCTGGACGGCCGCCGCTGCCTCCGGTGCCGGGCGGCGCTCGCCGGACAGCACGGCGTGGAGCGCGTCGAGCAGGACGACCAGGCCGCGTCCGCCGGCATCGACGACGCCGGCCTGGCGTAGCGGCTCGAGCTGGTTGGGGGTGTCGGCCAGCGCGACCGCCGCGGCCTGGGCCGCGTGGCGTACGGCCGCCTCGGCCGAGTGGTGGCCGGTGGCCGCCTCGGCCGCCGCCCGGATCACCGTGAGCATGGTGCCCTCGACCGGCGTCTCGACGGCGGCGTAGCCGGCCTTGCAGGCGGCGTCGAGAGCGTGGGCGAGGTCGTCGCCGGTAGGCGCGGCCACACCGGTGAGCGCACCGGCGGCACCGTGGAGCAGCTGCGCCAGGATCACGCCGGAGTTGCCCCGGGCGCCGTAGAGCGCCGACCGGGCGAGAGCACTGAGCACGGCCCCGGCATCGGGCGCGTCACCGAGCTCGGCCTCCCCCATCGCCTGTACGGTGAGCACCAGGTTGGTCCCGGTGTCGGAGTCGGGAACGGGATAGACGTTGATCGCGTCGATCCCAGCCCGTTCGGCGGCGAGGTCGGCGAGCGCGAGCCGGCACCAGTCGGCCAGAACCGCTACGCACGCGTTCATGGATGGAAGGCTAGCGGCGAGCGCCCCCGTTGCCAGGCACCTTGGGCCCGATTGGCGTCCACCTCGTGTCATCGGATATCCTCAACCGGTTGCTCCTGGTTGGAGCAGCATCTTTCGTGTCCATCCAAAGCTTTGGGAGTTACCGGTGGCTGCCGTCTGCGACGTCTGTAGCAAGGGGCCGAACTTCGGCAACAGCGTGTCGCGTCTGGGTAAGAACGCGCAGCGTCGCCTCGTCAAGAAGCGTGCGCCCCGGCGGTTCGACCCGAACATCCAGACCGTCCACGCCAAGGTGAACGGCACCTCGAAGCGGCTCAACGTCTGCACCTCCTGCCTGAAGGCCGGCAAGGTCAGCCGCTAACCCGCTCCGTTCCACACGGCCGGTCGTCGACATCGACGATCGGCCGCTCGTCGGATAGGCGGACTCCGCTCGCAAAAAGCGCGAGCCGGGTCCGCCTCGTTGTGTCTATTGGGGGACGACCCCCAAACCCCCGCGGCAAGGTCGGATAGGCGGACTCCGCTCGCAAAAAGCGCGAGCCGGGTCCGCCTCGTTGTGTCTATAGGGGGACGACCCCAAACCCCCGCGGCAAGGTCGGATAGGAGGGCTCCGCTGAACGACGACGAACGCTCCGCCCTCCGCGCCAGGGCCGCCGAGCGGATGCGCGCCGCCCAGCAGGTGCTCGACAAGCTCGACCTGCTGGCCCGCTGGGAGCCGTTCAGCGAGCCGGTCATCGTCGGCTCGGCAGCGCTGGACCTGGTCGTACGTCCGGACATCGACGTCGAGTTCATGGTCGACGAGCTCTCGATCCGCGAAGGGTTCGCGGTGATCGCGGCCTGCGCGGAGTTGCCCAAGGTGCGCTCGATCCGCTTCAACGACGCGCGCGACAAGCCGGAGCAGGGTCTCTACTGGAAGATCTTCTACGAGCTCACGCCCACCGAGGCCTGGACGCTCGACCTCTGGATGTTCCGCCGCGACCACCCCGGCCCGCTGGCCTCGGCCACGGTCGAGCCGATCCGGGCCGCCCTGACTCCTGAGACGCGTGACGCGATTCTGGCGATCAAGGAGGCCGCCGTCGAACGCGGCGAGCGCGCCTACGGCCACTGGCTCTACCGCGCGGTGATCAACGAGGGCGTCCGCACCCACGCGGAGTTCCTCGACTGGCTCGGCGACCGCGACATCTGGGCCCGCGAGTTCTGGACGCCGAAGCGCCGGCCGTAGCGACCTACGCCGGAGGCGAGGTGGTCGTTCGGCCGGAGAGGGTTCGCTGGATGTCCCGGAGTGCCTTGAGCACCAGCACCAGCAGCCCCGCGATCACGATCAGCGCGCCGATGACGAGATACTGCGGGCCGGAATAGATCGCCCCGGCGACGCCCAGCAGCACTCCGACGACCACCGTGCCGTATCCAGCGGCCGTCAGCCCCTCAACGAACGCCTCCGCGCCGTCAGGACGTGACTGGGCTGTCGGCTGAGACTGTTCCGCATCCATCGGCGTCCTCCCCTTTGTGACCGTCGATGGCGGAATTGTAGGCCGCAAAAGGGCGGCGAGGCATCCGAAGCCCCCGTCGCTCCAGATGCCCCGCCCATGGGTGGAGGCTTCGGTCTTGGTACGCCTGCGTACTCCCTGCGCGGATGCCGGTTCGCGACTTCACCCGTTTGTCACGCCTTGCATTCGAGACCTTACAACCTGCAATCGGAATCCTCTGGCGTCATGTCCGATTTGTCAAGTCTTGTCCCTTGACTGTTCTGGATCGATACCAAAATGCACATGCCCGGCCTCTCCGGCGTACGTCTCGCCGTCGACCAGCACCGCCGGCTCGCCGGCGGTCACCCGCCCGACGACCCGCCAGCGCTCGGGCAGCGCGACCCCGGACGGGAACGTCGCTGCCAGCGCGTGGTCCTCGCCGCCGGTGAGGACGTAGGCCAGCGCGTCCTCCCCCGTCGCCGCCGCGACGGCCAGCAGCGGCTCGGCGACCTCGAACGAAGCGGAGTCGAGCTCGATCGACACCCCACTCCCACGCGCCACGTGCCCGAGGTCGGCAAGCAGCCCGTCGCTCACGTCGACCATCGCCGTCGCGCCGAGGACGGCCGCCTCCGGCCCGGCGGAGTACGGCGGGGTCGGCTGCCGGTGCGCCTCGACGACAGCCCGCGGCGACCGAAACCCCCTCCGGAACACCGCCCAGCCCGCCGCGGACCAGCCCAGCCGTCCGCAGACCGCCACCACGTCGCCTACCCGCGCTCCGGTCCGCAGCACCGGCGGACGTCCCTCCAGCGACCCGAGAGCGGTGATCGACAGCACCAGCTGCGGCGCCGCCACCACGTCCCCGCCGGCCACCGACACGCCATCGGCGGCCGCGCACTCGTCGGCGAGCCCGTCGGCGAACGACAGCGCCCACTCCACCGGGAGGTCGGCAGGCGCCGCGAAGCCCACCAGCAACGCCTGCCCGCGAGCGCCCATCGCCGACACGTCCGCGAGGTTCTGGGCGGCCGCCTTCCGCCCCACGTCGTACGCCGACGACCAGTCGCGCCGGAAGTGCAGTCCCTCCACCAGTACGTCGGTCGTGGCGACGACACGCCCGTCCGGCGCGGCGATGACGGCGGCGTCGTCACCGGGGCCGAGCTCGATGTCCCGGCCGACCGGCAACCGCGCCCGTAAAGCGTCGATCAGCGCGAACTCGCCACGCTCGGCCAACGTCTCGTTCACCCGGTTCCTCACTGTTCCTCAAGTACGTCACGCGGGTAACACTGATGAAACATCTGTGTCCGCGATACCGTTGATCGCCAACATCACCCGATCTGGTGCGATCCGCGTCGACGCTACCCGCGAAGCCGCAACGCCCAAGAGTCCGGGAGGACGACCGTGGTAGTCCAGGCGTACATCTTGATCCAAACGGAGGTCGGCAAGGCAGCCGATGTGGCCCAGCAGATCGCACAGATCAAGGGCGTCACATTGGCCGAAGACGTGACCGGTCCCTACGACGTGATTGTGCGCGCGGAGGCCGACAACGTAGACGACCTTGGCCGGCTCGTGGTAGCGAAAGTGCAAGGGGTGTCAGGCATCACGCGCACACTCACCTGTCCCGTGGTCCATATCTAGCCGGCTTGAGGTCACCTCAGGCCGGTAGGACGTTGTAAGGCGAGCTGGATCAGGCGATCGATCAGCGCGGGGTAGTCCAGTCCGCTCGCAGCCCAGATCCGCGGAAACATCGACGACGGCGTGAAGCCAGGCATCGTGTTGATCTCGTTGAGCGCGACGGTGCCATCCTCACGCAGGAAGAAGTCGACCCGGGCCAGGCCTTCGGCCCCGATCGCCTCGAAGGCCTGGACCGACAGCTCACGCACCTGCTCCGCCAACTCCGGCGGCAGATCGGCCGGCACGTTCAGCTTCACGTGCTCCTCTTCGAGGTACTTCGCCTCGAAGTCGTAGAACTCCACCGAGTCGTCGTACTCGATCTCGGCGACGACGCTCGCCTGCGGACGTTCGCCGGCGAAGCCCTCGAGCACACCGCACTCGATCTCGCGTACGTTCGGGACGCCCGCCTCGACGATCACCTTCGGGTCGTGCTGCTGGGCGACCTCCACGGCCGCTGCCAACTCCGCCGGATCGCTCACCTTGGAGATGCCGAGGCTCGACCCGCCGCGCGACGGTTTGACGAACACCGGCCAGCCGAGCGCCGCGACCCGCGCCTCGCAGCCGGCGCGGTCGGTCTCCCAGTCGCGCTGCTTGATCACGAGGTACGGAACCTGGTCGAAGCCGTGCGCCGCGAAAACGATCTTGGCGTAGTGCTTGTCCATGCCGACGGCACTGGCGAGCACACCGGCCCCGACGTAACGGACTCCAGCCATCTCCAGCAGGCCCTGGAGCGTGCCGTCCTCGCCGTACGGACCGTGCAGGAGCGGGAAGACGACATCGACCTCGCCGATCGCCTCAGGGACATCCAGCGGCTCCAGGGCGACCAGTTCGTGGTTGGCGGGGTCGTTGGCGAGCACGACCGCGGTGCCCTTCTCATCGACCTCGGGCAGGCGGGTGCCTTCGATCGCGAGGTGTTCGGGCTCGTCGCGTTCGAGCACCCAGCGACCGTCGACCGTGATACCGATGGGCACCACGTCGTACTTGTCGCGGTCGATCGCGCGCAGCACACTGCCGGCGGTGACGCAGGAGATGGCGTGCTCGGAACTGCGTCCACCGAAGACGAGGGCGACGCGCGGTTTCCGGAACGTCGGGGAGTGCTGGGTCGGCTCGCTCACCGCCCAGACCATACTCTCCTCACAGAATGTATGGACGACACGTGCGTTACCAACCGTGGCGTTCGGGTTTCGCGCTGCGGCCCAGCAGGCTCCTCACCATGTCTTCCGGCGTCAACTCGCCCTGCACCACAGCCGCGACGTGCTCGGTGATCGGCATCTCGACGCCGCTGGCCTTGGCGAGCTCGCGAATCGGCAGGCAGGACTTCACGCCCTCAGCCACCTGCCGCGTGGACGCGGCCACTTCGGCGACCGTACGCCCCTTGCCGAGTTGTTCGCCGAACGTTCGGTTGCGCGACAGCGGGGAAGAACAGGTAGCCACCAGGTCGCCCAGGCCGGCGAGACCGGCGAACGTGTAAGGGTCGGCGCCGAGGGCGACTCCGAGCCGTGTGCTTTCGGCCAGCCCGCGGGTGATCACCGACGCGCGTGCGTTGTCGCCGAAGCCGAGCCCCACAGCGATGCCGACCGCGAGCGCGATGACGTTCTTGGTGGCGCCGCCGAGCTCACAGCCGACCACGTCGGCGTTCGTATACGGACGGAACGCCGGCGAGTGGCAGGACTTCTGCAGGCGTTCGGCCACGCCGTGGTCCTTGCAGGCGACGACGGACGCGGCGGGCTGGCGCTCGGCGACCTCACGCGCGAGGTTGGGACCGCTCACGACGGCGACCCGATCGGCTTCGAAGCCCGTGACGTCGGTGATGACCTCGGTCATCCGCTTGCCGGTGTTGAGCTCGATGCCCTTGGCCAGGCTCACCATGACGACCGTGGTCGACAGGTGGCCGACCCACTCGGTCAGGTTCGTACGCAGCTGCTGCGAAGGAATCGCCAGCACACAGAAGTCGGCGCCGTCGAGCGCCTCGGCCGCGTCGGAGGTGGGGCGGATGCCGCCCGGGAGCGGCACTCCGCCGAGGTAGTCGGGGTTCTCCCCGTGTTCGGCGATCGCATCGGCGAGCTCGGATCGCCTGGCCCACAACGCGACGTCGGCACCGGCGTCGGCCAGCACGATCGAGAAGGCGGTGCCCCAGGAACCGGCACCCAGAACGGCTGCTTTGGTCATCGCGCCTTCCGCTTCTTGTACGGATTGCCCGTCGCCGGCAATCCGTACTTGACCGGATCGAACGGTTCGGCGGGCGCCTGGCCGCCCCGCAGCTGTCCCACGAGCGCGGAGAGGGTGTGCATCACCTGTGTGGTGGCCTTCTTCACCAGCGCCGGCGTGATCTCCTGGTCGTGGTAGGCCGACAGGTCGACCGGTGGTCCGGCGAGCACCTGCATCTTCTTGCGCGGAAGAATCCTCGGCAGCTTGGCGTACGGGCGAAGCAGCTCCTGCGCGCCCCACTGCGCCACCGGGACCAGCGGCGCGCCCGTCCGCAAGGCGATGCGCACCGCACCGGACTTGCCGATCATCGGCCACTGGTCGGGATCGCGCGTAATCGTGCCTTCGGGATAAACCAGGACCGCTTCACCGTCGTCGATCGCCTGAACCGCTTCGACGAGCGCGTCGCCCGCGGCCCGGCGTTCGCGGTGGACGGGGATCTGGCCGGCCGAACGGAGGAACGGGCCGACCACCGGGACGGTGAACAAACTCGCCTTGGCGAGGAATCGTGCGGGCCGTCCCTGGTTGTTGATGAAGTGCCCGATGACGAACGGATCGATGTGGGACAGGTGGTTGGTGACGATGACGACACCACCCGACGCCGGAATGTGTTCCTGCCCCCGCCAGTCGCGTCTGGTGATGAGGGTGAGCAATGGCAGCGCCACGATCTCGGCGAAACGATAGGCAGCGCCCTTGGGCGGGTTCGACACCAGTCCTCCTTCTGGGGCCATGCCTGGTGACGAGGCCTTGCGGCATGGAATAAGCCCAGTCTCCCACGGATGTCACAGGTCGCCGATGACGATTACTCCAACGTTGGCGACTCCCGAAATGTTGCACTCATCTGGAAGGATCGGTCCCGATGCCGCAGATGAAGCAGGCCGCTGATCGCCGGTGGACGCTGGTGATCACGACCAAGAGCGCCGCGATCGGCAAGTCCCGGCTGGCGCCCTATGCCAGGGACCTTCGGTCAGAGCTGGCCCGGGCGATGGCGTTGGACACTGTCGACGCCGCGCTGCGCTGCGCGCTCGTCGAAGGGCTGATCGCGGTCACCGACGACGCCGAGTCCGCACGGGCGTTCGAGTCGCTTGGTGCGTTGGCGATTCCCGACGAGCCGCGCGACGGCCTCAACGCGGCGCTGTCACACGGCGCCGCGGCTGCCCGGCTGCGTAGGCCCGATGCCGCCGTGGCCGCGTTGCAGGCCGACCTTCCGGCCCTGCGGCCCCACGAGTTGGAGCGCGCGCTGCGCGCTGCGGCGGGCCTCGCGACGGCGTTCGTCTCCGACGCGGCGGGCATCGGCACCGCCTTGTACACCGCCAACGCCGGAGTTGCGTTCCAGCCACGTTTCGGCGGGGAGTCGCGGCGCGCACATCTGGAGAGTGGGGCGGCCGAGATACGCCTGCCGGGCATCGACTCCGTACGCCAGGACGTCGACACCGAAGCCGACCTGCACGCCGCCGCGGCGCTCGGTCTCGGGCCGCGTTCGCGGCTCGTACTGGATCGCCTGCTCAGCAAGAGCGCCTAGGCCGTGTCCTGCAAACAGGGCCGGTTAAGCTCGCGGCCCCGGCAGCGTAGCCGCCTATCAACACAGCCGCGCCGCGCTGGCGGTGCCGCGGGCCGAAGATCGTGTCGGGCATACGGGCGAGGCTCACGGTGCCGTCAGCGTGGATGCGGGCCACGCGCCGGAGGCACAACTTCAACAGAGCGCGTCCGACGACGGTGCTCATTTTGCGGCTCCGCCGCGTGGCGAGTCAGGCGATATTTGCAGGACACGGCCTAGCCTGCCGACGGCTCCGAAGCCAACTAGAATGCCGGTCATGCAGGCGACCGTACGGACCTTCGACCCCGATACACGTGCGGGAACGGTCCTTCTCGACGATGGGATCGAACTCCCGTACGAAGCCGGATCCCTAGCCCACACGACGATCCGCCACCTGCGGATCGGGCAGCGGGTGACCGTCCAGACAAGTGGAGAGGGCGCCGACACCAAGGTCAGCGCCCTCCACATCTACACGATCCCGAACGAACCGCCCGCGTGAGCGGGCGGGTCCGCCCGATATGACGAAGGGCCGAACCCCGGTCGGGGGTTCAGCCCTTTCGCCTTGCCGTAAAACTCAACGGCGCGGAGCGCGCTTGGCAGGAGCCCGCTTCGCCGTGGTCTTCTTGGCAGTCGTCTTCTTGGCGGCCGTCTTGGTAGCGGTGGCCTTGGTGGCGGTCCGCTTGGCCGGAGCCTTCTTCGCCGGAGCCTTCTTGGCCGTGGCCGTCGACGTCTTCTTGGCAGCCGTCGTGGTCTTCTTGGCCGCTGCCGTCTTGGTCGCCGTGGTCTTCGCCGCGGTCGCCTTCTTGGCGGCCGTCAGCTTCGGCAGCTTCTTGGCACCGGAGACAACGGCCTTGAGTTCCGCTCCTGCGCGGAACTTCGGAACCGACGTCTTCTTGGCTCGCTTGCGCTCGCCGGTGCGAGGGTTACGCACCATCCGCGCCGGCCGGTCGATCTTCTCGAAGGCACCAAAGCCAGTAATGGCTACCTTCTCGCCCGACGCCACAGCCCGCGTGATCGTGTCGAGCACCGACTCGAGCGCGTGCTGCGCGTCTTTCTTGCTGTCTTCGAATCGCCCTGCAAGAGCGTCGATGAGTTGGGACTTGTTCACTGCTTTCCTCCGTGAACGACTACGGTACGAGCCTGCGCTCGATTCATGCGCACGTTAGGGAATGTAGCGCCATTACTCAACCACCGTGACATCAATGTTCCTTGTGTCGCGGCGTTTCGGAGTCGTTCTGGGCCTCTTCGGCGCTCTTCAGCTCCGCCAGCAGGCCCTGCAACCGACGTCGCGCGGAGGCCAGATCATGCTTGCTGGCACTGGCGATTACGAGCAGCTTGCGGGTCAGGCGGGCCCGCTCGTCAGGGCTCACAACGGCCTCGCGAAGCCGTTTCGTCGCCGCCTTCAACATGTGGGCGAGATCGACGAAATCCCTTTGTGTATTGGGATCCTCGGACACAGCGCCACTATGACAGACGACGACGGCGGGTGCTTCGCGAGGGTGTCTCGCAAAGCACCCGCCGTCGTTCTGGCGAGTTCTTCCTGGGCTTCTGACCGCCGGTTCGACCCGGCTCCGGCGGCCCTTCGGATGCCCTAGGAGGCAAGGGATCTGAGTTCTCAGAAAATCCTTACGTGAGGTCCGTCACACTCCGTTCAGTATCGGCGTGTTGAAGGCCCTCAAAGCCGCCTTCAGGCCCTCTCTGCCTACTTCTGGGCCGGCAACGTGGTCGGACGAAGGGCCGATCGCGAAGCCTCGTAGGTGTCGATGAGGTGCTCGTGCCCAAGCGTGATGCCGATGTCGTCGAGACCTTCGATCAACCGCCAACGGGTGTAGTCGTCGATGTCGAAGCTGTCGCGTACGGCCGTCTCGCCCTCGCCCGCAAGGATCTGGCGGGCCTCCAGATCGACGGTGACCCCGAGGTCGGGGTTGTCCTCGATCAGGTCCCACAGGCGTTCGACGACCTTCTGGTCGACCACAGCCGCCAGCAATCCGGCCTTGCCCGCATTTCCGCGGAAGATGTCCCCAAATCGGGACGAGATCACTACCTTGAACCCGTAGTCCTGCAAGGCCCAGACCGCGTGCTCGCGGGACGAGCCGGTGCCGAAGTCGGGCCCGGCGACCAGGACCGACACACCCTCGTGCTCGGGCTTGTTGAGCACGAAGCTGTCGTCCTTGCGCCACGCGGCGAACAGCCCGTCGCCGAAGCCCGTCCGCGTCACGCGCTTGAGGTAGACGGCCGGAATGATCTGGTCGGTGTCCACGTTGCCGCGCCGCAGCGGCAGGGCCTTGCCCGTGTGAACGGTGAACTTGTCCATGTTCTGCTGCTCCGGTTGAACTCAGACCGCGGCGGAGCGCGGCAGGTCGGCAGGGGATGCGAGCCGGCCGACGACGGCGGTCGCGGCGGCCACGAGCGGCGAGACCAGGTGGGTGCGCCCACCTTTGCCTTGCCGGCCTTCGAAGTTGCGGTTGGACGTCGAGGCGCTCCGCTCGCCGGGTGCGAGCTGGTCGGGGTTCATCCCCAAGCACATCGAGCATCCGGCACCGCGCCACTCCGCCCCGGCTTCCTTGAAGATCACGTCGAGGCCCTCGGACTCGGCCTGCAGGCGTACCCGGCCGGAGCCGGGAACGACCAACATGCGCACGTTGTCGGCGACCTTGTGCCCCTGGATCACGTCAGCGGCAGCGCGTAGATCTTCGATCCGCCCGTTGGTACACGAACCCAGGAACACCGTGTCGACGGCGATCTCGCGCATGGGGGTACCGGCTTCGAGGCCCATGTACTCGAGCGCACGCTCGGCAGAGACCTTGTCGCCGTCCTCCTCGAAGTCGGACGGGCTCGGCACACTCGCGGCCAGCGGAACGCCTTGCCCGGGGTTGGTTCCCCAGGTGACGAACGGGGTCATGGTGCTGGCGTCGAGGACGACCTCGCGGTCGAACTCCGCGTCCGGGTCGGTGATGAGGCCGCGCCAGTACTCCACTGCCGCGTCCCAGTCCTTGCCCTTGGGCGCGTGCGGACGGTCCTTCATGTACGCGAACGTGGTCTCGTCGGGCGCGATCATGCCCGCCTTGGCGCCCCACTCGATCGACATGTTGCAAACCGTCATGCGGCCTTCCATCGACAGCGAGCGGATGGCCTCGCCGCGGTACTCCACGACGTAACCCTGTCCGCCGCCCGTGCCGACGGTCGCGATCAACGTGAGTACAAGATCCTTCGCCGTCACGCCGGGCGGCAGGATGCCGTCGACGGTGACCGCCATGGTCTTGGGGCGCGCCTGCGGCAGGGTCTGCGTGGCGAGGACGTGCTCGACTTCGCTGGTGCCGATGCCGAACGCGAGCGCGCCGAACGCGCCGTGGGTGGAGGTGTGCGAGTCGCCGCACACGATGGTCATGCCCGGCTGGGTGAGGCCGAGTTGCGGACCGACCACGTGGACGATGCCTTGGTCGTTGTCACCCAGCGGGTGTAGCCGGACGCCGAACTCTTCGCAGTTGCGGCGAAGGGTCTCTACCTGGGTACGGGAGACCAGATCGGCGATCGGCTTGTCGACGTCGATGGTCGGAACGTTGTGGTCCTCGGTCGCAATCGTCAGATCGGGCCGACGGACACGGCGACCGGCCAGCCGCAGGCCGTCGAACGCCTGGGGGCTGGTCACCTCATGGATAAGGTGAAGGTCAATGTAGAGGAGGTCCGGCTCGCCGTCTTTGCGGCGGACCACATGCTCCTGCCAGACCTTCTCCGCGAGGGTGGTGCCCAATTTTGTTTTCCCTCCAGACTTGCGTCTCGCATCCCGAGACGGCAATATCGAACCATGGACAACTCTAGCGGAGTCGGCGTACTTGACAAGGCGGCCTTGGTCCTGGGAGCCCTGGAAGCGGGTCCAGCCACACTGGCCAGCCTCGTACAGGTGACCGGATTGGCCCGGCCGACTGCGCACCGCCTGGCGGTCGCTTTGGAACACCATCGCCTGGTAGCGCGCGATATGCAAGGGCGCTTCGTCCTTGGCCCACGGCTGGCTGAGCTCGCCGCCGCGGCGGGCGAAGATCGTTTGCTGGCAGCCGCCGGGCCGATCCTGGCGCGACTCCGGGACATCACAGGGGAATCGGCACAGCTCTTCCGCCGGCAGGGCGACATGCGGGTGTGCGTCGCGGCTGCCGAGCGGCCGACCGGCCTGCGCGACACCATTCCGGTGGGCACTCAACTGACCATGCATGCCGGGTCGGCGGCGCAGATACTGCTGGCGTGGGAGGAACCCGAGCGGCTGCACCGCGGCTTGCAGGGCGCGAAGTTCTCCGCGGCGACGCTTGCCGCCGTACGCCGGCGTGGGTGGGCGCAGAGCGTCGGCGAGCGGGAGGCCGGCGTCGCGTCGGTGTCGGCGGCGATCCGTTCCCCTTCGGGAAAAGTCGTCGCGGCCGTGTCGGTGTCCGGGCCGATCGAACGGCTTTCGCGCCAGCCGGGCAGGATGCACGCGCCTGCCGTGATGGCGGCGGCCGAGCGGTTGTCCGAGGCGCTTCGGCGAGCGGCGGCCGACACTTGAAGAGGTTGAGCCCTCAGGCGTAGGTCGCGCCGGGCCTCGGAGCTTCTCTCCGAGCCCGGCGCGTTTGTTTTCTCAGGCGGGCTTGGTCAGGCGGATCTCCATGCCGATGCCTTCGCTGTGGATCTCGCAACCACCGAAGGCGCTCTGGGCGGCGAGCGTCTCGAATCTCTCCCGGGAGAAGGCCCGGTGCCGTAGGCCGGTGAGGGCAGTCCTGGCGAAGAAGGCGCTCAAGCGGCCGGCACCCATGCCTCGTACCTCCGCGTCGATGTCGGCGTTCGTGGCTTCCTTCCTCATGTCCTGGATCACCGCCGTGGCGCCGGGGCGGAGCACGCGGTGCATCTCGTTCAGCGTCTTCAGGGGTTCGGTGAAGTTCTTGAACGCCGCCTGGCAGACGATCAGGTCGAACGAGCCGTCTCCGAACGGAAGATCGGCCGCGTTGCCCTGGTGGAAGTCGACCCTGACGGCCTCCTTGCGCGCGTAGTCGCCGGCGATCTGGACGAAGGTGTGGCTGATGTCCAGGCCGACGACGTTCAGGCCGCGACGGGCCAGCTCGACGGCGTGGTAGCCGGGACCGGGCGCGATCTCCAGAACGTCAGCGCCGGCAGGGAGTTCGGCGGCGAGCTGCTCGGCGGACTTGCGTACGGCCTCGAGCTGGCTGGCCGAGGCCCGTAGCTTGGCATAGCCGCGGGCGATCGGGCCCTCCATCTCACGGCGGCGCGGGCGCTTGGTCGGTGTGGTGTTCATGTGGGTTCTCCGGCTTTCTGGGAGCGCCCGGTTACGCTTGCCTCTGCCTAGTAGGCCCTCGTATCCGGGCTTCGCGTTCGGTTGTCGGGGTCGGCCCCGGCGGGGTGTTGCCGCACCTCGCTGGGGCTGTTTCTCTTTCGCTGTTTCAGCTGTGCCTCTCGGCCAGCTCGACGAGCTCGGGTGGGAGCTCGCCCTTCTCGTGCCAGTCGCGCCAGGCGTCGAGGCCGGGGAACGTACCGTCGGCCAACTCGCCAAGCAGGGCACGGATCCAGTCGGCCTCGGCCTGGCGGATGGCGAGGTCGTACTCCACCTCGATGAGAAACAGGCGTGGAATTTCGTCGTTGTACTTCGCGTGCGCTTCGCGTTCGGCGGCCAGCTCCTCGTCGATCTGGGCGAGGCGCTGACCCAGCAGGCGAATCAGCTCGTCCGGGTGGAGCACGGCGACGACCGACAGGGCTGCCTTGAAGCGTGGCAGCTCGGGCTCGGGGGTGGAGACGAGCTCGCGTACCCAGTCCTCGAGCTCTTCCTTGCCGGCGTCGGTGATGCGGTAGATCGTGCGCTCGGGGCGCGCACCCTCGCGGCTGCTCTCGACCTGCGCGATGAACTCGTGCTTCTCGAGATTCTGGACGACGGTGTACAGCGAGCCCCACTTGATCTTCATGTCCTGCTCCTTGCCGTGGGAGCGGAGCATCGAGGCGATCTCGTACGGGTGCATGGGGCGCTGGACGAGCGTGGAGAGGATGGCGAGCGCCATCAGATTGCTGACCTTGCGTCGCTTGGCCATGTGTTGTCGACGCCACCCTTTCCTCGTTCACGGTTACTCGTCCACGAGTATATGGGTACGAGCGACGCCCCGCAAGCCCACCGGGTCGAGGGCAACATGAGGGCGGGAGCCAACAGCGCCAGCGAGCAGACCGCATCGCCCTGTGAGCCATGCGGCGGGACGTGAGTGACCATCGGCCGATCGACACCGGAGAAGCCCCAGACGGACGCCCTGGACGCACCCAGGCACCCACCCTGCGACGCCGACGTGGCGGGGGCGGCGGAGAGTTGTCGGGCGACCCATCGAAGGGCCGGCGAGCGCAGCAGGAGTAAGCCGAGGCAGATGTGGCGCGGGGTTCGGGGGTCGTCGCCACGGCACCGCATCAGCCGAGGCAGACGTCGCGCCACGCGGGGGTCCGGGGGTCGTCCCCCGGTATAAACGCGGAAGCGAAAAAGGCGGAGCGTGCATCCGCACACTCCGCCTATTCGCGTAGCCCCGACGGGATTCGAACCCGCGCTACCGCCTTGAGAGGGCGGCGTGCTAGGCCACTACACAACGGGGCCATGACCTTGCACTTACCTCTACGCCTTATCCGGCGCTGCTGGACTCTACCGGATGTACCGGAAGCGTCCAACGCGCTGGGGTACCAGGACTCGAACCTAGACTAACTGGGCCAGAACCAGTCGGGCTGCCAATTACCCCATACCCCATCGCCTCGCCGTGCTGCGCGAGCCTCGTAGAGAATACCCGAGGCCTGCCGGCGAACCCAACCGGGTTGCCTTTGGCGGCGAACCTCAGCCCTGACCTGTCACCCGGTTGGTCAGCGTGCCCACTCCCTCGACCGTCACCGACACCTCGTCGCCGACCTGCATGGGGCCGACGCCGGCGGGCGTTCCAGTCAGGATCACATCGCCGGGCAGCAGGGTCATGACGGAGCTGACGTACTCGATGAGGTACGGAATGTCGAAGATCAGCTGCGACGTGCGTCCCGACTGCCGGGTCTCGCCGTTGAGCGTGGTGGTCAGCGCGATGTCCTCGGCGTCCAGTTCCGTGACGATCCACGGGCCGAGCGGGCAGAACGTGTCGAAGCCCTTGGCGCGCCACCACTGGCCGTCCGGCTTCTGCAGGTCGCGCGCGGTCACGTCGTTGGCGCAGGTGTAGCCGTAGATGACTTCGTTGACGCGCTCGGCGGGTACGTCGCGGCAGATGCGGCCGATGACGACGGCGAGCTCGCCTTCGTAGTGGAGGTTCTGCGTCTGGTCGGGATAGACGATGCCGTCCAGCGGCCCGACGACCGAGGTGTTCGGCTTGAGGAAGATCAGCGGGCTCTGCGGGACTTCGTTGCCGAGCTCCGCGGCGTGCTCGGCGTAGTTGCGGCCGACGCCGATCACTTTGCTGCGCGGGATGACCGGCGCCAGCAGCCGTACGTCGGCGAGCGGGAACTTCTCGCCGGTCGGCTGCACTTCGCGATAGAGCGGATCGCCCTCGACGACCGAGATCACGGCCGGCTCGGGCTCGCCTTCGACCACGCCGAAGTGGATATCGTCGCCAACGCTGAACCGTGCGATGCGCAAGTCGTCCTGCCTTCTTCGAACCGTCTACGAGCGTTCGGCAGCTTACCCTCACCGCCGCGGTGCTCCAGCCTTCGCACCCAAGCAGGCAAGGCGATCCGGTGGCCGCCCGTGGCCGATTCCCCTCCACAGGTTGGCGATTTCCACAGCTTTCGACGCCCCACTCGCGATCTTGGCCGGAATCGTCCACTCTTCCCGCATGCCCTCGCACGCATCGCACCACCAGCCACCCGACCGGCTCGACGCCCTGATCCGTCGCTCCGGCGGCGTCGTCCGTGTCGCCGAACTGGTGCGCTGCGGCGCGGGCAGCGCCGAGTCCGACTGGCCGCCGGTCTGGCGCAAGCTCCTGCCCGGTGTCGTGTTCACCGCCGAACGCACCCCGACCGTACGAGACCGCAGGCGCGCGGCCCTCCGATACGCCGGAGCGGGCGCGTTGCTGACCGGTCTCACCGCCCTGCGCCTGCACGGCATGCGACGCCTGCCCGTCGAATGGGAGGTCCACCTGCTCACACCACCTCGCCGAAGAAGGACATCCACCGCCTACGTCGTCGTCCAGCGCTCCAGCCGCCGGATGCCGGCCCACCGTTGGAAGGACGGCCTCCCGTGCACGCTCCCGGCCCGTGCGGTAGTCGACGCCGTACGCCGGCTGAAAGGAGCGGACGTGATCCATGCGCTGCTGAAGCAGGCCAGCGCGCACCCACGGTGCACAGTGGGCGAACTCGCCAACGAACTCCGCCTCGCAGACGGCCGCGGTCTCCGCCTCCCCCGCCACGTCTTCGGCGAGTTCTGCGAGGGCGCCCGCCTGACCGCACGTGGCAACCTCCGCTCCATGCTCGAACGCGCCCGCCTACCGCCGGCCGTGTTCGAGCCCGACCTCCCCGGCCGTCCAGTGGCCTGGTGGCCCGACCGCGGCGTGGCCGTAGCCCTCGACACCTCCGGCTGGTCCCTGACCGCGGACTCCGCCCTCGCCGTACGCGCCGAAACCCACCGCCTGTCGAGCCAAGCCGGCCTCACGGTCGTCCGCGTGGTGCCGGAGGAGTTGAGCTGCCGCCCCGCCGCCGTACTCACCACCGTCTCCACTGCCGTCCTCACCCCGGTGGCCACCACCGCCTGGCACGAACGCAGACCCGAACAGAGAAAGGAGTGCGCATGAGCAACCACAGCTAGCCGCCGCCCGCCGGCCGCGCACAAGCAAAGCCGCACCGCTGGCCAGACCACCGTGCCCGCGTAGCTGCACCACGCGAGCGACGGCACCCGGCGCTCATCCGAGCGCAAAGCAGCACTGCCATCGACGAACGCACCTCGCTCCTCAACGGGACAAGCGCCATCCGCCACTGCCATGGCGGCCGCCCTCCGCGCACCACCAGAGCCGTGACTGCGGGGCACCGCCAGCGGCCGCACCATCGCGGCCACACACCATCGCGGCCGCAGTACCGCCGGCCGTTGACCTGCCGGACCTCCACCCGCGCAGGCGGCGGCGCCGGCGCTCATCCGAGCGCGAAGCGAGCGGTGCCGGCTACGACCGCACGCCGCTGTCCAACCGGACAAGCGCATCCGCCACGGCCGCTCGGCGGCACCATCTGCCATCGCGGGCCTGCGTCAGGGATCGGGCAGAGTCTGCGCGGTCGGAGAGGTTGGATGGGAGCCAGCGGGTGGGTCGGCCCGCCCGAACCGAGGAGGGTGATGGCACATCTGGTGGTGACTCTGGCGGTGGATCCGCGCGGAGTCTTGGTGCGATGGCGGTTGGACGATGCCGTAGTCAACGCCGGCGAGCCGCTCGGACAGCTGCCCCTCTCCATCGCCGGAGCGCCCACGCTCCAACTCGAGGATGGTGCCGTGTCGGCGACGGACGAGGGTGGGCCTGTCCCGCTCGCCGCACAGACGATCGACGGCGAGGGTGGCGAGCCCCAACGCTGTTGGTGTGTCGAGCGCTCGACCGTCGGACCAGTCGAGGTGTCGTATCTGGCGGAGCCCGTCATCGCGGAGCCACGACCCGCGACCCCGCCGCTCGAGCTTCGCGGGGAAGGTGTCGGACTCTCGGGGGCTCTGAAGTGCTTCCTGGTACTTCCGCCCGCACCGGAGGACCTCACGTTCGAGTTGCGCTGGGACAGACCCGCCGGGCGAGACGGCGTCCCCGGCAGCTGGATGGCCGTCTCCAGCCTGGGTGAGAGCGACAGCGGGCTGACAGGCACAGGGCTGGAGCTCCTGGGCGACACATACGTCATGTGCGGCGACCTGACAGGCCACCATCACCGCGATGGTGAGCTGTCGACCTGGTGGCTGACCGCTCCAGGTATCGACGTCGAGGCCTTCGCCACGCGGCTGGGACGGACATACCAGGTGATGTCCGAGGCGTTCGGCGCACCGGCGCATCCTTACCGCGTCTTCCTGCGCACGCACCCGCACCGAGGCGTCAACGCCTCCGCCCACCCGGCGTCCTTCGTGATGGCGATGAACCCCGCCAATCCGCCCGACGAGGCGTCGCTGTACGAAACGATCGCCCACGAGCTCGTCCACGAATGGCTACGCCTGGACGGCCCGGCCGAAGACGTGACCTGGTTCGTCGAAGGGGCGGCCGACTACTACTCGCTCGTTCTTCCGTTCCGCGAAGGCATGCTCGAGGAGGAAGCGTTCCTGGGTGCGGTCAACCTCGAGGCCCGGGAGTGCTACGCGAATCCCCGTCGCGACCTCACGATCCGGGAGGCACAGCAGCAGTTCTTCTCGGACTTCCTCGCGCACAGGCTTCCCTACGCACGCGGCATGTTCTACCTGGCAGATCTGGACGAACGCCTCCGGCGGGCGACCTCCGACCGCCAGTCCGTCGACGACATCGTCCGTGCAGTCGTACGACGCCGGCGGACCGGCGAACGCGTCGGTGTCCAGGAGTGGTGCGCCAGCGTCGAGGACGTGTTGCCCGGCGCCGAGATGCCGATCCTCGACGCCCTGGTTCTCACCGGCGGAGAGGTAGCCGGGAAGGACTGCTTCGGACCACGGTTCGAAAGCAAGGAGGTCCAGGTGCCGGTACTCGACGTGGGATTCGACCCGTCCACGTTCCTGACGCGCCGGGTCCGAGGGCTGGTCCCTGGTGGAGCCGCCGACCGCGCCGGCCTCCGCGAGGGCGAGACCATCGACCTGCCGAGGTACCCCGAGATCGTTCGCCTGAACGCCGGCGACGTACTCGACATCGGTGTGAGCCGCGACGGCGAGACAACCCGGATCGCCATTCCCCTCACCGGCGAGACGGCACGGGTGCCGCAATGGTTCAGGCGGGTCGGATCGGCTTAACCAGTTGCCTTGTCCCGCCGGGCCCGGCGACGCTTGGGCGATGCGTGACGTAGCGATCGGCATCAGCTTGGGGTTCTTCGTGGCCCTGCAACTTGGCCCCATGTCCCTGTTCCTGATTCGATCCACGTTGCGTTCCGGCGTTCAGGTCGGCCTTGCGATCGGCGCGGGCGTGGCGTGCATCGATGCCGCCTACGCCGCGCTCGGGGCGGCCGGCGCTGCTCCCCTGCTCACCATCGATGCGCTGCGGATCGGCCTGGGCATCGCGGGTGCGGTGGTGTTGCTCGCGATCGGGATCAGAACGTTGCACAGTGCGTTCCGCGTACGCGCCGGGCTCGAGACGGCTGCTGAGGTGGCGAGCCCCCGCCGGGCGTTCCTCACCTCGGTCGCCGGCACCGCGTCGAACCCGCTCACCATCGCGTCGTGGGCCGCTGTGTTCGCCGCGGCGCAGACCGGGGCGAACGCGAGCCCCGTGCCGATGGTGACCGGTGTCGGGATCGGCAGTCTCGCCTGGATGAGCGTTCTCGCCGGCATTGTCGCGGTCACGCGGCGGGCGGCCGGGCCGCGGATCATCCGGATCGCGGACGTGCTGGCCGGGCTCGGCATGATCGCGTTCGCCGGGTTGCTCGGAGTACGCACGGTTCACGCCGCCATCCCCGCCCCGGCAGAGCCCGCTGGCAGTCCCGCCGTACCGTGAAATGCGTGAACGCCATCCTCGACGAGTCCGCCTGGCACGCCCGCCGCGCGGCGCACGAGCGGCGGGTCGACGCCTGGATCGGGCCGCACCTCGAGCGCGCCCGGCGCGGCGAGGCGCATCCCGTCGAGGACTTCCTGTTCACCTACTACTCCCACCGCCCGGCGAGGCTCCGCCGCTGGCACCCAGGCTGGGGCACGACACTCCAGGGCGAGACAGCCCGCGAGTTCACGGCCCGCAAGGGCTACGTCGAGACTCCACGAGGCGTCACCCTCGACCACGCCTACGCCGTCGAACGTAAGGACAGCATCCGCTGGACCCACCGCCTGCTCGAAGCAACCCTCTCCCGCCCGGCCCACTTCGGCTGCTTCGGTCTGCACGAGTGGGCGATGGTCTACCGCCAGCAGGCAGAAGAGGTACGCCACAACGCCTGGCCGCTCCGCCTCGGTCCAGCCGAAACCGACCGAACGGTCGAACAGCACCGCATCCGCTGCTCCCACTTCGACGCGTTCCGCTTCTTCACCGATGACGCCCGCCCGCGCAACACCCTGCAGCCACGCCGCGGCACCCAGGCCGACCTCGAGCAGGGCGGCTGCCTGCACGCCAACATGGACATCTACAAGTGGGCGTACAAACTCGCCCCGCTCGTACCCTCCGAACTCGTCGCCGACAGCTTCGAGCTCGCCAGGCAGATCCGTACGCTCGACATGCGCGCCTCGCCGTACGACCTCAGCGCGCTCGGCTACCCGCCCGTCCGGATCGAAACAGCCGATGGCAAGGCGATCTACGCCAGGCAGCAGCGCGCCTTCGCCGACCGCGCCCGCGAGCTGAGGCAGCGCCTGCTGACCCACTGCGACCAGCTGCTCGAGGCCCTGTAACCGGTCTACCCTGGTCAGATGCGATCCCTCGCCCGCCCACCGCGAACACCGGCGCTGATCCCGTTCGTCCGCCGGCTGGGCTACAGCGAGGACGCCGTACCCCACCGGCACGAGATGATCTTGCCCGGCGGCGGTCAGGACCTGATGATCAACCTCTACGACGACCGCTTCTGGGCGTACGAGAAGACGAACGCGCACGGCGTCCCCATCGGAAGCGAGATCTCCGGTATCGGATTCGGCGGCGCCAGCCACCAGCCCACGGTCGCCGACACCGGCGACATGCGCACGATCCTCAGCATCAACTTCACCTTCGGCGGGGCGTACCCCTTCTTCGGCGCACAGGCCGCCGAGACCGCCGGCCGCCTCGTCGATGCCGGTGCTCTCTGGGGACGAGCTGCCCACGAGTTCCGCGAACGCCTGCTGGAAAGCCCGACGCCCGACAGCCGGCTCGACCTGGCCGAGGCGTTACTGGCCGACCGGCTCCTCAACTCCACGGCCGGGCGCGAGTGGGAGCCCGACCCCGCGATCGGCTACGCCGTCAAGGCGCTCGAGCACGGCTCGGCCGTCAGAACCGTCGTCGACGACCTCGGATGGACGCCGAAACGGTTCGTCCGGGACTTCACCGAGCAGCTCGGCCTGCCGCCGAAGCGGTTCGCCCGGGTCCGCAGGCTGCAGCGCGTCCTCACCTCGATCGAGGGCGTCCAGGACCCGGACTGGGCTCGCGTCGCCTGCGAGCACGGATTCTTCGACCAGGCCCACTTCGTCAACGACTTCAAGTCGCTCACCGGCCTCACTCCCACCGCGTACGTCCCCCGCGGGCCCGGTGAGCACAACCACGTGCCGCTCACCGGCTGACCATTTTCTCCAAGCCCGCAACACCCCCACCGGCCCAAGATGAGAGCATGACCGACTCAACGAAGGCCGCACTGCAACCCCGCCTGGTGATCCGCGGCGCGAGCCAGGCGATCGAGTTCTACCGGCACGTGTTCGGCGCCAAGGAGATCTCGAGGTACGCCGACAACCAGGGCAAGATCGCCCACGCCGAGCTCGCGATCGGCGACGCGCACTTCAACCTCAAGGACGAGAACGGCGACAAGTCGCCGCTCACGATCGGCGGCTCGCCGGTGCTCCTCTATCTCCACATCGACGACGTCGATGCCGTAGCCGAGCGCATGACGCAGGCCGGCGCCACCGTGGTCTACCCCATCGCCGACAACGAGGAGGGCGGTCGCGGCGGGCGGCTGCGAGACCCGTTCGGCCACATCTGGATGATCTCCGAGGCGCCGTCCGGTTCAGGTCAGGCCTGACTCGCAGTCGAACCTCCGGAGAAGCCCCTCCGTGTGTTGCTGTGTCGCAGCTCGGTTGACAGGGAGGGAACGAGCATGAACGTCATGCGCTTTGGGCGCCGGATGCTGGTGTCGAGCCTGGCGGTGGGGGCCGCGGTTGTCGGTATCACCGGGACCGCCACCGCGGGCCGGCAGCTGTCTGGCCACCTACACCGGCTTCCTGTCGTTCAAGGAGCTCTGGAAGACGATTTCGAACGAGCCGCAGGCGTTCCATCTGCGCGTCCACAACGTCGAGTACGCCGACAACGGTGCGATCAGGGGATAGCTGGCAGCGCAACCGAAGTAGGCCGTGCCGTGGCCAGGGAGCGCCCACGGCACACGCTCCCTAGCCGCGGATCGCCTCCAGCAACTGCTCGACGGCCTGGTCGAGATCGACGTCGATCCGCTCGGAGGTGCGCCGGTCCTTGATCTCGACCTTGCCGTCGACGATCCGCCGGCCGCACACCACGATCGTGGGTACGCCGATCAGGTCGGCGTCGTTGAACTTCTCGCCCGCACTCGCACCACGCCGATCGTCGAGCAGTACAACGACCCCGCGGGCGGACAGCTCCTCAGCCAGCCGCTCCGCGGCCTCGAACGGTTCACCGCTCTTGCCGGTAGCGACGATGTGGATGTCGGCCGGGCTGACCTCGCGCGGCCAGACCAGTCCCTTGCCGTCGTGGTTGTTCTCGGCGATGACGCCGAGCAGCCGGCTGATGCCGATGCCGTACGAGCCCATCGTCACCACAACCTGCTCGCCGTTCTCGTCGAGCACCTTGAGGTCGAACGTCTCGGCGTACTTGCGCCCGAGCGCGAAGATGTGCCCGATCTCGATGCCGCGGGCCATCGTCAACGGCGCCTTGCAGCGCGGACACGGGTCGCCCTCCCGGATCTCCGCCGCGAGGATCGTGCCGTCCGGCTCGAAGTCGCGCTCGGCGGTCAGGTCGACGACGTGCTTGCCGGGCTCGTTGGCGCCGGTGACCCAGCGACTGCCGCGAACGATCCGCGGGTCGACGAGGTACCGGATGCCCTTCGCCTCACCCAGCGCCTGCGGCCCGATGTAGCCGCGGACGAGCTCCGGCAGCGCCGCGAAGTCGTCATCGGTCAGCGGCTGATGCGTCGCGGGATAGAGCTGTGCGTCCAGGCGCTTGCCGTCGACCTCCCGGTCGCCGGGTACGCCGATCACGAGCACCGACGTCTCGCCGGTCGGCGACAGGACCTTCACCGCGACGTTCTTCAACGTGTCGGACGCCTGCCAGGGGCGGTCCGCCCGCTTCAGCGCCGGGCGCGAGTTGAGCAGGTCGACCAGTGTCTGGATCGTCGGCGTGTTCGGCGTGTCCTCGACATGCGCGTCGGGCAGCCCGTCCAACGGCGTCGGATCCGGGATCGGCACCTCGACCGCCTCCGTGTTACTGGCGTAGTCGCAGTCGGTGCAGCGAACGTAGGTGTCCTCGCCCACGTCGGCGGGCGCCAGGAACTCCTCACTCAGCGAGCCGCCCATCGCGCCGGAGATCGCGCGCACGATGACGTACTCGACGCCGAGCCGGTCGAACGTCTTCTGGTACGCCACCCGGTGCTTGCCGTACGACTCGACCAGCCCGTCGTCGTCGACGTCGAAGGAGTAGGAGTCCTTCATCGCGAACTCCCGCCCGCGCAGGATGCCTGCCCGCGGCCGCGCCTCGTCGCGGAACTTCCACTGGATCTGGTAGATCGACAGCGGCAGGTCGCGATAGGAGGTGTAGAGGTCCTTCACCAGCAGGGCGAAGATCTCCTCGTGGGTCGGGCCGAGCAACATGTCGTTGCCCCTGCGGTCCTTGATCCGGAAGATGTCGTCGCCGTACTCCGTCCAGCGATTCGTCTTTTCGTACGGTTCGCGCGGCAGCAACGCCGGCAGGTGGATCTCCTGGAAGCCGGCGGCGTCCATCTCCTCGCGTACGACGCGCTCGACGTTGCGGTAGGCGCGCCAGCCGAGCGGCAGCCAGGAGTAGATGCCGGGAGCGGTCCGCCGGACGTAGCCGGCGCGGACGAGCAGGCGGTGGCTTGGCACTTCGGCGTCGGCAGGATCCTCGCGCAGGGTTCGCAGGAACATTGTCGACATCCGCAGGATCACGGCGCACTCCTCGTCGCGCGGTGCAGGGAACCGGCCGGAGTCGGCGCGGTTTTCAGGAATCGCTTGAGAATACCTACCACTCGCGCAGAAATGGAAACGGGTTTGTCCACGCCACCCGCGTAGCGTGACGGCGCCCGTTGCTAGCATTCTAGCCATGGCAGCGCCACAGAAAGTGCAGTTCAACGTCTACCTGCCGCGCGAGCTCGTGACGCGGGTCAAGCATCGCGCGATCGACGAGCAGCTCTCGCTCAGCGTCCTGGTCGAACGCGTACTGCAGGACTATCTCGACGAAAAGGAGGCGACTCGATGATCTCCGCCTGCCCGATCCGCTACACGGACAAGATGCCGCAGATGCGGGCATTCCTTGAAACCCTGGGTTTCCAGCCGCGCATCTCCGCGGACGCGGGGAACTGGGTCGACTTCAACAGCAGCGCGCAGGGTCTGGTCGCGCTGCACGAGGCGCCCGCCGACCAGGCCGGCACCGACGAGCTCGCGTTCGAGACCGACGAGCCGCTCGAGACGTTGTGCAAACGCCTGCAGGACGCGGGATACGCCGACGCGCGCATCATCGACGAGTCGTACGGCCACTCCTTGCAGGTCACCGATCCCGACGGCCGGGTCGTCTACGTCAACCACCGTTCCGACGACATGTACGGCTACCACCGCGTCCCGCCGCCGGCCACCGAATGAGCCTTTTTCATCGTGGCTTGGGGTGTGCTGGTGCGTGACGTAGCAAGGCCCTCCCGGTAGTTGAGGTGATTGTCGAAGTCACATCGTGCCGGGAGGGCCTCGTGTTGTCTTGTCCTGCCAGTTTGGCGTTGCCGGGTGAGTATGTGTCCTTCCTTGCTGGGCTGATCGGTGGGCACCAGAAGGCGATCGGGTCGCGGTGGCGGCGGCTGAGCCCGGGCAGGCAGGCGCTGCTGGTGTTGGTGCACCTGTTCAAGAACGAGCCGTTTGAGCAGGTCGCGGACGCGTTCAAGGTCGGCACCGCTACGGCATGGCGGTACGTCCAGGAAGGAGTCCGGCTGCTGGCCGAGCAGGCACCCAGCCTGCTCGAGGCGCTGTGGCAGCAGGCGTGGTCGAAAAACAACTTCGTGTTCTTGGATGGCACGCCTGTGCCGATCGACCGGGTAACCGGCGTCCCTGACCCGCCGGCACCGGCCGATGCCGGCAAGGGCCAAGTGGCGCGGGTCAAGGCCGCCAAA
>NZ_BAAGYY010000025.1:0-627 GCF_054779015.1 Flindersiella endophytica
GCTAGGCCGTGTCTCATAAGTGTCGTTCGAGTTCGCGGAGCCAGATGTTGATGGCGGCGATGTAGACGGTGGCCAGGTAACGGACGGCGAGTTTGTCGTATCGGGTGGCTAGGGCGCGGTGTTGTTTGAGCAGGTTGATGCCGCATTCGACGGCGTGGCGCTGCTTGTAGGCCTCGGGATCGAAGGCGGGTGGTCTGCCGCCCGCGCTGCCGCGGTTCTTACGGTGACCGATCTGGTCAGCTGGCTGGGGGATGGTGGCCTTGATGCCGCGGCGACGCAGGTAGGCCCGGTTGGCGCGGGAGCTGTAGGCCTTGTCGGCCAACACGTGGTCAGGCCGGCAGCGTGGACGCCCACCACCGGTGGAACGCGGCACGCTGATGCCCTCCACCACCGCCTCAAACTGCGGGCTGTCGCCGCGCTGCCCGGCGGTGATCAGGATCGACAGCGGCTTGCGGCCTTGCTCACAGCTCAGATGCAGCTTGGTGGTCAACCCGCCACGTGAGCGACCCAACCCGTGATCAGCCGGCTCGGTCCCACCGACGTCATCCTCGCCGCCGGGTGGCTCGACCTGCAGATCCCCCTTTTCCGCGCCCCGGCCGCATGCTGGTGCGCCCGAGCGATCGTGGA
>NZ_BAAGYY010000026.1:0-5244 GCF_054779015.1 Flindersiella endophytica
GCGTCCGATTCTTGAGAACTCAACAGCGTGCTAATAGTCAATGCACAAACGCCCCCTGGTGGTGCACGTGTGTGGCTGACCGTTTGGTTGGTTGTGCCGTGTGTTGCTGAGGGATTCCTTTGACGATGACTCTTCATTGAGTTGTATGTCGGGTTTGAATTCGAAGTTCTTCAACGGAGAGTTTGATCCTGGCTCAGGACGAACGCTGGCGGCGTGCTTAACACATGCAAGTCGAGCGGAAAGGCCCTTCGGGGTACTCGAGCGGCGAACGGGTGAGTAACACGTGAGCAACCTGCCCTCAACTTTGGGATAAGCCTGGGAAACTGGGTCTAATACCGGATATGAATCTGCGCCGCATGGTGTGGGTTGGAAAGTGTTAGTGGTTGGGGATGGGCTCGCGGCCTATCAGCTTGTTGGTGGGGTAACGGCCTACCAAGGCTATTACGGGTAGCCGGCCTGAGAGGGCGACCGGCCACACTGGGACTGAGACACGGCCCAGACTCCTACGGGAGGCAGCAGTGGGGAATATTGCGCAATGGGCGGAAGCCTGACGCAGCAACGCCGCGTGAGGGATGACGGCCTTCGGGTTGTAAACCTCTTTCAGCAGGGACGAAGCGGAAGTGACGGTACCTGCAGAAGAAGCACCGGCCAACTACGTGCCAGCAGCCGCGGTAAGACGTAGGGTGCGAGCGTTGTCCGGAATTATTGGGCGTAAAGGGCTCGTAGGCGGTTTGTCGCGTCGAAAGTGAAATTCCGAGGCTTAACTTCGGGACTGCTTTCGATACGGGCAGACTAGAGGTAGGCAGGGGAGAGTGGAACCCCAGGTGTAGCGGTGGAATGCGCAGATATCTGGGAGAACACCGGTGGCGAAGGCGGCTCTCTGGGCCTTACCTGACGCTGAGGAGCGAAAGCGTGGGGAGCGAACAGGATTAGATACCCTGGTAGTCCACGCCGTAAACGTTGGGCGCTAGGTGTGGGAGGCTTTCTACGTCTTCCGTGCCGCAGCTAACGCATTAAGCGCCCCGCCTGGGGAGTACGGCCGCAAGGCTAAAACTCAAAGGAATTGACGGGGGCCCGCACAAGCGGCGGAGCATGTTGCTTAATTCGAGGCAACGCGAAGAACCTTACCTGGGTTTGACATGCAGGGAAATCCGGCAGAGATGTCGGGTCCGTAAGGGTCCTGCACAGGTGGTGCATGGCTGTCGTCAGCTCGTGTCGTGAGATGTTGGGTTAAGTCCCGCAACGAGCGCAACCCTCGTCCTATGTTGCCAGCGGGTCATGCCGGGGACTCATAGGAGACTGCCGGGGTCAACTCGGAGGAAGGTGGGGATGAGGTCAAGTCATCATGCCCCTTACATCCAGGGCTGCAAACATGCTACAATGGCTGATACAAAGGGCTGCGAAATCGTGAGGTGGAGCGAATCCCAAAAAGCCGGCCTCAGTTCGGATCGGGGTCTGCAACTCGACCCCGTGAAGTTGGAGTCGCTAGTAATCGCAGATCAGCAACGCTGCGGTGAATACGTTCCCGGGCCTTGTACACACCGCCCGTCAAGTCATGAAAGTCGGCAACACCCGAAGCCAGTGACCTAACCCGTAAGGGGTGGAGCTGTCGAAGGTGGGGCTGGCGATTAGGACTAAGTCGTAACAAGGTAGCCGTACCGGAAGGTGCGGCTGGATCACCTCCTTTCTAAGGAGCAGTCACTGGCGGCTACGGTTTTGGCCGGGTTGTCCAGGGCGCCGTTTCTGAGGCGAGTGTTCTCAGGCGGTTTGCTCATGTGAGTAGAACATTGACTTTAGGCATTCTGTTGGTGGATCAACGGTTAGTACTGCTTCTTCTCTTTGGGGTTGGGGCGTGGAACGCTTGTTGTGATGCTGGTGGGGTGTTGTGGCACGCTGTTGGGTCCTGAGGGATCGGGCTCCCCTTTTTTTGGGGTTTCTGGTTTTTCTTTGTGGGCCTTCTTCTTCTCGTACTGCCGGCTCCTTTTGGTGGTTGGTCAGCGGGTTTGTGGAGGGGGTTTCTGCCCGTATTTTGAGAACTGCATAGTGGACGCGAGCATCTTGTTTTTGTAAGTGTCTTTGTGGTGTTTGACAAGCTACTAAGAGCATACGGTGGATGCCTTGGCACCAAGAGCCGATGAAGGACGTTGGAGCCTGCGATAAGCCCTGGGGAGTTGGCAACCGAGCGTTGATCCGGGGATGTCCGAATGGGGTAACCCAGCTGGAGTTGTGTCCAGTTACCGTCGTCTGAATATATAGGGCGTGCGGAGGGAACGTGGGGAAGTGAAACATCTCAGTACCCACAGGAAGAGAAAACAATTGTGATTCCGTTAGTAGTGGCGAGCGAAAGCGGATGAGGCTAAACCGCGTAGGTGTGATAGCTGGCAGGTGTTGCCTGCGTGGGGTTGTGGGAGCATTCGATCAGGGCTGCTGACCTGGTGACGAGTGAGAAACTGATGCTGAAGTCGAAGGCCTTGAATGGGCTGGCATAGAGGGTGTGACCCCCGTAGACGTAAGGTATCGGCTCGTGAGTGTTTTCCCAAGTAGCACGGGGCCCGAGAAACCTTGTGTGAATCTGGCGGGACCACCCGCTAAGCCTAAATACTCCTTGGTGACCGATAGCGGACCAGTACCGTGAGGGAAAGGTGAAAAGTACCCCGGGAGGGGAGTGAAATAGTACCTGAAACCGTGTGCTTACAATCCGTCAGAGCCTGGCAGTCCTTGTGGCTGGGTGGGTGATGGCGTGCCTTTTGAAGAATGAGCCTGCGAGTTAGTGGTGTGTGGCGAGGTTAACCCGTGTGGGGTAGCCGTAGCGAGAGCGAGTCCTAATAGGGCGTTTGAGTCGCATGCTCTAGACCCGAAGCGGAGTGATCTATCCATGGGCAGGGTGAAGCGCGGGTAAGACCGTGTGGAGGCCCGAACCCACCAACGTTGAAAAGTTGGGGGATGACCTGTGGATAGGGGTGAAAGGCCAATCAAACTCCGTGATAGCTGGTTCTCCCCGAAATGCATTTAGGTGCAGCGTCGCGTGTTTCCTGCCGGAGGTAGAGCACTGGATGGTCTAGGGGGCCTACAAGCTTACCGAAATCAACCAAACTCCGAATGCCGGTAGGTGAGAGCGCGGCAGTGAGACTGTGGGGGATAAGCTTCATAGTCGAGAGGGAAACAGCCCAGATCACCAGCTAAGGCCCCTAAGCGTTTGCTAAGTGGAAAAGGATGTGGAGTTGCAGAGACAACCAGGAGGTTGGCTTAGAAGCAGCCACCCTTGAAAGAGTGCGTAATAGCTCACTGGTCAAGTGATTCTGCGCCGACAATTTAGCGGGGCTCAAGCAAACCGCCGAAGCTGTGGCACTCACACAATAACCCGGCCCGCCTTCTTGAAAGGTGGGTCTAGGTGTGTGGGTGGGTAGGGGAGCGTCGTGTGGCGTGTGAAGCGGCAGGGTGACCTAGTCGTGGATGCTATACGAGTGAGAATGCAGGCATGAGTAGCGAAAGAAGGGTGAGAAACCCTTCCGCCGAATGACCAAGGGTTCCAGGGCCAGGCTAATCCGCCCTGGGTAAGTCGGGACCTAAGGCGAGGCCGACAGGCGTAGTCGATGGACAACGGGTTGATATTCCCGTACCGGCGTTGTTCCGCCCATGTTGAGGCCGGTGATGCTAAGCCCCTGAAACTGTGGATCGCCTTCGGGTGGTTTGTGGTGGAGCGGGTGACCCGATCCGGTAGTAGGCAAGCGATGGGGTGACACAGGAAGGTAGCTCATCCGCGGCGATGGTTGTCCGCGGGTAAGGGTGTAGGGCGAGGTGTAGGTAAATCCGTGCCTCATGTGCCTGAGACCTGATGCGGAGTCGATTGAGACGAACTGAGTGATCCTATGCTGTCGAGAAAAGCCTCTAGCGAGGAACAGAGCCGCCCGTACCCTAAACCGACACAGGTGGTCAGGTAGAGAATACCGAGGCGATCGAGCGAACCGTGGTTAAGGAACTCGGCAAAATGCCCCCGTAACTTCGGGAGAAGGGGGGCCTGAAGCGTTCGGACACTTGCTGTCCAAGGCGTGGATGGCCGCAGAGACCAGGCCCAAGCGACTGTTTACTAAAAACACAGGTCCGTGCGAAGTCGCAAGACGATGTATACGGACTGACGCCTGCCCGGTGCTGGAACGTTAAGGGGACCGGTTAGACCCTTCGGGGTCGAAGCTGAGAACTTAAGCGCCAGTAAACGGCGGTGGTAACTATAACCATCCTAAGGTAGCGAAATTCCTTGTCGGGTAAGTTCCGACCTGCACGAATGGCGTAACGACTTGGGCGCTGTCTCAACCATGGACTCGGCGAAATTGCATTACGAGTAAAGATGCTCGTTACGCGCAGCAGGACGGAAAGACCCCGGGACCTTCACTATAGTTTGGTATTGGTGGTCGGTTCGATTTGTGTAGGATAGGTGGGAGACTGTGAAGCCTGGACGCTAGTTCGGGTGGAGTCAATCTTGAAATACCACTCTGATCGTATTGGCTGTCTAACCTCGGACCATGATCTGGTTCAGGGACAGTGCCTGATGGGTAGTTTAACTGGGGCGGTTGCCTCCCAAAATGTAACGGAGGCGCCCAAAGGTTCCCTCAATCTGGTTGGCAATCAGATGGCGAGTGTAAGTGCACAAGGGAGCTTGACTGTGAGACTGACAGGTCGAGCAGGGACGAAAGTCGGGACTAGTGATCTTACGGTGGCGTGTGGAAGCGCCGTAACTTATCGGATAAAAGGTACCCCGGGGATAACAGGCTGATCTTGCCCAAGAGTCCATATCGACGGCATGGTTTGGCACCTCGATGTCGGCTCGTCGCATCCTGGGGCCGGAGCAGGTCCCAAGGGTTGGGCTGTTCGCCCATTAAAGCGGCACGCGAGCTGGGTTTAGAACGTCGTGAGACAGTTCGGTCCCTATCCGCTGCGCGCGTAGGAGACTTGAGAAGGGCTGTCCCTAGTACGAGAGGACCGGGATGGACGAACCTCTGGTGTGCCAGTTGTTCCGCCAGGAGCACGGCTGGTTGGCTACGTTCGGGAGTGATAACCGCTGAAGGCATCTAAGCGGGAAGCACGCTTCAAGATGAGGTCTCCCACCGGGTTAACCGGGTAAGGCCCCCAGCAGACCACTGGGTTGATAGGCCGGAAGTGGAAGCACGGACCATAAGACGTGTGGAGCTGACCGGTACTAATAGGCCGAGGGCTTGTCACCACACATATTCTTACTTTCCTCCACGC